>DASYAI010000045.1:0-23265 GCA_036501425.1 Acidimicrobiales bacterium | reverse complement strand
GGCCACCACGTCGCTCACCTTGGACGGGGTGCCCTACAGCTTCTACGACAACGGCGGCGAGCTGATGTTCTTCCGGGGCACCCAGGTCAAGTCGGGCGCGGTGGACATCCTGGCCGCCTTCGGGTGGTTGGTGACCCGGGGTCTGGTGAGCGCCACCGACGTCCCCACCCAGCTCGAGTACGGGGTCGAGGTCTGCTACACCAGCGGCAGCGAGACGTTCCCGCTCACCGGGCTGACGTTCAGCTTGAGCAAATGAAAGAACCTGATGGGTAGGGCATCACATGGCCGAGCGGTGCTGATGCCGTACTCCGAAAATGGCACCTCATACAGGCGTCATTGCCGGTAGTCCTCCACGACAGCTTCCGACCGGGTCTCGGCATCGTTCGGATCGAGTCCCACTTGTCGCCGGGCACGGCGTTGCCGGAGAAGATCCCAGCACTGGTCGAGGGCCACCTCTATGGCTCGGAGACGTGCGAGCTCCTCATCGCTCAATGACTGCCCCTGGTGAGACAGCTCCAGGCGGTGCTCCTCGCCAGCCAGGTCATCGATGTGGCGGACGATCTCAAAATCCTCCATGACCAACCTCCTCCGAGGCGCTGGTGCGGACCCTACGGTGAACCCGCCGTACACGAACAATGCAGCGCCAACTCTAGGGGGGCCCACCGCGGGACTGCTCCCCAAGCCGGGCTCGGTCGATGCCACTGGCGTCGTCTACCCCGATCGGCGCGGCCGCAATCGAGTCGGCCACGAGGACTCCCGAACCCCCATTGCCGAGACGACGCCCAGCAGCGGTTCGGACCGGAGGCCGCCCCGCGACGCCACGGGGAGCCGAGGTGGCCACCCCGCTCGTCCTCGGATGCATCCCTTCGATCAACGTTCCCGACGGCCTAGCCAGACGGCGAGGTCGGTTCGGCACGAGAGGGGTAGATTCTGCCGCTTGCCGGCCAACCGGCCGGATGCATCACTGGGGACCTCTGTGAACATCGACCCGTACATTGTCCTGGGCAGTGCCGTCGTCGGGTTCATGGTCGGGCTGACCGGGGCGGGCGGCGGGGCGCTCATGACGCCGATGCTCATCCTCCTCTTCGGGGTGAAGCCGTCCACGGCCATCTCGAGCGACCTGGTTGCGGCCGTGTTCATGCGTCCCTTCGGGGCCGCTGTCCACATCTCGAAGGGAACAGTGAACTTCCGCTTGGTCGGGTGGATGGTGGCCGGCTCGGTGCCGATGGCGTTCCTCGGGTCGTACCTTCTGCACCTGCTGGGCCACGCCTCGGCCTCCCAGACCACCATTGAAAGGGCGCTCGGAGCGGCTCTCCTCGTTGGAGCCGTCGCCATGGTCGTTCGGCACTTCCTCGACCGCCGAGTGGGCCGCGAACGGGCTGTCCACGTCCACGGGGTCACCGTCCGGCCCCTGCCGACGATGCTTACCGGCATGGTCGGCGGGCTCGTCGTCGGGATGACGTCAGTAGGTTCCGGATCGCTCATGATCGTGATGCTGCTGTTCCTCTACCCGATGCTTGGCGCAAACCAGCTCGTGGGGACCGACCTCGCCCAAGCCGTCCCGTTGACGGTGGCCGCCGCGCTGGGAGCTCTCACCTTCGGCCACGTTGAGTTCTCTGTCACCACGTCACTCATCATCGGAAGTATCCCGGCAGTAATCGTCGCCTCTCTCATCTCCTCGCGAGCTCCCGACCGCTACATCCGGCCGGCGATCACCTTCGTGATCCTTGCGTCCGGCCTGAAGTACGTCGGTATCGGTACAACGGTGCTCGGCTGGGTGCTATGTGCGGTCCTTCTCCTCGTCGGATCGGTCTGGCTCGCCAATCTCCGGCCTTGGCGCAACGACGACTCGACCGCGCAGCCGGACTCTGCGGACGTCCAGCAGGACAACTCCTCCTGAGCTCACACGCGAGCTCACTCGCTCCGGCAAGACCCGGCTCGGCGCCCGACCGTCGCTGGGTCATCTCCAGGGTGATGCCCCTCGAAGGAGTAGCTGGCCTTCACGTGGTTGGCATTGGTTTGCGGATGGTCCTGCGGGCAACAGGGTATGGCGCCAGCTGAGAGGCAGAGACCACCGACACGACGTTCCCGAAGAAGGTGGTGGCTGTTGACTGCGGAACGGGTCGACCCAGAATCCCCCCTCATGCGGAGCGAGCGGCGAGTAACTCGGAGCGCCGACGTCAGGCACTCCGTTCAGTAGCGGCCAGCATGTCGCATCGCGTCGCCCACCGACTCCGATCCGCCCGTCTTCTGCAAGCCGTATGGAGCCGAGCGCGGCCGCTGCTGTCCTTCGCCGGGCTGGTGCTCGTCATCGGGGTGGCTTCGATCGCACTGAGCCTTCGGGTCACTCCGGCGCAGACCGTCACCGCGCTCGGTGAGACGGTCGAGGTCGGCGCAGCGGCACCGTCCTTGAGCCTCTCGGGCCCCGGGGAGCTCGACCTGTTCGGGCAGTCCATGGCGACCAGGCAACACTTCGACGGGCCGGTGCGTCCCCGTCTCGTGCTCTCGCACATCACCGTCAACCGTCAGCTGGCCGCCGTCCTCCATACCCCGGGTTCGGATTTGCGGTCCCGGCTCGGTCGACAACTGGTCAACGGCTTGACCCGCTACTTCGTCTGGGAGTCCGTCATCGTCGCCTGCGGGGCGACGATCCTCCTCGGCGCATACGCCGGGTGGCGTCGGCATCGGCTCGGGCAGACGGTGAAGCTGCTCGTCGGCGGGTTGATCGCGATGGAGGCGCTCAACGTCGGGTGCATTGCGATCGCGGCGTTCTCGGCCCCAAGGGTGCTCGGCCACATCAGCTCGCTCGATCAGCTGGTCGGGCGGGCGCCCGGCGGTGCGATACCGGCGCCGGCCGGGCCGCCCTTGGGTGGTGTCCAGGCAGTGGTGATGGGGGACTCGACCGCGGCCGGAGTAGGAAATCCCCTGGTCGCGGATCCGAGCACTCTGGACCGAGCCTGCCAACGCAGCGTCGATTCGTACCCTGCGTTGCTCGCCGAGGAGAACGGCTGGAACGTGCTCAACCTGGCCTGCAGCGGGGCGACGGTCCAGCAGGGCCTCCTCGGCGCTCAGAGCATCGGAGGCCAGGTTGCCCCGCCCCAGCTGGCGGTGGCCAGTCAAGCGTCTACGGCATCACTCGTCGTGCTCAGCGTCGGGGCGGACGACGTGCACTGGTCAGCGATTATCGAGCTGTGCGCGGTGTCCCAGGCTTGCGACAACCAGGCAGCCACCGCCTACTTTCAGAGCAATCTCGCCCAGTTCACTGAGCACTACTACGACCTGCTGAGCGACCTGACAGCTCTACCGAATCATCCGAAAGTGCTGGTGAACTCCTACTACAATCCCTTCGGCCCCGACCTCCGGTGCCTCAAGGACGTCGGACTGACCCGAGCCAAGGTGAACGTGCTCGACTCGGACCTCAATGCCCTGGACGCCGTATTGGCCAAAGGGGCAAACACCTTCGGTCTCGTGTCGGTCAAACCCAACTTCGCCGGGCACGGAATCTGTAGCGCCCAACCCGATGTTCAAGCGCTTTCCGCCGCCGCGCCGTTCCACCCCACGCTGGCCGGAGCATTGACCATCGCGCTGGCCGACGAAAGCGCTCTTGCCCACCATCGCGCGGCGCCCTCCTGAACCCCCGGCCCGCAGCTGGCAGTGGGCGGAGGTGGAGCAGCCCTTGACCCGCGCCACGTCGTTCCGGCGCCTAGATGCCCCGCTCTCCCCGGGCGGCTCTCGGGAAGTCCCGCAGATGGTCGATGACCGTTAGCAGCCGCGATACCACGGGCGCACGCTCATACCATCGTGGTCCCGGCGCGTGCAGATGGGTGGGCGCGTGATGCCGAATATAGTGCGCCGACTCGAACAGGCGAGCCCGGTCCTGTGGGCTGAGACGTCTCTGAAGGCACGGCAGCGCTTCGGCGAGCTCCCACTCGATTTCCTCGCTGATCAGCCCTACCAGCTCGCTGAGCGGCCCGTCGAAGTCTTGCCCGCTGTTCAACGACAATCCCTGGATCCCCCTCGAGAGCGCCTCCAGACGGTCGATGAGCTCACGTCGGGCCGAGTCATGGGCCGTCATCGGCGCCACCAAGGAACCAAGGGAGGAGTCGCCGATAGCCGCGGACACGTCGGCGCGGGCCGACTCACGGACGGCCAGCCGGCGTAGCAGCTGTTTGGCCAGGTTTCCGTACTCGTAGCGTTGCTCGACGGAAGCCCCCCGGTTCCGCTCGATCTGCGCCAAAAGCTCCCGGATAGCTCGGTCCTCCTCCTCCAAGACTTCGAGCGCCGTCGACTCACCGTGCTGCAGCTTTCCAACTCCTTTTCCAACCATCTGGCCCTCTCTCCTGTCTCGGCCATTGGATCTGCTGTGGCAAGGCGGGTGGGCACCGCCCCACCGATCCACGATTGTCGTCCCCTCCTCCCCGGGTGTGACGGCGCGCCCGCAGGATCCCGTCGGGGCACCGCGCTGTTCCACGATTCGCGAGCTTCACCCGTGCCCCGAATCGTTGGTGATAGCCGATACCAGGTCTCCCGACTGCTGCCCGGGGTTGATGATGGACAGGTCGCCGTTGGGCTCGAAGATGACCAGCTCGATGTCATGGAGATCGGCGACACCGCGGGAGCGGAGCACTTCGCTCAGGTCGCCACCGGTGAGCTGGGTCCGGCGCAGCGCCCGATGGTCGACGATGCCGGCTCGGACGAGCACCACCGGTCGGTGGTCGAGGAGCCGGGCGACGGGCACGATCCGGCGAACGAGGCTCAAGAGCCGGTGCAACGCCAGCAGCACGGTCAGGGTCACCGCACCGGCCACGAAGCTGGTCGATGAAGCGTTCGGAACTCGCCCCACGATGGCGCCCACCGCGACCGCAGTCACGAAGTCGTAGACCGACAGCTGGGCCAATGTTCTCCGGCCGACGATTCGCAGCCCGATGACGGCGACGCCGAACAGCAGCGCCGCCTTGGCCGCAACCCACCCGAGATCTTCCCAGTGTGCGGTGAACAGCTGACTCATGGCCCTCCTCCTTCGGGTGGCGCCACCCTTGGGCCCACCATGCCCGGTCACCGGGCTCCATACCCTCCGACGCCGCACCGATCGCGGCTCGGAGGCAGGGGCTCCGTCAGACCGGCGGCCGCAAGGCGTCGACGCCTCTCGAACTGGGCTGCGTAGCTCATGGTCCGGCTCGGGCAGCCATGGATTGACGGCGTTGAGGGCGCAAGGTGGCGTGGTCGGGATGCTCGTCGACCGAGCCCGAAGCGGTCATCGGGCCCCGAGATCGAACCTACGATGTCGGAGTGGGCCAAGTCGTCCCCGAAGACCGACGAGCGGCGTTGCCAACATCGGACCCGAAGGTCGAAGAGATCGCCGGAGCCGTCTTGACGGCGAGCAGGGTCATGGTGGCCATCGCCGCCCGGTCGCTCGCGGGTCAGAGCGAGGACGTCACCCTTCCCCAATTTCGCACGCTGGTCGTGCTGGCGTCCCGGGGTCCACTGCGGCTCGCCGACCTGGCCGACGAGCTGGCGGTCGACCCGTCGACGGCTACGAGGCTGTGCGACCGGCTGAGTCGCAAGCGCATGATCTCGCGTCGCCAGAGCCGCGAAGATCGTCGCGAGGTCCGCATCGGCATCTCGACCAAGGGTGAGCGGCTTCTCGCACTGGTCACCGAGCGTCGACGGGCCGAGATCGCGCGCATCGTCGCCAGGATCCCTCCGGACCGGCGCAGGGAGCTGCTTGACGCCTTCACGCTCTTCGGAGCCGCTGCCGGTGAGATCCCCGATCCTGACTGGTCGGCGGACTGGGAGTTCTGAGCAACCCGGATTTCACCCACCCGCGATTTCTGGCCGCTCCGTGTCGCAGGCCGGGTTAGGGATTCGCACCCGTGGGAATATGATTGGTGCATGGCATCGATTGCTGTAGGCCATGTGATCGATCCCGGACGAGCGACGAGGGGGACCACGTGAATCGACTGCTGCATCGCCTTCTCGCCGTCGGCTTGGGGTCCTTGCTCGGAGCCTTGGGGTTGCTCCAGCTGACGGCCACCGGGGCGTCAGCCGCGGCCCCGAGCATCCGCGTCGCGACACCGTACGTGGCTTCGGTCGCCATGGCGGCCACGCCGGACTCCCAGGGCTATTGGCTGGTGGGGGTCGACGGGGGGGTGTTCGCCTTCGGCGACGCCCAGTTCTACGGGTCGTTGCCCTCCGCCCACATCGCCCAATCGGACATCGTCGGCATTGCCGCCACGCCCGATGGCCGCGGGTACTGGCTGGTGGGAGCAGACGGGGGCGTGTTCGCGTTCGGCGACGCCCAGTTCTACGGGTCGCTCCCGGGCGAGCTCGGGATGCCCGCTCCCAATCCGGTGACCGCCATCGTGGCCACCACCGACGGTCACGGCTACTGGCTGGTGGGGAGCGACGGCGGGGTCTTCACCTTCGGTGACGCCCCCTACTACGGCTCGCTCCCCGGGGACCACCTCAGCCCGAACCCCGCTCGCGTCGCCCAGTCCGAAACGTTCTTCGCCTACGCCGCGTCCACCGACGTCTTCCTCGAACCGACGCCCGACGACCACGGCTACTGGATCGCGGACTCCACGGGCGACGTCTACACGTTCGGCGATGCCGGCTTCTACGGCTCGTTGCCCTCGGTGCTGGGCTCGGCGGCCGTGCTTGCGCCGCAGGACGTGGTCACGGGCCATCCGGCGACCATCCCGGTGACCGGGTTCGCCACGACACCCGACGGGCGCGGCTACTGGATGGCGAGTACCGACGGGAGCGTGTACGCATTCGGTGACGCGCAGTTCTACGGGTCCCTGCCCTCGCTCGGACTGACCGCGACGCCCGTCTCGATCATCGGGTACTCGCGACCTTCCACCGTTGGCGTCAGCATCCCGCTCTCGACCGTCTCGACCCTGGTGCGAACGAACGACGGTGCCGGTTACTGGCTCAGCGCTCTCGATGGCGGGGTCTTCGCGTTCGGCGACGCCCGCTACCTCGGTTCGGTCCCCGGCGCCCATGCCACCGTCAATAGCGTGGCGGCTACCGGCGCCTCTTAGGCCCGGCCTCTTAGGCCCGGTCGGCACCAGCTGTCGAGCTCACGATCCGACCGGTACGGCGGGGCTGCCACTCCACGGGATCGAGATCGACGGTTCGCTGATCGGGGTCCGCCACCCCAAGGACGTGTCCCTGGTCGGCGACGCCAAGGAATGAGACCGGAGGTCGCGATCAGCGAGGTGGCCGCCGAGGCCTTTGAGATCCCTACGAACCAACCTGAGGGCGACGGCACGCTGACCTGGTCCTCGACGGTGATGGTGGTGGTGCGGGCCCGCGCCGGCGACGCCGAGGGCTTGGTGCTGGCCCGCCGGGTCGTCGGCGACGACGTGGAGCTCTACGTCGACGCCAACGGAGCGTACCGGGCCAAGCAGGCCATCCGCCTGGGCCAGCGCATGAGCGAGGCTCGTCGGTGACCTGGTTCGAGGAGCCCGTCTCGTCCGACGACCAAGCCGGACTCCGCCAGGTGCGCGACAGCTGCCCCATCGACATCGCCGCGGGCGAATACGGGTACTCCCCCTGCTATTACGCGCCCATGATCGCCGCCGGTGCCGTGGACTGTGTGCAGGCCGACATCACCCGCTGCGGCGGCGTCACCGGCTGGCTGGCCGTGGCCCACGTGGCGGCCGCCCGTCAGCTGGACATCTCCGGGCACTCCCCGCCCCGATGCACCCGGCCACGGCATGACGTTCAAGGCCTCCACCGCCGAGCCCTACCGCATCGCCTGACCCGTTAGCCGGGCGACCTCGACGGCCACCAGGCGGGAAACGGTCGGCTCAGGGCCAGGCGGCTCAGTCGCTCGAGAACCAGCTGCGCACCTTGGCCATCATCTCTTCCATCTTCTCGCCCGCCATGGCCAGGGTGGAGCTCTCGAGCTGCAGCTTCGTCAGCTTCGCCCGCGTGCCGTGGGCCCATTCGAAGTGCTCCTGCTCTTGGGAAAGGACCCGGTCCACCGCGGTGCGGAACTGCTCTTGGATGGGTCCCCCGGGGAGCGACTCGCAGATCTGATCCATTGCTTGCCAGTTGGCCTGGTCGAGAGCCTCCGCCGCGAAGACGGCGTCGAGCATGGCCATCTCCGCCGTCATCAGGTCGAGGGTCCCCGCGCCGAGGAAGGTCGACTCGAGCAATTTGGCGTCTTGCGCTTCGACCGCTCTCGCCATCGGAGAGCTATAGCTCGGACTCCCGCCCGAGTTGGTGATCAGCGTCTCCAAGATCTCCACGTGCTCCTCGGTCTCTTTCCCGAAGTGTTCGTAGCGCTGCTTCAGCATCGAGTTGTTCGTCCGACCGGCGACGGATCGGTACAGGTGGCGTCCGCAGCGCTCGTGGGTCACGAACGCGCTCAGCAGGTCCGCCAGGAAGGGCGCGTTCACGCCGTCGATCTGCAGCTGCTCGGCAAGCAACTCGTCGGTGACGAGGCGGTCAGGCTCGCCGTAGAGGAGCGGCGATGCCTTCGACGTGGCACCGGTGTCCTTGGTGGGGTTGAGAACCGTCATTGGTTACCTTTCGTCATGAGAGTCGGTGGTTCATTGGAACCGGTAGTTCGCTCAGGCGGCGTGGGGGGCCAGCGACGAGATCGGATTCGGTCCGTCGGTCTCGTCGCGCCGCTCGCCGCCGTTCCTTCTGACGTTCTCCTCGACGACCAGGTCCATGGGCGATCCTCCGGCGTTGACCCTCCTTTGGAACCCGAAGTACCGGTGATCGCTCGGTAGCTGGTCCACCGGGACGTAGGCGGATCCGTCGGTCCGGAGATCGATCTGGTTGGCCAGGATGTCGCGGACGTACGCCTTGTTGGGCTCGAACGTGACCGGCGTGTCGGGAAGGCTCACGGGGAGGATCTCCTCGGGATCCACGCCCTCGAAGCGTCGCAGCAGGTCGCATGCGGCGTGCAGCTGGCCGATCTCCATCTGGAGATGCAGCTCCCAGAGTTGGCCGATCCGGCGGTCCGACTCGTTCTGGAGCATGGACCAGTACAGGTAGACCTCGTTGTACTCGTGGAACACCCACATCCGGAGCCACGTGTCGAGGGGGTCGAGCAGCGACTCGTAATGGCTCACGTGCTGCTCCTCCACCATGGCGATCTCTCCGTACAGACCGCGCGCGATCGGCTCGATCCAGTCGGTGCCGTGGTTCATGTAGAAGTTCATCGTCTGCTGCTCGGCCGCCACGATCGTCATGACGTGGAGCCGCGAGAGGGGATCCACGGTGTGGGTGTCGTAGTGCCCGCGTACCTCGTCGTAGGGGTGGCGGTGCTGGACAGCGCTGGGTCGGCCGGGCGTGATCTCCGTCAGGTGGTCGGTCAGGGCACTCGCGTCCTTTCCGTCGAGCAGGTCGTAGAGGTTGGCGTAACGGTAGAGATGGTCGAAGTCCTCGAGGAGAGCGAAGTCCAGTGCCTGCTTCAGCATCGGATCCTTCTCGTTGCGGGCGAGCCACGAGGTGAGGTCGACGGCCACCTGCTCGTAGCCGATGGTCGTCTCGAGCGGCGTCTGGTCACCTGGGTTCAGGTTGTTCACCGCCTTTTGCTGCTGGGCGTCGACCCGGCGGTTCATCGCAAGGGCACGCTTCAGCTCCATCTGGTCGGTGTGCCGGGCGAACTGGTGCGAGAACATCACGGATTCGACTTCGATGCCGTTCATGAGAATGACCCGCGTCCGCGTGTACGGATCGACTGAAGCCTTGTCGTAGGGCTGCGTGTTGAGCTCAGACCAGTTGCGGATCTGCTCCTCGACCGGGATACCGGCTTCTTCCATGGGATTCATGGCGACCTCCGTCTGGGGGATTCGGGCTGCGATCGTGGGCCCGACCGACGCATCGCTTACCCGATGCCGACCATCTCTAACAATGCCGGGCGATTTCCGGATATCTCCGCCTGAGCAGCCACGACGAGCTACGCCGATCGGCGCCGGCGGTCTTCAGGGTCGATATCTACGCCTCGGACGACTGCCCGACGAGCGGGAGGACATCGAGCATCGCCAGCTGCAATTGGCGTTCGGGATCGGCCAACGGCCGACGGGTTCGGACCCACGCAACCTTCGCTCCCGAGCCATGGCAGCATGGGGAGGTGCCGATCATGACGCTGGGTACCGACCTCGCGGGGACGGGCCGATGGTCTCCCCCTCGCTGGCGAGGGGAGCGCCGTGCCCTCTGAGGTCCGTGGTGTGGTCGCACTGGCCCGGGGTGAACCGGTTTCGTTGGAGACGATCGTGGTCCCCGACCCCGGAGCGGGCGAGGTGGTAGTGCGGGTTCAGGCCTGCGGCGTCTGCCACACCGACCTGCACTACCGGGAGGGTGGCATCAGTGACGAGTTCCCCTTCCTCCTGGGTCACGAAGCAGCCGGTACCGTGGAGCAGGTCGGGCCGGGGGTGACGTCGGTGGTCCCGGGTGATTTTGTGGTTCTCAACTGGCGCGCCGTATGCGGGGAGTGTCGGGCTTGCCGGCGGGGCCGTCCTTGGTACTGCTTCGCCACCCACAACGCGTCCCAGAAGATGACGGTGGCTGGCACGCCGCTGTCCCCCGCCCTGGGCATCGGCGCGTTCGCCGAAAAGACGCTGGTGGCTGCCGGCCAGTGCACCAAGGTCGATCGGGCGGCCAAGCCGGCCGCGGCCGGGCTGCTCGGGTGCGGCGTCATGGCCGGCTTCGGGGCGGCCATGTACACCGGTGGCGTCGGCCCGGGCGATTCGGTCGCCGTGTTCGGCTGTGGGGGTGTGGGCTGCGCGGCGGTGGCGGGGTCCCGCCAAGCTGGTGCCTCGACGATCATCGCCATCGACCTCGACCCCAAAAAGCTCGACCTGGCGACCGAGTTCGGCGCCACCCATTCGATCGACGCGTCGAGGGACGACGTGGTCCGGACGGTGCGGGACCTGACGGGCGGTTACGGTGCCGACGTCTGCATCGAGGCGGTCGGCCATCCCGCGGTCATGGAACAGGCGTTCTACGCCCGTGATCTGGCAGGAACACTCGTCCAGGTGGGGGTACCGACGCCGGAGATGCAGATCTCGTTGCCCATGATCGACTTCTTCGGCCGGGGCGGTCGGCTCAAGCCGAGTTGGTACGGCGACTGCCTGCCAGAGCGAGATTTCCCGATGCTGATCGACTTGTACCTGCAGGGACGCTTCGACCTCGACCGCTTCATCTCGGAGACGGTCTCCCTGCACGACGTGGAGGGCGCCTTCGGGCGGATGCAGCGGGGCGAGGTCCTGCGTTCAGTCGTGGTCCTCTGATCGGGGGCGGTGACGCCGCCCGGGGCTATCTCTCGTCGGAGCGCGCCGGGTGCGCCTCCTGCAACGCCCGAATGCCGATCAGTGCCATGCGGGCGCCGGCGGATCCATACCCAACGGCCGCCAGGAATGCCGCGGTACCCGGATTGAGCCACCGCTCGAGGATTCGCAGGGTGAGGCGGTAGGAGGCTGCACCGCAGAAGACGCTGCACACCGCGGCGGCGGCGATGAGCCCGACCCCCGGAGCGCTCGGCTTGATCCGTTCCAGAAGCTCTCGCCGGGCGACGTCTACTTCCTTGCGGACGAGGTTCCTCGCCTGCGTCTCGAAGTCGTGGAGAGCATCGGCGAAGTCGTCCTCGCCGTCTTGCTTCGCCGTGTTGGCCACAGCGCAGCCATACCCTTCCCCTCGGCCCGCTACACCGGCCCGGGCCGCTCGCAGGCCGACCGCAGCGCGGTCGGCGGCGGCGGCGGCGGAGCTGGAAGTGCCGGCGCCGTGACGAGGGGCAGCACGGCGAGGCCCGGGGGGATTACCGGGCCGGCAAGCTCAGGAGACCGCCGAGCGCGGCGAGCCCGAGCATGAGCCAGGCCACGTAGTCGCCGACGTGGCCGGAGTGGAGCTCTCGCAGGACCGAGAGCGGTCGCCGGCCCCAGTCCAGCAACCGTGGAAAGTGGTGGGTGATCGGCCTGCTCCAGATGCCAACCGCCGCCACCCCCAGTGCCAGGCCGGCAGAGAGGAGCCCGAGCAGGACGCCGCTCAAGGACCATCCACCTTCGTGAACAGCCGGCAGGCGAGCCGCCGTACCGAACAGTGCCTGGTTGCGGTACCCGCCGGAGTCCACGAAGATGCGGGCGGCATTCTCCGCCGCGGCATGAACGCCGGGAAGGATCCCGACCGCCAGCGCGCCGCCCAGCAGCGTCAGGATCGGTACGGCCATCGTGGCCGGAATGCGGCGGAGGGGCTCGCCCTCGCGCTCCTCGTCTCCGGAGGTCTGACCGGCGCCCTCCTCGGGCGGCGGTCCGAGCCCGAACAGCATCCGACCGGCGACCCGGAGCACCGCGCCGCCGGTGCAGGCGGACACGGCGACGAACAAGGCCGGCACCCACAGGTACCCGGCCGCCGACCCGGCGTCCTCGCTGATCTCCTTGCCGAGCGCGGTGCCGAACGGCGGCAGGCAGGCCAGCGCCAGCCCGCCGACGGGCATCAGCCAGCGAAGCAGGCCCGCGTCGCCGCACCGGCCGTGGAGCTCCGCCTCGTCGACCGTCCCGTAGCGAGCCAGGAGCACACCGGCCATCAGGAAGAGCGCCGCCTTCACGCCGGCGTGGCTGACGATGTAGATCGCGGCCCCGGCAACCCCCTCCGAAGTCAGCAGGCCCAGGGCGACGATGAAGAGCCCCACGTGGGCGATGGTCGAGTAGGCGAGCAGGCGCTTGAAGTTCCGCTGCTCGAGGCACATCACCGCCCCGACCACCGCAGTGACCACGCCGAGTGCCAGGAACGCCCGGCTGACGTCGGGCCGGGCGATGGCCGTTGGGAAGGCGGCCCAGTAGACCCGGAAGGCGCCGTACACGCCGAGTGGGACCATCACCCCCGAAAACAGGACGCACACCGGTGACGGGGCCACGGCATGGGCATCGGCCAACCAGAAGTGGAACGGCGCCATCGCGCCCTTTACCAAGAACCCG
The DNA here is from genome assembly GCA_036501425.1 of Acidimicrobiales bacterium. Classification (GTDB taxonomy): domain Bacteria; phylum Actinomycetota; class Acidimicrobiia; order Acidimicrobiales; family RAAP-2; genus DATKRB01. The sequence goes on along the minus strand of DASYAI010000045.1, from coordinate 10,330 downwards.
GCCATCAGCATGACGAAGGCGGCGACGAGCAACTCGCTGCGGGGCTGGTGGGCCAGCGCCCGGCCCAGCTGGGGGAGGCCCAGCTGCCCGGTCTTGGCGTAGAGGAGACCGACGCCCATGAGCGCGATATAGGCCCCCAGGCTGTTGATGATGCCGAAGTTCATCCCGCCCTGGACCGAAGTCGGGTCCTCGATCTTCATTCCGGTCAAGGCATAGGCCGCCGCACCCATGAGCTCGAAGAAGACGAACATGTCGAAGATGTCGCCAGTGAGGGCGAAGCCCTCCATGCCGGCGAGGAACAGGAGCATGAGGCAGTGGTAGTGGCCTTCCTCCGACTCGATGTAGTGCCAGCTGAAGACCAGGGCCAGGACCACGAGGGCGGCCGCGAGCAGGGCGATCCCCGCCCCGATCGGGTCGTCGACGAGGACGATGCCTACGCTCAAGCCGTGGACCGGCTTCCATCCGGCCGACCAGGTGATGACCCGGCCCGACGCGGACTGGTGCAGGATCAGGGCGGTGAAGACCACGTCGGCGAGGGCACCCGCGGTGGCGAGGAGGTCGATCGCCAGGCGCGGCAGGCGCCGGTCGACCATGATGATGAGAGCCGCCACCATGATCGGGACGGCTACGGCGAGGGGGGCCACGTCAGCCCTTCAGCTGCCTCAGCTCGTCAGGGTCCAGAGTGCCGTGGCGCTTGTGGATCTGCGTCGCCAGGGCGAGGAGCAGCGCGGTCACCGTCGCGGAGACCACGATGTCCGTGAGCGTCATGGCCTGCACGACCGGGTCGACAACCTTGGCGGTGGGATGGGTGGCCGGTTCACCGAACACGGGCGGCTTGGCATGCCATTGGTAGCCGACCGCGAGGAGAAGGACGTAGGTCCCCGACTGCGAGACGGAGAGGCACAGGATGGCATGGATGAGGTTGCGGCTTCGGACGATGCCGAAAGCCCCGACGACGAGGAGCCAGACCGCGACCAGGTAGGGGTAGAAGCTCATCGCGAGTCGTCCGGTCCTTTCACCATGATCGCCTGCTTCAAGAAGGCGCCCAGCAGGACTGCGGTACCCGACGCCACCTCTATCCCCACCGCCCCGTTCAGCAGCGGCACGGTGCCTGCGGAGAGGAGTTGGCCGAACGAGCCGGTACCGATCACGTTGGACAGGAAGGCGCCCGACGCCACGAGGGCGGCCACCCCGAGCGAGGCAAATGCACCGGCCCCGATTGCCTCGCCCCACTCCACCGCCCGCAGCGGCCGGGCCTTCTCGAGCGCCGGGTAGCTCCCGGCCACGTACAGCAGGTGGATGCCGGTGCCGACCACGACGCCGCCCTGAAATCCTCCCCCCGGGGTGACATGTCCGTGGGCGATCACGTCGAGACCGATGACCAGCGTGATCGGCATCATCAGGTAGCCCAGCATCCGTGTGGACTCGAGGACCCGGCCAGCAGACAGGGGCCGCTTCTCCGTCTCGTCCTTGGCCGGCCGCAGAAGGATGGCGGCGCCCAGGATCGACGCCAGCAGGATCGACTCCTCTCCCAACGTGTCGAGGCCGCGTTGGTCGAAGTTGACGCTGGAGACCACGTTGGCCGCCACATGCTTGACCGACGCCTCGACCGCCGCGGTGCGGTACGGATGGAACGTGGACCCGAAGCCGGGGATGTGCAACGCGGCCACGACCGCGAGCACCACCACCCCGGCGGCCCCGGCGAGGAACACGACGGTCCGCACCGACCGGCTCAATTCCGTCGCTCCGTCTTGCGCACCGCGAGCATCACCATCAGCGGGACGATGGCGGTGCCCACGCCGATCTCGCTCAGTGCCACGTCAGGCGCCTGCAGCACCATGAAGAGCAGGCCGCTGGCCACACCGAATGCCGACAGCATCAGTGCCTGGCGCTGCGGCTCACCAGTCAGGACGACCGCCGTCCCGGCCAGCCCGACCACCGAGAGCATGATGACGATGAGGACCATCATCATTCCGGTGACGACGGAGGGATCTTCTCTTCGATCTGCCCGACGAGTCGGCCCATGGCTGCTTCGAGGACCGGCCCCACGACGAAGAGCAGCCCGGCGATGAAGAGGAGAAGGGCCGCGGTCAGCCCCCAGCCCTCCTCTACGCACAGACCGATCGCCACCAGCGGGCAGGCCACGGAGGTGACCGGCGTCACGAAGTGCATGCGGTCGAACACGCTCGACCGCATGAGCACTGCACCCACGCACGAGAGGACCGTGACGCCGACCCCGAGGCCGCTCAACGCCAGCGCAATGTCATGAGCCACGGCGCGGTCTCCCGACGAGCCTCGTGAACACCAGGGTTCCCACCACGGACAGCGCCACGAGCACCAGCGGGACGATCAGCTCGTAGGACTCGCCCGACGCTCGGATGAACAGCAGCATTGCCACGATGGTCGAGGCGCTGGCGAGCTCGAGACCGATCAGACGGTCGACTGGCCGTCCGAACGCGGCCAGGCCGAGCGCGGGGACGAGGGCCCCCACCATGACGACGGCGGTGAGCACCTCGTAGGCGCTCAAAGGTAACTCTCGATGCGCGGCCCCCGCTTGGCAAGCGAGTGGACCATCAGATCGCCGGTCTCGGGATCGGCGTCGAGCACGTAATTGCCCGGGCTGACCGACATGAAGATGGTTGCCAGAGCGCGGCGCGACCGCGCCGCCGGGGCATCGCTGACCACTCCGGTCGCGACGGTGGTGAAGTCGCCCCCCTTGCGGGTGATCACCGCGCCGAGGACCTGGATCGTGTCGCTCACGAGCGCGAGCGGCAGTGCCAGCAGCGGTCGCAGCCATCGGGGTCTGACCGTCCATGCCTCACCGGTGGCCCAGCGCATGCCGGTCGCGGCCAGCGCACAGGGCAGGGAAGCGGCCGCTCCGACGACCAGCTCCTGCAGGGGTACCGCGGACAGCGAGAGGAGCCAGATCGAATAGGACACCGCCCACCAGGCCGCTGCTTCGAGGACCCGTGCTCTCATCAGCGACCCACCGTCCCGGCCGCCCGACGAGATCGGTCCGCCGAACGTAGCCGTGGTGCCGTAAGTCCCGGAGCGACGACTTCGAGCCGGGCCGACCGGGGTGTCATGGCTCTCTGCTACCCCGATTGACGCGCCGAGAAACGACGCCGTGCCGTCGATGCCGCGGCGCCTGGACCGGATGACCGGGGCGTCGTCGCCCCGGCGTCCGGCCCCGGCCCCGGCGGGGTGCTGCGTGCTACTGGCCCACCTTCACCCCGGGCATCCCCGCGGGGTACTCGATCGGGTCCAGCGGCGGTACCTTCACGCCGTGGGCGCGGTGGGCGCCCAGGGGCAACAGCGACCGGCCCGCGAGGTTCTCGATCATCATCCCGGTCGCGGTGTACCAGGCAAGGACGGCCGAGATGACGAACAGGACGCCCCCGGCCATCAGCGTTGCGTCGCTGCCGGCCCACCATCCCGATGCCGTCACGGCGGACCCGGCGGTCAAGAAGAGCAGGACACCGAACACCGACCAGTTGACGAGCGCCGCCGCGACGGTCCCACCGGCGGTGATCAAGGTGAGGACGATGAACCAGAAGGCGAACGGCGTGTTGACAGCACCGAACGGGGTGATGGTGGCCAGTCCGACGCTTCCCAGGGCGAACAGGAGTCCGAAGCCGATCCAGAATGCCCCCCACGTGGCGTGGATGCCGGCAGCCAACCCGTCCCGGGCACGCAGCGACGGAAAGGCGGCGGCGCCCTGAAAGATGCCACCGAATATCGCGGCAAACGGCCACAGGGTGAATCCGGTTTTGGCATCGCCGTACCATCCTGCTTGCCAGGCGCCCACCATCAGGGTTGCGCCCATAAAGCCGAGCAGGCCGATGATCGACGGTGGAGAGAACGGCGTCAGCATGACCCGTGTCCGTCCCTCCCACACCTCGTGGAGCTGCCCGTTCATCGGCACGGCACCCGGCGGTGAGTCGACCACCGCCTGCGCTCCTACTGGTCCTCGTGCCGAAGCTTCTCTTCTACCCGGTTCGTACGACATAGCGATGTGGTCCTTCCTGGATTGCTCCTCCTAAATGTGCTTCGCCCGGGCCCGACTACCCCCGATGGCCGTGGCACAAACCCCGACACCCGGGCCGTCCAGGGGTCGGCCGGAGCCGGCCTTCGGCGCCGGCGGCGCGGTGGGTAGTGCGGGTGCCGCGCTGGAGGGCGGCGCCCCCCGGAGGGATCGGCGAACCGATCGGGGTGGGTCCCGCAGTGCCCCCGATGCAGATGGCATGGGTCCTCCCCCCGGAGCCGGGGGCCGGCGGACAGGCGGCTCGGGCGTCGGTGCCGTGCCGACGGGCCGACGACCCGCTCGAGGAGGGGTTTGACACTCCGCCGGCTGCTCAACAGACTCTGCCCTGGCCGACACGTGCCGGGGGCCGGCGGCCAGAAATGGGGGGCGTGAGATGGCACCTGTGCTCGACGGGCTCCGAGTGCTCGACCTGTCCTCGGGACTGGCCGGGTCGGTGACCACCATGCTGATGGCGGACTACGGCGCCGAGGTCATCAAGGTCGAGCCGCCCGGGGGCGACCGCTTGCGCGACTACCCGGGGTCCGTGGTGTGGAACCGGGGGAAGAAGAGCGTCGTGCTGGACCTGGCGCGCCCCGATGACGCGGCCGCCTTCCACCAGCTGGCGAGCACGGCGGACGTCCTGGTCGAGAGCTTCCGACCGGGCACCACCGAGCGCCTGGGGATCGGCTACGACCAGCTCCACCTCGAGAACCCCCGGCTGGTCTACTGCTCGATCACCGGCTACGGGCGCCACTCGGTGGCCAGCTCCCGCCCCGCCTACGACGGGCTGGTGCAGGCCCGCAGCGGCATCCAGAACGAGCAGGCCGGGCACCGCCCGGGCCCGGTCTACCTCTACGTCCCCCTGCCGAGCTACGGGGCGATGTTCCTCGCCTCGTGCGCCATCCACGCCGCGCTCCACGCCCGCGAGGTCACCGGTACCGGCCAGTGGGTCGAGACCTCGCTCATGCAGGGGGCGATCTCGTTCACCTCCATGCTGTGGTTCCGGGCCGAGCACGAGTCGCCCGAGGTGTTTGCGGGCGGTCACGGCCCCTTTGCGTTCAAGCACCTGCCCGCCACGCCGAGCTTCGAGTGCGCCGACGGGAAATGGATGAAGACCATGGGCGGCCACGAGATGGCGCTCGCCGCGTTGGGCGACGACCCGGCGTCGCTGCACCCCGAGCGGGCGACGCGCAGCGTCGAGGACCGCGCGGCGTACTTCGCCGACATCCGGGCGATCTACCGGCGACGGCCCCGGGACTTCTGGGTCGAGCTCTTCGAGAGCAACCGGATCTCGATCTTCAGGGCCCAGTCGGTCGAGGAGGGGTTCGAGGACGAGCAGGTCAACCACAACGGGGCGGTCATGGAGGTCGAGGTCCCCGGGGTCGGGGTGGTCAAGCAGTTCGGGCACGCCTGGCGGCTGGCGGCCAACGAGCCGCCACCGGTGGGGCCACCCCCGGGTGTCGGGGAGCACACCGCCGAGGTGCTCGGCGTGCCCCGGGCTGCTGCCACACCGCCGCCGAAGCGGATCGGTCAGCTCCGCCACCCGCTCGAGGGGATCAAGGTGCTCGACCTGGGCCACCCGTTCGCCGGCTCGTTCGGCCCGATGCTCCTGGCCGACCTCGGGGCCGACGTGCTCGTCGTCGAACCGATCAGCCACGGAGCGCCGTTGGCCCGGGGGGCGGTGGCGGCGGTGCCGGGCCTGGGGCTGGACAACGTGTGGATCGGCTGCCAGCGCGGCAAGCGGTGCCTGACCCTGGACATGTCCACCGACGAGGGCAAGGAGGCCCTCGCCAAGCTCATCGCCGGCGCCGACGTCATCCACTCGAACCGCGGTCGGGGCATCGCCAGGGCGTTCGGCTTCGACTACGAGCGCGCGGCGGCGATCAACCCGACCATCGTCTACTGCCACACCACCGCCTACGGTGAGACCGGCCCCTACGCCGGGTGGCCCGGCGTCGACCAGTTGGCCGAGTGCCAGTGCGGGCTCGAATGGGAGCAGGGTGCGGTGCCGGCCGGCGGAGAGGGGCCCCAGTGGTACCGCTTCGGCCAGTGCGATCACGCCAACGCCTTCCAGTCGGCCATCGCCGTGCTCCAGGCCCTCTACCACCGCGACCGGACCGGCCAGGGCCAGTACGTCGACACCTGCATCTTGAACAGCGGGATGCTCTACAGCTCCGACGCCTTCGTCGGGCCGCCCGGGCTGGCGGGGCGACCCCACATGACCAAGGACCAGACCGGGCTGGGTGCCCTCTACCGCCTCTACGAGACCCAGGCGGGGTGGCTCTTCGTCGTGGCGTCGAACGACCGCGAGTGGCGGGCCCTGTGCCGGGGTCTCGGGGCGGACTGGCTGGCCGACGATCCTCGCTTCGCCACCCCGGCGGGGCGAGCGGACCACGACCACGAGCTGGCAGCGGTCCTCGAACCGCTGTTCAAGGAACGCACCGCCGCCGAGTGGTTCGACCTCCTCGACCGGGCGGGGGCCCCGTGTGAGATCTCCGAGGAGGGATACGGGCAGGGCTACGGCTTCTTCGACGACCCCGACGCCGCGGCGAACGGGTGGGTGGCGAGGTACCAGCACCACTCCATGGGCCTGATCGAGCAGTTCGGGAGCCTCTTCTCGCTGTCGGAGACCCCGGCGACCATCTCCGGTCCCCCGCCGGTGCGCGGCGAGCACAGTCGCCAGGTCCTCCTCGAGCTCGGCTACGGCGACGACGACATCGAGGCCTTCGCCCGCCAGGGAATCACGTCGTGGCCGGGCGCCACCGCGTGAGATGGGCGACCCGAACCATGGGCACCCGAGGATGAATCATGGGCGCCCGAGGATTGAGACGAGTACAGGAGGCCACGTCGATGACCACCCCGCTCCACACCGACGAAGAGTTCGCGCTGCTGGCGGACAATGCATCGGAGGTCAGGCTGCCCTTCGATGGACGTCCGGTCGTCGCACGCCAGGCGATCGCCCTCGGTGACGGGAGGACCGCCTCGGCGATCGTCTGGGGCACCGAGCCCGAGGTGGTGTTCCTCCACGGCGGCGGGCAGAACGCCCACACCTGGGACACCGTGGTGCTGGCGATGGGCCGCGACGCCCTGGCGGTCGACCTGCCCGGCCACGGCCACTCCGATCAAGCTCGCAACCCGGGGGAGGCGGTCCACGACCCGGTATCGATGGCCGAGGACGTCGGAGTCGCCATCCGCACCTGGGCACCCCGGGCTCGCATGGTCGTGGGGATGTCGATGGGCGGGCTGGTCGGGATCGTGATCGGCTCGCGCTCCCCCGATCTGGTGCGACGGCTGGCGGTGGTCGATGTGACCCCGGGCGTCACCCTGGCCAAGGCGGCGACGATGGGCCGGGCCGCGGGACCCCAACCCGAGAGCTTCGAGACGCTCGAGGAGATCGTCGAGCGGACGGTGGCGTCCGATCCGGCGAGAAGCAGCTCTTCCCTGCGCCGGGGGGTCATCCACAACACCCGGCAACTCCCCAACGGGCGCTGGACCTGGCGGCACGACCACCGGCCCCGGGACGACGAGGGCTTCGCCCTGCGGGCCGACGGCTCGCGCTACGAGCCCGGCGCACCGCCCGACGAGCCCCCGCCCGAGCGCGACGAGACGGCGCCCCTCTACCCCGAGCTTTGGGAGGACGTCTCGGCCCTCCAAGCACCGACGTTGCTGGTGCTCGGCTCCCGTTCGGGGGTGGTCGACGACGAGGACCGGGCCGAGCTGCTCCGGCGTCAGCCGGGAGCCCGAGTGGTCACGATCGAGGGTGCCGGTCACCGGGTGCAGGGCGACCAGCCGATCGCCCTGGCCACCCTCCTGACCGAGTTCCTCGATCGGTAAGTCACCCCCGCTCGCCGCTGATCCGATCACCGAGCGTCCGGCGGGGTGCCCGGGGCCCGGCGCGTCGGCCGGCCACGGGCTCGCCATACCCCGTGATCCGGGTTAGAGTCGCCGGATAGGCGGCGTTTGGTCGCCGAGGGGAGGGAGCTCATCATGGCCGAGCGCATCATTTCCGCTGACTCGCACTTCGAAATCCCGATCGACAAGATCGTCGGGTACCTGCCGGACAAGTACAAGCAGGAGTACACCGACCACCGGGCGTCGATGCTGGCCCAGGTGATGGCCGCCATGGCCCAGCAGAGCACCACCCCGGCGCTGCGCAACAAGCCGGCCGGCATCTCCACCGTGGCCCAGGCCCCCAAGCTGACCTCCCAGCCGTACCCGGCCGCCGGCCGGGCGGGCGGGTCCGACCCCTACGAGCGGCTGAAGGACATGGACATCGACAAGGTGGACGCCGAGGTCCTGTACCTCAACTTCGGCGACGTCGACGTCTTCTACGACCTGTCGAACGAGGCCTGCTCGGCCGGGTTCCAGGCGTTCACCTCGGCCGCGCTCGACGTCGCGGCGCCCGACCCCGACCGGCTCGTGCCGGTGTACCCCCTCCTGCTCCACGACATCGATCTCACGATCAAGGAGTGCCAGCGCATCGCCAACCAGGGCGGGCGGGCCGTGATGGTGCCGGCGTACCCGACGGACTTCAACCTGGCGCCGTATCACGACGAGATCTACGACCCGCTGTGGTCGGCGCTCGAGGACATGGAGATGCCGGTCAGCCAGCACGTCAACCTGAAGAAGTCGGGCCGCGAGATCGGCACCTGGGACCCCACGCCGCCCAAGGCGATCATGCAGTCGCTCCCGCCCATCTTCATGGCCGAGCTGCTGAGCAGCTGGGTCGTCACGGGCATCTTCGACAAGCACCCCAAGCTGAAGGTGGTGCTGGTCGAGGCGGGCATCGGCTGGATCCCGTACTACCTGATGCGTCTCGACAAGATGCAGGAGCGCCACAACTGGGCCGCCCGCGGCCTCGAGTTGCCGCGCCGGCCGAGCGAGTACTGGTTCTCCAACATGGCCGCGACCTTCGAGGAGGACGTCGTCGGCATGAAGCTCCTCGACGAGCTGGGCGAGGACAACGTGATGTGGGCGACGGACTACCCGCACCCGGACTGCACGTGGCCCGTGTCCCAGGACGTCCTCAAGGAGCAGTTCGGCGCCTACCCCGAGACGATCAAGAACAAGATCACCCACCAGAACGCGGCCCGCATCTACAAGCTGTAGCGGCATCCCCGACCCGGTGGTCCTGCCTGGTCGGGGGGCGTCTGCCCAGCACCGCGGTGCCGGGCCTCATGGGAGGCTGACCCAACCACCTGGTCGCCCGCGAACCGGGTGCTCCCTGGGAGTTCGCCGGGCGGTGGGGCAGCGACATGTCGGCCCGTAGCGACCACCTCGGGCTGGCGTCGCGCCGGAACTTCGTGGCGGCCGGGGTGGTGCTCGCACTGATCGTGTCGGTGCTCCTGTCGGTCGCCGTCGGGCGCTCGTCAACCCCGATCCCGAGGGCCGACCCGGTCCCCCACTCGTCGACCGGCAACGGGTACTGGCTCGTGGACACGAGCGGGGCCGTGCGGGCGTACGGGGCGGCACCCGGCCTGGGATCGGTGACCGGTCCGCTCGCCGCGCCGGTCGTCGATGTCACGACCACCGCCGACGGGCAGGGCTACTGGCTGGTGGCGGCGGACGGCGGGGTGTTCGCGTACGGGGACGCTCCCTTTCTCGGCTCCATGGGCGGCCAGCGGCTGGCGGCCCCCATCGTCGGCATGGCGGCGACCGCCGACGGGCAGGGCTACTGGCTGGTCGCCGCCGATGGCGGGGTGTTCGCCTACGGCGACGCCGCGTTCGATGGCTCGATGGCCGGGCACCCGTTGGCCGGGCACATCGTCGGCATGGCCGCCATGCCCGACGGCAACGGGTACTGGCTGGTGGCGGCGGACGGCGGGGTCTTCGCCTACGGGGGCGCGCAGTTCGAGGGATCCGCCGGCGGCGTGCGGCTGGCCGCCCCTGTCGTCGGGATGGCGGCCGCGCCCGACGGCAAGGGCTACTGGCTGGTGGCGGTGGACGGCGGGGTGTTCGCGTACGGCGGGGCCCCGTTCGAGGGATCCGCCGGCGGCGTGCGGCTGGCCGCCCCCATCGTCGGCATGGCGGCCGCGCCCGACGGGAGCGGCTACTGGCTGGTGGCGGCGGACGGCGGGGTCTTCGCCTATGGCGACGCCCCGTTCGAGGGATCCGCCGCCGGGTCGGTGGCGAGTGGCCAGCGGGCGACGGCCATCGCCACGTCGCCCGCCACCGCGCCGCCCTCCGGTGGCAACTGCACCAACCCGACCTGGCAGACCAGCGACGCCGAGGGGACCGAGAACGTCGACGGGGGACCCGAGGACTGGTGGGTCAACAACGACGCCTGGAGCGGGTCGCACGGTCCCC
>DASYAI010000044.1:0-18964 GCA_036501425.1 Acidimicrobiales bacterium | reverse complement strand
CGCCGGCCTGAGCGGGGTGGAGTTCGACACCGCCCTCGACGCCAAGGTCCGGGTGCCCTGCGCCTGACGGGGGGCGGCGAGCCGTCTGCGCCGGGGGCGCCGGGGTCGGGGTCGGCTCGGCGGGGGTCGGGGTAGTCGGGGAAGCGCCCAGGTCCGACTCGGGGACCGCCTCCTCTCCGGCGGCGGACGGCGGTACGTTGTTCCTCATGGAAGCGATCGATCCGCCCACGACGTCGATCCCGGCGGAGCCGCAGGGCGGTGGCACGACCACCACCGAGGCGCCCGAGGACGACTACCTCACCTGCCCGATGGGTCACCGGTTCCCACGGGCCCAGCTGACGATCAGGAACGGTCAATTCGTCTGCCCGACCTGCGACCGCACACCGTGGGCAACGTCGGCCCGGCCACCGTGGGCACGGAGCAGCCTGCGCGAACCGGCGGCCCTCGTCCTCGCGGCTGCGGTGATGCTGCTCGCCGAGATGGTCAGTGTCATTGGGCTGGCGGCCGCCTACTCGAGCGCCAACGTGGGCGGAGCGGCCTGGCTCATCGGCGGCGGCGCCATCAGCCTGATCGGCGGAGCGGTGGCGGTGCTCGGGGCGGTGGTGCTTGTCCGAGCCGTCAGCTCGGGCAGCTGGACGCGGGAGCGGCTGTCGCCGGGCGTGCTGGTGCTCGGGATCGGCGGTGCCCTCCTGGCCGTAGGAGACCTGGTGAGCATCGGCTTCAACGTCTCGATCATGAACTCGGGAAGCCCCGGATCGGGTTGGGAGCTGGCGAGCACCGTCTTCGATGCTCTGTTCTTCGCCGGCCTGGCTGCCGCCCTGGTCTGGACGTCGCGCCTCGTGCTGCGCCCCGATCCCGACCCCGACTGACCGGCGAAGGAGAACGCGGGCGGCCACCGGCCGCTACCCCGCGGCCGGCGGTCGAGCTGATGTTCAGCTGAGCCGACCACCCCTCGGCGTCTCGTGCGCCAGTCGAGGCAATGCTGCGCCCGGATCTGGGGCACAGCGGTTGGCAATACGCGTCTTGCTGGTGCATCCCAGTGGTCTGATGTACTCGGAGATCTTCCTCCGGCTCAAGCCGCTCGGGTTGGAGCGAGTGGCGGCGGCACTGCAGAGCTCGGGCCACGAGGTGGCGATGATCGACCTCACAACCCGGATTCACGATCACCGACCCGCTTGTCGCCAGCTTCATCGGAATGTTCCTCTTCGGCGAGCACATCCGCCGCGGCACCTTCGACATCGTCGGCGAGATCGCCTCGGCGTGCCTCCTCATCCTGGGTGTCACCGCCCTCAGCCATAGCCCGATCGTCGGGCCACCCGCCCTCGGACCCGAGCAGGCGTCCGAGGCGCCCCCAGCTCAGTGCCACCCCAATTGAGCCGCCGCAGTTTGATCCGCCCCAAATTGAAGGGCTGCCGGGGCGGCCGCTCCGCCAGCCACGTCATGCCTCGTTCAATTGCTGTTCAATTGCTCCATCCGGCGCAGTTCGATGTGCGAGCACAGTCGCTCGATCTCCTCGCGGGTCCCGCTCGCCAGGCCGCGCCTGGTCACATTCAGTGCCCCGGCCACGACCCCCAGCCGGAGCGCGTCGTCGACCTTGCCGTGGAACGCCAGGCCGGCGGCCAGTCCTGCGGTGAGCGAGTCGCCGGCCCCGCGGGCTTCGACGATCCGGAGCCGGGGGGCGTGCACCTCCCACAGCTTCCCGTCCACGAGCGCCAAGGCCCCGGCTTCGGCCCTCGACACCACGGCGTGGTCTGCGCCCCGTGAGCACAAGTCGCGGAGCGCCCGTTGCAGGGCCGCAGGGGACTTGTCCACCACCGCACCGGTCGCCTCGAGCTCGTCGGCACTGACCTTGACGACCGAGACACCACCTTGGAGCGCCGCCTCGAGGTGCCCACCGGCGAGATCGGCCACCACCCGGCGCCCGTTCGCACGCAGATCGGCGGCCAACCGGGCATAGACGTCGGGACCGATGACGTCCTCTTGCTCCCCTGGCCCTCCGAGCACGACGACATCGGCGTCGAGGCCGGCGACCAGCACCATCCCGTAGAGGTCGTCGATCTCGTGCCGGGTCAACGGCGGAGGCCGCACGCTGGCCAGCTCAACACGCTCGGTGCCACGCCGGTCATGGACGTAGCACCCGCTGCTTCCCGCGGTTGTGACCCCGCGGACCTCGATGGGCAGTTGCTCGCAGAGCGCTCGGATCAGCATGCCGATCTCGCCACCGAAGGTGGCGCACATCGTGACCTCGAGGCCGAGCGCACTGAGCAGGCGGCCGATCCAGAAACCTTGGCCAGCCGCGTGCAGGTGGATCTCGGGGCGTCCGGCCGGCCCTTCGATCAGGGTCTCGAGCCACGGCGAAGGCGCCAACACCGCCGCACGCGGCTGGGGGCCGGCCATGATGGCGCTCCTTCAGGCCGTCGCTCGAGCCGCTGCAGCAGGCTCGCCCAGATGATGCCGGTCGACCGGTCCCCGGGCGGCCATCAGCCGGGCCTAGGACCGGCTGATGGGGATCTTCGACGGCTTGGCCGCGCTCTGGTCGATGGGCGCCCGCACCTCGAGGAGGCCGTCGTGGTAGCTGGCCTGGATGTCCTCCTCTTTGGCCTTCGCAGGCAGAGGCACGATGCGGGAGAACGAGCCGTAGCGGATCTCGGAGCGTCGGTAGTCCCGGCCCTCGGCCGTCTCCTCACGGCGTCGCTCGGCCCGGATGCAGAGGCTGCCGTCGACGATGGAGATGTCCACGTCCTGGTCGGGGTCTACCCCCGGCAGCTCGGCCCGTACGACCAGCTGGCCGCCATCGGTGAATTCCTCGATCTTGAGCTCGTCCTCCTCCAGCAGCCGCCGGATGCCCTCGAACGGACGCAACGGCCAATCCAGCAAGCTCCGCTCGATCGGCTCGGGCCATGCGGAGCGGTCACTTCGTACCAGCGCCATCTCGTCACCTCGTCTTCTGTCGGCTTCTGAGCTCGGGTCCTCACCCCGGTTTCTCAGCGTCCTCGCGCATACCCTCCCCGGCCGGTGCCTATGCATGCGGCCGGGGCGATCGACCACCTCCTCGACTCGGGCGAACGGGCCGTGGTGGTCACCTCCGCTGAGCAGCCACCTCGGCTCGAGCGCGGGCCAAAAGGTCCAGCACCTCTTCATCGGTGCTCTGGGAGAAGTCCCGGTACCACTGGCCGACCGCGAACAGCCGGGACGGCACTTCTACGCACACCACTTCATCGGCCACGTGTCCGAGGCGGTCCAGCGCCTCGGGCGCGCAGACCGGCTCGGCGAGGATCAACCGCTTCGGCCTAAAGGCAGCCACGCCACGCAGCGCGGCCTCCGCGGTGACCCCCGTCGCCAGCCCGTCGTCGACCAGGATGACCTCTCGTCCGGCGAGATCGGGAAGTGGACGACCACCCCGATAGAGAGCGACTTGCCGCGCCAGCTCTACCCGAGATCGGTCGGCCAATCGGCGGAGCTCGGCCGAACCGATTCCGAGGTCTCGAGCGGTCTCCGAAAGGACTGGCTCCTCGAGTCCCTCGGCGATCGCTCCGATGCCCAGCTCCTCGTTGCCAGGCAGACCGACCTTACGGGCGACGAAGATCTCGAGAGGGGCATTGATGCCGGTGGCCACTTCGGCGGCCACCGGCACGCCACCGCGCGCCAGGCCCAGTACGACGGGTGAGTCGAGCAGCCGCCAGCGTAGGTGCTGCGCCAGCCTCCGGCCAGCGTCAGCCCGGTCTCGGAAGGGCATCGGAGCGCCTCCTCGCTGCAACTATCGATGCCTCCCAATCTAACGACGAGGGTGGTTCGGGCGGTCACCGCTCGCCGTCGACCAGGCCCGATCGACCGGTCGCCGTCAGTTGACTGGACCCGCCGAGTGTCGGCTGATCAGGCGACATTCCCCCGGGCGATTGCCGGCATGATCTGGGGGCCGAGCGGGTAACGGTGCAGTAGTTCAACTCCCTCACCAGTTCAACTCCCTCACCAGTTCAACTCCCTCACCGCCCGAGGCCCCGGCGTCCGGCTGGCCAGCGTGAAAAGGAGGATCGTGCCCTCGAGGGCCAATGAGCGGGCCGCCTTCCAGTCCGAGGACGTCATCGACCCGCTCCCGAGCGACCGCGCCGGGGCCGGTCGGCCGGGAGCCGGGACGGCAGCACCGGGCAGGCCGGCCGCGCCACAACCATAAGCCGGTGCCCCAACCAGAAGGAGCCTTCGTGCGGGTGCTCGTGACCAACGACGACGGGATCGAGAGCCCGGGGCTTGCGGCCCTGGCACAGGAGGCCGCCGAGCGCGGCCACGACGTCTTGGTCGTCGCCCCCTGCTGGGACAGCAGCGGGGCAAGTGCCTCGGTCACCGGCGTAGTGCACGAGGACCGCGTCCGGACGGAGCCCCGCCAATGGACCGGTTGGCCGGAGGGGTCGGTACTGGCCGTCGACGCCACACCGGCGCTGATCTGCCGGACGGCGCTGGAGGCCGGCTTCGGCCCGCCGCCAGAGCTCGTCCTCTCAGGGATCAACCGCGGGCCCAACACCGGCCGTGCCATCCTCCACTCGGGCACGGTCGGCGCGGCGTTCACCGCCTACCACGGGGGATGCTCCGGGTTGGCGGTGTCGCTGGCCGTGCGGGAGCCGCTCCCCGGTCCCTTCTCCGAGTTGCACTGGGCGACCGCCGCCGGGGTGGCCGGCCTCTTGGTCGACTGGCTGGTCGCTGCACGTCGACCGGTGGTGCTGAACTGCAACGTGCCCAATGTCCCCCCACCGGAGCTGCGCGGCCTGGTTGCTGCACGCCTGGCGCTGGTCGGGACCAGCGCCACGTCGGTCACCGAGGACGCGGGGGGCGCGATCCCCGTCGCCCTAGGCGCCGGGATTCCCGAGCCCCTCGGCGCGGATGGCGCCGATATCACCGACGTCACCGATGCGGTGCTGGTGGCCCGGGGCTATGCCAGCGTGACCGCAGTGGTGCCGGTGGCAGAGGACCCGACCGTCGACCTTGCCGGCGTCGTGGACCGCCCGCTCCCCGCACCGTAGAGGTTGCCGTCGTCGATCCACCACGGCGGGTCGCACCGGCGACCCATCACCGCCGGTGCCCGCACCGGCGCAAGCGGGACAGGAGCCCCGGGCTCGCCCATAGCGCCTTGGTCGGGGGCAACGCCTACTCGCGATGAAGGTGGAGTGCCAGGCGGGGTACGACAAAGGACAGGAGAAAGACTGGCAGGATGCCTTTTCCGGTGCATCGGAAGCGGACAATCTCGCCATCGGCTGAGTCGAAGGTCTTGGTTCGGCTGAAGTTACGGCCGCTGCGGACCTGCAGCGCGTGACGTCCGGGTTCCACTGATGACTCGAACGTGTCGTTCATTTCGACCGATCCGACTCGCACCCCGTCGAGCACGATGTCGTACGGTCTGCGGCGCACCTCCGCTCCGATCGTCTTATGAGTCAGCTTCAGCGTCGCGGACATCGGTGACCTCTGGTCCGGGTGAAAAGGGGGCTCGTGGGGAGCCACGATCTTGACGGCGCTACCTGGGTCGACAAGCGCCGCTCCGGCTCTCGGCTGGCACCACGCCAGCAGTGACCCTTTGCAACCGCGGAGAGCCTGCTAGTGCTGTTCGTCGCGGGCACCGGCGAGGAGTTCCATACGAACTGGATGGCAGGTGGCGATCTCCTCCCCGAGCAGCTCGTCGACGCGCTGGCAGGTGGGGCTGCCGGTGTCGAGCAGGAACTCGATCCATGTCGAGGTGTCGACAAGGAACATCCGGCTCGACTGGTACGCAACTCGTCAAGGTCGCCCTCCCATCCTGACCCGCGCAGTCGCGGCGTGCCTCGTCGAGGTCAAGAGCTTCGGAGGCGACGGTCCGCAAGGCGACGTTGAGGTGCCGGACGTATCCGTGATGGCGGGCCGCCGCTACGGCTGAGCTACACACGTGCTACAGTGCGGTGATGGTGACCCGAATCCCGCAGCGAGAGCTTCGCAACAACAACGCTGAGATTCTTAACCGAGTCGAGGCCGGAGAGCGCTTCGTCGTCACCCGAAACGGAATTGCCGTGGCGGACGTGATCCCCCACGTGGCCCACCGCGGTCCGCCGATGTTCCCGAAGACCACGGACCTCACCGCCCGGCAGCAGAGGATCAACGAGGCCACGCCGGATTTGGAAGCGTGGCTGCGAGACATCCGCGATGACGGTGTCGTCGATGACGACCCACTCAACAGCCGTGCCTAAGCACGCGTTGGCTCTCCTTGACACCTCCTGCGTCATCGAGTTCCCAAACCAACTGGAGGACCTGGCCGAGGCGGCGGCTGTCAGCACGCTGACCATCGCCGAACTTGCCTACGGCATTCACCATGACGATCCGATGGTTGCCGCTGTTCGCGAGGCACGCTACCGAGAGGTGCTGGACGAGTTCAGCCCAGTTCCCTACTCTGCCCGCGCTGCACATCTCTACGGCGCGATCGCCGCCTCAGTGCGCAAGTCGGGGAGGAACCCTCGGCCACGAAGGATCGATCTGATGCTTGCCTCTGTCGCCGCGGAGATAGGCGCGGTGGTGGTCACCAGGAACCCGGCGGACTTCGTTGGAACCGCGGATATCGTCACTGTGATCGGCATCTAACCTCAGCGCGGCCAAAACCCGGGGTGGCGCCGCACCGCTTGCCCATACGAGCGTCCCACCCGGAACCCTCAGCACCGGGTCAAGGGTTCGAGTACGACGCGTCCATAATGTCGAGGGTTCGAGCAAGACGCGTGGGGTGGAGTGGGGCCGGCAGGGATCGAACCTGCGACCGAGGGATTATGAGTCCCCTGCTCTGACCACTGAGCTACGGCCCCGTGACCTGCACCTATGCCGAGGACTGGCCCCGGGTCAACCCGCGGTGTCCGCAAGCCAAAGCCGGGCATGTCGGAGGTCAACGCGCATGTCGGCTGCGATCCTGCCACGGGCCCGCCGCGCCGGGTGCGCGAACCACCCGGGCCGAGCCCGGCCGGGGCGACGACAGGGTGCCATGGAGCCGACCGACGCGCTCGCCCTGCGCCGCGACCAGGTCGTGGACGAGCCCTTCGAGGCCGCCGAGCCCAAGCCGACGTCACCTCGACCCTCATGGTCGGCCAGCCAGTGGAGGGTGGCCGAGGCCCCTTCAACGTGCGGGTAGCGCTCAACGTGCGGGTAGCGCTCGTCTATGACGCCCCGGTCCGGATCTTCGATCCAATCGCGTCGGCCTGGGCCACTGCGGTCCGCGGAGCCTTCGGGTCGAAGTACCCGATGAGCATCACGTGACGTCCCTGCGTCCAGCTCCGGACGAATGAGCCCCGAACCGCCAGCGAGCGTCGGCGACATAGGCCCGGGGAGAGGATCGTGGGTGGCGACGACCACTTGGCCACTTGAACATAGGCCCCGGATGGAGGGAAGAGTCGGTCCCCGAACGGCGCCCGGCGAGCATTCCCACGACAACAGTGCCCACGACGGCGGCGTCGCGGCGGGGCCATCTGAGCCCGTTCGAACGCCGGGCGCGGTTCGCGACCGATTGCCAATGCGGAGCATTTGTGTTATTCGTTACGGGTACATGACTCCCCGGGGGGGAGGAGTCACAGAACACGGGGGGGATCTGTGCGTCATCGAGCCAGGGCTGCGTGCCTTGCTATTGCCTGTGGGGCGCCGCTCGTCGTTGCGGGCGTCGCGTCGAGCGCTTCGGCAGCGGCCAGCTCGCCGGGGGTCACGGCGAAGACCATCACCATCGGCTTCGTGACCTCCGAGACCGGTCCGGCAGCTCCGACGTTCTCCGACAGCGCCGGCGGTGCCCTTGCCCGCTTCGCCGTGCAGAACGCCAAAGGCGGCGTCAACGGTCGCAAGCTCGCGCTGGTCGAGAAGGACGACCAGTCGAGCCCGGTCACCGCCGGAAACGTCGGGTCCGAGCTGGGCCAGTCCAACGTGTTCGGAGTGATCGAGGACTCGGCGATCGACGAGGACTACGAGTCGGGCGACAAGACCCTGGCCCCGCTCGGGGTCCCGGTGACCACCTGGGGATCCAACACGATCAACTCCAACGTGTTCGACGCGTTCGGCGCCAACCTTCCGGGCCTGGGTGGCACCCTCGATGGTGCCACCTATGGCTACAACTACATCGGCCCGTTCCTGAAGTCGATCGGGGTGAAGAAGCTGGCCGGCATCACCTACACCAGCCTCGGGGCCAGTTTCAACCAGTCGCTCGCGATGCTGAAGAAGCAGAACAACATCTCCACCTGCTACTCCGACGTCAACGTACCGATCGGCGGCCTCAACTTCACCGTGGACGCCCTCGCCATCGAGCACTCGGACTGCGACGGGGTATACGTGTCGGCCGTCGACAGCACCGACGTGGCGGTGGGCAGCGCGCTCAAGAACGGGGGAAGCGACGTCAAGCAGCTCTACGCCACCGGTTACGACAACCAGGTGCTCTCCCAGCCCCTGTCCGCTGCCTCTCTGAACGGCGCGTATTTCCTGTCCGAGCTCAACATGACCAACCCCAACGCGCCGACCAAGGCGATGCTCGCCGCGCTGAAGAAGTACGACAAGGGCTACAGCGGCGGGCTGCCCGACCTCGGCACCGTGTTCGCCTATCTGTCGGCGGACCTCATGATCAAGGGCCTCCAGATGGCCGGGCCGAATCCGACGAGGCAGGGCTTCATCACCAACCTGCACACGCTGAGCAGCTACACGGCCGGCGGCCTGCTCCCCGACACGCTCAACTACACCCACTTCGGCACCGTCGCCGGCCTGCCCAAGACCGCATGCGAGTACTACATGCAGTTGCGCTCGGGCAAGTACTACTCCACCCACGGAGCCAAGCCGTGGTGCGGCCCGCTGGTCAAGCTCTCTTGATCCGAGAAGGGCGGGTCCGCAGACGCTGCTACCCACCCCGTCGCCCGATCGGCGGTCGGACGACCCGGATGCCATCGGCACGAAATGGGGAGTGCTACAGCCCGAAATCCCCTTAGGGCAAGCCATTCCGGCAGATCCACCCGTCCCGCAACCCGATGGCCACCCAAATACGTCACGGCGAGTCCACCATGTTGCATGACCGGCAACGATCTGAAATGGCAGTAGCGAGCAGGCCGGCATCGGAGGGGTAGTTCCCATGGAGTACCGGCGCAGGGTCCCTCGCCAACACGTTGGCTGGCTGGGGCAGTACATCGTCGAAGCCGAGCCGGGATCGGGATGGACCGACTGCGAGGTCGTCGACATTTCCGTCCTCGGTGTCGGGCTGGAGCTCTTTGGCTCGCACACCACCGATCTGGTCGGCCAGCGGCTCGTGGTCGAGGTGCGCACCCCGGTCGGCACCTCGATCAGCATCCGGATGGTCGGCGACGTCCGGAACATGGGTCCCGGTCGGATGGGCGGGGCCAGGGTGGGGATGGAGTTCGTCGGGCTCACCGAGACCGAGCGCTCCATACTCGACACCCTGGCGCTCATGCAGGTGGCATGGTGAGCTCACGGGCCCCCGACGCGGTCTCCGGGGGCCCGCTCGAGCAGGACCGGGACGAGCGCGTCGGTACCGGCGGCGCGGCACCACCTCGGGGATCGCGGCGGTCGCGGCACAGCCGCAGCTCGCTGTCCATGATCCGGCTGTTCGACCTGTCGCCCGACCTGCTCGGCGCCGCCTCCCCGGACGGCTACTTCACCCTCCTCAACGCGGCATGGCAACGCGTGCTCGGCTGGACCCTCGACGAGCTGATGGCGCGGCCGTTCCTGGCCTTCGTGCACCCCGACGACGTGGAGGAGACCACCGCCGAGATCTCCAAGCTGGCGGCGCACGGCGGCGTGGCCCACTACGGCTTCGAGAACCGCTACCGGACCCGGACCGGGGACTACCGGCGCATCGAGTGGACGATCGTCCCCGACATCGACACCGCCTACTTCGTCGCCAAGGACGTGAGTGACAAGCGCGCCGCCGAGGCCCAGCGGGACCGGGCGGCCCAGATGATGCGGACCGTCATCGAGAGCGTGGCCGACGGCCTGTGGGTGACCGACGCCCGGGGCCGCCTGATCCTGATGAACCACGCCGGGATCCGCCTGCTCGGCTACGACTCGCCCGACGAGGTCCTCGGTCGCAATCCCCACACCGTGTTCCACCATCGCCACGAGGACGGGACCCCGTACCCGATCGACCAGTGCCCGTTGGCCGATGTCGGGCCGACCGGCCGTCGGGTGCACGTCGGGGAGGACACGTTCTGGCGGCGCGACGGGGTCCCGGTGCCGGTCTCCTACTCGTCGGCGCCAATTGCCACCGCCGAGGGGGCCGGAAGCGTGGTCGCCTTCCACGACATTACCCTCGTCCAGACCGAGCGCGCCCGGCTGCGGGCCCAGGTGGCCGAGGCGGAGTGGTTCGACGAGATCCGCCAGGCCATGATCGAGAACCGCCTCGAGCTGTTCGAGCAACCGATCGTCGACCTCTCGAGCGGCCGGACCTACAAGCACGAGCTCCTGCTGCGCCTCCGCTCGCGACAGGGCGCCGTGGTCGAGCCCCGGCTCTTCCTGCCGGCGGCCGAGAAGTACGGCCTGATCGAGGAAATCGATCGGTGGGTGATCACCCAGGCCATCACCCTGGCCGCCAGCGGCAGGCGGGTCGCGTTCAACGTCTCGGCCGAGTCGATCGGCAAGGCGGGCATCCTCATGCACATCGAGGACGAACTGGCTCGCACGGGCGCCGAGCCTGGCCTCTTGACGTTGGAGGTGACCGAGACGGCGGTGATGGACGATCTGGAGGAGGGCAAGCGGTTCGCCGATCGGCTCGTCTCGCTCGGTTGCTCCTTCGCCCTCGACGACTTCGGAACCGGCTACGGCTCGCTCACCTACCTCCGCCAGCTGCCGATCACCTACGTGAAGATCGACGCCCAGTTCGTGCAGGGCCTGACGACCGACCCGTCGGACCGGGCCCTCGTCGAGGCCATCGTCCACATCGCCCAGAGCCTGGGCAAACGGACCATCGCCGAGGGTGTCGAGGACGAGCCGACCTTGCGCCTGCTGCGGGACCTCGGGGTGGAGCTGGCCCAGGGGTACCACCTCGGCCGCCCGGCGCCGAGCAGCTGACCGCCTCGAGGGGAGGCCGGCGGCGCGGCACCGGGCCAGGCCCCGGGACCGGGGCGCCGCGCTACGCTCGCCGGGACCATGTTCCCGACCCGTCCCCTCGGCCGCACCGGCATGGACCTGACCGCCGTCGGCTTCGGGGCCTGGGCGATCGGTGGTGAGTGGGCCTTCGGGTGGGGCCCTCAGGACGACGCCGAGTCCATCGGCGCGATCCGACATGCGGTCGAGTCCGGCCTCAACTGGATCGACACTGCGCCCGCCTACGGGCTGGGGCACTCCGAAGAGGTCGTCGCCGAGGCCCTCGGAGCGTTCGCCGAGTCCGACCGGCCGTACGCCTTCACCAAGGCCGGGCTGGTCTGGGACGCCGACCTGGCCACCCACAACCGCCCCGAGGCGCGCCCGTCGCGGGTGGGGACCCCAGAGAGCCTCCGCCGCGAGGTGGAGGGGTCGCTGCGGCGGTTGGGCACCGAGCGCATCGACCTCTACCAGATGCACTGGCCGGCCGAGGACGGCTCGACGCTCGAGGAGTACTGGGGGACGTTCGCCCAGCTGCGCGCCGAGGGAAAGGTCCGGGCGATCGGCCTCTCCAACCACTCGGTCGGCCAGCTCGACGCGGCCGAGGCGATCGAGCACGTCGACTCGCTCCAGCCGCCCCTCAGCGCGCTCAACCGGAGGGCGGCGCACGACGTGCTGCCCTGGTGCGCCGCCCACGACACGGGGGCGATCGTCTACAGCCCGATGCAGTCGGGCCTGTTGAGCGGGCACTGGTCGGCCCTGCGGTCGGCTTCGCTGGACCCGGGCGACTGGCGGCAGAAGAACCCGATGTTCCACGGCGCCGAACTTCAGGCGGCGCTCGGGCTGGTCGATCAGCTCCGGCCGATCGCCGAATCGCACCACACCAGTGTGGGTGCCGTGGCCATCGCCTGGACCCTGGCCTTCCCCGGCGTCACCGGAGCCATCGTGGGCGCCCGTTCGAGCGCCCAGATCGACGGCTGGATCGCCGCAGCGCACCTGCGGCTGGACGAGGCGGAGCTCGACGCCGTCGCCTCGGCCATCGCCGCCTGCAGCCTCGGGCACGGACCCGTCCGTCCCTGAGCCCTGGCGGTCCCCCGCGCCGTCGATCACTCGCCACCGGGGACCGCCGACCAGTCGCCACCAGGGACAGCGGGCGGCGCCCGGTCCCCTACACTCCAGCTCCGTGCCCATCACCCTCGAAGAGCTCCTCGACGTCGAGCAGCTGGGCGACGACGTCTACCGGGCTCACACGCCCCCCGACACCAACCGGCCGGACATCTTCGGCGGTCAGGTGGCCAGCCAGGCGCTCAGCGCCGCCGCCCGCACCGTCGGCAACGGCCACGTCCCCAATTCGGTCCACTGCTACTTCCTGCGCCGGGGACAGCCCGAGCTGCCCATCGACCTGCACGTGGAACGGACCCGGGGCGGTCGCACCTACACCAGCCGGCGGATCGACGCCCGCCAGGACGGCAAGAGCATCTTCTCCATGCTGGCCTCCTTCCACGGCGCCGAGCCCGGGGTCGAGCGGGAGCTTCCCATGCCGGCGGGCGCCGGGCACCCCGACGATTGGCAAGAGGGGGTGGGTCGGTCGGGCGGGCCGCCGTGGCACATGCCCTTCGAGATGCGCGACGCCGGAGGGGAGGACTTCGACGTCCGCTACTGGGCCCGGGTGACCCCCTTCCCCGCCGATCCGGTCCTGCACTGCTGCGCCCTGCTGTACGTGTCCGACATGCGGGCCGGCAGCCCGGCCATCCAGGTGAGCGGCGTCCCGACCTTCGACCAGCTCGACGCCGAGGGCGG
Organism: Acidimicrobiales bacterium; assembly: GCA_036501425.1. Classification (GTDB taxonomy): domain Bacteria; phylum Actinomycetota; class Acidimicrobiia; order Acidimicrobiales; family RAAP-2; genus DATKRB01. The sequence continues at coordinate 6,112 of DASYAI010000044.1, read as the reverse complement.
GGCCCCGATGCCCAGCCGGGACGCGGCCAACATGGGCAGCCTCGACCACGCCCTGTGGTTCCACGCCACGCCCCAGGTGGACGAGTGGTTCTTCTGCGAGGTCCGGCCGCTCACCGTGCGCGACTCGCGCGGGCTGGTGCTCGGGACCATGCACGACGCCGCCGGCCACCACCTGGCGACGTTCGCCCAGGAGATGTTCATGAAGGTGGGTCCGAGCGGCGGGGCGGGGCCGGCGCCGCCGGTGATCTAGCGCCCGACCCCAGCGGGGCGCCCGCAGGGATGGTCCCCCGCCGGGGCCGGCTGGTAGCTTCACCCCGGGGCACGGAGCGGGGCCGTAGGGCGCCCCCCCGACGCGCAGGGAGCTTCGGACATCACGCCAACGGGGGCCAACGCACAGGGGGCAACAGAGGTCGCCCGGGGCAACGATCGCTACAAGTGGATCGTGCTCACCAACACGACGGTCGGCGTGCTGATCGCCATGATCGACTCGTCCATCGTGCTCATCGCCATGCCGGCGATCTTCCGGGGCATCCACCTCGACCCCCTCGGGCAGGGCAACAGCTTCTTCTTGCTCTGGATGATGCTCGGCTACCTGATCGTCACCAGCGTCCTGGTGGTGAGCTTCGGGCGCATCGGCGACATGTTCGGCCGCGTCCGCATGTACAACCTCGGGTTCCTCATCTTCACGGTGGCGTCGGTGCTGCTGAGCGTGGATTGGATGACCGGCCGATCGGGCGCCACCTGGCTGATCGCGATGCGCATCGTCCAGGGCGTCGGCGGCGCCTTCATCGCCGCCAACTCCGGCGCCATCATCACCGACACCTTTCCGGCCAACCAGCGCGGGCTGGCCCTCGGGATCAACAACGTGGCCAGCATCGCCGGGCGGTTCCTCGGCCTGGTCGTGGGGGGCATCCTCGCCACCGTCGACTGGCGCCTCGTGTTCTTCGTGTCGGTGCCCTTCGGCATCTTCGGGACGCTGTGGGGCTACTTCAAGCTCGAGGAGCGAGGGGTACGGCGGCGCGCCCCCATCGACTGGACCGGCAACATCACCTTCGCCATCGGGCTGGTCCTGGTGATGATCGGGATCACCTACGGCATCCAGCCCTACGGGGGACGGATCATGGGCTGGACCAATCCCGCCGTGATCGCCGAGCTGGCCTCGGGTGCCGCCCTGCTGGCCCTGTTCGCGGTGGTCGAGACCAGGGTGGCCAACCCGATGTTCCGCCTCCAGCTGTTCAAGGTCCGCGCCTTCACCTTCGGCACGCTGTCGAGCTTCCTGTCGGCCCTGGCGCGGGGCGGGCTGATGTTCATGCTGATCATCTGGCTGCAGGGGATCTGGCTGCCCTTGCACGGCTACGACTTCTCGTCCACCCCGCTGTGGGCGGGCGTGGCCATGCTGCCGCTGTCGGCGGGGATCGTCCTCGCCGGGCCCATCTCGGGGTTCTTGTCCGATCGGTTCGGCTCCCGCCCGTTCGCCACCGGAGGGATGCTGGTGACGGCGCTGGCGTTCGTGCTCCTCGAGCTCCTCCCCACCGACTTCGCCTATCCGACGTTCGCCCTCATCATCCTCCTGAACGGCTTGGGCTCCGGCGCCTTCGCCTCGCCCAACCGGGCCGGGGTGATGAACAGCCTGCCGGCCGAGTACCGCGGCGTCGGGAGCGGCATGAACACCACGTTCCAGAACTCGGCCCAGGTGCTCTCCATCGGGGTCTTCTTCAGCCTGATGATCCTCGGCCTCTCCTCCGCCCTCGGGTCGTCGCTCTCGTCGGGGCTACGGGCGCACGGCGTGGGGGCGGCCGCGGCGCAGCACATCGCCCACCTACCGCCGGTCTCGGTGCTCTTCGCGGCGTTCCTCGGGTACAACCCGATCCAGCACCTCGTGGGATCCCGGGTGCTGGCGTCCCTCCCCCACGCCGCCGCCGCCCAGATCACCGCCCGCTCCTACTTTCCCTCGCTCATCTCGGCCCCCTTCCGCTCGGGCCTGCACGAGGCGTTCGCGTTCGCCGTGGCAGCCTGCCTGGTGGCGGCCGTCGCCTCGTGGTCGCGCGGCGGGCGCTACGTGCACGACGTCGCGTCGGCACCGCCACCCGAGCCCGACCCGGCCCAGGCCGAGGCGATGGCGGCACGGCCTTGAGGGGCGGCCGCGGACAGGTAGGATGGGCTCTGGCCAGGGACGGGCAAGGGCGCGGGATGGACGCACGACACACGGGCCGGGCATGACGCAGACCCAGGAGGCTGGCACGGTCCCGGTCCTCGACCTCGGGGAGCTGCTGGAGATCGACGAGCTGTGGGCGGTCATCGTCTGGAACGACGACGTGAACACCTTCGCCCACGTCACCAAGGCGCTGGTGGAGATCCTCCGCCATTCCACCGTGCGCGCCGAGCAGCTCACCTTGCGGGTGCACAACACCGGCAAGGCCCTCGTGGCGGTGCGGCCCAAGGACGAGGCGGTCACCGCCGTCCACCAGTTCCACGCGCGGGGCATCCAGGCGACGGTGGAGCCCGCATGACCACCGCGCCGGCGGGCCCCGACACCACCGTGCTGCCGGCGCCGACCGAGCAGGTGCGCGACGAGGGCGACCACGAGCGGATGACCCACATCGTGCTGGAGGGCTACCGGCCCAAGCGGGGCGACTTCGTATCGGCCGGTCCGAGCGTCGTCGAGGGCATCGTCAACGGCACCGCCGTGGTGGCCCTCTGCGGCAAGATCTGGGTACCCGGCCGGGACCCCAAGCGCTACCCCCTCTGCCCGACCTGCAAGGAGATCGCCGCGGCGCGGGGCTGGGCGGTCCCCGCCGGCTGACCCGCCGGGGCCTCTACGCGGTCACTTGCCGAGGAAGTGCACCAGATCCTCGGGCGTCGCCTCGAGGTTGACGGTGCGGCCGCCGTGGCCGGCCAGGTGGGCCCAGACCTGCCCGCTGTCGTCGATCGTGTAGAACACGTCGCCGGGCCAGACCTCTTCGTCGCCGCAGAGCTCCTGGTCCGCCTCGTAGTCGTAGAGGTTCGCCATATCCGAAGTGTGCCAGCGAGCATCGCAAAATGGGGCGCACCCCCTGGTGGCGGTCGGCGTCACCCGGCCGGCGACGGTCTGCCCCCGATGTTGTTGCACCGCTCGCACACCTCGGCCGGGATGAGCCCGAGGCGCATCAAGAGCGCGAAGACCTTGCACCCGAGGCACAAGCGGAAGCCCGACTCGAGGGTCGCGGCCACCACGATCAGGGCGGTGAGCACGAAGGCTGCCGTCCGCTCCCCGAAGCCCAGGCCCAGGATCGCCGCGACACTGGACATCGCGAGCCCCATCGCCTGGGCGAAGCGCTTGGGCGGACCGGCCACCGGCCGAGGTGCCACCGGCAGGCGGGGCGTGACCACCCGCGTCGCCAGTTGGCCGAGGGGGCTCAGCGTGGGACCGGTGAGGACCCGGGCGAAGAAGCCGTAGGCGATCGGCACGAGCAGCCAGAGCTGGCGCGACGCCAGGGTGGCCACGGCGAGGATCACCACACCGCCCGCGACCACCCGGGCGGACACCTCGTTGACCGGGTCCGGGAACGCGAAGAAGCTCTTCCACCGGTCCGTCCGGCCGGGCTGCCTCGCGAACACCATGGCGTCGTCCATTCCTTCCGAACCTGGACCAAACCGATCTCGTATCTAGAGTATCGGTTGGCCTCGGGTCCGACCGAACGGACGCGACCGGGGCCGCCCGCCTCGATCCCTTTGGGTGACTATCGGCGCGACCCGTGGCGGGCAAAGAGGAATACCGCAGCCAGCACCAGGATGAGGAGAAGGAGCGGGTGGACCGCAATGCCGAGTACGACGGCCACTACGACGATCACCAGCGCTACGAGAATGTCGAACAGCATGTGCCCAATCCCTTCGACGAACCGACCTGAGGTCGATGCCTACCCGCTCCGCGCTGGTCAAATCCGTCGGTAGCCCCGGCCCATCTGGCTGGCCTCACCCCTCGCGACCCGGCGCTGGCTGGAATAGAAGATGGGAGAAATCGCGGCCACGATGAGGAGGACTGCCCCGGTGACGACATAGAAGACGCCCGTCGCCGTCGAATAGCCCCAGACGCCGAGCAGCCGGCTGGCGTCAGCGATCACCACGATCCCCCACGCGAGCAGCGCGACCCCGAACAGCGCCGAGGCTGCCTTCGCCGACTCGGGAAACACCGAAGCGCCGAGAAGAAGGACCCCGGCCACCAGCTGCACAAGGGCCGACAGCGCCGAGAAGTAGAGCCCCGCGGCCTGGGCGTGGGTGGCAGCGAGGTCCGAGAACTGCGTGCCCGTCCGGGCCAAGGCGATGGCGCCGATGATGGTCAGGACCAACCCGCCCACCGCTCCTACGAGCTGGACCGGACTCCAGCTGGGGCGCTCGACCACCCGGGCGCGCGTGCCGGCCTCGGTCACCGTCTGCCGCTCGACCGAGCGCCCGTCGGGCGGGTCGGCGAGTGGGCCGGCACCGGGGCGCACCATCGTCTGTGGATCGCTCGGATAACGGTGTCGCATGGCCCCCACCTCCTTTGTCCTTCCAAAGCCATCCTGGCTATATCCGCCTGCGCATAGATCAAACCGAAGTTTTTGTATGGGCGGCAACCGTTTGGCGCTTTTGGCGCTTTTGGCGCTTTTGGCGCCCCGGCGCTCCGGCGCGCCTCCGGGCGCCCGCCAGGCGCGGTGCAAGCAGCCGACGATGACCGCGATCCCATGCTGGCCAGGGAATTGGACGCAGCATGGCGCTCCTCGTTCAGGTTCACCATGCTGACCGCTGGTCTTCCCCCACCCGCTCTGAGCGAAACCGGGGCGTTACCGAGCGGCATCATCTTCACCGACAACGGGAACGGCACCGCCACCATTGGCGGAACGGCGGCCCAAGGCACGGCTGGGGCCTACCCGACCACCATCGGTGCCACCAACGGCGTGTTGCCCAATGCCACCCAGTCCTTCACCCTCACCGTGGTGAACGCTTCCGAGCAGTACGACCTGGTGGGATCCGACGGCGGGGTGTTCGTGTTCGGAATATCCGCGGGATTTTACGGGTCCTTGCCGGGTCTGGGCGTGCACGTGAACGACATCGTGGGGATCGTGCCGACCAGCGACGACAAGGGCTACTTCCTCGTGGGTTCTGACGGGGGCACCTTCGCCTTCGGGGATGCTGCCTTTGAGGGCTCGCTGCCCGGTCTGGGCGTGCACGTGAACGACATCGTGGGGATCGCCCTCAATGGACGTAATGGCTATTGGCTCGTCGGCGCCGACGGCGCTGTCTATGCCCTGGGCGGTGCAGGGTACTTCGGCGGTCTCGGTGGCACGAGCACGACGCCGATCGTGGGCATGGCCGCCACCCAGTCGGGCAACGGCTATTGGCTGGTCGGAAGGACCGGGTCGGTCCTTGCCTACGGCGACGCCACATCCTACGGTTCGTTGCCTGCTCTGGGCGTGAGCATCAACAACGTGGTGGCACTGGTGCCTACCCCCGACCAGCTCGGTTACTGGATCATTGGATCTGATGGCGGCGTCTTTGCCTTCGGGGATGCACAGGAGATCGGCTCGCTACCCGGGCTCGGGTCAACGTGGACAACATCGTGGGTGCGGTGCCAACGTCGTAGCCGCTTAGTCACAGGCAATGATCCTTGGCTCAGACGGCGAGTAGCGTGCCTCCGACTCGGCGTTCGCAATACCTTTGCGTTGACTCGTGGCCCCGGCTCGAGCACCACGTTGGCATCGGGATGGGCGTACACGGCCTCCGGGGACCAATGTCAGCTCGGCTCCAACCGTGAGCGTTGGGGCGTCTCCGCTCCCTTGAGCCAGTTGCTGAGATTGAAGCGCCCTGGGTTTGATGGAGACTCGGGTGCTTTGGATTACGCGGCCGAGCTGGCCTCGTCCAAGCGACGGTAGTGGTTCTCTTCGAACTCTGCCGGCGGCACATAGGCGCAGGCCTCGTGCAGGCGTCGTTCATTCCACCAACTCACCCATGCGGTTGTGGTGAGCTCGACGTGCTCCATAGACCTCCAGGGTCCTCTCCGATGGATGAGCTCGGTCTTGTAGAGGCCGTTGACCGTCTCGGCCAAGGCAGTATCGAACGAGTCCCCCTTGGACCCCACCGAGGCCACGGCCCGTTC
>DASYAI010000043.1:0-1805 GCA_036501425.1 Acidimicrobiales bacterium | reverse complement strand
ATGTGGCGAGTTGCGATCTATGCCCGTGAGGCGTCGGGCCGTGCCGGCCGGGCCAAGTTGGACCGCCAGGTGGCCGGGCTTGCCGCCCAGGTCGCTCGGCAGCCCGGCTGGCAGCATGTTGCGACGTACGCCGACCAAAGCCTCGGCGCCGAGCGGCCTGGCCTGTCCAGACTGCTCACTGAGGCGCCGGGCCGGGTCGATGTGTTGGTGATCGACGGATACGGGCGGCTGTCGGCCAACCGCCGAGAGCTGGGCGGCCTGCTGGCCCATCTCGGCGCCTTGGACGTGCGGACGGTGGTGTTGCGCCCATCGGCTGGGCGGCGGCTGGCGCGGGCTGTGGCGAACTTCGCGCTGGCCGACATGATCGGCGAGGCGGCCCGCTGATCCTGCGCTCTCACCGGGTGGTGAGGATGGCGACGAGCGAGCCGGCGGTCATGAACGGCGCCATCGGCACGACCAGTTGACGACCGCGACACGACGCCAGCCGCCGAGCGGCGACGAAGACCGCGGCGCCCAGGAAGGCGACGACCGTGCCCGTCGACACGGCAGACCAGTCGAGCCAACCGAGGTAGAGGCCGGTCACGCCGGCCCATTTGACGTCGCCGAACCCGACCCCGGCCGGGAAGCCGAGCCCGAGAAGGAGATAGAACCCGGCGAGAGCACCCGCGGCGATTGCGGCCCGGGTGAGTGACCCCCAGGTGTCCGAGTGGGCCGAGGCCAGGGCCAACAGCGCCGGGCCGACCAGGCAAGCGAGGAACACAACCGGGTTGGGGATGCGCTGGGCGACCATATCGGTGACGCTGACCACCACTGATGCGACGCCGAAGGAGGCGTAGGCGGCGAGCGGCGGGGACAAGCCGAACCGCCACGCCATCGCCGCGGCGACGCCGATAGTGAGCGATGCGGCGGCAACGATCCGCGGCGGGGTGTCGACGCCGGGCACGATCTGTTCGATGATCACGACGGCAGGCGGATCGGCCGGGGTCTCGCCGGGTCGGTGCCGGCAGTGGTCAGCGCGTGGTAGAGGCTGGCGGTGGCGTCGTCGGTGTCAACGTCGAGGTCGGCCAGGCGGCGCTGGAGGAGCTTCCACGTGGCAGTGACGGCGTCGAGTCGGCCGTGCGCGGCGTGGAGGGTCATGAGCCGGCGGTAGGGCTCTTCGGCGTAGCGGTCGAGGTCGATGACCCGTTCGAGTACGTCGACGGCGGTGTCGGGACGGCCGGCGTGGTCTTCGAGCTCGGCCAGGCGCAGGTGGGCGTCGACGGCCCGACGGTGCAGGTCTTGGCGGACCGCCTCGACCCAGGAGTAGCCCGCCCCTTGGAGGAGGTCGCCGCGGTAGGTGTCGACGGCGCGGTGCAGCGCGGCCCGGGCGTGGTCGTCGCCGCTGGCCCGAGCTGCGGTGCCAAGCGCAGCTTGGAAGTCCCAGAGGTCGGAGGTGATCTCGGCTGGGTTGGGCCGGTAGTGCTCGCCGACTTTTTCGAGGACTTCGAGGTTCTCGCCGCCCGGGGCGCGGAAGAACGAGCGCAGGTCTCCGAGGGGATACCAGAACTGTTTGAGGACCCGGTCGGGCGGCGTCTTGGGCCACAGGGCGTCGACGATCTCGTCGATGGTGGCGCCCTCGGGGCGCAGCAGGCACCAGGCGAGCAGTGTCTTGGCCCGGGCGCGCAGTCCGGTGCTGACCGGCTGGCCGAAGGCGGTGATGCGGTAGGGGCCGAGGACATCGACCGCCAGTGGCCGGTCCCCGCCGTCGGGTAGGCCCTCGTCGAGTACGCCGTTCGGCTGAGGCCAAGGTTCAGCGACCGGGCCGG
>DASYAI010000042.1:0-17913 GCA_036501425.1 Acidimicrobiales bacterium | reverse complement strand
GGTCAGCTCAGGCGGGCTCGACGTCGTCTGGGCCGGCCAGGAGCCGTTCGTCGACCAGGACCGGTGCCGGCACCCGGCACCGCAGGGCGGCGATGATCCCGTCGGAGGGTCGGCATTCGAGGACCTCGCGGCCGGCCGAGCTCATGAGATCGAGCTCCCCCAGGTAGGTGCCGGCCCGGCGGCCTACCAACCGCACGGCGACCAGGTCGGCGGCCAGCCGCTGGATCACCGTGACCAGGAGCTCGTGGGTGAGCGGCCGGGGGGTGGCGACCTTGTGCAGGGCGTGCCCGAGAGCTACCCCCTCGCTCATGCCCACCGGGATGGCCAGCTCGCGGTGGGGGGCGTCGGTCTCGCGCAGGGTGACCACCGGGTACTGCGAGGGCAGCTCGACCGTGACCGCTCGTACCTCCACCACCCGGAAGGTGGCCGGGGCAGGTGGGGTCACAGACTGCCGCGGCGGGCGTACACGCTCAGCACCAGGCCGACAGCCATGAAGAAGCTCAGGACCGCGGTCCCGCCGTAACTGATGAAGGGCAGCGGGATGCCGGTGATCGGCATGATCCCCATGGTCATGCCGGCGTTCTGGAAGACGCTGAAGACCAGAAAGGTGAACATGCCGGTGCACAGCAGCCGGCCGAAGGGGTCACGGGCCAGCTTGGCGTCCCGGAGCATCCGCCAGGCCACCACGCCGAGCAGCCCGAGCACCCCGACCGCGCCGACGAACCCGAGCTGCTCCCCCACCGCGGTGAAGATGAAGTCGGTCTGCTGCTCGGGTACGTACCCGAGGTTGGTCTGGGTGCCGTGTCCGATGCCCTGGCCGAAGAGCCCACCCGAGCCGATGGCATTTTTGGCCTGGTTGAGGTTGTAGACCGCCTGGGCCTGCTGGCTCGACAGGGTGGACGAGTCCTGGTGCAAGAAGCTGGTCAGGCGCACGATCTGGTAGTGGTGCAGCAGCCCGCTCTCCAGCGCACCCACGGTCACCGTCGCCGCGGCGAGCACCAGTATCACCAGGATGCGGGCCGGCAGGCCGGCGACGGCCAGCATCACCAGCAGGACGATCGTCATGATCACCGCCGTGCCCAGGTCGGGCTGGGCCATCACGAGGGCGATCGGGACGGCGGCCAAGATGAGCACCCGGACCACGTCGCGCCAGGCCAGGCCCTCGGACCGGCGAGAGCAGTAGGTGGCGACGGCCAGGATCAGGGAGAGCACGGCGAACTCGGAGGGTTGCAGCTGGAGCGGCCCCAGGCTGAACCAGCGTTGGGAGCCCTGGGCGTGGGACCCCACCACGAACACCCCGAGCAGCGAGAGGATGATGAGGCCGTGGATCGCCATGGCGAGCGATTCGAGCCGCCGGTAGTCCACCAGGGCGATCAGGCCCATCACCACGACCCCGAGCACCACGAACAGCAGCTGGCGCTTGAGGTAGTAGTGGGGATCGAGCCCCTCGGAGACCAGGACTCCCCGGCTGGCGGTGTAGACCATCACCACGCCGATCGTGGCCACCAGCACCGTGGTCACGAGGAGCACGACGTCGACGGCGAACACACGGCGCGGTGCCCCGGGGCCGCGGGGAATCGTGCGAACCTGCACCGGCGGAGACAATATCGGTCATGCTCTCCCCCACCGTGGCGACCACACCCGTCCTTGGTGCCACCCGCGTGCTCGGCGCCAGCGACGCCCTCGGGAGCGGATGGTTCTTTGACCTGCTCAGGAAGGCCGGCGTGTCGCCGGACACTGCCAACACGGTGGTGGAGTTCGTGCTCCGGCCAGCCGAGCTGGTGCTGGTCGTGGTCATCGGTGTCCTGCTGGCCCACTTCGGTGCCCGCGCCCTGCGCCGCTGGCTCGGTCGCCTGACCCAGCAGGCGGCCGGACGCTCGGCGTCGCCCCGGGCGTCGGCGCGGGCGGCGACGGTGTCGGCGCTGGCGGCCAACCTGTGGCGCTTCGTGGTGGCCCTCGTCGTGGTGGCGATCGGGCTGGGCATCCTGGGCATCAACCTCACCCCCTTGCTGGCCAGCGCCACCGTGATCGGCGCCACCATCGGCTTCGGGGCCCAGTCCCTGGTCCGTGACTACCTCTCCGGCGCGCTGCTCACCATGGAGGACCAATTCGGCATCGGCGACAGCATCTGGGTGAACGGCACCGCGGGGGTGGTCGAAGACGTGAGCTTGCGGGTGACCCGCGTCCGGGCTTTCAACGGGACACTGTGGTACGTGCCGAACGGGGACATCAGGCTGCTCGGGAACACCTCTCGGGGGTGGGCCAAGGCCGTTGTGGAGGTGGCCCTCTCGCCGGTGGCGGCGGCGGGGCCCCGGGCCGACGAGGTCCGCCGGTCGGTGCTCGGGGCGGCCGGCGCGGTCGCCCGGAGCGCCGCCTTCGCCGCCAGCTGTCCCGAGCCGCCCGACGTGGTCGGCTTCGTCGACGCCGACCAGACCAGCTACACCCTCCGGGTGCAGGTGCGCACCCAGCCCGAGGTGCGCGATGCGCTCGAGCGGGCGGTGCGCGAGGCGGTGCTCGACCGCCTCGTCGCGGAGGGGCTCTGGCCCGCCCCGGCGGCGCCGGCGCCGGGGCCACCGGGGCCGGCGCTCGACGCCGGGCCCGACGCCCGCTGAACCCGGGGCGGCGCCCCCGCTGCAGCCCGCCGGTGGCTCGGCCCGCCGGTGGCTCAGCCTGCCGGTCGCTCGGCCCGCCGGTGGCTCAGTCCCCGGTCGCGGCCATCGCCGCCTGCCACAGCACTGCGGTCGGGGGGTCGAGGCCGGTCCACAGCTCGAGCTGGCGGGCAGCCTGGTGCACCAGCATCCCCAGGCCACCGAGCACCGTCGCCCCTTGCTCGGCCGCCGCGGTCAGCCACGGGGTGCGGCGCGGGTGGTAGACGAGGTCCACCGCGAGCTGGCTCGGCCCGAGCAGGGTCGGATCGACCGTCGGAACGGCGGTCCCCGCCCCCCCCATCCCCACCGGCGTGGCGTCGACGACCAGGTCCATGCCCGACGCCTCGGCCGCCTGCCCCACCCGGCCCACGGCCCCGGCCAGGGCGGCGGCGGCCCGGGCCCGCTCGGGCGTCCGGTTCACCACCGCCACCTCGCTCGCGCCCGCCTCGGCCAGGGCGACCACCACGGCTCGGGCGGCGCCACCGGCCCCGGCGACCAGGCAACGTCGCCCCGCTACCGCAAACCCTGCTCCGTGCCCCAGCGCGTCGACGAACCCGCCCCCATCGGTGTTCTCGCCGGTCGCCCGGCCTTCCCGCAGCACCACGCAGTTGACCGCCTCGAGGCGGGCGGCGAGCGGGCTGAGCCGGTCGACGGCAGCCGCCACCGCCGCCTTGTGGGGCATGGTCACCGACAGGCCCGCCAGTCCCAGATCCCGGGCCCCGGCCAGCGCTCCGGCCGCGGCGCCTGGCACCACCGGAAAGGCCACCGATACCCAGTCGATGCCGAGCTCGGCGAACGCGGTGTTGTGCAGGAGCGGCGACAGCGAGTGGTCGATCGGATGGCCCATGACCCCGACGACCCGGCTCGTCGCCCGCGCCCAGGGGATCGGCTCGGGCACGTCAGCCCAGCCCACGACCGGCGGCCAGCGCCTCGTTGGCCTGCTGCTGGGCGAACGTGCTGGAGAAGGCCTCGGTGCCGTCCTTGTCGACGACCACGAAGTAGAGCCAGGACCCGGCGGGTGGGTCGACCGCGGCCCGGATCGCCGCCGGCGAGGGTGAGCAGACCGGAGTGGGCGTGAGCCCCGAAGAGAGGTAGGTGTTGTAGGGGGAGTCGATCTTCAGGTCGGCCGCGGTGACCGGGCCCCCGTCCTGCCCGAGGGCGTAGAGCACGGTCGAGTCCATGTCGAGATGCATCCCGGCGGCCAGGCGGTTGTAGATCACCCGGGCCACCGGCCCCAAGTTGGACTGGGGACGGTAGCCCTCCTTCTCGACGATGGAGGCCACCACGATGAGCTGGTACGGCGAGAGCCCGAGCGCGCCGGCCGCGCCAGGGGTGGCGCCGGCCGCGGCGGCCTGATCGTCGAACCGCTCCGCCATGGTGGTCAGGAGCTGGGCGTCGGTCGTGCCGGGAAGGATCTGGTAGGTGCCGGTGCCGAGCAGCCCTTCGAGGTTGTTCGAGCCGGAGGGCTCCCATGGCGAGCGGACCTTGCCGCTGCCGGCGACGGCGAGGAACTGGCGCCCGAGGTCTCCGGGCAGTGCGTCCAGCTCGGTGGCCACCTCGTGCAACGTGTACCCCGGCGGAACGGTGAGCGAGGCGATGTTCGAGCCCCCGGCCAGGATTGCCCGCACGGTGGAGAAGGACTGGTTCCGGTGGAAGAGGTAGGCGCCCGGACGGATGTTCGGGGTGCCCTCGACCAGGTCCCCCATCCGGAAGGCCAGGGGGCTGCCGATCACTCCTTCCCGGCCGAGCTGGTCGAGGACCGAGGTACTCGACTCGCCCGGGCGCACCTGGACTACGACGGCCGTTCCGGGGCCACCCGACGGGTTCGCCTCCACCTCGAACCAGGCGACCAGGGCGACCACCAGGGCGACGACGACCCCCAGCACGGCCAGGAGCCGCCGCCTCCGGCGCCGGGCGGCCGCCCGGCCCGAGCGCCGCGCCGCGCCCCGGTCCGGTCCGCGAGCGGGCGGACCACCGCCACCCCTGTGGGCCGGGGGGCCCGCCCCGGCCGCCGTGCCCGGGACGCGGTCGATCGGCGGGGGCTCGACCCTGGCCGGACCCACCCGCCCGGTCCCGTTCGGCGGGGTCGGGGCGGTGTCCCAAGACGAGCCGGAGACGCCGGCCGGGGGTCCCCCTGGTCTCACTGCCGGTCCAGCCACGCCTGGAGCAGTACGGTAGCCGCGGCGCTGTCCACCCTCCGGCGGGCCGCCGGTCCCCGGGTGCCACCGCTGGCCAATGCCGCCATCGCGCTCACCGTGGTGAGCCGCTCGTCGAAGGTCTCGACATCGATCCCGTCGGCGGCCAGGACCTCGGCCAATGCCTGGGCCTCCGCCCGGGCCCGCCGGGCGGCCGGCCCCTCGGTCCCGTCGAGGGAGAGCGGCAGGCCCACGACGACCGTGGTCGCACCCGCCTCGCGCGCCAGTTCCACCAGGCGGCCCCGGTCGCGTGCCTCGTCCCCGCTGCGCGCAACAGTGGGCCGGGGAAAGGCGAGGCCGCCGGTGGCGCTGACGGCTACGCCGATGCGCCGGGTCCCGAGGTCGATGCCGAGCGCCCGCCTCGCCACCCGTCCGCGGGTCGCGCTGCCACGCGGGCCTGCCGCATCGCTCACCGGGGCACGAGCACCAGGCGTGCCTCCTCGAGCGCCTGCGGGATGGCGCCCACGTCGCGGCCGCCGGCCACCGCCACCTCGGCCGAGCCACCGCCGCCACCCCTCACCACGGCGGCCACCTGCTTGGCCACCGCCGCCGCGTCGGGGTCGCCTCCGCTGGCCACCGCCACGCTCACCTTCTCCCCGTCGGGGCTGCCGACGAGCACCACCGCCCGGATGCCCTGGTGGTGCAGGACGCTCTGTGCGAGGGTCCGCAGCTCGTCGGGGACCAGCCCGTCGCACCGGGCGACGACCGTCCCGTCGCTCGACCCGGCGGCCAGCTCGGTCGCCCGGGCGGCGCGCGACGACGCCCGCAGGCGCTGGAGCTCCCGGTCGGCCGCGCGCTGGCGCTCCATCAGGCGCTCGATGGCGTCGACCAGACCTTCGGGCTCGGTTCGCAGGAGCTCGGCCGCCTGGTTGACCAGGGCGTCTCGTTGCAGCGCCCGGGCGGTCGACGCCGCTCCGGTGACGGCCTCGATGCGGCGGACGTTCGAACCGGTCGAGCCCTCCGAGACGACCTGGATGGTCCCGATCGAGCCGAGCGCCCCGACGTGGGTGCCACCGCACAGCTCGAGCGAGTGCGGGCCGGCACGCACCATGCGCACCACGTCGCCGTACTTGTCCTCGAAGAACGACAGCGCCCCGCTCGCGTCGGCTTGCGCCTTGGTGGTCTCGACCACCTCCACCTGGTGATCGTCGGCGACGTCGGCGTTGGCCAGCTCGAGCACCTCGGCGAGCTCGTGGCGCCCCACCGGCCCCGGATTGGAGAAGTCGAAGCGCAGCCGGTCGGGCCCGACGTAGGAGCCTTGCTGGTGCACGTGGTCCCCGAGCACCAGCCGCAGGGCGCCGTGGAGGAGGTGGGTGGCCGTGTGGTTGCGCCGGATCCGCTCGCGCCGGGGCCCGTCGATCGACGCCAGGGCCTCCTGACCGGCCAGCAGCTGGCCGGTCACCCGGGCCCGGTGGGCGCTGAGCCCCGGGAGCGCCGGCACCGTGTCGACCACCTCGGCCCGGCCCGTCTCGGTCACGATGGTGCCCACGTCGCCCACCTGTCCGCCGCCCTCGGCGTAGAAGGGGGTCCGGTCGAGGAAGATCTCCGCCGTGCCGGGCTCGCGGCCGGCCAGCACGGCGACGATGCGGGCCGGCACGGCGTAGTCGAGCGGGGAGCGTCCCACGAAGCTGGTCGGGCCGTGGCTCTCGAGCAGCGAACGGTAGGCGGCCTCGTCGGCCACCGGCACCGAGCGGGCGGCCTCGCGAGCCCGGGTTCGTTGGCGCTCCATCGCCGCCTCGAAGGCGTCGCGGTCCACGCCCAGGCCGGCCTCGGCCGCCAGCTCCTCGGTCAGCTCCACCGGGAACCCGTGGGTGTCGTGCAGCCGGAAGGCGGTCTCGCCCGGCAGGTCGTGGCGCCCCGAGGCTCGGGCCTCCTCCAGCGCCCCGTTCAGCAGCCCGAGGCCGGTTCGCAGCGTGCGGTCGAAGCCCGCCTCCTCGCGCTGGAGGACGTCCTGGGCCAGGTGGAGCTTGTCGCGCAGTTCGGGGTAGGCGTCCCCCATGACCTCGGCCACCGTCTCGGCCAGGGCGGGCGTCACCGGCGCCTCGACCCCGAGGCGTCGAGCGGTCAGGACGGCCCGGCGGATGACCCGGCGCAACACGTAGCCCCGTCCCTCGTTGGAGGGGAGCACGCCGTCGCAGACCAGCATGGTCACGCTCCGCCCGTGGTCCGCTAGGACCCGAAGGGCGACGTCGTCCTCGCCCCCGTCCCGACCGTAGGTGCGGCCGGTCAGCGACTCGGCCCGGGCGATGACCGGGCGCAGGACGTCGGTCTCCCAGATGCTCGGAACGTCCTGGAGGAGCGTGAGGAGCCGCTCGAAGCCGGCCCCGGTGTCGATGCCCGGCGCCGGCAGGACGGCGAGCGAACCGTCGGCCTGCCGGTCGAACTGGGGGAAGACGAGGTTCCAGAACTCGGGGTAGCGCTCGGCGCCGCCCTCGGCCGGCCCGCCGGCCTCCCCCCACCGCGCGCCGCGGTCGTAGAAGAGCTCCGAGGATGGCCCGCAGGGCCCGGTGTCGCCCATCTCCCAGAAGTTGTCCTCCCCCAGACGCTGGATCCTCTCGATGGGCAGTCCCACGGCGTCATGCCAAATCTCCGCCGCCACGTCGTCGTCGTGGTGGACGGTGACCCAGACCCGATCCCCGTCGAGGCCCAGCGACTCGGTCACCAGCTGCCAGGCCCAGGGGATCACCTCCGCCTTGAAGTAGTCCCCGAAGCTGAAGTTGCCCAGCATCTCGAAGAAGCTGAGGTGGCGGGTGGTGCGGCCGATCAGCTCGATGTCGTCGTGCTTGCCCCGGATCCGCACGCACTTCTGCACCGAGGTGGCCCGGCGGAACGGCGGGATCTCCTCGCCCACGAAGTAGGGGATGAACTGGTTCATGCCCGCGTTGGTGAACAGCGGGGCCCGCGGGTGCGAGGGGATGAGGCTCGACGAGGGCACGACCCGGTGCCCGCGCTCGGCGAAGAACCCGGTGAAACGCGCCCGAAGCTGGCTGGCCTCCATCGCCGAGAGCCTACTGGCGGGCCTGCTCGTGCCTTCGACCCTGCGGGCGGCCGGTCGGTCCGTGGCGGGCGTGCGCCGGAGCCCGTGACCCGCCGCCCGCCGGGCCGGCGACCACGGCAGATGGGGAGGTGGCCGCCAGGTGCTGCCGCAGCTCGGCCTCGCGGCGGGCCCGCTCGCGGCGGCCAGCGTCGAACGCGCCGCGGACCCGATCGCCCACCTGGCGGGCTCCTTCGCCCACCCCCTGGCTCAACGACGAGGGCGCCAGCCGGTCCACCGCCTGGTGGACCCGTCGCCGGAGGCGGCGGCGCGCCCACAGTGTCCCCCCGGCACCGATCGTGGCCCCGGCGGCCAACCATCTCACGCGCCCCATCGGTACCCCTTCGCGCAGGACCGCCCGTTGTCGCCCACCGGTCCAGCGCCCGCCGGCACCCGCTCGAAGCCGATCACCGTCGTGCGCGCGAAGCCGCCCATCGCCGTCCGTCGGCTCATCGCCGTCCGTCGGATCGTCGTCGCCGTCCGTCGAGCGAGGTCGGCGGCTCGCCCCCCCGGCGCAGCTGGCGGAGGCCCCCGGCCGCGCCGGCTCGCCAGGCCAGCACCTTGACGATCGGGTTGGCGAACGCCTGGTGGGCCAGTCGGGTCGCCGACTCGACGGTGGAGGTCACCGACTCGGCGTCCTCGAGCACCGCGCCCACCCGGAGCATCTCGGTGGCGGCGGCATCGGCCGCCTGCCGGGCGTCGGCCAGCAGGGGCACCACCTCGGCGCGCAGCGCGCCCAGGGTGCGCTCGAGCCGTCGGACCTGGCTCACGAGGAGACCGGCCGCGACCAGGCAGACCACGCCGGCGACGCAGGCGACTGCTGCGGCGGCCACCACGACCACGTCGGCGGCGGACATTGGCTGGACATTACCGGTACCGCGGGCGTCACCTGGGAAGAGGGCGACCCCGCCGCCGGCTCACGTGCCCGCGATCCCCACCACCGGGGCGACCAGCCGGATCCCGCCCATCGACCCCTCGTACGGCGCGTCCCCGAAGGCGAAGATCCCCCCGTCGGCCGCCACCTCCCAGTACCCCCGGCCCTCCCAGTCCGCCACCACGCCCACGACCCTCTGGTCGAGGTGGTGACCCCCCATGGAACCCTCGTACGGCGCGTCCCCGAAGGCGAAGATCCCCCCGTCGGCCGCCCCGAGCACGTACCCGGCCCCGGTGTGGGCGACCCCGAACACGTAGCGGTCGACCGGCGAGGCGGGCGAGGTCCCGTTCGGGGTCACGACGGTCACGTCGACCGCGATCGGCCTGGGCGCCGTCGGCAGCGACACCGTGATGCTGGTCGGCGTGTCGGCGACGATGCTCGCCGGCCCGAGGGCGCCGACGTCGACCGCGCTCGCCCCGCCCAGGCCCGAGCCGGTGATGGTGAGCGTGCCGCCCGACAGGGGGCCGAACGGGGCGCTCAACCCGACGACCGACGGGCACCCGCCGGCGGGCTGGAGGGCGGCCACCAGGGCCCCGCTTTCGGGCGAGCCCCAGCCGCTCGCCAGGTCGTAGCCGGTGCCGGCGCCGTACTGGCCCCCGTTGGTCTGGAGGAAGTCGTTGTCCCCGGTGGTGACGTCGCCGAACACCGGGGCCTGGGCGTCCCCGAGGGCGTAGAGCGCCGGGTCCACCGAACCGAGGGGGGTGTTGCAGCCCTGGTCGGCGTCGGCGAACAGGGCTGCCCACAACGGCGCGGCAGCGCTGGTGCCCCCGGCCGTGGTCCATCGGCCGTCCCAGACGATCGGATATCCCGGTGAGGGCGCCGCCAGGGCGGCGACGTCGGGGACCTGGCGGCAGTCGGAGGTACCGGTGGTCGCGCCGGCCGGGCAGGGGGACAGCACGCGGGCGGCCTGGTAGCTGGGCAACGCCCAGGTGCTCGACACGCCGCCGCCACCGGCGCCCTGCCGGCCGCCCGAGCGGGCACAGGACGCCCCGAGGCCGTCGCAGGAGTTCCACACCACCTGGCCCGCAGGTGCCGACGGCGACAGCGCCGTGCCCCCGACGCTGGTGACGGTCGGTTGGCTGCCCGGATCGTCGACCGCCAGCGAGGTGGCGTTAGGCCCTTGGGGGTAGCAGTCCTCCGAGCCGGCGTCGCCGCTGGCGGCCACCACGGTCTGGCCGTCGAGGGCCATCTGATCGAAGATCTGGGCCTCGGCCTGCTCGGCGGCGGCGCCGTTGGCCGCCTCGCAGATGCCCCAGCTGGTGGCCACCACCGGGGCGGCGTCGTCGTCGGCGATCCGCCGGTAGACGTCCATCGGGCCGACCCCGCCGTCGTTGGGGCCCTCGTAGACCACCACCCGGGTGGCGGGCGCGAAGCTCAACGTGTTCTCAATGTCGAGCGCCGCCTCGCCGGAGCCGGGCGCCGCCGCCGAGGGCAGCGGACCGCCGTCCACGGTCACCGAACTGACCGTGGCGCTACGCCCGAAGCACTGCTCGAACTGCTCGACGTCGGCCGCCGAGTACCCCTCCAGCTCGTAGAGCGCGATGGTCTGGCCCGTCCCGGTGCGCCCCTGCGCGAAGAGGTCGGAGAACCCGTACAGGGCGGCCACGCTCGATTGCAGGGTTCCACCGGTGGCCTGGGCCGCGGTGCAGCCGGCCGCTCCGGCCGCTCCCGTGCTCTGGGCGAGCTCGAGCGGGTCGGCCGGCTCGAGCGGCGTCGAGCGGGCCCCGGCGAGCCCGGCGGAACCAGGCGGCGGTGCGACGACGGCGTCCCGGTCGTAGCGGCTGGCGGCGCTCAGCCCGACGACGCTCGTGATGTGCGGTGCAAGGTCCGCCGGCACCGACGCCGAGCCGGACTGGACGTAGGAGGTCGAGCCGTCGGCCAGCCGGACGGCCGACAGGGCGGTGGAGAAGGCGTGGGCGACCACGTCGGCACTCCCCGACACCGGGATGACGAAGCCGTCGGGGTCGGTGGGCCCGACGGTCAGGCCGACCGAGGACAGCCAGGCGCGGGTCGCCGCCACGTCGGCCGGGTCCGGGCCGTAGGTGCGGGCGAACTGGCCCGGCGCCAGGAAGTGGTGGTACTCGGGCGAGCCCGGCTCGGACACCGCGCCGACCGCGGTGTCGAGGGCGGCCGGGTCGCGCGGCGCCAGCACGACCTCGGCCTGCACGGGCACCGAGGGCCCGAGGGCGCCTTGGAGGTGGGCTCCGGGGGGCAGCGCCGGTGCTCGGGGAAGGGCGCCCCGAGCGCCCGCGCCCGGGGCGGCGCTGGCCGCCAAGACCGCTGGGGCGACCCCGGCCACGACCGCGCCGCCGAGGGTGCCGGCCACCACCGCGCCGGCGAGGACGGCCCGGAGACCACCGCGCATCGTTCCCCGCCCCCCCGGGTCCTCGGGGATCAGCGCCCGCCGGCGCCGGGTGCTCACGGTCCGGGGGGCCTCCGGCGCTCGCGGCGCGCCCGTAGCTGGTCGACCAGTGACCCCTCCATGCCGCGGCCGGTCGGCTCGAAGTAGACCCGTCCCTCGACGTCGGCCGGCCGGTACTGCTGGTCCACCCAGCCCTCGGGGTCGTCGTGGGGGTACCGGTACCCCTCGCCGTGGCCGATCCGCGCCGCACCCCGGTAGTGCGAGTCGCGCAGGTGCGCGGGAACGGCGGCCTGCGGCCCGCCGGCCAGGTCCTGGCGGGCCCGTCCGAGCGCGGCCACCACGGCGTTGGACTTGGGCGCGCAGGCCAGGTAGACGGTGGCCTCGGCCAGGTTGAGGGCGGCCTCGGGCAGGCCCACCAGCTCGAGCGCCTGGGCGGCGGCGTTGGCGACGACCAGTCCCATCGGATCGGCGAGACCCACGTCCTCGCTCGCCAGGATGACCAGCCGGCGGGCAACGAACCGCGGGTCCTCGCCCGCATCGAGCATGCGGGCCAGCCAGTACAGCCCGGCGTCGGGGTCCGAGCCGCGCACGCTCTTGATGAAGGCGCTGACCTGGTCGTAGTGGTCGTCGGGGCCTTGATGGTAGAGCCGGCCGTCCCGAGCCCGGGCCACGTCGTCGACGACGACGGTCGCCGGGGCGCCCTGGGCACCAGCCCGGGCGCGGGCCAAGGCGACGGCCACCTCGAGGGTGGTGAGAAGGGAGCGGGCGTCGCCGTCGGCCACCGCGACGAGCGCCGCCACGGCCGCCTCCTCGGCGGCCGCCTCCTCGGCGGCCAGGCCCCGGGCGACCACCTCGGCCAGGTCGTCGTCGCCCAGGGGCTCGAGCCGCCACAGGGTGGTCCGGCTGAGCAGCGGGGGGTTGACCTCGAAGAAGGGGTTCTCGGTGGTGGCGCCGACCAGCACCACGAGCCCGTCCTCGACCGCCGGGAGCAGCACGTCCTGCTGGGCCTTGTTGAACCGGTGGACCTCGTCGACGAAGAGGATGGTCCCCTGGCCCCGCTCCCCCAGTCGGCGGCGCGCCCCCTCGAGCGCCTCGCGGACGTCCTTGACCCCCGCCGCCACCGCCGAGAGCGGCACCAGCTCCTTCGCCGTGGCGGCGGCGAACAGCCGGGCCAGGGTGGTCTTGCCGGTCCCCGGTGGTCCCCACAAGATGACCGACCGCAACTGGTCCTGCTCCACCAGCACCCGCAGGGGGGCGCCCGGTGCCACGAGGTGCCGCTGGCCGATGACCTCGTCGAGCGATCGCGGGCGCAAGCGGGCGGCCAACGGGCCGCCGGTGGCCAGCCGCCGTGTCGCCGCCGCGTCGAACAACCCCCCGCCGGGGGCGGTGGAGCTCACGGGCTGGCCGACGGTACCCGGATTCCCAGCTCGGCCAGGGCGGACGCGGCCAGCGGGGCCGGGGCCCCGGTCAGGGGGTCCGCCCCCGACTGGGTCTTCGGGAAGGCGATGACCTCGCGGATGTTCTCCTCGCCGGCGAAGACCGCCACGAGCCGGTCGATGCCGAACGCGAACCCGGCGTGGGGCGGCGCGCCGTACCGGAATGCGCTGAGCAGGAACCCGAAGCGGGCCTCGGCTTCCCCGGCGTCGATGCCCAGGGCGGAGAACACCCGCTGCTGGATGTCGGCCCGGTGGATGCGGACGCTGCCCGAGCCGAGCTCCCACCCGTTGAGGACGAGGTCGTAGGCCTGCGAGCGGGCCGCTGCCGGGTCCGACTCCAACAGGTCGAAGTCCTCGGTGTTGGGCATGGTGAAGGGATGGTGGGCGGCGATCGGGTTGCCCGCCGGGTCGACGCCGTCGAACATCGGGAAGTCGGTCACCCAGACGAAGCGCAGCGGACCCTCGCCGACCGGTGGGGAGCCGAGCTCGGTGCGCAGGGCCCCCAGGACGCTGCAGGCGGTGCGGTGCTCGTCGGCCACCACCAGCAACAGGTCACCGGGGACGGCACCGGTGGCGGCGACCAGCCCGGTCCGCTCGGGCTCGGACAGGAACCGGTCGAGCGGGGAGTCGAGCGCGGTCGACTCCCCTACCCGGAACCACGCCAGCCCCTTCGCCCCGAGCCCCTTGGCCCGGTCGGTCAGCGCGTCGAGGCGGGTTCGCGCGATGCCGGCCCCGTCGGGCACCCGGATCGCCTTGACGCAGGGTGCGGCGAAGGCCCGGACGCCGGTGGCGGCGAAGACGGCCCCGAGGTCGACCAGCTCCATCCCGAAGCGCAGGTCGGGCTTGTCGGTGCCGTAGCGGTCGATCGCCTCGGCCCAGGTCATGCGGTCCACGTGCTCGGGCCTCGTCCCGGTCGCGATCTCCGTCGCGCTCATCACGGCCTCGGACACGAACCCGATCACGTCCTGCTGGTCGACGAACGAAGCCTCCATGTCGAGCTGGGTGAACTCGAACTGGCGGTCGGCCCGGAGGTCCTCGTCCCGCAGGCAACGGGCGATCTGGTAATAGCGGTCGAGCCCGCCGACCATCAGCAGTTGCTTGGCGAGCTGGGGGCTCTGGGGCAGGACGTAGAACGAGCCGCGGTGCAGGCGGCTCGGCACGGCGAACTCCCGGGCGCCCTCGGGGGTGGGCGCCCACAACAACGGGGTCTCCACCTCGCAGAACCCCTGGCGGTCCATGGCCGACCGGATGGCGCCCACGACCCGAGCGCGTAGCCGGAGGTTGGCCTGCATGCGCGGGCGGCGCAGGTCGACGTAGCGGTGACGCAGCCGCACGGGCTCGTCGGCCTCGCTGCGGTCGTCCACCCCGAAAGGTGGCGGCTGGGCCGCCGAAAGCACCTCGAGCGTGCAGTCGCCCAGCTCGACCGAGCCGGTGGCCAGCTTGGGGTTCACCGTGCCCGGCGGGCGCTCGCGCACCACGCCCTCGACGGCGACCACGTACTCGCTGCGCACGTCCACCGATCCGTCCACCACGCACTGCACCACCCCACTGTGGTCGCGCAGGTCGACGAAGGCGAGATGCTCGCCGTGGTCACGGCGGCGGGCCACCCAGCCGCAGAGCCGGACGCGGGCGCCGACGTCGGCGAGGTCCACCTCGCCGCAGAGCTTGGAGCGCCACGAGGTGGCCGACGCTCCCTTGGTGTCGTCCCGGTCGGCCCGGTTCACGGCGCGCTCCTCTCGTCGTCCTCGTCGCTCGCTTCGCTGGCTCGGTCCGCCGCGGCTCGGTCCGCCGCGGCTGGGTCCGCGGCTGCTGGGTCCGCGGCGGCGGCAACAAGGGTCGCGCACAGCTCGTGGCGGCCGACGGACCGTTGCTCGCCCGGCCCGCGCAGCGGCCGCAGGGTCACCGTGCCGCGGGCGAGCTCGTCGTTCCCGACGATCAGGGCCACCCGGGCACCCGAACGGTCGGCCGCTCGGAGCTGCGCCTTCATGGAGCGGCCGTCGAAGGACCGGTCGGCCCGCAGGCCGGCGCGCCGCAGCTCGATGGTCAGATCGCGCGCCGCCTCGCCGCCGGTCACGTCCACGACGTACGCGTCGAGGGCGGGGGGGCGGGGGTGGAACGCCCCCTCGGCGTCGCAGGCCAGAAGGGCCCGCTCGATGCCGATCCCGAAGCCGATGCCCGGCGTCGGCGGCCCGCCCAGCATCTCGACCAGCCCGTCGTAGCGGCCACCGCCGCCGATGGCGTTCTGGGCCGCGTCGAGGGACGCGGCCGCGAACTCGAACGTGGTCCGGGTGTAGTAGTCGAAGCCCCGGACCAGCCGGTGGTCGACCCGGTAGGCGATGTCCGAGGCCTCGAGGCCCTGGCGGAGGCGCGTGAAGTGGGTGGCACAGTCCTCGCACAGGTGGTCCACCAGCGCCGGCACGTCGGCGGTCGCGGCGCGGCATGCCGGTCGCTTGCAGTCGAGCACGCGCAGGGGGTTGAGCTCGAGGCGCGCCCGGTGCTCGTCGCACAGCGCCTCGCGGCGCTCGGCGAGCAGGCCGCCCAGCAGCGTCACGTAGGCCGGCCGGCAGTTGCCGTCGCCCATCGAGTTGACGGACAGCTCGAAGCGGCGCAGGCCGAGCGACCCGAAGAACCCCGCCGCCAGTCCGACCACCTCGACGTCGAGATCGGCGTCGGCGGGTCCGAGCGCCTCCACGCCGACCTGGTGGTGCTGGCGGTAGCGACCCGCCTGGGGCCGCTCGTAGCGGAAGGACGGGGTGACGTACCAGGCCTTGAACGGCAGCGGCGGGCGGTGCTGGACGAAGGCGCGAACGATCGGTGCCGTGCCCTCGGGCCGCAGCGCGAGGGCACGGCCGCCCCGGTCGGCGAACTCGTACATCTCCTTGCCCACGACCTCGCTCGAAGCGCCGATCCCCCGGCGAAAGACCCGCACGTCCTCGAACAGGGGGGTGTGGGTGAGGCCGTAGCCGGCTGCCTCCACCGCCCGGGCGAAGGTGGCGACGAAGACCTCCCAACGAGCGGACTCGGGCCACAGGACGTCGTGGGTTCCGGTGGGGGCCCGGACGGGCTCACCTGGCGCTTGATCCTCGGCGCCAGGGCGCGCCGAGCTGGCGTCGTCGGTCAACGGCCGCTCACGCCCTCTTGCCAGGTAGCTGACGGTAGGCGTCGAACACGCCGTCGAGATGCTTGAGCGAGGCGATCAACGAGTGCAGGTGCGAGGGGTCGGCCAGCTCCACGTCGAACGCCATGCGGCTCACCCGGTCCGGCGTCGTCGCCGTGCGGGCGGCCACGATGTTGAGGTGGTGCTCGGAGACGACCCGGCTCACGTCGGCGAGCAGCCGGGCCCGGTCGAACGCCAGCACCTCGAGGGTGGCGAGGAAGATGGCGTCGTTGCCCCGGTCCCACTCCACCTCGATCAGCCGGTCCTGGGACCGGCGGGAGAGCGCCGTCGCGTTGGAGCAGTCGGCCCGGTGCACCGAGACGCCCCGGCCCTGGGTGACGAAGCCGATGATCTGGTCGCCCGGGACCGGCGTGCAGCACCGCGCCAGGTGCACCATCACGTCGTCGAGACCCTCGACGTACACCCCGATGGTGGAGCGGCGCCCCGGGCGCGGTCCGCGGGCCCGCCGGGTGACCGTCGTCGGCAGCTGCTCGAGCTCCCCGCCGTGCAGCTCGCGGGCCAGGCGCTGGACGATCGACTGGGCCGAGACCTGGTTCTCGCCGATCGTGGCGTACAGCGCGTCCAGATCGACCAGGTTCATCGACTCGGCCACGGCCCGCAGGGCGCTCGAACCGAGGATCTTCTGGAGCGGGAGGCCCTCGCGGCGCAGGGCCCGGGTCAGGTCCTCGCGGCCCGACTCGATGGCGTCCTCGCGGCGCTCGCGGCTGAACCATTGGCGGATCTTGTTGCGCGCCCTCGAGGACGCCACGATCTTGAGCCAGTCACGCGACGGGCCGGCGGTGGGCGACTTGGAGGTGAAGATCTCCACCGTGTCGGCCGACTGGAGCTGCGTGTCGAGGGGGACCAGCCGGCCGTTGACCCGGGCACCGATGCAGCGGTGGCCTACCTCGGTGTGGATGGCGTACGCGAAGTCGACCGGCCGGGACTGGGCCGGCAGGGCCACGACCTTGCCCTTCGGGGTGAACACATAGACCTCGTCCTGCTCGAGGTCGAGCTTGAGCGCCTCGAGGAACTCCACCGGATCGCTGGTCTCGGCGTCGACGTCGGCGATGCGCTGCATCCACGCCATCTCCGACGAGGCGTTCTCCCGCTCCTTGTAGCCCCAGTGGGCGGCGATCCCGTACTCGGCCCGGCGGTGCATCTCGGCCGTGCGGACCTGAACCTCGATGGGCTTGCCGTCGAGACCGATCACCGTCGTGTGCAGCGACTGGTACAGGTTGAACTTCGGGGTGTTGATGTAGTCCTTGAACCGCCCCTGCACCGGGGGCCAGATGGCGTGGATGGCCCCCAGCGCCGCCCAGCAGTCCTTTTCGGAGGCCACGACGACGCGGATCCCCACCAGGTCGTGGATGTCGTCGAACTCCTTGCCCCGCACCACCATCTTCTCGTAGATGCTCCAGAGGTGCTTCGGCCGGCCGGTGACGTCCGCCCCGACGCCCATGTCGTCGAGCCGTTCCTTGACGTGGACCAGCACCCGCTCGAGGTACTCCTCGCGCTGGGGGGCCCGGGCGGCCACCATCTGCTCAATTTCGGCGTAGCGTTTGGGGTGCAGGGTGGCGAAGGCCAGGTCCTCGAGTTGCCAGCGCACCTGCTGCACACCCAGGCGGTGGGCCAGGGGGGCGTAGACGTCAAAGGTCTCCTGGGCCGTGCGGCGCTGCTTCCATTCGGGCATGACGGCCAGGGTGCGCATGTTGTGCAGGCGGTCGGCCAGCTTTATCAGCAGGACCCGCCAGTCGTCGGCCATGGCGACGAGCATTTTGCGGATGGTGGCGGCCTGCTGGGCCTCCTTGGAGTCGAACTGGAGGCGGTCCAGCTTGGTCACCCCGTCGACCACCTTGGCCACCACCGGGCCGAAGGTCTGGTCGATGGCCTCGAGGGACAGCCCGGTGTCCTCCACCGCGTCGTGCAGCAGGGCGGCGGCCACCGTCTGGGCGTCCAGCCCGAGCTCGGCCACGATGGTGGCCACGGCGATCGGGTGCGTGATGTAGGGCTCGCCGGAGCGACGGAACTGCCCGTCGTGGGCCGACAGGGCAACGCGTGCGGCCGAAACAATGGTGCTGGTGTCCTCGTCGGGCCGGTGACTGGCGAACTCGGTCAAAAGGGGCGTGACCATGTCCTCGAACGCG
>DASYAI010000041.1:0-85218 GCA_036501425.1 Acidimicrobiales bacterium | reverse complement strand
CCGGCCAGCTACGACCTGGTGGGCACCGACGGCGGGGTGTTCGTCTTCGGGAACCCCAACGGCTTCTTCGGCTCGCTACCGGGCCTCGGCGTCCACGTGTCCAACGTACGGGGCATCGTGCCCACCGCCGATGAGAAGGGGTATTACCTGGTCGGCACCGACGGTGGCGTCTTCGCCTTCGGTGACGCGCCGTTCGCCAACTCGCTGCCCGGCATCGGGGTCCACGTGAACGACATCGTGGGCATCGTCCCGACCTCCAACGGGGGCTACTACCTGGTGGGAGCCGACGGTGGGGTGTTCGCGTTCGGGGGTGCGCCCTTCGAGAACTCGCTGCCGGGCCTGGGCATCCACGTGTCCAACGTCGTCGGCATCGTCCCGACGACCGACGACGGCGGGTACTGGGTGGTGACCGCCACCGGCACGGTGTACGCCTTCGGTGACGCCGGCAACCTCGGCTCGGTCGCCAACCCGGCGGGCCCGATCGTGGGCATCGCGGCCACGGCGAGCGGGAACGGCTACTGGCTGGTCTCTGCCAACGGCACCGTGTACCCGTTCGGCGCCGCGGCCGGCTTCGGCACGCTGCCGGCGCTCCACGTGGCGGTCTCGAACATCGTGGCCATCGTTCCCACCGCCGACAGCAACGGCTACTGGCTCATCGGCTCGGATGGCGGCGTCTTCGCCTTCGGTGACGCCGGCAACGCCGGGTCCCTGCCCGGCCTGGGCATCCACGTGGACAACGTGGTGGGCGCGGTGCCGACGGCCTGACGGGCGGCGCCCGGTGCCCCACGGCGGGCCACCGGGCGAACCAGCGAATGGGGGCGACACCCCGGGGCGGTACCGATTCGTCGGTCCACCCGGGGTGTCGTCGCGTCCGAGGCTCAGTTGCGCGCTTCGATGAAGGAGTACTCACCGGGTTGGCCCACCCCCGTGAGCTGCTCTTGGAGGGTGGTGGTCCCCTCGTCGGAGATCCGCAGGAGTATCGCTATCAGCACGTAGTTGGCGACCAACGACGATCCGCCGTAGGCCACGAAGGGCAGGGTGATGCCGGTCAAGGGGAGGAGCCGCAGCACCCCGGCCATGATGAAGAACGCCTGGAAGCCCAAGATGAGGGTCATACCGGTTGCCACCAGGCGCGAGAAGTCCGAGCGGGCCCGCTGGGCGATCTGCAGGCCGGTGCCGACCAGCAGCAGGAACGCGATCACCACGGTGCTGGCACCGAGCAGCCCCATCTCGTTACCGATGGCGGCAAAGATCATGTCGCTGGTGAGCTCGGGGATCGTCCCGGTGAAGTGGTCGAGCCCCAGCCCGGTCCCGCCGATCCCGCCCGAGCCCAGCGCGTACCACCCTTGGGCGAGCTGCTCACCGGTCGTGTTGGCCGTCTTCCACGGGTCGAACCAGGTCGTGATCCGCACGTGGACCTGCGAGAAGAGGTGCACGGCGACGAAGGCGCCGACCGCGAAGAGCACGACGCCCAGCACCAGGTAGGCGAGTCGGCCGGTCGCCACCCACAGCAGCCCGATGAACAGGGTGAAGATCAGCATGGCGAAGCCGACGTCGTTCTCCACCCCGATCACCAGCATGGCGAAGGCCCAGGCGATCAGGATCGGCACCAGGGGCGCCGGGTCGACCACCAGCCGGTCGCCGAGTCGGCGGGTGGGGATGGAGAGCAGCTCGCGCTTTTCGGCGAAGTAGGAGGCGAAGAACAGGCACAGCAGGAGCTTGGCCCCCTCCACCGGTTGGAACTGTATGCCGAAGATCCGGACCCACAGCCGGGCACCGCCCTCGGACTGCCCGACGTGGGGCACGAGCGGGGCGAGCAGGAGCAACCCGCAGATCAAGAGCAGCAAGTACCGGTAGCGGTCCAGGTCCCGGCTCCGGCGGACCACCAGCAGGGTCAGCGTGTAGAGCACGACCCCAAGCGCCACCCAACCCGCTTGGGCCTTGGCGTACGGGGGATTCCACCGGGCGATCACCACGTAGCCCATGCCGTTGAGCAGCGCCGCGATGGGGACGACGACCGGGTTGGCGTTGGGGACCAGCCACCGGGTGACCAGGTGCGCCGCCAGGGACAGCCCGAGGATCACCCCGAGGATCGGGCCGATGTGCTCGGGGATCTTCGAGCTCGCCCCCAACTCGGCGATCACGTAGAGCGCCACTGTGATGAGCGAGCTGAAGACCAGCAGCCCGAGCTCGGTCCGGCGCCGCGGCTTGGGCCCCCGGGGCCACGGCGGCAGGACGGTGACCCTGGCCCGCAGCCCGCGGGGCGCCAACGACGAGGCGAGCTGGACCACGGCGAGCAGCGTAGTAGCGGGTAGTACAGTCTTGAGGGAGACCCCTATGGCTCCCGACCTGAGCTCTCCCGCAGCGGCCTCGCCCACCAGGTCGGTATCGGCCGTGCTGCCGGCCGGCGGCAGCCAGCTGGTCGCCGAGCCGGCCGGTCGGACGCCGGCGCGGAGCGAGGACGAGCAGATCGCCGCCTTCGGCGCCCAGCGCTTCACCAACCGCGAGCTCTCCCGGCTCGACTTCGGATCACGGCTGCTCGACCTGTCCGAAGACGGGAGCATGCCCCTCCTCGAGCGGGTGAAGTTCCTGGCCATCTTCTCCGAGCTGCTGGACGAGTTCTTCCAGGTGCGGGTGGCTGGGCTGGAGGACCAGGTCGCCGCCGGGATACGGACCCAGTCCCCCGACGGCCTACGACCCGGCGAGCAGCTCGCGGCGATCCGCCGCCGGGTCGAGGAGCTGGTGGCCCGCCAGGACCGGATCTTCCTGGGCTCGATCGTTCCCGCCCTCGCCGACGCCGGTGTTCGGCTGTCGGACTGGTCGTCGCTCGACGACGACGACCGCGAGTACCTCGTCGACGTGTTCGATCGCCAGATTTTTCCGGTGCTCACTCCGCTGGCCGTCGACCCGGGCCATCCCTTCCCCTACATCTCCAACCTGTCGCTCAACCTGGTGGTGGAGGTGGCCAGCCCGGCGAGCGGGGAGTCGCGCATCGCCCGGGTCAAGATCCCGCCCGCCCTCCAGCGCTTCGTCGTGATGCCCGACGGCGAGCGCTTCGTCCCGCTCGAGCAGGTGATCGCCGCCCATCTCGAGGCCCTGTTCCCCGGGATGACCATCGGCCGGCACGAGACGTTCCGGGTCACCCGCAACGCCGACCTGGCGGTGGAGGAAGACGAGGCCGACGACCTGCTGGTGGCGGTCGAGATGGAGCTCCAACGGCGGCGGTTCGGCCGGGCGGTGCGGCTCGAGATCGCCGCCAGCGCCAGTGACGCGGTCCGGGACATGCTCGCCAGCGAGCTCGAGGTGGCGGCCGACAACGTCTACTCGATCGAGGCGCCGATCGACCTGGGCGGGCTGTGGGCGGTCTACGGGCTGGACCGGCCCGACCTCCACGAGGAGACCTGGACCCCGATGACCCCGCCGCCGCTCGCCACGGCGGGCAACGAGCGGGCCGACCTGTTCGCCGTGCTGCGCGAGCGGGACGTCCTGGTGCACCACCCCTACGACTCCTTCGCCACCTCGGTCGAGGCGTTCATCGCCCAGGCCGCCGACGATCCCGACGTGCTCGGGATCAAGCAGACCCTGTACCGCACCTCGGGCGACAGCCCGGTGGTCGCCTCGCTCATCCGGGCGGCCGAAAAGGGCAAGCAAGTCGCCGCCCTGGTCGAGCTCAAGGCGCGCTTCGACGAGCAGGCGAACATCGGCTGGGCCAAGGCGCTCGAGGAGGCGGGGGTCCACGTCGTGTACGGCCTGGTCGGTCTGAAGACCCACTCGAAGACCGCCCTGGTGCTCCGGCGCGAGGAGGAGGGGATCCGCCGCTACTGCCACGTGGGCACCGGCAACTACAACTCCAAGACGGCCCGGATCTACGAGGACCTGGGCCTGCTCACCGCCGCCCGGGACATCGGGGCCGACGTGGGCGACCTGTTCAACTACCTCACCGGGTTCAGCCGCCCGGCCGAGTACCGCGAGATCCTGGTGGCGCCCATCACCCTGCGGCAGCGCATCCTCGAGCTGATCGACGAGCAGGCGGCCGCTGGAGCGCGGGGCCGCATCGTGCTCAAGCTGAACGGTCTCACCGACCCGAGGATGATCGACGCGCTGTACCGCGCCTCTCGGGCCGGCGTCCCCATCGACCTCGCCATCCGGGGCTTGTGCTGCCTGCGGCCGGGCATTCCCGAGCTCTCCGAGACCATCCGGGTCCGCTCGATCGTCGGCCAGTTCCTCGAGCACTCGCGGATCTTCTCCTTCGGACCGACCGGGGTGGACATCGCCGGGGTACCCGGACACCCCGAGGCAGGCGGCGATGGGGCCTCGCCCGCTCCCGCTCCCGGCACCGAGGCCCTCCGGCTCCTCATCGGCTCGGCCGACCTGATGGAGCGCAACCTCGACCGGCGCATCGAGGTGCTGGCTCCGGTGCGGGACCCCGAGCTGCAGGGCCGCCTCCTCGAGATCCTCCAGCTGACCTTCGCCGACGACACCAACACCTGGTCGCTCGGCGCGGACCGCCGGTGGCGGAGGGTGCCAACCCGCGATGACGTCAACTCGCAACGGCGCCTGCGCGAGCTGGCGATCGAGCGGGCCCGTCGGCGGCGCGATCCCGATCCCCGGCCGCCCGAGACCGTCTCGGCCGGGGACCCGGGCGAACCGGCCGGGTCCGCCACCGGCTGAGCGGCGATCAGCCGAGCGTGCAGTCCGCCGGGGAGCCGGCCGGGCCCGTCGCCCGCCGGCGCCGGGCGACCGGCCCGAGCCGTAGGGACAGATACGAGAGGCCGCCCATGGGGATGGGCAGCCAGAAGTTCACCAGCCGCCAGGCCAGCACGCCCAGGATCGCCACCGTCTTGGGCACCCCGAAGCCCGACAGGGTCGGGATCAGGACCCCCTCGACGACGCCGAGCCCCGAGGGGGTGATCGGGATCACGGCGAGGATGTTGGCGAGGCCGTAGGCCACCAGAAGGTCGACGGGCGAGATGGCGTGGCCGAACGCCAGCAACAGGACCCACAGCGACCCGGCATCGAGGAGCCAGTTGGCGGCCGCCCAGAGCAGCGCGCTGGTGAGCAGGTGGCGGTTCCGCAGCAGCACCGCCAGGCGGTCGGCGACGTTCTGGACCAGCGAGGAGATTCGGTCGGCGTTCACGAACGGCAGGTGGACCGCCAGGTGGTGCAGGCGATCGGCCGCCTGGCGGGCGCCGCGGGTCAAGAGCAGGACCACGCCGCCGAACGCGGCCAGCAGCAGGGCGCCGGCGATCGCGGCGAAGCCGTAGAGCGGGTTGTAGCCCCGCAGCGGGATCGAGATGAGCAGGAAGACCCAGAAGATGACGTTGAGCACCACCGCCGACCCGACGCCCTGGGTCGCCAGCCCGAACGCCGCCGTCGATCCCGAGACGCCCGACTCGGTCAGCAGCCGATAGGCGACCGCCGCCCCCGGGGCCGTCCCGCCGGGCAGCACGTGGCTCACCGCCAGGCTCGACATGTTCACCCGCAGGAGGCGCCACCGGGGCGGCGGGTCGGGGGAGAGCACGGTGTGCGTGAGCTGCGCATAGGCGCCCAGAGCGCAGAACTCGAGCAGCACCCCGACGACGAGCCCCGCCACGTCGACCCGGCCCAGCCGGCTGATCGACTGGCCGGCGCTGGTCACGTCGGGGAGCAGCAGGTACTCGGCCACGAAGAACAGCACGACCAGGGCGAGGGCGACCCGGAACGAGCGAACCAGCCGGCGCCGGTTGCGCAGTGCCCCGACGTCCGGCGGTGGTGGGTCCGGCGGACCGGTCGAGCCGCCGGCTACCGGGACCCCGTCCCCGCCGGCGTCCGAGGACCGAGGAGCACCGGCAGGCGGGTCGCCCGATCCCTCGCCACCCCCGGCGGCGGCGCCCTCCAGCTGCTCCATCGGCCGCCATGCTTCCACCCATTTCGGACCGGACCTGCCATGCTTGGCCGATGTCCCGGCCGACCCAGCCGCCTGACGGGGCCAGTCCGGCGGCGCCCGGTGCGGCGGCGCCCGGCGCGGCTCGGCCCGGTGCGGCGGCGCCCGGTCCGGACGAATCGAGCTGGCACAGCCGAGTGGCCGGGGCGGCGGACGCCCGCCGGGTGCCCCTGGCCACGATCCTCACCACCGTCGCCGTGGTGGTGCTCACCGGCATCTTCCTGCTGCTGCTGTGGGTGCTGCGGATGGAGGTGCTCTACGTCCTGGTGGCGGCCTTCGTCGCGCTGGCCGTCTCGCCGGCCATCCACCTGCTCGAGCGGCGGGGACTGCCACGCGGTGCGGCTGCGTCGGTGGTGTTCCTGATCGGACTCGTGGCCTTCGGGGCCATCGTCTACGCGTTTTCGGCCCCCCTGGTCTCGGGGGTGACCCACTTCGCCCGCCAGGTGCCCACCTTGGTCCATCAGGCCGAGCACGGCCGGGGATCGATAGGCCGGCTGGTCAAGCGGCTGCATCTTCAGAACTGGGTGGCCAAGAACGCCCCGAAGCTCAGTGAGGACGTGACCAAGATCCTCAAGCCGGCCCAGGCGCTGTCGGTAGGCGCCGCCGCTGCGTCGACGGTGGTAGCCATCACCACGATCGCCATCCTGTCGTTCTTCATCATGCTGGAGGGCCCGACCGTGGCCCGGGGGATCCTCGGCCTGATGCCGGCCGAGCGGGCCAGTCGGGTCCGACGGACCTACGCCGAGGTCACCCGCTCGGTGGCCGGCTACGTGCTCGGCAACGTGCTGACGTCGGTGGTCGCCGGCGTCGTCGTCTTCGTGACCCTGGTGCTCCTGGGCGTCCCGTTCGCCCCGCTGCTCGGCCTCTGGGTGGCCCTGGTGGACCTCCTCCCCCTGGTCGGGGGCCTGCTGGCCGGCATTCCCACGGTCATCCTCGCCTTCATCCACTCGTCGCCCGCCGGGATCGTGACGCTGGTGGTCTTCCTCGCCTACCAGCAGATCGAGAACCACGTGCTGAACCCGGTGGTGATGAGCCGCACCGTGCGGATGAACCCCCTATGGGTCCTGCTGTCCGTCCTGGTCGCCGCCAAGCTGGGCGACCAGATCGGTTCGGCGCTGGGCGCTTTCGTGGGGGCCCTCCTCGGCATCCCCATCGGCGGGGCCATCCAGGTCATCGCCCGCGAGGTCCGCCATGGGGGACGAGGGCCCTCCGGGATGATCGCCGTGGGAGAGAGGCAACCCGAGGTCGAGCCCGGCACCTCCTAAGCTGCCGGCCGTGCGCGTGCTCGTCGTGGTGCCCACCTTCAACGAGGCGGACAACATCGAACGTCTGGTGCACATGGTGCGCAAAGCCCTGCCCGAAGCCGGCGTCCTGGTCGTCGACGATGCGAGCCCCGACGGCACCGCCGAGACGGTCCGGCGCATGGCCACCGAGCTCGACGACGTACACCTCCTCCAGCGCGAGGAGAAGGCCGGGCTGGGCAGCGCCTACCGGGCCGGGTTCGCCTGGGGACTCGGTCACGGCTACGAGGCCCTAATCGAGATCGACGCCGACTTCTCCCACGACCCCGAGGCCCTGCCCGAGCTGGTCGGTCCGCTGCGCGACGGCCACGACCTGGTGATCGGTTCCCGCTACGTCCCGGGGGGCTCGATCCCCCGGTGGTCGTGGCACCGCCACCTGCTGTCGCGGGGGGGCAACCGCTACGCGTCGGTCGTGCTCGGGCTGGGGGTGGCCGACTCGACCGCCGGGTTCCGCGCCTACGACGCCGACCTGCTCCGTCGCCTGCACATCGAGACGGTCCGGGCCGAGGGCTACGGGTTCCAGATCGAGATGACCTACCGGGCCCGGGCGGCCGGGGCCTCGATCCTCGAGATCCCCATCCGGTTCGTCGACCGGGCGGCCGGGGAGTCCAAGATGTCCTCAGCCATCGTCTTCGAGGCGCTCGGGCTGGTCACGTTGTGGGGGCTCCAGCGGGGGATCCGGGCCCTGACGGGCCGGATCGGTCGAGCTCCGACGTACCCGACGCCCACCCGCTGAACGCATCGCTCGCGCCGCGTCGCCGATCTCTGAGAACATGGTCTGGTGGCCGCCGGTTCCGAGGAGATCCTCGTCGTCGACGACGAGCCGTACATCACCGACCTGCTCGCCGCCGGGTTGCGCTTCGAGGGGTTCGCCGTGTCCATCGCGGCGACCGGGGCCGAGGCGTTGCAGGCCGCTCGCACCCGGGCCCCCGACCTGATCATGCTCGACGTGATGCTCCCGGATCTGAGCGGGACCGAGGTCTGCCGCCGCCTGCGTGAGGAGGGGAACGCCGTGCCGGTCGTGTTCCTGACCGCCCGTGACGCCACCGAGGACAAGGTGGAGGGTCTGACGCTGGGAGACGACTACGTCACCAAGCCGTTCAGCCTCGTGGAGCTCGTGGCCCGAGTCCGCGCGGTGCTCCGCCGCTCGGGTCACGACGTCGGAGCCGACGAGCGCCCGCTGCGCTTCGCCGACCTCTCGATGGACGTCGAGACCCACGAGGTGTGGCGGCAGGGCGTCGCCATCGAGCTCACCGCCACCGAGTTCAACCTCCTCCAATACCTGCTCGAGAACGCCCGCCGCGTGGTCTCCAAGTCCGAGATCCTCGACAACGTCTGGGAGTACGGCTTCACCGGCGAGGTCAACATCGTCGAGACCTACATCAGCTACCTCCGCAAGAAGATCGACGAGTTCGATCCGCCGCTCATCCACACGGTGCGTCGGGTCGGCTACACCCTGCGCCTCCCCCGGTGAGGTGAGGGCGACCGGCGGGCGAGGAGGGTCCTCGTGAAGCTCCGGCGCCGGCTCTCGATGACCATGGCCCTCCTGCTGATCGTCGGCCTGGCCATCGCCGACGTGGCCACCTACACGTCGCTGCGCTCGTCCCTGCTGGGTCAGGTCGACGAGCAGGTGGGCGCGGCCCAGCACCAGGCCTACGACTACCTGGTGTTCTTGCAACGGCACCGGCTCGCCGTGACCGCCCGGGGGCTGGGCAGCCACGTCAGCCCCGACGTGTTCGTGCTCCTGCTCGGCCCCGACGGCAAGGTCGTCCTCGAGCGGCCCTCGGGCTCGCCGAGCTCTCCGGACCCCGAACCGGCGATCCGCGGACCCCTGCGGATCGCCCCGACGCCCCAACCCCGCACCTTCGGGCGCCGGGAGGGCACGTTCCGGCCCAGCCCCGACATGGTGGACGTCGGAGCGTCGGGGGACCCTCGGGCCCAGTACCGGGTCGGTGCGGTCGCCGTGCCGCAGGGAACCCTGGTGGCCGCCGTGTCGCTCAACCCGACCCTCAACACCTTGGACTCGTTGCTCGAGATCGAGATCGGCGTGTCGGTCGCGGTGGTCGTCGCCCTGATGCTGCTCGGGCTCTGGACCGTGCGGCGCGGCCTGCGCCCGCTGGCCGCCATGACCGAGACCGCCGGGGCCATCGCGTCGGGCGACCTCACCCGACGGGTACCGAGCCAGGACCCCTCGACCGAGGTGGGCCAGCTGGGCCAGGCCTTCAACTCCATGCTGGTCCAGATCGAGGGCGCCTTCACCGAGAAGACCCGGTCAGAGAACCGGCTCCGCCAGTTCGTGGCCGACGCCTCACACGAGTTACGCACGCCGCTCACGTCGATCCGGGGCTACGCCGAGCTGCTGGCCAAGGGAGGGTTCGCCGACCGCGAGGGGCGCGAGCGGGCGCTGGCGCGCATCGAGCAGGAGGCCACCCGGATGGGCGGGCTGGTGGACGACCTGCTCCTGCTGGCCCGGCTGGACCAGGGACGCCCGTTGCTCACCGAGCGGGTCGACCTCGCCGATGTGGCGTCGGACGTGGTCAGCGACGCTCGCACCGTCGACCTCGACCGGCCCATCGTCCTGCAGGCCGGCGGGCCGGTCGAGGTGGCCGGGGATACCGACCGCCTGGGGCAGGTGGCCCACAACCTGCTGCGCAACGCCCTCCAGCACACGCCCCCGGGGACACCGGTCGAGGTGGAGGTGGCCGTCGAGGCGCAGATGGGCGTGCTTCGGGTCACCGACCACGGGCCGGGCCTGTCCGACGAGCAGCTGGCGCACGTGTTCGACCGCTTCTATCGCAACGACTCGGCTCGGGGCCGGGGTGGCACCGGCCTCGGGCTGGCCATCGTGCGCGCCATCGCCGAGGCCCTCGGCGGCACCGCCTCGGTGGAGTCCGGCGTCGGGACCGGGTCGTCGTTCACGGTGCGGGTTCCTCGTTGGCCATCGAGGTCCTCGGGGGAGCTTTCCGACCCGTCGCCGGCCCGCCGCGCCGGGCGCGCCGGGCTCGACGACCGGAGCGCCGCCGTGCGGGGGGACGGCCGCTAAACGCCGGGGAGCGACCCGCGGTACTCGCTGCGGCCGAGGAACTCGAGGTCCACCCCGGGCAGGAGGGCGTCGGCCACCGGCAGCAGCTTGACCGTGGTTTCGGCGAGCTCAGACGCCGGATCCGATTCGGCGACCACCCCGGCCCCCGCCCACAGCCAGGCGCGCCGGCCGCGCACCGTGGCACTGCGGATCCCGATCACCCAGTCGCCGTTGCCGACGTGGTCCACCCAGCCCACCGGGCCGGCCCACGACCGCCGTGGCGCCGCCTCGAGCTGCCGGATCGCCTGCAGGGCCACCTCGGTCGGGAAGCCGCCCACGGCCGGGGTCGGGTGCAGCGCCGCCAGCAGCTCGAGCGCGTCCGGTGCCCGGGCCGCATCCCGGTAGCGGGCGACGACCTCGGTCGCCAGGTGGGCGACCGACCGCAGCCGGACGATCTCGGGCGGTCCGGGCTCGGGCACCACCCCGCCGCTGGCGCGCAGCGCCTCCACGATGGCTCGGACCACGACGGCGTGCTCGCCCCGGTCCTTCCCCGAGGCGCGCAGGCGCGCGACCGCCGCCCGGTCGCCCTCGGGGTCGCCGGTCAGCGCCACCGTGCCCGCCAGCGGGTGGCATCTGGCCGACCCGCCCCGCCTCGACACCAGCAGCTCCGGCGATGCGCCGAGGAACCGGCCGCCGGCCACCGGGTACGAGAACGTGGTGCACGCCGGCTCGCGGCCCCGGAGCCGCTCGAGCGCCGCTGCCACGGCGATCGGACCGGCCAGCTCGAGGTCGAGGCGTCGGCCGAGCACCACCTTGTCGAGCCCCCGGTCGGCGATCCGCCGCACGGCGTCAGCCACCGCGTCGCGGTACTCCTGGGGGGCGGGGACGGCCCGTAGAGCGGCGACGCGGTCCCGCCACCCGGGGTCGCCAACGCTCGACGGCGGCTCGGCGGCCTCCGGCGGCTCGTGCCCACCCCGTCGCCCGAGGTCGGGATCGCCGCCCTCGCCCGGATCCGGGTCCTCGTGCGGCCCCCACATCACGGTGAGCCACCAGGACCCAGCCGGATCCCGGGTCAGGACCCGGCGGGGCACCACCAGCTCCGCCGGCGCCCCGGGCTCGAAGTCCAACGCACCCATGGCCACCGGCCCGGTCCCGGGCCCCCCGTCATCGCCGGCCCGTCCGACCTCGGCCAGCCACTCGGCCACCCATCCGAGCCCGCTGCCGGCGCGCCCGGGGCCGGGGCCGAGCCCGCCGGCGAGCGGCAGCGTCGCGACGACGCCGGTGGCTGCCATCGTGAGGGTCGGCCCGGCGAAGAGGTGCCCGGCGTCGGCCGCCCGCCGCAGCGCCGCCGTCGGCTCCTCGGAGCCGAGCGCCGTGGTGCGCGCTCGCAGCCTCGACGGATCGGCCGGCTCGCCGCCCGTTCGGATCACTCCACCCTGGCGGTGCCGGCCGTCGGCGGCGCGGCCGCCGGCAGGCCACGACGAGTGGCCACGAGCACCTGGCTCAGACCGCCGTGGAGCAACC
Source organism: Acidimicrobiales bacterium (assembly GCA_036501425.1). Classification (GTDB taxonomy): domain Bacteria; phylum Actinomycetota; class Acidimicrobiia; order Acidimicrobiales; family RAAP-2; genus DATKRB01. The sequence goes on along the minus strand of DASYAI010000041.1, from coordinate 73,448 downwards.
GGCGCCCGACGGTCGAGAACCCCGACGCGGCGAGGATCGCCCGCAGGGCCGGCTCGTCGGGCAGGTAGGCGGTCGAGCGGGGCAGGTAGCGGTAGGCGTCGGCGTCGGACAGCGCCGCGCCGAGCAGGGGCACGACGCCCTCGAACCAGACCCGGTGGCCGCCGGCCAGCACCCGGGACCGTGGGCGGGCCACCTCCAGCGCGGCGAGCCGCCCGCCGGGTCGCAGCACCCGGGCGACCTCGGCGAAGACCACCGGAAGGTCGGTGAAGTTGCGCAGGGCGTACCCGCACAGGACCCCGTCGACCGCCCCGTCGGCGAAGGGCAGCTCCGCTGCGTCGCATCGGACGACCGGCTGCTCGCCCCGGCGGGCGGCCAGCATGCCGGCGCTCGAGTCGGCACCCAGCGTCACGTAGCCCCGTCGGCGGGCGATCACGCCCAGGTCGCCCGTGCCGCACGCCAGGTCCACCACCACCGAGCCGGGCGCGAGGGCCAGGGCGTCCACCGTCCTGGCCCGCCACACCTGGTCGAGGCCCAGGCTCATGATCCGGTTCACCAGGTCGTAGCGGGGGGCGATCGTGTCGAACATCTGGCGGACCCGGGCGGTCTTGGCCGGCCCGGTCGGGAGTGGGCGCGGATCGGTGGTGGGTGCCACGGCGGACCGGCGGCCCTCAGCGGGCGGGGAACGGGGACACCGGCACCCCGGCGCGGCGAAGGGGGGTCAGAAGGGGGGTCAATGGAACCAGATCCGCTGGTAGGCCCGGCTCTGGGCGTGGACGAGCAGGGCCAGCAGCACCCCGGCGAAGACCAGGTTCAAGACCCCGGCGAAGTCGTGGATGACGAAGAAGGCCACGATCTGGATGCCCAGGTAGACGCCCGCCGCGCCCACCGCCACCCGGTAGGCCCACCGTCGCTCGTTGGCGACCCCGTAGGCGGCCGCCCCGAGCACCACCAGGAGTGCCAGCAAGGCGCCGCCCAGCCCGGCCCCGCCCGAGACGACGAAGGAGAGCACGCCGAGCGCCGCGTTCATGTAGGAGAGGATGACCGCCGCCTGCAAGGTCTGGGGCTGGCTGTGGTCGATCCACTTGCGCTCGGTCACCACGCGATTCTGCCAGGGACCGCGCCGCCAACGGGAATCGCTACGCTCGCCCCGTGGAACAGGCACCCGGCGCCCACCAGCACCGCGACATCTTGAGCGGCGGTGCGAGGGCGGCGATCTTCGGGGTCAGCGACGGGCTCGTTACCAACGTGTCGCTGATCCTGGGCGTCGCCGGGGCCCATCCGGTGCAGGGCGTCGTGCGGCTGACCGGGCTGGCCGGCCTGGTGGCGGGAGCCTTCTCGATGGGCGCCGGCGAGCTGGTCTCCATGCAGGCCCAACGGGAGCTCCTCCAGCGCGAGCTGGACGTCGAGCGCCACGCCCTGCGGACGAGCCCCGAAGGCGAGTCCCGCGAGCTGGCCGCCATCTACGAGCGGCGGGGCATCGACCCCGGCGTGGCGCGCGACCTGGTCGAAGGGGTCATGGCCGACCCCGAGCTGGCCCTCGAAGTCCACGCGCGCGAGGAGCTCGGCGTCAATCCGCAATCGCTGGGGTCCCCCTGGCTGGCCGCGGTGTCGTCCTTCGGCGCCTTTTGCGTGGGAGCGGTCCTGCCCCTGCTCCCGTGGCTGTTCGCGTCGGGCTCAGTGGCCACCCTCTCGTCGGTGGTGATCGGCGGCTGCGCCGCGCTGCTGGTGGGCCTCGGGCTGGCGGCGCTGACCGGCCGGTCGCGGTTGCGCTCGGCCGTCCGTCAGCTGGCGGTGGCCGCCGTCGCGGCGGCGGTCACCTACGGGATCGGCCGCGGCGTGGGAGCCGGGATCAGCTGAGAGCCGGCGTCGGTGCGCCGGGCCCGAGGTCCCCGACGTAGACCCGCTGGACCCGGTAGTCGACGAAGCCCAGCGAGTGGTAGAGCTCGACCGCCGGGACGTTGGAGGCCGTGGTGAAGAGCATGCCCACCTTCAGGCCCGCTCCCGCCAGCCACGACAGGCCGGCGACGGTGAGCGCCCGGCCCAGGCCGCGCCCGTGGAACGCCGGGTCCACGGAGATCACGTAGATCTCGCCCATCGGGGGAGTGGTGTCGCGGTGGATCTTGGTCCAGCACGAGCCGGCCAGTTCCCCGTCGATCTCGTGGACCAAAAAGCCCTCCGGGTCGAACCAGGGCTCGCTCTGGCGTTCTCGCAGGGTGGCCAGGTCCCAGTTGCCCTGCTCGGGATGGTCGGCGAAGGCCCGGTTGTTGGTCGCCAACCAGGCGGCGTCGTCGGCGCCGGGCCGGTAGGCCCGCACCTCGATCGGCGGCCCGGTGCGCACCGTCGGTGGCAGCGGGAGATCCACCCGCATCTGGAGCAGGTCGCGGTCGGCCCGCAACCCGAGAGCGCCCAGCGCGGCGTCGCTCTCGTCGGTGGGATCGGTGACCCAGTAGTGGACCCGGGCCCCGAGCCGGGCCAGCTCCTCGAGGCTGGTCTTGAGGAGCCGGGTGTGCAGGGCTCGGTCCCCGCCGGGCGTCTCGCTCACCACCTCGAGTCCCCAACCTTCGGCACCGTTGGTGGCCTGGGCGTACCCCACCAAGTTGCCCGCCGGATCGGTCGCCGTCACGGCCAGGAACCCGTTGCGGCCTCCGTGCACGAGGTCGAGCCACTTGCCCTCCGAAAGCGCCAGCGTGCCGTCGTCGGCCGCGGTGCGCTCGAGGAGCGCCGCCACGGCGTCGGTCGGGACCGCTTCGGCCCGTTGATCGACGTGCAGCACGAACGGCAACATGGCACCCGAGGCTAACCCGGCCGCCCCGAACCGGCGCCTCCGAGCCCCGGTATCCTGCCGCCATGGGCCGGCCTCGTAGCCTCCGTGGGCGGGCCACGGCCGTCGGGTCGCGCCTCGCCGAGACCTACCCGGGGTCGGCCACCGAGCTGTGCGCCCTCGACCACGCCAACCCGTTCCAGCTTCTGGAGGCGACGATCCTGTCGGCCCAGTGCACCGACGCCCGGGTCAACCTGGTCACGCCAGCGCTCTTCGCCGCCTACCCCGAGCCATCCGACCTCGCCGGGGCCGACCTGAGCGACGTCGAGGCGATCATCCAGTCGACCGGGTTCTTCCGCTCCAAGGCGAGGAGCCTGGTGGGCATGGCCAGAGGGGTGCTCGAGCGCTTCGGCGGCGAGGTGCCCGAGGCGCTCGAGGACCTGGTGACGCTGCCCGGGGTCGGCCGCAAGACCGCCAACGTGATCCGCAGCGTGGCGTTCGGGCAGCCCGGCCTGCCGGTGGACACCCACGTCGGGCGCTTGACCCGGCGGCTCGGGCTCACCACCGCCCAGGACCCGGTGCGGGTGGAGCTCGAGCTCAACGAGCTGGTGGCGCCGGCCGAGCGGGGCGCCTTCAGCCTCCGCCTCATCCTCCACGGCCGGCGGATCTGCACGGCCCGGTCGCCGCGGTGCGCCGACTGCGTGTTGGCCGACCTCTGCCCTTCGGCGCCCACCGCGCGCCGGCCCCGCACCAGGCCCGGGACCGGAGCCAGCGGCGTCATCGGCGTCAACCGTGTGAGCGGCGTCAGCGGTGCCGCGGCGCCGGCAGCTCCGGCCCGCCGCCGCCCAGCCGCGTCTCGGGGTAGCTGAGCGGGCGAACGGGCAGCTCCTCCCCGGCGCCCGTCCGATTTCGGCACCGGTCGGTCGCGGACCGGTCGACTTCGTTCCGTTGTGGCAGATCGGAGCAGACTTTGGTCGCGCAGTGGTGGTAAAATGTGGGTCGGAACCGGTTCCCGCCACCTGGTTCCGTAGAGCGGTGCCCGGGATCCGCCGCCCGGCCCGCTCGACCGACGGCGCCCTTCACGGGCGCCGTCGGCGCGTCCGGGCGGACCCGAGCGCCCGGCCAGGGCGGCGCCACCCGTGCCCAATGGTGCTACTTGAGGTGCTACTTTGGGCCAGGTGGTGGTCAAACGGTCGGTATCGCTGGCAGACAGCGTCGCCGCCGCAGTCGAGGCGGCGGCGCACGAGGACGGCGTGTCGTTCAGTGCCTGGCTGTCCACCGCAGCGGAGCGCCAGCTGCGGGTCCGCCAGGGCCTGCGGGGCGTGGCGGCCTGGGAGTCCGAGACCGGGGACCTGACCGCCGAGGAGATCGCCGAGGGCGAGGCGCTCCTGGCCCGGCTGCTGTCGGGCGTGTCGGGCATGGCCTCCCGGGTCCGCCGGCGCTGATGGCGGGCAGCCGGGCCGGGCTGGTCTACGGGGTCGGGGCCCTGCGGGCGGCAGCGCGCGGCGAGCGGATCGTCTGGGCCCTGCACCGGGCGGCCCTCGTCAACGGCATCGTGCCCGTCGTGCCGGCGTCGGCCATCGCCGAGGCGTTCCGCACCGAAGCGCGCGGCGACCGGCTGGACGCCCTGCTCGCCGGGTCCGAGGTGGACCCGCTCGTCGGCGACGAGGCCCGCCGGGTGGGCGAGCTGGCGGCCCGAGCGGACACCACCGACCTGGTGGCCGTGGAGGTCGCGGTGACGGCGGACCGGCGTAACTGCGCCATCGTGGCCTCACGGCAGACCGCGCTCCGTGGTGCGGCCGGGTTGCTCGGCCACGATCTGGTTCTCTACGCCGTCTGAGTGGCCGCAGCGGCCGCCGGCCCTCAGATGCCGGCCAGGCGTTGCAGCCGACGGTTGGCGCCGGTGAGCGCCCGCTCGACCCCGAACAGCTCGCCGGCCAGCTCCTCGTCGTCGTCGGCCCGGGCCGACTCGGCCAGGGCGGTGATCCGGCGCAGGACGTCGTCGAGCGAGGAGTGGATGGCGGAGATCTCGGCGCGGTGGGCCATCGTACGATCATGGCCGACGCAGGTGGCGGGCTGCGGCCACCGGCAGGGGCGCCGGTAGCATGGGTCGCCCATGGCGCTCACCCGGATCGACGTGCGCGGGGCCACGGGCCCGCTCGACGAGCTCCTGCCCAAGCCCGGTGACCCCGGTCTGGACGTGCGCGACGCGGTGGCCCAGATCCTCGGGCGGGTCCGGACCGAGGGCGACGCTGCCGTGCGGGCGCTCACCGAGCGCCACGACGGGGTACGGATCGACGACCTGCGGGTACCGGGCGAGGAGCTCGATGCCGCCCTCACCCGCGTGCCGGCGGCCTTGCGCGCCGCGCTGGAGGTCGCCCACCGACGGATCGCCGAGTACCACGCGCACGACTTTCGCCCGCCGGGCTCGCGGTCCGAAGAGCCCTTCCGATCGGGCGACGTCACCGTGCGCGAGCTCCGCCGGCCGGTGGGCAGTGCCGGCTGCTACGCACCGGGCGGCCGGGCCCGCTATCCGTCGACGGTGCTGATGTGCGCGACGGCGGCCGTCGTGGCCGGGGTGCCCCGGGTGGCGCTGTGCGTGCCCCCCGGCGCCGACGGGCGGGTGGACGACGCCACCCTGGCCGCCGCTGCCATCGCCGGGGTCGACGAGGTGTACCGGATCGGGGGGGCGCAGGCGATCGGGGCCATGGCGTTCGGCACCGAGTCGGTCCCGGCGGTCGACGTCATCGCCGGTCCGGGCAACCTCTACGTGGCCGAAGCCAAGCGCCAGGTGAGCGGAATCGTCGGCGTGGCATCGGCGTTCGCCGGACCCTCCGAGGTCGTGGTGGTGGCTTCCCCCGAGACCCCGGCAGTGTTCGCCGCCGTCGACCTGGTGGTCCAGGCGGAGCACGGCCCCGACGGCACTGCGTGGCTGGTCACCTGGTCCGAGGAGGCGGCGGACGAGATCGAGCGGGAGGTCGACCGGCTGGTCGCCGCCTCGCCCCGGCGGGCGGACCTCGAGCAGACGCTGGGCAAGAACGGCTACCGGTGCCTGGTCGACGACGCCCGGGGGGCGGTGGCGGTGGCCAACGCGGTGGCGCCCGAGCACCTCGAGCTGCTCTTCGAGGGCGCGGACGAGCTGCTGGACCTCGTCGACACCGCCGGCGCGGTCTTCGTCGGGCCCTGGACCCCGGCGAGCCTGGGCGACTACGTCGCCGGACCGAACCACGTCCTGCCGACCAACCGGACGGCGCGGTTCGCCTCGGCCCTGCGCAGCGACGACTTCGTCCGTCACATCCACGTGGTGTCGACCGGCCGGACCGCCCTGGCCGAGCTCGGTCCCCACGTCGTCGCCCTGGCCGACGTCGAGGGCCTTCCGGCCCACGCCCAGTCCGTCCGGCTCCGCCAGTGAGCCCGGTACCGGCGTTGCGCCCCGACCTGCGGCTCGGGGCCGGGTACCACTCGCCCCAGGTGCCCGCCGAGGTCCGCCTCAACACCAACGAATCGCCCTTCGCGCCGCCCGACGAGTTCGTGCGGGCGCTGGCCGACGAGATGACCCGCGTCGCCTTCCACCGGTACCCCGACCGCGGCGCGGTCGAGCTGCGGCGCGGCATCGCCGAGCTGCACGGCGTGGACCCGGCGCAGGTCTTCTGTGCCAACGGCTCCAACGAGGTCCTCCAGTGCCTGCTGCTCGCCTACGGCGGGCCGGGTCGGCGGTCCCTGCTGTTCGAGCCCACCTACACCCTGCACGCGCACATCAGCCGCCTGACGGGGACCGAGGTGGTGGCCGCGCCCCGTGACGAGCACTTCGCCATCGAGCCGGCGGCCGCTCTCGCCGTCCTCGCCGCGACGCGGCCCAGCGTCACGTTCGTCTGCTCGCCCAACAACCCCACCGGGGTGGCCGAGCGGGCAGAGGTCGTCGCCGCGCTGCTCGGCGGTGCCCCGGGGCTGGTCGTCGTCGACGAGGCCTACGGGCAGTTCGCGCAGACCTCGGCCCTCGAGCTGCGCGAGCCGGGGGGCAGCCCTGGGGGGACCGACGCCCGGGGCCTGGTTGTGGTCCGGACCTTCTCGAAGACCTGGGCCATGGCGTCGGTGCGCCTCGGGTACGCCATCGCCGACCCCGAGGTGGTGACCGCCTGCGAGGAAGTGGTCCTGCCCTACCACCTGTCGGTCCCCACCCAGGTGGCCGGCGTCGTGGCACTGCGCTTCGCGGCGGCGATGGCCAGCCGGACCGGCTTCATCGCCGCCGAGCGCGATCGCCTGGCGGGAGCGCTGCGGGCGCTTGCGGTCGACACCTGGCCTTCGGAGGCGAACTTCATCCTGTTCCGGCCGAGGGACGTCCCGGCGGGGGTGGTGTGGCAGCGGTTGCTCGACCGCTCGGTCCTGGTCCGGGACTGCTCGACGTGGGCGGGGGTGGAGGGCTGCCTGCGGGTCACCGTGGGAACCCCCGAGGAGAACGACCGGTTCGCGAGCGCACTGACGGAGAGCCTGCGATGACCGAGCAACGGCGCGGCGCCCGGCGCCGGACCACCAAGGAGACAGTGATCGACGCCGAGCTGGTGCTCGACGGCACCGGCACGACCGAGGTCTCGACCGGGTTGCCGTTCTTCGACCACATGATCGAGCAGCTGGGCCGGCACGGGGGGTTCGACCTCCGGCTCGCCGCGCGGGGTGACCTGGCCGTCGACGCCCACCACACGGTCGAAGACGTGGGCATCGTTCTCGGGAGCTGCCTGGCCGAGGCGCTGGGCGACAAGGCAGGGGTCCGGCGTTTTGCCTCGCTGCTCCTGCCCCTCGACGAGGCGCTGGTCGAGGTGGCCCTGGACCTGTCGGGTCGTCCCTTCTTGGTCTACGAGGTGGACTTCGCCCCCGACACCCCGGGGCTCGGGTCCCCGGCCTTCGTCCCCCAGCTGGCGGAGGAGTTCTGGCGGGCCTTCGCCACTGCCGCGGCGATCACCCTCCACGTGCGCCTGCGCGAGGGGAAGAACACCCACCATGTGCTGGAGGCGAGCTTCAAGGGCGTCGCCCGGGCCCTGCGCGACGCCGTCCGGGTCGAGGGGGTAGGGGTTCCGTCCACGAAGGGCTCGCTGTGAGCGGCCCGGGCACGGCTCCAGCCGGGGCCCGTCGCCGAGTGGTGCCCCGATGACGGGTCCCGGGCGGATCGCGGTGCTCGACTACGGCATCGGCAACCTGCGGTCGGCCGAAAAGGCGCTCCAGCACCTCGGGGCGGACGCCGCCCTCGTGCGCGACCGGGACGAGGTCCGCGCCGCCGCCGGCGTGGTGCTTCCCGGTGTGGGCAACTTCGCCGCCTGCGCCGAGGCCCTGGCCACCTCGGGCCTGGCCGGGGCGGCGCTGGAGGCGATCGGGACCGGCAAGCCGTTCTTCGGGGTCTGCGTGGGCTTCCAGCTGCTCTACGAGGAGTCCGAGGAGAGCCCGGGCGCCCGGGGCCTGGGCGTCTTCGCCGGCTCGGTCGGGCGGCTGTCCGGGGCGACCAAGCTGCCCCAGATGCAGTGGAACACCCTCGACCGCCGGCCCGACCGGGTCGCCTCGATGCTCGACGGGCTGCCCGAGCACCCCTGGATGTACTTCGTGCACTCCTTCGCCCCTCCGGTCGGCGCCGAGACGGTCGCCCAGTGCGACTACGGCGGCCCGGTCGCCGCGGCAGCCGAGCGGGACAACGTGTGGGGCGTGCAGTTCCACCCCGAGAAATCGGGCCACGATGGGCTGGCCGTGCTCGCCAACTTCGTCCGCCGGTGCCGCCTCGGGACCGAGGGACCGTCACTCGCCGGCGCAGCGCCGGCCGGCCACTGATGGCCTGTCGACACCGGCGCCCGCCCCCGGTGCCGGCCCGCCGGCGCTGATGGACCTCCTCGCCGCCATCGACCTGCGGGGCGGCCACGCGGTCCGGCTGGTCCAGGGTGACTTCGACCGCGAGGAGCCCTTCGGCGACCCGCTGGCGATCGCCGACCGGTTCGCAGCCGCGGGGGCCCCGTGGCTGCACGTGGTGGACCTCGACGCGGCGCGTTCGGGGCGCCCCGTCAACCGAACCGTCGTCCTCGAGATCGCCCGCCGCAGCGCGGTGCCGGTCCAGACCGGTGGCGGGGTGCGCACCGAGCGCGACGCGGTCGAGCTCATCGGAGCCGGCGTCGCCCGGGTGGTGCTCGGCACGGCCGGCCTGCAGGATCCGGAGCTGCTGGCGGCCTGCGCCACCCGGTTCCCGAGCCAGATCGTCCTGGGCCTCGACTACCGGCGGCGCTCCGACGGCCGGCGCGAGGTGGCCGTCCGGGGGTGGACCGAGAGTTCGGGCCGGTCGCTCGAGGAGGTGCTGGGCACCGTCGACCACCTCCCCCTGGGCGCGGTGGTGGTCACGGCCATCGAGCGGGACGGGACGCTGGGCGGTCCCGACCTCGACGGCCTGCGCGACCTGCTCGACCTGACGGCGGTCCCCGTCGTCGCATCGGGCGGGGTGGGCACGGTCGGCGACCTGGCGGACCTGGCCCGGCTGCGGTCGCCCGGCTCGGGTCGGCGTCTGGCCGGGGCAGTGGTCGGCAAAGCGCTGCTGGGCGGCCGCATGAGCATCGGGGAGGCGGTCGCTGCGTGCGCCACGTCCGAGTGATCCCGTGCCTGGACGTGAACGCCGGCCGGGTGGTCAAAGGGGTGCAATTCGTCGACCTGGTCGACGCGGGCGACCCGGTGGAGCTGGCGGCCCGCTATGACGCCGAGGGCGCGGACGAGCTCACCTTCCTCGACATCACGGCCTCGGCCGAGCAGCGGGACACGATGGTCACGGTCGTCGAGCGCACCGCCGAGCAGGTCTTCATCCCCCTGACCGTCGGCGGCGGGGTACGGACCATCGCCGACGCTCGCCGCCTGCTTCGGGCGGGCGCCGAAAAGGTGGGGGTCAACACGGCCGCCCTCGGGCGGCCCGAGCTGGTGGCGGAGCTGAGCGGAGAGTTCGGTGCGCAGTGCGTGGTCGTCGCCATCGACGCCCGGGCCACGGCGGGCGGCTGGGAGGTCTACACCCACGGGGGCCGCCAGGCCACCGGGGTCGACGCGCTGGGCTGGGCCGTCCGCTGCGCCGAGCTCGGGGCGGGCGAGATCCTCCTCACCTCGATGGACCGCGACGGGACCCGGGACGGGTTCGACGTGGCGCTCACCCGGGCCGTGGTCGACGCGGTCGGCGTCCCGGTGGTCGCCTCGGGGGGGGTGGGCACGCTCGGGCATCTGGTCGAGGGCGCGCTGGTCGGCGGAGCCGACGCCGTCCTCGCCGCGTCGATCTTCCATCGGGGCGAGCACACGGTTGCCGAGGCCAAGGCGTTCATGGCCTCCCACGGCGTCGACGTGCGCCCGGCGCCCTGACCGCCGGTCCCCTCCGTTCCCGCCCAACCGAGCGCCGGACCTGGGGGGCGGACCGGAGCCGGCCGGCGATGCGGTACCGTCGAGGTGTGGCATCGAACGGGCCAGCTCAGCCAGAAGAGCAGAAGCAGCCCATCACCGTCCTCTTCGACCGGGTCCTCGTGCAGGTGTCGGTGGCCGAGGGCGAGCGCCGGTCCCGTTCGGGCATCCTGATCCCGGCGACGGCCCAGGTCTCACGCCGGCTGGCCTGGGGCGACACGGTGGCGGTCGGGCCCCACGTCCGGGCGATCAAGGTGGGGGACAAGGTGCTGTTCAACCCCGAGGACCGCTTCGAGGTCGAGGTGCACGGGGACGAGTACGTCATCTTGCGCGAGCGCGACGTGCACGCCGTCGCCACCGAGCGGATCGACAGCGGCACCGGGCTGTACCTCTGAGATGCCGGACACGGCCGGGACGCCGCTCGACGTGGACGACGGGACCCTCGCCGCGGTCGACTTCTCCAAGGAGTCCCTGATCCCCGCCGTCGTCCAGGATGCGGTGGACGACGCCGTCCTCATGGTCGGCTTCATGGACGCCGAGGCCCTCTCGCGGACGCTGGCCACCGGTCGCACCTGGTTCTGGAGCCGGAGCCGCCAGGAGTACTGGCAGAAGGGAGAGACCTCGGGCGATCGCCAGTTCGTGCGCGAGGTCCGGGTGGACTGCGACGGCGACACCCTGGTGGTCATCGTGGACCAGCACGGCGCCGGTGCCTGCCACACCGGCCACCGCAGCTGCTTCTACCGGACGCTCGCCACCGGGCCGGGCCGGCCCGCCGCCACCGCGTCGGCCCCGTCCGACACCTCCGGGTGACCACGTCGGGCGTGCGGGCCGAGGCGGATGCCCCGGTGGCGCCCGATCTGGCGACGTTCAGCCGCCTGGCGGCCGAGCATCGGATCGTCCCGGTGTGGCGTGAGCTGGTGGCCGACACGCTGACCCCGGTGGCCGCCTTCTTGACCCTGGTGGGAGACGGTCCGGGGTTCCTGCTCGAGTCGGTCGAGGGGGGTGAGCGCTGGGGTCGCTACTCCTTCATCGGCCGGAGCCCCCTGGCGACCATCGTGGCCCGCGGCCGGCAGGTCACCACCAGTGGCCCGCTCGAGGTGCCCGGGGCCGACGGCGACGCCGGTGGTGTGCTGGCGGTGCTGGCCGAGCTGCTGGCCCAGCACCGGTCGCCCTCGCTGCCCGACCTGCCCCCCCTCCACGGGGGGGTGGTGGGCTACCTCGGCTACGACGTGGTCCGCGAGGTGGAGCACCTGCCGCACGTCCCGCCCGACGACCTCGGGTTCCCCGACGCGGCGCTCGGGGTGATCGGCCAGATCGCCGCCTTCGACCACTGGCGCCAGCGGGTCGTCCTGATCGACAACGTGATGATCGAGCCCGGCTGGGACCCCGAGGAGGTGGCCTCGGCCCACGCCCGGGCGGTGGACCGGCTGGAGGACTTCGCCGCCGACTGCTTCGCGCCGCTGCGCAGCGAGCCCGTCGCGGCGCCGGGGGCCACCCCGCGCTCGTCACCCCCGTGGACCCGTACGGTCAGCTCGGCCGACTACCGGCGGGCGGTCGAGGTCGCCAAGGACCACATCCGGGCCGGCGACGTCTTCCAAGTGGTCCTGTCCCAGCGCTTCGACGTCCTCCTCGAGGTCGAGGCGTTCGAGGTCTACCGGGCCCTGCGCCTGCTCAACCCCAGCCCGTACCTCTACTTCCTGCGCTTCGACGAGGTCACCGTGGTCGGCTCGTCCCCCGAGCCCATGGTGCGCCTGCGCGACGGCGTGGTGACCTCCCGCCCGATCGCCGGCTCGAGGCCGCGGGGCGCCACCGACGAGGCCGACCAGCGGCTGGCGGGCGAGCTGGCCGAGGACCCCAAGGAGCTGGCCGAGCACGTCATGCTGGTGGACCTGGCGCGCAACGACGTGGGCCGGGTGGTGCGCTTCGGCACCGAGCACGTCGACGAGCTCATGACCGTCGAGCGCTACAGCCACATCATGCACCTGACCTCGCAGGTGTCGGGCCAGCTGGCTCCGGGCAAGGGACCGATCGACGTCCTGCGGGCGACGCTGCCGGCCGGCACCCTTTCGGGCGCCCCCAAGGTCCGGGCGATGGAGATCATCGACGAGCTCGAGCCGACCAAGCGGGGTATCTACGGCGGCGTGGTCGGCTACCTCGACTTCTCGGGCAACGTCGACACGGCGATCGTCATCCGGACGATGTTCGTCGGTCCCGACGGGCGGGCGTCGGTCCAGGCCGGCGCCGGCATCGTCGCCGACAGCGACCCCGAGCGCGAGGACGAGGAGTGCGCCCACAAGGCAGCGGCGCTCCTGGCGGCCGTGGGAGCGGCCCGCTCCATGTCCGCCACCCGCCACTCGGTGGCGACGCCATGAGCACCGGTGATCCCGGCGCCGGCGATCCCGCCATGAGCACCGGCGATCCCGCCATGCCGTCCACGCCCAGCCTCTCGAGCTTGGCCGCCGACTACGACGCCCTGCGGCACGGGCTCGGTGCCCGGCGGCTCCCCCGCGACGCGGTGCGCCTGGCCGGACCGGATGCCGCCGACTACCTGCAGGGGCAGTGCAGCCAGGACCTGGCGCCGCTGGAGATCGGTGGCGCCGCCGACTCGTTGCTCCTGGCCCCCGACGGCAAGATCGTGGCGGTCGTCCGGGTGAGCCGGGTCGAGGACGACGCGTTCGTGGTCGACTGCGAGGGTGGCCACGGCGAGGCGGTCCACGAGCGACTGGCCCGGTTCAAGCTCCGGTCCAAATTCGAGATGGAGCGCATCTCGTGGCGCTGCCTAGCGGTCCGGGGCACCGGCGCCGAGCGGCTCGGGACGACCGAGCTGCACCGCCTGCGCCGGCCGGGTGTCGTGCTCGCCGCCCGGACCGCCCACAACGGCTGGGGCGGGGTGGATCTCCTCGGCCCAGACCCGACGGCGGATATTGCAGGTTTGCGGTGGTGCGGCGAAGGGGCGTGGGAGGCCTGCCGCATCGAGGCCGGCGTGCCGTCGATGGGGCACGAGCTGCGCGGCGGGCGGGTGATCCCGGCCGAGACCGGGCTGCTGGACGAGACCGTGAGCTTCGACAAGGGGTGCTACACCGGCCAGGAGCTGGTGGCCCGGCTCGACGCCCGGGGCAGCCGGGTCCCTCGCCGCCTCTGCGGGGTGGTGGTGGCCGGCGGGGCAGATACCGTGCCGGCGGTCCTCGGTGCCGAGCTCGTCACCGACAAGGCGGTCGGCACGGTCACCTCGGCCGCCTGGTCGCCGGCGCTCGAGGCGGTGGTCGGGCTGGCCTTCGTGCACCGCTCGGTGGAGATCGGGGCGACGGTCGATCTGCGGCCGGCCGACGGGTCCGGCGAGGCCCGCGGGTCGGGCGAATCGTCGACGGCGACCGTCCGATCGCTGCCCTTGCGCTAGCCCGAGCCGATCGGCGGGTACCGGGGCCCGACGGCCCCACCCAGCCACGGGGCCCCGCCGACGGGCCGACCCACCCGACGGTCCACCTTCCGCCGAGCCCTGGTGCCCCCCAGCTACGCTGGGTCGACCATGGCGACCTACCTTTCGGCGATCGTCGATGCCCACCGGGCCGCGGCCGCCGCTGATCGGCGCGACCTGGGGGCGCTCGGGGATCTCGCCCGGGCGGCGCCGGCGCCGCTGCCCTTCGCCGCCCGGTTGCGCGGCGGCGACGGACGGGGCTCAGGGGTGATCGCCGAGATCAAGCGGCGGTCCCCGTCCCGGGGCGACCTGGCCCCGGACCTGGTGGCGGCGGATCTGGCCCAGGCCTACCGGCGGGGCGGCGCCCGGTGCCTGTCGGTGCTCACCGACCGGGACCACTTCGGCGGCTCGCCCGAGGACCTCCGCCAGGCGAAGGCGGCCGGCGGCCTGCCCGTCCTGCGCAAGGACTTCACCGTGGCCGCGGCCGACGTCCTCGATGCCCGGATCATGGGGGCGGACGCCGTCCTGCTCATCGTCGCCGCCCTGGCCCACGACGAGCTGGTCGAGCTCCACCGGCTGGCGGTCGACCTCGGGCTCGACGCCCTGGTCGAGGTGCACGACGAGGCCGAGCTCGAACGGGCGCTCGGGATCGGGGCGGTCCTGGTGGGGGTGAACCAGCGGGACCTGGTCAGCTTCGACGTCGACCACGCCCGGGCGGCCCGCCTGGCTCCGCGCATTCCCGAGCACGTCGTGGCGATCGCCGAGTCCGGCGTGCGCGACGCGTCCGACGCCCGCTCGCTTGCCCGAGCCGGCTACGACGCCGTGCTGGTGGGGGAGACCTTGGTCCGCTCCGCCGACCCTTCCCGGAGCGTCGCGGCCCTCGGGGACCACCCCGTCGGACGCCGCACCCCGGCAGGTGTCGGCGCCGGGTGACCGGCGACGAGCTCCGATGGTCGCGTCCGGCGAGATCATGGTGAAGATCTGCGGGATCACCTCCGAGGCCGACGCGCTGCTCGCCGTGGGGCTCGGGGCCGATGCTCTGGGCTTCGTGCTCGCACCGTCGGTCCGGCAGATGGCGCCGGGCGCCGTGGCCGACATCGTCAAGCGGCTGCCGCCGAGCATCCTGACCGTCGGCGTGTTCCGCGACGAGTCGCCCCAGCGGGTCGTCGACATCACCAACCACATCGGGTTGGGGGCGGTCCAGCTGCACGGGCACGAGCCGGCCACCCAGTCCCGCTGGATCCGCCAACGGGTGGCGCGGACGATCAAGGCCTTCGCCGCCGGCGATCCCGACATCGCCCGGTTCGAGGAGTACGGCGCCGACCACCTCCTCGTCGACGGCGCCAGCCCGGGGTCGGGCGCCGTCTTCGACTGGCGTCTGGCCGAGGGCGTGGTGGACCCGTCGAGGCTGATCGTCGCCGGCGGACTGGATCCGACCAACGTCGCGCAGGCGGTGGCCCACCTCCGCCCCTACGGGGTCGACGTCTCGACCGGCGTCGAGGCCTCGCCCGGGACCAAGGACCCCAAGCTCGTGGGCGACTTCATCGTGGCCGCCCGCCGCGCCGCCGACCAGCTGGTCGGCCCCGGCACACCGGGGGGCGATCCGGACGACGCTCCCCCCGGGCCCTACGACTGGATGGAGGGATGACCGCCACGCCGCCCGGGCCGAGCCCCGGGCTGATGGGTCGCCCCGGGCCCGACGGCCGTTTCGGGAGCTTCGGCGGCCGCTACGTGCCCGAGTCTCTGGTGCCGGCCTGCCAGGAGCTGGCCGTCGCCTTCGACCAGGCATGGGCCGATCCGGAGTACCGGTCCACGCTGGACGAGATCCTGTCGAGCTACGGCGGCCGGCCGACCCCGGTCACCGAGTGCCGGCGCCTGTCGGAGCAGCTCGGTCTCCGGGTGCTGCTCAAGCGGGAGGACCTGGCCCATACCGGCTCGCACAAGCTGAACAACGTGGTGGGCCAGGCCCTCCTCGCCAGGCGGATGGGCAAGCAGCGGCTGGTCGCCGAGACCGGGGCCGGCCAGCACGGGGTCGCCACCGCCACCGCGGCGGCCCTGTTCGGGCTCGAGTGCACCGTCTACATGGGCGAGGTGGACACTGAGCGCCAGGCGCTCAACGTCTTTCGGATGGAGCTGCTCGGGGCCGAGGTCCGCCCGGTGACCGCCGGCAGCCGCACGTTGAAGGACGCCGTCAACGAGGCGCTGCGCGACTGGGTTGCCACCGTCGACCACACCCACTACTGCCTCGGTTCGGTCATGGGGCCCCACCCGTTCCCCTACCTGGTGCGCGAGCTGCAACGGGTGGTCGGCGACGAGGCGCGCGACCAGTGCCGGGCCCTGCTCGGCGGGGCCGACCCCGATGTGGTCGTCGCCTGCGTGGGCGGGGGCTCCAACGCCGCCGGCACCTTCGCCGGGTTCGTGGACACGTCGGCCCGGCTGGTCGGGGTCGAGGCGGCCGGGGGATCGGCCATCACCCAGGGCATCCCGGGGGTCCTCCACGGGATGCTCTCCCACCTGCTGCAGGACGAGGACGGCCAGATCCTCGAAGCGCACTCGATCTCGGCCGGGCTCGACTACCCGGGTATCGGACCCGAGCACGCCCACCTGGCCGAGGTCGGGCGCGCCACCTACGAGCGCGCCGATGACGACGAGGTCGTAGAAGCCTTCACGCTCCTGGCCCGTACCGAGGGGATCATCCCGGCGCTCGAGTCGGCCCACGCGCTGGCGTGGGTGATCCGCGAGGCGCGCACCGGCCTGCCCGAGGGCACGACGGTGCTGGTCACCCTGTCGGGCCGGGGCGACAAGGACGTGGCCCAGGTGCGCGACCTGCTCGCCGCCGACCGGTGACGGCCCCGCCTCGGGGCCTCGAGGCCATCCTGCGGGCCCGCTCGGCGAGCGGGGCCAAGCTCCTCGTCCCCTACGTGATGGCCGGCATGGTCCCCGACTGGCTCGAGGTGGTCCATGCCGTCGCGGCCGCCGGCGCCGACGCGGTGGAGATCGGGCTCCCGTTTTCGGACCCGGTCATGGACGGTCCGGTGATCCAGCAGGCCGGCCTGCGCTCCCTGCGGGCGGGCTCCACCCCGAGCGGGCTGATCGACGCCGTGGCGGGGGCCCACCTCGAGGTGCCGCTGGCCGTCATGACCTACTACAACGTCGTGTTCCGGGCCGGCCACCGCCGCATGGCGCGCCGCCTGGCCGAGGCCGGCATCGGCGGCGCCATCGTGCCCGACCTGCCGCTCGAGGAGCTCGACGGATGGGGCGAGGAGGCCGAGGAGGCGGGGGTCGACCCCATCTTGCTGGTGGCTCCCTCCACCCCGCCCGACCGGGTGGCCGCCATCTGCGCCCGGTGCCGCGGGTTCGTTTACGCCGTCGCCCGCATGGGGGTGACCGGCGAGCGCCCGGAGCGGTCCGACGACGTGGCAGCGGTGGTCGGTCGGATCCGCGCCGCCACCGATCTTCCCGTGTGCGCCGGGGTCGGCGTGTCGACGCCCGAGCAGGCCGGCGCGGCCGGCCGGTTCGCCGACGGGGTCGTCGTGGGGTCGGCCCTGGTGCGGCGACTGCTCGAGGGCGCGGGACCCGACGGGGCGGCGAGTTTCGTGGGCGACCTGCGCCGGGCCCTCGACGCCGGCTGATCGCCGGGGCGCCCCGAGCCGGCTCAGCCTGCGGGGGGGCCGATGATCAGGCAGCCGTTGTGGCCGCCGAAGCCGAACGAGTTGGAGAGGACCGGACCCGGAGACCACGGCCGCCCCTCGCCGTAGACGACATCGAGGTGGATCTCCGGATCGAGCTGCTCGAGCCCGGCCGTGGGCGGGATGAGCCGGCGGTCGATGGCCAGGATCGCCGCCAGCGCCTCGATCGCCCCCGCGGCCCCGAGGCAGTGCCCGGTGACCCCCTTGGTGGAGGTCACCGGCGGTCCCGGCTCGCCGAACACCTTGTTGATGGCCCGGGCCTCGGGCAGGTCGTTGAGCGGGGTGGAGGTCCCGTGGGCGTTGATGTGGGCGATGTCGGACGCCACGAGCTCGGCATCGGCCAGCGCCAGCTCCATGCAGGAGACCGCCCCGGCGCCCGACGGCTCCGGCGCGGTGATGTGGTGGGCGTCGGCGGTGCTGGCGGCACCCAGGATCTCGGCGTAGATGCGCGCCCCGCGGCCGACCGCCCGGTCCCAGTCCTCGAGCACCAGGGCGGCCGCTCCCTCTCCCATCACGAACCCGTCGCGCTGCACGTCGAAGGGCCGCGAGATTCCGGTGACCGACAGGGCGGTCATGTTGCCGAAGGCAGCTACCGCCACCTCCTGCATGGCCACCTCGGAGCCCCCGCCGATCGCCACGTCACAGCGCCCCGACGCCACCAGCCGGGCCGCGGCCCCGATCGAGTGGGTGCCGGCGGCGCACGCGGTGACGATGCTTTCGGACGGTCCGTGCCACCCGATGCGCATCGAGACGTTGGCGGCGCCGGCGTTCGCCATCATCATCGGCACCAGGAACGGCGAGACCCGGTTGGCACCCTTGCCGTAGAAGACGTTGACCTGCTCGACCAGCGTGTTGAAGCCACCGACGCCGGTGGCGAAGATGACGCCGGACCGGTCGGGGTCGGCCTGAAGATCGCCGGCGTCCTCGACGGCCATGAGCGCGGTGACCACCGCGTACTGGGCGAACAGGTCGAGCCGCCGGGCTTCCTTCGGCCCGAACCAGTCCGCCGGGTCGTAGCCGCTGACCTGGCGCGGACCGCCGGGCCACGGACGCAGGAGACCCTCCCACAACGCGTCGACGCCGCTCCCGCAGCACGAGACGGCCCCCAACCCCGTGACGGCCACCCGGCGGCCGGTGATCGATCCGTTGCGGCCGGTGCCCAGCAGCATCAGAGCTTGCCGTAGACGAGGTCGAAGGCCTGCCCGACCGTCTCGATGTCCTCGAGCTCGGTCTCCTCGACCGTGATGTTGAACGACTCCTCGAGGGCCATCACCAGCTCCACCAGGTCGAGGCTATCGGCATCGAGGTCCTCGGCGAGCCTGGCCTCGCGGGTGATCTTGTCGGCGGGCACCTGCAGCACCTCCACCGCACTCTCGCGAAACTTCTCGAAGGCTGCATCGCTGTCCACTGGCCCACTCCTTGTCGCTGGTGTTGGATCGGTCGCTGGTCGGGATCGCTGGTGCTGGCTGGATGACTGGTTCGGGATGGCTGGTTCGGATCGGGCCGTCGCATCGGACGGGGCACAGCCGGGGCGTCGCCGCGGGGCTCGGATCCCGGCCTTCGAGGGTACCCCGAGCCCAGGGGCCGCGGTGAACGTCAGAGGCCCATCGCCAGGCCGCCGTCGACCGGTAGGACGACCCCGGTGACGTAGCTGGCCCCGGGGGAGGCGAGGTAGCCCACCGCGTCGGCGACCTCCTCGACCGTGGCCAGCCGGCCCAGGGGGATCCGACCCACGATCGTCTCGCGTCGCTCCTCGGGCAGCTTGTCCACCATTTCGGTGTCGACCATGCCCGGCGCCACCACGTTGACCGTCACGGTGCGGCTCGCCACCTCGCTGGCCAGGGCCCGGGCCATCCCGACCAGGCCGGCCTTGGACGCGGCGTAATTGGCCTGCCCCGCGTTGCCCATGAACGCGCCCACCGAGGAGACGAAGACGATCCGTCCACGGTGCAGGCGCACCATCTTGGCGACCGCCCGACGGGCCACCCGGTAGCTCCCGGTCAGGTTGGTTTCGACGACGTCGTGCCAGGCGGTCTCGTCCATCCGGAGCAGCAGGGCGTCACGGGTGATGCCGGCGTTGGCCACCAGCACCTCCACCGGGCCCCAGGCCTCCTCGACCGCCGTGAACACGGCGTCGACCGACGCCGGGTCGGTGACGTCGCAGGCCAGCGGCAGGTAGCGCTCGGCGTCGGCGCCGGCGGGCAGGGAGGGAACGCTCGAGGAGCGGTAGGTGGCGGCCACCCGGTCGCCGTTGGCCACGAACCAGGCCGCGCAAGCGGCCCCGATCCCTCGCGACCCTCCGGTGACCAGCACCACGCGCGCGGTGCCGGCCGATGACGCCTCGGTCATCCGTCGGCGGCCTCGGTGGCCCGGAGCCGCAGGACCGGCTGCCCGTCGCGCACCGCGTCGCCCTCCCCGACGAACCACCGGACGATGTGGCCGGAGAAGGGGGTGCGCACCTCGAGCGCTCCGACGAAGCCCACCACCTCGCCGACGTCCAGGGCCCGTCGTCCGGGCCCGTCGAAGCCCACCTCGGTGGCGGCCAACGATCCAGCGGGACGGAACGACCCGGCGGCCGGGCTCACCACGAGGCGGTCGGACAGGTAGTTGCGACCGCCGCCGACCGGCGACCGGTGGCGCCGGGGTCGGGCGCTGACCAGCTCGAGCTCGGTGACGGCGTCCATCAGGGCATCGAGGTCCTCGGGCGCGGCGACCGACAGCGCCCGGGCACCCGGAGCGCCGCGCTTCGCCAGGCCGCTCAGCACGCCGCCGGGGCCGAGCTCGACCAGCGCCTGGGCTCCCAGGTCGACGAGGGTGCCGAGCGACTGGTGCCAGCGGACCGGCCGGCAGAGCTGCGCCGCCAGAAGGGTCGGCCACTCGGCCGGGTCCCGGTGAGCCAGGGCGTCGACGTTGGCGACCACCGGCACCTCGGAGGGGACGAAGGACACCTCGTCCAGCGCCTTGCGCAGCGCAGGCTGGGCTCCCCCCATCAGCGGGGTGTGGAAGGCTCCGGCCACCGGCAGCGGGACCACCTTGCGGGCGCCGAGCTCGCGGGCGATCGCCGCGGCAGCCTCCACCGCAGCGGGGCGGCCGGCGATGATCACCTGCCCCGTTCCGTTGTAGTTGGCCACCCACACCTCGCCGTCGGCCCGCTGGCACGCCAGCTCGGCATCGTCGTCGCCCAGGCCCATCAGTGCCGCCATGGTGCCCGGCGCGTCGGCGGTGGCCCGGCTCATGGCCTCGCCCCGGGCGGCCACCAGCTCGACACCGTCGCCGAAGGTGACCGCTCCGGCCGCCACCAGGGCGGTGTACTCGCCCAGGCTGTGGCCGGCGCAGGCACCGGGGGACAGCCCGAGCCGTTCGACCGCGTCGAGCACGACCAGGCTGAGAACGAACGTGCACATCTGGGCGTTCGCCGTTTCCGTGAGGGTCTCGATGGGCGCTCGGAGCAGCAGCTGGGCCAGGTCACGCCCGGCAGCTTCGGACGCCTCTTCGACCACCCCCCACGACGGATGGTCCACCCAGGGGCGCCCCATCTCGGCCCGTTGGGAGCCCTGTCCGGGAAAGGTGAACACCAACACGATCGGCTCGCCTCCGACGACGGACGCACGGCTCGGCACCGCGGGGCCGGAAGGTTCCGGCCGAAGCGATCAGTCTGGCACGCTCGGGCGCTCGGCGCCGGGACCGGGACGAGAACCGGGACCGCCCGGGACGAGCTACTAGGCGGTGAGCAGCACGGCGCCGGCGAAGCAACCGACCGCGTTGCTCCAGACCGCCACTTCGGTGTCGGGAACCTGGCGCACGTCGCACTCGCCCCGGATCTGGCGGGTGGCCTCGATGCAGAAGTTCGCCCCGTGCCGTCGACCCACGTTGCACGCCCCACCGTCGGTGTTGAGCGGCAACGAACCGCCGAGCCGGGTATTGCCCTCGGCGATGAACGGTCCCGCCTCGCCCGGTCCACAGAACCCGAGGGCCTCGAGCCACTGGAAGGTGATCACCGTGAACCCGTCGTAGAGCTCGGCGACGTCGACGTCCTGGGGCCCGAGGTCGGTGCGCGACCACAGGGTCTGGGCGCAGTGCACCGGGGAGTTGCGCGTGTGATCCTCCAGCAGCGACATGTCGAAGTCGCGGATGGCCGAGAGCGCCCAGGCCTCCACGTGGACCGGCTTCTTGCGCAGGTCCCGGGCCCGTTCGGCAGTCGTGAAGATCACCGCCGAGACCGAGTCGCAGGGGTAGTCACAGTCGAAGAGCCGGACCGGCTTGGAGATGTAGCGCGCACTCAGGTAGTCGTCGATGGTGAGGGGGTCCCGGAACAGGGCGTCCTCGTTCAACGTGGCGTGGTACCGCTGGGTGACGGCGTTCTGGGCGAAGTGCTCCTCGGTGGTCCCGTAGCGGGCCATGTGGGCCTGCATCTGGAACCCGGCGATGGTGGCGGCGGCGGCTCCGGTACCGAAGGGGGAGGAGAACTGGGCATCACCGGGCACGTAGACGGGTTCGGGGTTGACCGGCGCGGCCAGCCGGTCCGACTGCCCGGGCATCTGGCGCATGACCCGGACGGCGACGCACGTGTGGCTGAGGCCGGAGGCCACCGCCGAGATCGAGTTGATCGCCGGCTCGACGAAGGCCGGCCCGGCGCCCGAGGTGAAGAAGTAGTTGAGCGGGGTGATGCCCAGCAGCCAGCCGATGGACATGGCGTTGCCGCCCATCGTGCCGATGCCGTCGATGTCCGCCGGGGTGAGGCCGGCGTCGTCCATCGCCGCGGTGACCGCCTGGCGGATGAGCTCGTCGTCGCTGTCGGGGAGGCGTCGCCCGACCTTCGAGTAGCCCACACCAGCGATCGCGACCTTGTTCAGCGCGTTGGCCATGTTCCCCTCCGTCCTCCGGCGCCGCCGACGTGCCCTGCTCTTCGGGCGGCGCGGTGCCGCCGACAACCTTCCACGACCGCCCGGCCCGTCGCAACCGCCGCGACGCCGCCCGGCCCGTCTACGGGCAGCGCCCGCCGCGGTCCGGCATACTCGGGGACCGTGACCGCCACCGAGGAAGCCCCCGTCTACCCTCCGCTGCCGAAGCCGGACGCCCTCACCCAGTTCTTCTGGGACGGGTGCAACGAGCACAAGCTGCTGATCCAGCGCTGCTCGAACTGCGGGCATCATCTGCATCCGCCCCGGATCGTCTGCCGCTACTGCCTGAGCACCGACCTGGCGCCGGCGGAGATGTCCGGGCGTGGGGTGATCGACACGTTCACCATCCCCCTCCAGCCCTTCGACCGCTACTACGTGAGCAAGGTGCCCTACGTCCTGGCCGTGGTGGAGCTGGCCGAGGAGAAGGGGCTCAAGTTGGTGACCGACATCGTCGGCGTCGAGCCCGACGACGTGAAGGTGGGGATGGCGGTCGAGGTGACCTTCGAGGAGGTCGCCCCCGGGGTGACCCTCCCGCTCTTCAAGCCCGCCTGAGCGGCGGGCCCCCCCGCCGGGCGGCGGGCACCGCGGCGGGCCGCCGGCCGGTCGAGCCGTCTGCACTACCGGGTTGGACGGTCCCCTATCGTCTCGGGTTGGACGCGGCGTGCCGCCATGGCGTGCGCCGCCGAGGATCGGTGTGGGACGCTGAGCACCACGTGCCGAGCTGGCACCATCCAGCGCGGCGGGGGCCGAGGAGGACGAAACGAGATGACGGTTACCGACGATCTGACGGCGGTGGAGAGCCTCGACGACTTCAGCCAGCGGGTCCGCCAGTGGGCAGAGGCCACCCTCGACCCGATCGGCGAGACCGAGCGCCTGACCGCCCACGTGGTGGCGCTCGGCCTCGACCCGAGGGACCAGCTGTCCCGGGGTCGGGCGCTGCTGCGCCTGATGGACGAGGCCGACCTGAGCGGGCTGGTCTACCCCAAGGAGTACGGCGGCCAGGGCCTAACCGCCGAGTACCTGAAGGCGTTCAACACCGCCGTGTCGGGCTACGACGTCAGCGGCCTGGGCCCGTGGATCCTGACGCTCGGGATGAACGCCCCCACCATGCTCGAGTACGGCACCGACGAGCAGAAGCGGACCTACCTGCCTCGGATGTTCCGGGGCGAGGACCTGTGGATCCAGTTCCTGTCCGAGCCGACCGGGGGATCGGACCTGGCCAGCGCCCTGACCCGGGCGGATCGCGACGGGGACGAGTGGATCTTGAACGGGTCGAAGATCTGGACGAGCTCGGCGGACCGGGCCGATTGGGGGATGTGCCTGGCCCGGACCAATTGGGACGTCCCCAAGCACCGCGGGCTCAGCGTCTTTCTCGTCCCGATGCGCTCCCCGGGCCTCGAGATCCGGCCGCTCAAGATGATCAGCGGCCAGACCGGGTTCTGCCAGGAGTTCTTCGACGACGTGCGGCTGCCGGCCGACGCCCTGCTGGGCGAGCTGCACAACGGCTGGGCCGTGGCCTCCCGCCTGCTGGTCCACGAGCGCAACGTCCTCAACGGCGGGTCCGAGCACTGGGTGCCCCCGGCGGGCGGCTTCGCGGCGGCGCCGACCGCCACCGACAGCCGGCGCCGCGACGATCTGGTCGAGCTGGCGGCACGCAGCGGCCAGGCGAGCGACCCCCACGTCCGGCAATTGGTCGCCGAGGCCTACGTCAACAGCAAGGTGGCCGGCCAGACCGGCCCGCGGATCGTCACCGCCATGCGCAAGGGGCTCACGCCCCCCGCCGCCAGCTCCATCCTCAAGCTGATCAACTCGGTCAACGGGATCCGGCGATCGGACATCACGCTCGAGATCTCCGACCCCTCGGTCGTCGCCTGGCATCCGGGGGACGCCGACGCCGAGGCCCGCGGGGTGGGCTACCTGTCCCGCCAGACGGTCGCCCTAGTCAGCGGGACCAGCGAGATCCAGCGCAATATCATCGGCGAGCGGGTGCTGGCCCTGCCCCGCGAGAGCGCTCCGGACCGCGAGCTCCCGTTCAGCGACGTCCGGCACAACACCATGCCGACGGCTGGCCGCTGACCCTCGGGGCAGCGCTCGCCGGCCCCGGGGGGGCGGCCGTCCACCAGCACCGCGTGCCCGGAGCGGGACTCGAACCCGCACGCCCTTTCGGGCAAAGGCTTTTGAGGCCTCCGCGTCTACCGATTCCGCCATCCGGGCCGGCGGGCAGACACTACCGGCGGCGCGGCGCGCGGTGGGCCTGAGGATGCGCCTCCTCGGGGT
The DNA here is from genome assembly GCA_036501425.1 of Acidimicrobiales bacterium. Classification (GTDB taxonomy): domain Bacteria; phylum Actinomycetota; class Acidimicrobiia; order Acidimicrobiales; family RAAP-2; genus DATKRB01. The sequence goes on along the minus strand of DASYAI010000041.1, from coordinate 49,010 downwards.
CGAGCTGCGCACCCTGACACTCGCCTTCCGCGAGCCAATCGGAACATCCGCCGGCACCCACCGGATCCGGCCGGCCATCGTCCTGCGAGTAGTCACCGACGCCGGCGAGGGTTGGGGCGAGGGTGCGGCCATGGCGGCCGGAACGGCGGTGGATCCTCCGCTCGACCAGGTGTGGCGCGAACTGGTCGAAGTGACCCTGCCCCGACTGGCGGTGGCCACCTCGGCCCGGGGCGGGGTGCTGCCCGAGGCGTCGCGGATCACGGCCCTGCTCGCCGGCTCACCCGAGGCGCGGTCGGCCGCGGCAGTGCTCGAGATGGCCGTACTCGACATCGAGCTCCGTCAGGCCGGCGGATCGCTGGTGGACCGACTGTTCACCCTGAACGGCTCGGCCGGCCCCGTGCCGCGCTCGGTGGAGGCCGGGGCGATGGTCGGCATCCCTGCCGACCGCCGGTTGGGCACGCTGCTCGGTGCAGTCGGGCGGCTCGCCGCCGAGGGCTTCCGGCGGGTCCGGGTCAAGATCGAGCCCGGGTGGGACCTCGAGCCGCTCACCGCGCTGCGAACGGCGCACCCCGACCTGGCGTTGCAGGCCGACGCCAACGGCGCCTACCGCCTCGACGCCACGGGGGCGGCCGACGCGCGCCGGCTTGCCGAGCTCGACCCGCTGGGGCTGGCCTGCATCGAGCAACCGCTTCCCCCCGCCGACCTGCCCTCCCATGCCCTGCTGGGGGCCCGATTGGCTACCCCGATCTGCCTCGACGAGTCGTTGTCCACCACGAGGAGGGTCCAGGACGCCCTGCGCTACGGCGCCTGCGCGGTGGCGTGCCTCAAGCCGTCCCGCCTGGGGGGCGTGTTCGCCACGCAGGTGGCGCAGGCGGCCTGCGCCACCGCAGGCGTCCCGGCGTTCGTCGGGGGCTTCTTCGAGTGCGGCCTGGGCCGGACCGTGAACGCGTCGTTGGCGGCGCTGCCCGGCTTCTCACTTCCGGGGGACCTGTCGGCACCCGGGTCCTACCTGGTGGAGGATCCGTTCGACTACCCGGCGCCGCTCGACGGCCGGGTCGCGCTCCATCGAGGGCCCGGGGTCGCGCCGCCACCAGACCCGGACCGGCTCGAGCGGTGGTCCGAGCCCGGGCGCACGCTCTGGGTGCCCTACAAGGGCCCGGGCTGAACCGGCCCGAGCCCTACGACGGCCCGGCCTGAACAGGTCCGAGCCGCCCCGACGGCACCGCCCCCGGGACGCCCGAGCCGGCGATATGGACGGGGAGAGCGGACGTAGACTCTCGGGACCATGCAACGCCTCCTCCTCGAGCGCCGCATCCGCGACGTCCACGAACGCCTGGTGCGGGCGCGGGGCGAGCTGGCAGTGATCGACGAGCAGCTGGACGTGATGTCCGACGCGGCGGACGACGCCCGGATCCGCTCGCTGGTCGCCGAGACCCCGCTCGCCGCCCGGGACTACGACGAGGCGCGACGGCACGCCGACGTGCTGGTGCGCGCCCGCCAGGCGCTGCTCGACACGTTGGGCGACCTCCAGCGACGGCAGGACGAGCTGCTGATGCGCGTGGGGCCCGGTCGGCCATGAGCACCGAGGCGACGAGCGCGGAGCCGACGGTCACCGGACGCAGGGGAGGACCGGGCGGGGGCCGGGCCGCCAGCACCAGGGTGGTCATCGCCGAGGACGAGGCGATCATCCGCCTCGACCTGAAGGAGATGCTCCAGAGCGCCGGGTACGAGGTCGTGGGGGAGACGGGGCGGGGCGACGAGGCGGTGGCACTGGTCGACGCCTTCCACCCGGACCTGGTCATCCTCGACGTGAAGATGCCGGGCATGGACGGCGTGCGCGCCGCCCGCCAGATCACGTCGCGCCACAAGGTGGCGGTGCTCGTCCTCACCGCCTTCAGCCAGCGGGACCTGATCGAAGAGGCCCGGGACGCCGGGGTCGCCGCCTACCTGGTCAAGCCCTTCCGCCGGACCGAGCTCCTGCCGGCCATCGAGGGCGTGCTGGCCACGTGCCGCCAGGAATGGGCGATCGAGGAGGAGGCGCTGGCCACTGCCGGGGTGGCGGAGGACAAGATCGCCACCCGCCGGATGGTCGACGAGGCCAAGGCGATCCTCATGGACCGCGACGAGCTGAGCGAGGGCGACGCCTTCGCCTTCATCCAGCGCACGGCGATGCGCTCGCGTACCCGCATGCGCGAGGTCGCCCAGCAGGTCGTCGACGGCACCCTCGCGCCCTGAGCCACCGGAGACACTGAGCGTGGCCGAGCCCGCGACCGACGCCAGGCCAGTCCTGCTGCTCGACGGGATGTCGCTCGTCTACCGGGCCTACTTCGCCCTGCCGGCCGAGCTGGCCACCACGGCGGGCGTGGTCACCAATGCGGTCCACGGCTTCCTCTCCATGGTCGTCTACCTGGTGCGCGAGCAGCACCCGAGCGGGGTGGGGGTGGCCTTCGACCTGCCGGGGGGGACCTTCCGCGACGAGCTGGTGAGCGACTACAAGGCGGGGCGCGCGGCGACGCCCGACGATCTGCTCCCGCAATTCGACATGGTGCGCGAGATCCTCGCCACGCTCGGGATCCCGGTGATCGGGGCCCCGGGCTACGAAGCCGACGACGTGCTCGCCACCCTCGCCACCGAGGCCCGCGACCTCGGCTCCGACGTCGTGGTGGTCACCGGGGACCGGGACTGCCTCCAGCTGGTCGAGGACCCCCACGTCCGGGTCCTGTACAACCGGCGGGGGGTGAGCGACTACACCCTCTACGACGAAGCGGGTGTCGAGGCGCGCACCGGCGTCCGCCCGCCCTCCTACCCGATGCTGGCCGCCCTGCGCGGCGATCCGTCCGACAACCTCCCCGGGGTGCCGGGGGTGGGCGAGAAGACGGCCGCGCGGCTGCTGGGCGAGCACGGGGACCTCGAGGGGATCTTCGCCAACCTCCAGACGCTCAGCCCCCGGCTGCGGGCCAACCTGGCCGAGTACCAGGAACTGGCCCTCACCAACGCCCGGGTGATGCGGCTGGTGCGCGATGTCCCGATCTCCACCACCGTGCCCGACCTGGCGCTCGGCGGCTGGCAGCTGGCCGACGCCGAGGCGGCGTTCGACCGCCTCGAGCTCCGCAGCATCTGGCAGCGCCTGCTCCCGATGCTCGCCGACGGGTCCTTCGGCCCGCCCGGTCCGGGCTCGAGCCTGCCCGAGGCCCCGGTGAGGCCCGAGGCGGCCCCCGGCGCGGCGGGCGTGCCCCAAGGGACCGACGGGCTCGAAGCCCGACCGGTCGGCCCGCTCGTCGACGGCGCGGCGCCCGAGGTGGTCGAGCACCCGGCGAGCGCCGCCGAGGCGCGGGCGGCGCTCGACCGGCTGGTCGAGATGGCCGGAGCCGGCGAGCCCGGGTCGGACGCGCTGATCGGGGTGGCTGGGCGCTGGGCGGGCGACCCCGGCCGGAGCGACCTCGGCGGCCTGGCGCTGGCCGTTCCTTCCCTGGCCGTCTGGCTGGACAGGGACCGCCTGACGGAGCCCGACACCCGGGCTGCCCTGGCCACGTCCCTCGGACAGGCCTCGATCGTCGCCCACCACGCCAAGGAGCTCTTCCGCTCCCTGTTGCCGCTCGGCATGGACTGCCGGACCCTGGCGATGGACACTGCCGTGGCGGCGTACCTCCTCGATCCCTCCAGCGGTGACTACTCGCTGGAGGCGGTGGTGGGGGGCCCGGTGGGGCAGGCGGGCGGGGGAGCGAGCCCCGCCCCGGTCACCGGTCAGCTGTCCCTCGGGACCGAGGTGGCCGAGGGGGCCGGCGGGACCGAGCCGCTCGACCCCGCCACGGGGGCGGCGGCCGAAGCGGCCACCGTGGCCCGGCTCCGCCGACCCCTGCTCGATCGGCTGGAGGCCGACGGGCTCAGGGTCCTCCACGACGAGGTCGAGGTTCCGCTGGTGCGGGTGCTGGCCCGGATGGAGGTGGTGGGGATCGGGGTCGACACGGTCGAGCTCCGGCGGATCGCCGACGAGCTGGCCGGCCACGTCGGCGCGCTCGAGGCCGAGATCCACCTGCTGGCGGGCCACGGCTTCAACGTGAACTCGACCCCTCAGCTGCGCACCGTCCTCTACGACGAGTTGGGGCTGACCCCGGGCCGCAAGACCAAGACCGGGTACTCCACCGACGCCGCCACCCTCGAGCTGCTGCGCGACGCGCACCCGGTGGTCGACGCCCTGCTGCGCTACCGCGAGGTCGAGAAGCTCCGCTCGACCTACGGCGAGAGCCTGCTGGGCGAGGTGCAGGCCGACGGGCGGATCCACGCCTCGTTCCGCCAGACGGTCGCCCGGACCGGGCGGCTCTCCTCGGACCGTCCCAACCTCCACAACATCCCGGTGCGAACCGAGGGGGGACGCCGGTTCCGACGGGCCTTCGTCCCCGCCGCCGGCGACCGGTTCCTGGTGGCCGACTACGACCAGATCGAGCTGCGGGTGATCGCCCACCTGTCGGGGGACCCGGGCCTCGTCGAGGCGTTCCGGACCGGGGCGGACGTCCACCGGACGGTGGCCGCCGGCGTCTACGGGGTGCCGCCCGACGAGGTCACCCACACCCAGCGGGAACGGGCGAAGATGGTGTCCTACGGGCTGGCCTACGGCATGGAGGCCTTCGGGCTCGCCCGGCGACTGGCGACGGGCGTCGACGAGGCGAACGAGATCATGGCCCGCTACTTCGACGCGTTCCCCGAGGTCCGCCGGTACATGGACCGGACGGTGACCGAGGCCAGGGCCCGGGGCTTCACCCGGACCGAGCTCGGCCGCAAGCGCCCCCTCCCCGAGCTGGCCGAGCGCAACTACCGGGTGCGCCAGGCAGCGGAGCGCCAGGCGATGAACGCCGGGATCCAGGGGCTGGCGGCCGACCTGTTCAAGACGGCCCTCGTGCGGCTCGACGCCGCCCTCGAGAGCCGGGGACTGGCAAGCCGCCTGGTGCTCCAGGTGCACGACGAGGTGATCGTCGAGGCGGCCGCGGCCGAGACCGAGGCGGTGGCCGCCCTCACCTCCGACGCCCTCCTCGGTGCGGCCCAGCTGTCGGTGCCTCTCGCCGTGTCGATGGCCTGGGGCGACTCGTGGGCGGCGGCGAAGGGCGGCGCCTGAGCAGCCGCGGCCCCGGTGGTAACCTGCGGTGCCTCGTCGGCACCGGCGACCAGGCCCTTGTTCCTCTCCGGTCCCGGTGCGGCCACCCCGAAAGCGAGCGCCCATCCATGGTCGACGTGCGTTCTGCGGTCCTGCTGTCCGACGAGCCGATGGGGAACTTCGACCCCGAGGGTCACTACATCCCGCGGACGATCACCGTGGACGACCTGTCGGGTTCCCAGCTCGAGGAGATGATGGCCGCCACCATCGTCGAGTTCGACGACGGTGACATCGTGGAGGGAACCGTCGTCAAGATCGATCGGGACGAGGTCCTGCTCGACATCGGCTTCAAGTCCGAGGGCGTCATCCCCGCCCGCGAGCTCTCGATCCGCAACGACGTCCACCCCGAGGAGATCGTGGCGCTGGGCGACCACGTCGAGGCCCTTGTCCTCCAGAAGGAGGACAAGGAGGGCCGGCTGGTCCTCTCCAAGAAGCGGGCCCAGTACGAGCGGGCCTGGTCGACCATCGAGAAGCTGAAGGACTCCGACGAGGTGGTCAAGGGCCCGGTGATCGAGGTGGTCAAGGGCGGCCTGATCGTCGACATCGGGCTGCGCGGCTTCCTGCCGGCCTCGCTGGTCGAGCTGCGCCGGGTGCGCGAGCTCCAGCCGTACGTCGGCCGGGTCATCGAGGCCAAGATCATCGAGCTCGACCGGAACCGCAACAACGTCGTGTTGTCGCGCCGCGCGTGGCTCGAGGAGGCGCAGAAGGAGCAGCGGGGCGACTTCCTGGCCAACCTGCGGCCGGGCGAGCGCCGACGCGGCGTCGTGTCGTCGGTGGTCAACTTCGGTGCCTTCGTCGACCTGGGCGGGATGGACGGCCTGGTCCACGTGTCCGAGTTGAGCTGGAAGCACGTCGACCATCCCTCCTCGGTGGTGCAGGTCGGCCAGGAGATCGACGTCGAGGTGCTCGACGTCGATCTCGACAAGGAACGCATCAGCCTGTCGCTCAAGGCCACCCAGCAGGACCCGTGGCAGGAGTTCGCCGACGGCCACCAGGTGGGGCAGCTGGTCTACGGGCGGATCACCAAGCTGGTCCCCTTCGGTGCCTTCGTCCAGGTGGGCGACGGCATCGAAGGCCTCGTGCACATCTCGGAGATGGCCGCCCATCACGTGGACGTCCCCGAGCAGGTGGTCAGCCCGGGCGAGGAGCTGTGGGTCAAGATCATCGACATCGACCTCCAGCGGCGACGCATCAGCCTGTCGATCAAGCAGGCGGCCGAGGGGGGGGAGGTCTCCGAGGAGTACCGCGAGGCCTTCGGGGCCCACGCGTACGACGAAGAGGGCAACTACATCGGTGGCTTCGACTACAGCGATGCCGAGTTCACCCCGGAGACCGAGGCCCAGGCGGCCTGGGCCGAGTTCGTCACCGAGCAGCCCGCGGCCGCCGCGGCACCCGCCGACCCGGTCCCGGGCGACGAGAGCTCCGGCGTCCCGGCCGAGACCGACTCGACCCCGCCCGGCAGCACCGAGGTCTGACCGCCGCCCCCGTGCGGGGTGTGGACCATGGCTATCGACGTCCGCGCCGGCCCAGACGGCCCCGCCTCAAATCGGACCGCCACCGACCTCCCCGATGAGGTCGACGAGGGCGCGGCCCCCCACGCCCTGACCGGCTGGCCACTGCGGCTGGCCGTCGCCGGTCTGGGCGCGGCGGTGGTCGCCGGCCTGGTCCTGCGCTTCTGGACCCGCTCGGCCCTCTGGTTGGACGAGGCCCTGACCGTCGACATCGCCCGCCTCCCGCTGCGCTCGCTGCACGCCGCGCTGCGCGAGGACGGCGCGCCGCCGCTGTACTACGTCCTGCTGCACTTCTGGATCCGGGTCTTCGGCACCTCCGACGAGGCCGTCCGATCCCTGTCCGGCGTCATCGGCGTCCTCACGCTGCCGATCGCCTGGTTCACCGGCCGACGGTTCGGCGGGCGCGGCGTCGCGGCGGTGATGCTCGCCCTCAGCGCCTCGGCCCCCTTCGCCGTCTACTACTCGACCGAGGTGCGGATGTACGCCCTCGTCATCGCCCTGACCGGCTGCGGCTACCTCGCCCTCGACCGGGCACTGCGCCGGCCCCGACCGGGGAACCTGGTGGCCGTGGCGCTGAGCGTGGCGGCGCTGCTCTATGCCCAGTACTGGTCGGTCTACCTGGTGGCGGTGGTCGGCCTGCTCCTGGCGTTCGCGGCCTGGCGGGCCGAGGGCACCCGACGACGGCACGCCGTCGGGGCGCTGGGGGCGGTGGTGGTGGGCGTGGTCGCCTTCGTGCCGTGGGTGCCCACCTTCTTCTTCCAGTCCCAGCACACCGGCACCCCGTGGGCCCCGCCGCCGAACTTCGCCGCCGTGCTCAACGCCGTCACCGGGTTCACCGACAACCAGGCCACCCTTTCGGCGGCCGGGTCGAACCAGGGCCGGCTGCTCGCCCTGCTCTACCTGCTCCTCGCCTTTCTGGCCCTGTTCGGCCTGGCCCGCGACCGGTGGCACATCGACCTCGACATCCGGACCCGGCGACCCACCCGGGCCATGGCCCTGGTGGTGGTGCTCACCTTGACGGCCGCCGTGGCCGGTGGGATCGCCGAGCGGAGCGCCTTCTCCCCGCGCTACGCCTCGGTGGTCTTCCTCCCGCTGCTCCTGCTGGTCGCCGTGGGGACCCGCACGCTGGCCGACGCCCGGGTGCGCACGCTGGTGGTGACCGTGGCGGTCATCGCCGGGCTCGCCCTCAGCGTGGAGAACATCTGGACCCAGCGAACCCAGGCCACCGAGGTGGTCGGCGTGCTCCACGCCCGTGCCCAACCCGGCGACGTGGTCGCGTACTGCCCCGACCAGCTGGGACCGGCCGTCTACCGGCTGACCGCCGGCTCGGGGTTCCGGCAGGTGGCGTTCCCCCGGGGCAATTCGCCCGACCTGGTCGACTGGATCGACTACAAGGCGGTCGCCGCCCGCGCCGACCCCGCCGCCTTCGCCCGCCAGCTCGAGGCGGCCGCCGGCTCGAGCCACCGGATCTGGCTGGTCTGGTACCCGCAGTACGAGGGCTTCGGCACCAAATGCCAGGCCCTCGCCTCGGACCTGCTCGACGCGCCCGGCTACGGAGGTCACCAGTGGGTGAACCCCAAGCCGGGCCGGTACTACGAGCCGATGGAGCTGACCGAGTTCGCCCCGCCGCCGGCCCCCCCGTCGCCGGCCCGGGCGGCCGCCGCGCCCGCGGGGTGAGGCTCGCACCTCCCGGGCGGCACGCCGGCTCGGCCGCTCCTACCCACGCCCGGGGCCGCCGCCACGCGCCCCGCCGCAGGCCCCCGGCCGGCGGCGGGCTCGGACCCGGGGCGGCGACCCCGCCATGGTCAGACCTCGCCGGGCGGGCGGTGCTCGTCGGGCGGGCGGTGCTCGTCCCGTGGGCGGCGACCCGGGCAATCGTGCTCGGAGCCCTGGCCCTCGCCCACCTGCTGGTCGACCGCGTCCGGCCGACCGACCCGGCGGTAGCCCGAACCGTCCACCAGGGGCTCCTGTCGTGGGACGCCGGGTACTACAGCGCCATCGCCCGCGCCGGCTACACCTCGCTGGGGCACGACGCCCTGCGCTTCTTCCCGCTCTACCCGCTCACCGCCCGTCTGGTGCGCAGCGCGCTCGGCATCAGTGCCGGCGACGGGCTGCTGGTGGTCGCCAACCTGGCGAGCCTGGCCGGAGCGGCGCTGCTCTACGTGCTCGCGCGGCGCGAGGCGGGAGCGGAGCCGGCCCGGCGCGCCGTGTGGTTGCTCTCGCTCGCCCCGTCCGCCTACGTGCTCGTCATGGGCTACGCCGAGGCGCTGCTCCTCCTGCTCGCCGTCGCCTGCTTCCTCGCCGTCCGCCCGAGGTCGGGGAGCCGACCGGCGTGGTGGTGGGCCGCCCTGTGGGGCGTCGCCGCCGGTCTGACCAGGCCCCTTGGCATCGTGCTGTGCGTGCCGGTGGCCATCGAGGTCGTCCGCCACTGGACCGGGCTGCGCGCTACGGCCCGGCTGGGCGCGCTGGCCGCCGGTGTCGGCCCGGTCGTCGGCGGCCTCGGCTACCTGGCCTGGGCCCGTTCGACCGACGGGGACTTCTGGCTGCCCCTCCGGGTGCAGTTCGAGCCGGGCCACCACGGGGGGCTGAGCGATCCGCTTCGGACGATCCGGGCCGACGCCGCCGGGGTGTTCCACCACCACTACGGCACCGCCCTGCACGTGCCATGGGTGGTGGTCGCCCTGGTGCTGGTGGTCGTGCTGTGGCGGCGCTGGCCGGCGTCCTACGCCGCCTTCGCCACGGTCGTCGTCGCCGTCGGGATCAGCGGGACCAACCTCGACTCCTTCGAGCGCTACGCGCTGAGCGCCTTCCCGCTGGCGATGGCCGGGGCCACCGTGACCCGGTGGCCGGCGGTCGAGCGGGTGGTCCTGGTCGCCCTCGGGGCCGCCTTGCTCGGGTACGCCCTCCTCGCCTTCCTCGGGCTCTCGGTGCCCTGAGCACGCCGCGCCGGGGTCCCCGACACGATCGGGACTGCCCGATGGGCGCCGCCGTCGGACGGCCAGGTGGGCCGCTCGGGGCCCTCCGACGTGCCCGAAGTCGCGGCCCGAGGAGGCCAGGCACTATTCTGACGCTCGGTTGTCGAGCAGCCCAACGCTGGGAACGGGGCGATGCGCGGCGGAACAACCCGCGGGCGGAGTCCGCGCAGCGCACGGCGACGGAGGGACGTGAGCGACACCACAACCGAACGCGAGCCGCGGGTGACGGCGCCCGTGATCGTCGCAGGCGCCGGGCCGGCCGGGCTGACAGCCGCCTACAAGCTGGTCGAGGCCGGCGACCCGGTCGTGGTCGTGGAGGCCGACTCGGTGGTCGGCGGGATCAGCCGGACGGTCGAGCGGGACGGTTGGCGCTTCGACATCGGCGGTCACCGCTTCTTCACCAAGGTGCGGCCGGTGCAGGAGCTCTGGCACGAGATCCTGCCCGACGACGACTTCCTCCTGCGCCCCCGCATGAGCCGGATCTTCTATCGGGGCAAGTACTACGATTACCCGCTCAAACCGCTCAACGCCCTCGGGAACCTCGGCCCGCGCGAAGCGGTCCTCTGCGGCCTGTCGTACCTGTGGGCCCGGCTCCGACCGCCGCCCGACCAGACCAACTACGAGAGCTGGCTGGTCGCCCGGTTCGGGTGGCGGCTGTACCGGACGTTCTTCAAGACGTACACCGAAAAGGTCTGGGGAGTCCCGGTGCGAGACATGCCGGCGGATTGGGCGGCGCAGCGGGTGAAGAACCTCGACCTGGGCAAGGCGGTGCTCCACGCCCTCCTGCCCAAGCGCAACCAGAAGGACATCACCTCCCTGATCGAGGAGTTCGAGTACCCCAAGCTCGGTCCCGGCATGATGTGGGAGCGTTGCCGGGACCTGGTCGAAAAGGGCGGGGGAACGGTGATGGTGGACACCGAGGTCTCCACCATCCACCTCGAGCAGGGCCGGGCCACCGGGGTGACCCTCACCCTGCCCGACGGATCGAGCGAGCGCCGGGCCGCCTCGCACGTGATCTCGACCATGCCCATGTCGGCGCTGGTGACCTCCCTCGACCCCCCACCCCCGGCCGACGTCCTCGCCGCCGGGGCCGCCCTGCAGTACCGGGACTTCCTGACCGTGGCCCTGGTGGTCCCCCGGGCGAGCGGGTTCCCCGACAACTGGATCTACATCCACTCGCCCGACGTGAAGGTCGGGCGGATCCAGAACTTCGGGTCGTGGTCGCCCTTCATGATCAAGGACGGCCGGACCTGCCTGGGGCTCGAGTACTTCGTGTTCGAGGGCGACGCCCTGTGGACCAGCCCCGACGAGGAGCTGGTCGCACGGGGGGCGGGCGAGCTCGAGGTCCTCGGGCTGGCGCGGGCCACCGAGGTCGAGGCCGGCTACGTGGTGCGGGTGCCCAAGGCCTATCCCCACTACGACACCGACTACCGGGCCAACGTCGCCACGATCGTGGAGTACCTCCGGGCCCAGGCGCCGAACGTGCACCTGGTGGGCCGCAACGGCATGCACAAGTACAACAACCAGGACCACTCCATGTACACCGCGATGCTGACGGTGGAGAACCTCCACGGTGCCCGTCACGACATCTGGGCGGTCAACGTGGAGGAGGAGTACCACGAGGAGGTGGCGGCCCGACCGGCCGAGGACGGGGGCACCGGGCGGGACGCACCGGTGCTGCCCCGCCGCGAAGCCCGGGGCTGATGCGCCGGCACCGGCTCGACGCCCCGCCGTCAGCGCGGGTGCCCGGCGGCCTCGGCGACCTCGGTGGGCAACCGCCGCACCCCCGGCCGGGCCCGCCGCCGGCGGGGGGCAGCAGCTGGTCGGCGGTCTTCGACGACCTCGAGTCGGCGGACGAGTCCATCATCGGCTCGCTGCCGATGACCCCGGGGGTGGGCATGGTGCCCGAGCCCCTCGACCCGACCCAGCCCCGGGGCACCTTCGTCGGGGGCCTGCTCGATGCGGGGCCGCTGGCGGTGGCCGGCCTGGCGGCCAACGGGGCGAACGTCGTGGCCACGGTGGTCGTGGCCCATTCCCTCACCACCCGGGCCTACGGCAGCGTGGCCCAGCTGCTCGGCCTCTTCTTCATCCTCTCGATGCCCGGCTCGGCGGTCCTGGTGGCGGTCGTGCGTCGCCTGGCCGCCGACGGCGTGATGGGCCGGGGCCCGTCGAGCCCGATCTGGGTGACCCGCCTCTACCGGCGGGCGGTGGTGGGCGTCGTCGCCTTCGCCGTCCTCGCCGTGGCGGTGCAGGGCGCGTTGGCCCGCCAGCTGTCGCTGCCCGACGACCACGGGGTGGCGGCGATGCTGGCGGCCGGCGGCGTCTGGCTGCTCGTGAGCATCGACCGGGGCGTGTTGCAGGCCGGTCGCCGGTACCGCCCCCTGGCCGCCAACCTGCTCGTCGAGGGCACCGTGCGCACCAGCCTGGTGGTCGTGCTCACCGTCGCCGGGCTGGGGGTGTGGGGGTACGCCCTCGGCTTCGTGGTGGCCGAGCTCGCAGCGGCGGTGCACGCCCGCTACCACGCCCGCCGGGCGATGACCGCTCCCCGGGCCGGCGAGCGGGCGGTGGACGTGGCGCCGGCCCGTGCCCGCCCGGCCATCGCCCCGGACGTGGCCACCGCCCTGGTCGGCTTCGCCCTGCTGGGCATCCTGCAGAACGCCGACGTGGTGCTGGTCGGGCGCCTGCACCCGGCCAACGCCGGCGCGTACGCCGCCATCTCGGTCGCCGCCAAGTCGTTGGTCTTCGGCGCCATCCTGCTCGGCAGCTACGTCCTGCCCGAGGCGACCATCCGCTGGCGCCAGGGCCACCACGCGCTACGGCAGCTCGGCGTGACGCTCCTGTTCCTGCTGGCCCCCGCCCTGGTGCTCCTCGCCATGGCCGTCGTGGTGCCCCGGCCGTTCCTCACCACGTTCTTCTCGTCCCGCCTGGCCGACGCCGCCCCGGCGTTCGCCCCGCTGGTCGGCGCGATGACCTGCCTGGGGGTGACGGTCATCGTCACGAACTACCTGCTCGGCGCGGCCCGGCGGTGGATCGTCGGGCTGCTGGCGCTCGGCGCCGGCCTGGCGGTGAGCCTCATCGACCATGCCGGCGGCCGGCTGGTCTCGACCGCCGACGCCGACCTGGTGGTGCAAGCGGGGCTGCTCGCCGCCACCTCGGTGGCCTTCGTCGGCGTCCACCTCCGCCGGCGGAGACCCCAGCGCGTGCCGGCCGAGGTCGGGCCGGTCCGGTGACCCCGCCCACCGGGCCCCAGGGCCCCGACACGCTCCGCCGGGCGGTGAAGGCGGGCGGACCCAAGACGGTGGACGTGCTCGCCTGGCGCGACCTCGAGGACCCCGAGGCCGGAGGGTCCGAGCAGCACGCCCACCGGGTGGTGTCCCGCTGGGCCGAGGCGGGGGTCGACGTGACCCTGTGGTCCTCGCGGGTCGACGGCGGCGCCGGTGTCATCCACCGCGACGGCTACACCGCCCGGCGGCGGGCCGGGCGCTACGCGGTGTTCCCCCGGACGGCGATCGAGGGCCTGACCGGGCGGATCGGCGCGGGCGACGCCGTGGTCGAGATCTGGAACGGCATGCCGTTCTTCACGCCGGCGTGGAGCCGGCGGCCCCGCGTCGTCGTCGTCCACCACGTCCACGACGAGATGTGGGCCATGGTCCTGCGGCCCGGCCTCGCCCGGCTCGGCCACACCATCGAGCACCGTCTGGCCCCACCCTTCTATCGTCGCTCGCCGGTGATCACCTTGTCGGAGTCGGCCAAGGCCGAGATCGTCGAGCGGTTGGGTCTGCGACCGGACCGGGTGACGGTGGTCCCCCCGGGCGTGGACCCGGCCTTCTCGCCCGGGGGCCGGCGCGACACCGAGCCGCTGGTCGTCGCGGTGGGACGGCTGGTGCCGGTCAAGCGGTTCGACCGCCTGATCGACACCCTGGTGGCACTCCGCCGGGTCCACGGCACCTTGCGGGCGGTGATCGTGGGCGAAGGCTACGAGCGGCCGGCGCTGGAGGCCCAGATCCGGGCGGCCGACGCCGCCTCGTGGCTCACGCTGCCGGGCCGGATGCCCGACCACGAACTGGTCACCCTCTACCGGCGGGCGTGGCTGGTGATGTCGACCTCGGTGCGCGAGGGCTGGGGCATGACGCTCACCGAGGCCGGTGCATGCGGGGTGCCCGCCGTCGCCACCCGCATCGCCGGCCACACCGACGCCGTGGTCGACGGGGAGAGCGGGATCCTGGCCGACACCGACCAGCAGCTGGTGGCCGCGGCCGACACCCTGCTGTCGGGCGACGTCGAGCGGCGCCGGATGGGCGCCGCCGCGCTCGAGCGGGCCGCGAGCCTCTCGTGGGACGCCACCGCGCTGGCCGCCTACCGGACCCTGGCCGAGGAGGTCGCCCGCCGGCGCCGGACCGGGGGCCCCCTTGTACCGTGACCACACGGTCAGCGTGTACTTCCCGTGCCGCAACGAGGAGGCCCACCTGCGCCAGGTGGTCGCCCAGGTGCCGACCTTCGTCGACGAGATCATCGTGGTGAGCAACCGGTCGACCGACGGCACGGTGGAGCTCTCCAAGTCCCTCGACCTCACCGTCCTGGTCGACGACCGGACCTCGGGGGGGATCGGCTACGGCTACGCCCACATGACCGGCATGGCCGCCTGCTCGGGGGACCTGATCGTCACCTCGGACGCCGACGGCTCGTACCCGGTCGACCAGATCCACCGGCCCCTCGACCGGCTGGTCGACGACGGGATGGACTTCGTCTCGTGCAGCCGCTACCCGGTTCCTGAAGGGTCGACGATCCCCTGGGCGCTGCGGGCCGGGGTGCGGTTGCTCAACACCGAGACCCGCCTGCTGTTCGGGCGTCGGGTCAAAGACGTCCTGTCGGGCATGTGGGCGCTGCGGGCCACGGCGCGGCCACACCTGGCGCTTGACGCGGGGGACTGGAACCTCAGCCCGGGCATCAAGGTCCACGCCCTGCGGAGCCCGGCGCTCCGCTTCGCCGAGGTTCCCATCGCCCAGCGTCCCCGCCTCGGCCAATCGCACCAGCGTTACCTGTCCACCGGGTTCTCGCACGCCGGCTTCCTCCTCCGGACCCGCCTCGGGACCTACCCCGGTTCGCCCCTCGACCATGACGGCTGACCTGGGGCCCGCGACCGTCTCCCCGCCCGGCCCGGCGCCGGCGGTGCGGGGCCGGTCCCGCTCGAGCGCCGAGACGCCGTGGTGGTTCTGGGCCGGGATCGGCGGGGCGACGGGGGTGGCCCTGGCGATCCAGCTCGTCTTCATCGACACGGTGGCCAGGACGGCCACGCTGGGCGGGGACGCCTACTACTACGCCAACCAGGCCCGGCTGCTGGTGGGGGGCCACTGGTTCGTCGACCCCTACGCGTGGGCCGCCCACGGCCACCTCCTCCAGCCCTCCGCCGCTCACCCGCCTCTGACCACCCTGGTGCTGGCCATGGCGGACGTCGCCGGGGCGACCAGCTACGGGGCCCACATGGTGTGGATGGCGCTGCTGTTCTGCGCCGCGGTGGTGGTGAGCGGGCTGGTCGGGCGGCAGGCGGCCGGCCCGAGGGCAGGCGTGCTGGCGGCCCTCCTCGTCGCCGTCTATCCCGACCTCTGGGTCAACCCGAGCGTCGTGATGTCCGAGACCCTGGTCATCTTGGTGGCCGCCCTGCTCTTGTGGGCAGCGCTACGCTTCCGGCGTCGCCCCTCGGTCCGGCTGGCCGTCGAGATCGGGATCTACCTGGCCTTGGCCGCCCTCACCCGGTCGGAGCTGGTCCTGCTGGTGCTGCTGGTCGGCGTCCCGTCGGTGCTGCTGTGCCGCGAGTTGCCCTGGCGGCGGCGACTGACCCTGCTGGCAGCCATGGGCGTGGCCTTCGGGGTGGTGTGCGGGCCGTGGATCGGGCGGAACCTGGCGACCTTCGACCACCCGGAGTTCTTTTCGGACCAGGGGGGCGCCACCTTGGCCGTATCCAACTGCGCGCCCACGTACTACGGCCCCACGGTCGCCTGGTGGAACATCGGCTGCATCCAGCGGGTGTCCCTGCCCGCCGGCAACGACGAGTCGGACAACGACGTGGTGTACCGCCGGATCGCCGACCACTACATCGAGACCCACCGGTCCCGGTTCGTCCAGGTGGTCGGCTTGCGGGTCGCCCGGCTCTGGGGCCTGTACCGGCCGTACCAGCAGACGCGCTTCGACGTGCTCGACGGGCGGCCCCAGTGGGTGTCGGAGCTGGGCCTGTGGTTCTTCTATCCCTTTGCGGTCCTGGGCGTCGCCGGCATGGTGGTCCTCCGCCGCCGGCGAGCCGCGGTGTTCCCCTTCGTCGCGCTGGTGGTGACGTCCACCGTCGCCGTGGCGGCCACGTTCGCCGATACCCGCTACCGGGTCGAGGCGGACACGGCGCTGGCGATCCTGAGCGCGGTCACCCTCGACGCCGTCCTCGCCCTGGTCGCCCGCCGGGCCCGGGCCCGGCGGCGCCATCCGGCCCACCCGGGCCGCCGGCCCCGGCCCCCCGTCCCGCCCGCCTCCTCGGACGGGTCGGCGGGCGCAGACGCCGGGATCCCCGGGGGGGCGCCGGACCCGGCCCCGGCGCCGGCGCCGGCACCCGCACCGGCGATCGGCCCGAGCGGGCGGGCGCCCCGCTTCGCCGCCTTCGACGGCCTGCGGGCGGTCGCCGCCCTGGCCGTCCTCTTCGTCCACGCCACCTTCGTCACCGGCATCACCTCGCGGAGCTCGTTCGGGAACTTCACCGCCCGGCTGGAGATCGGGGTGTCGGTGTTCTTCCTCATCTCGGGGTTCCTGCTGTACCGGCCGTTCGTGGTGGCGCACCTGGCCGGGGAGCGGGGGCCGCGGGCGGGCAGCTTCTGGGTCCGGCGCCTGCTGCGGATCGTCCCCGCGTACTGGTTGGTGCTGACCATCTCGACCTTCGTTCTCCACGCCGATGCCATCGGGCCGCCGCGCGCGGGATGGAGCTCCTACGTCGTGCACTACCTCTTCGGGGAGATCTACTTCCCGAACCAGATCTTCTCCGGCATCGCCCAGGCATGGACGTTGTGCGTCGAGATGAGCTTCTACCTGTTCCTGCCGCTCTACGCCGCCCTGATCGGGTGGGGCCGGGCCCGGCGCTCTCTGCGCGCCCGGCTGGGCACCGAGCTGGCCGGCATCGCCGGTCTCGTCGCGATCAACCTGGCCTGGCGGTTCTGGGTCCTCTCTAACCAGTACGGCCACTCGGCCCGCTTCCGGGTCATGACCGTGTGGCTGCCCGCAGAGCTCGACCTGTTCTCGCTCGGCCTGATCCTGGCGGTGGCCAGCGCCTGGTTCCACCACAACGACTCGGAGCCCCGGGTCCTCGGTCGATGGTGGTTCCCCTGGGCCAGCTGGATCGCCGCCGGGGCCGTCTTCTTCGCCATCGGCCACCTGGGGATGCCGATCAAGCCGGTGTTCACCCAGAGCTACCGGTACATGGAGCTCCAGACCCTCTACGGGCTCTTCGCCTTCTTCCTCCTCCTGCCGGCGGTGTTCGGGCCGGGACGCCGGGGCCTCATCCGCCGCTTCTTGTGCTCGTGGCCGATGGCGTCGCTCGGCGTCGTGTCCTACGGCATCTACCTGTGGCACGAGACCTGGATCACCAAGCTCCTCGCCGAAGGTCGCCTTCCCCTCTTCCGGATCGAGTTCTGGGGGTTCTTCGCCCTCGTCTTCGCCCTGTCCGTCGCCGCCGCCGCCGCCAGCTACTTCGGGGTGGAGAAGCCGATGCTCGCCCTGAAGTCCACCCTGGCGCGGCGCGCCGGGACCGTCGGGCCCGAGCGCCCCGAGGCCCGGTCCGGTGGCGGCCCCCGCCACCGTGGTCAGCGGGGGGGACTGCGCCGACGCCGGACGGCGCTCACCACCACGTCGACCCCGAGCAGCAGCAGTGCCGTCCAGACGAGCGAGTTGGCAGGGCCGAAGAACGAGGGCCAGTTGATATCCGGGAGGTAGCGCCCCGACGCCTGGTGGTCGGCGACGAACACCGCCGTGGCGACGACCAGGCCGACCATCCCTGCCGCCACCACCGTGCGGGCCACGGGCACGTAGAGCCCGATCAGGACCAGGGGACCGACGAGCAGGGCCGCCACCGGCGCCACGACCAGCGCCGCCACCAGCGCGCCGAGCGCGGCGGCGGCGAGGGCCACGGTGAGCTTGGGCGCGGCGCCCCCGTAGCGCCAGGGGGCCGAGACAACCGGACGCAGCGGGCCACGGCCAGAGGGGACCGGGCCGTCGATGCCGCGCCGACTGCCGGTCGGGCGCAGCGGCGCGGCCAGGGCCAGGGGCACCCCGACGGGGACCGACGGTCGCCGTCGCAGCCCGGTCCACCGGGGCGCTCGCAGCCGCCACTCGGCCAGCCGATCGCGCCGGCGCCGGCGACCCCCGGCCTCCCCCCGCCTGCGCCGGCCCGGCCGGCGCCGGCCGGCCATGCCGCCCAACCACGGCGGATCGAAGACCGCCAGGCCGGTGATCACCGCCAACCCGGCACCCGAGGTCACCAGGGCCACGTCGACCACCCGCTGGGGGGTCCACCTGAGATGGAAGACGGTGGTCCCCCCGGCATCGGCGCCCGGCACGTACCACCCGTTGGCGTACCCGTCGATCAGCGTGGACGGTCCCAGGTCCACCCCCGTGGCCGAGGTGGCGGTCCAGCCCCGGCTCTGGCTCTGCCCGAGCACCAGCCAGAACGGCGACCCGTCGCCCGCCACCGACACGGTGGCCGAGCTCCGTCCCTGGCGCAGCACCCGCACCTGGGGGGAGGGGTGCGCGGGCACCGCCGGCAGCTGGCCCCCCGGAGCCATTGCCAGGGCGGCGCCGCCGGCCGCCGACGCCAGCACCAGCGCGTCGACGTCGAAGCCGGACGGCACCCGGGTGCTGGTGGTGACCACGTGGGTGCCGGCGCTCAGGGTCACGCCGTTGGCGGAGTTGCCGCAGCCCGAGATGCCCAGGCCGTCGCCGTCGGTCGCCGCCGCGGTGGGGCCGCCGATCTGGACGTCGATGGGCACCCCGTCGATGCTCAGCAGGCCGGCCACGCACCGGGTCGGGATCGACCCGCCGAGCCCGGGCTCGACCACGCCGGGGATGCCCACCTCGGCCAGCCCGACCGGCTCGGTGTCCATCCGCCCCGACAGGTAGTCGAGCGTGTGCACCGACCGCACCGCGTCGACGGTGACGGTCACCGAGCTGCCGCTGAGGGCAGGAAAGCTGACGGGGACCTCCGTGGTCGAACCCTGCGGCCTGCCCTTGCCCACCCGGATGGCCGGCAGGTCCACCGTGCGCGAGCCGCCGGCGGTGCTCAGCGTGATCCGGGTCGGGATGGAATGGCGGCCGTCGGCGACGACGCGCAGGTCCAACGAGCCGAAGGTCACCGGGCGGTCGAAGCTGAACTGCACCCAGTTGCCGGCCTGTTTGCCCAGACCCGGCACCCAGGCGGTCGCCGGGTTGCCGTCGATCGCGGCCGCCGCACCGGCCTGCAGGTCGCCCGGAAGCCGGCTCGAGCTGTTGGAGGCCACCACCGTGGCCGCTGCGGCGCCGGTCGCCCCCCGGGCGCCGGCTCCGGCCGTGCCCGCCGTGCGGCCCGGGCCCGGCCCACCACCGAGCAGCTGGCCGACCTGGAAGTCCGAGTCGAGGGTGGAGATCCTCGCCGTCCCGCCGAGGCTGAACGTGCGGGCCGTCGGCAAGGTGAAGGTGCGGTCCAAGCTGGCCTCGGGGTCCGTTCGGGGCGGCACGGTCGGCGCCCGTAGCCGGTCCAGCGCCACCACCAGCTCGTGGGACGCCGACGCCGCCCCGGCCCGGCCCAACAGGTCGGTCGGCAGGCGCAGGGTCTCGGACACCGGTGCCACGCCCGGGATGCCCACCTCGGCGAGGCCCACGCCGCTCAGACCGGCATAGCTGGTCCGGGCACCAGCGCTCGTGGCGTCGACCGTGATCGAGACGGTGCCGAACGAGCGGGTGGGGAAGCGGACGACCTGACCGGTGCCACGGCGCGAGCTGGCCCCGAGGGTCACCTCGAGCGGGCGGCCCCCGTCGAAGCGGATCGTGGCCCGGGTGATGGAACGGTTCTGCGAGGGACCCTGGGCCTGCAACAGCGTCAGATGGTCCGTCGTGACCCGCCGGTCCAGCGTTATCGCGAGGCGTTGACCGGTCGCCGGACCGAACGCGCCCTCGGTCCACGCGGTGGCCGGGTTGCCGTCCACCGCCCGCTCGGCCTGGTCCTCGGGCGTGTTGGTGATCACGTTGCCGTAGCTGGTGGCCCGGACCGACCGCACGCCCGCCAGGACGGCCACGGTCTGGGACGCCGAGCCGCCGCCGGGGAACAGGTCGATCGGCTGCTCGGCCGGGTCGGGCGTGAGCGGGGTCTCGCCGGCCTGCTCGACGTACCCCTGGTCGTCGTCGAGCGTGCCCCAGGTGTCCAGCTGCTTCTGGTCGGTGTCGGTCAGCACCAGGACCGCGCCGTCGGCCATGGCCCGGGCCAACGCCTGGGGGTCGCGGTCGAGCGTCCCCGAGTACAGCACGGTCGGATTGCCGTCGAGCAGCCCGAGCGACGCCAGGTCGACCAGCCCCTGCCCGCTTCCGGCGACCACGAGCGGGTCGCTCGGGCTCTCGCTGCGCACCAGCGGACGGGCGCCCGGGACGGCCAGGACGGCGACCGGGGGCGGGACGGGGGCGCCGGTCGCCACGCCGAGCTGGGTCTCGTCGACCAGCGGGTAGGTGATGGTCGACGGCGGGTGGGGGGTCCCGAACGGCACCGGAGACCCCAGCCCGGCGGCGGGGGAGGTCAGCTGGAGCCACAGCGGTTGGGGCCGGGCGGTGCCGAAGCGCTCGTACTGCTCGTCGGACTCGAAGAGGATGTCCCCGGCGCTGAGCAGGCGGGCGATCGGCGCCAGCGAGGACGGCACGAACGTCCCGTCCTGGATCGACTCGTCGAGCGCCTGCAGGAGGTCCACCGTGCCCGGCCCGCCCTGGGGCGGCACCGTCCGCTGGAGATAGGGGCGGTCGAGGAGCCCCGGCCACACCGGGTCCTCGGTCACCCCCCAGCGGTAGTAGGCGAAGTCCTCCCCGGGGATGCCGAGCACCCGGGTGGCGTCTCCCTGCGCGTCGAGGTACTTGGCGGCGTCGAGGACGTACCCGGGCAGCTGCTCGGGACGGTCGAGGTTGGCGGCGACCAGCGTTCCGTCCCACAGCGGGGGCAGGTCGGCCACCACCAGCGCCGTGGCCAGCCCCATCACGCCCAGCCCCAGCCACCAGCGCCAGGCGACCAGCGCGCTCACCCCGGCCCCGATCAGCAGGGCCAGGCCGAGCACCACCAGCGGCACGATCCGGTTGGTGGAGCGCATCGCCAGGCCGAGCGTCGAATCGGACCCGGCCGCCTTCAGCGCCGCCCCGAGCGGGGTGGGCCGGTCGAAGGGGTAGGCCCCCACCGCCACCACGACGCCCAGCAGCACCAGGCCGGCCGCGAACGCCCGGTTCCGCCACCGGGTCACCAGGGCCAGCGCCAGCGCCAGGGCCGGGACGGCGAAGCTCACCACGATCAGCCACGGCACCTGGGTGTAGTCGAGCGACGCCGCGGTCCACGGCTGGACCTTGTCCTGCCCGTAGAAGTACCAGTACCCGAGACCGCGCAGGACCTCCGAGGAGAGCGAGGTCGAGGCGACCGTCGGGATCGTCTCGGTGTAGCGGAGCACCGGGATCCCGTAGGCGCCCTCCGCCCACAGCCCCGCCGCCCACCACACGCAGACCAGCGCGCTGAGCACCCCCAGCCGGAGCGCCGCCCCTCCGGCCTGCCCCGGCCGTACCTCGCGTGACCCCCAGACCGCGAACACCATCCACAGCAGGGGCGCCAGCCCGACCAGCAGGATCGAGGTGGCGTTCACGCCGCCCACCAGCGCCACCACGACGGCGAACAGCGCCGGGTACCGCCAACCGCCCCGGCGCACGGCGAGGATGGTCAGGGCGGCCATCCAGCCCAACGCCGCCCACGGCATCACGATGGCCGAGATCCGGGCGATGTAGTCGACGACGTACGGCGTCAGCATGTAGGCCAACCCGCCGACGGCCGCCCCGCCCCGCGACAGGCCCAGCAGCCGGCCGAGCACCAGGACCCCGGTGCCGGCGGCGAAGAACAAGGTGCCCATCCAGATCCGCTGGCCGACCCAGGTGGGGATCCCGAGCTGCTGGACCACCCAGTAGTACGGGCCCATCGGGAACAGGAAGCCGATGTTCTGGTGGGTGACGGTGCCCGCACCCACGTCGGGGTCCCACATCGAGATCGTGCTCGAGATGAGCCGCCCCGGATCGAGGTAGAGGTACTGCTTGGTGTCGGCCGCCACCTTGCCCGGCTGGGTGAGCAGGCACGGCACGTAGCTCACCAGTGCCAGGACCACCCAGGTGGCCCCGCTCGCGGTCCCCCCCCACCAACGCGGGATCCGACGACCCCCCGCCGGTTCCACCCCGAGGTCGGACGGCGTGGACGAGACGGTGGCGATGGTCATGGGTCCTGAACCGGTTGCGAAGCATACCCAGCGCCTCCCCGCCCACCGGGGCAGGCCGTCACCCCGGCCGCGGGCCCACCGACCCGGCCCGGTACCATCGAAGGGATGCCGGAGTTCTCCGTCGTGTCACCCTTCCAGGCCTCGGGCGACCAGCCCGCCGCGATCGAGCAACTGGTCGCCGGGGTCCGCCGCCACGACCGCTACCAGACCCTGTGGGGGATCACCGGCAGCGGCAAGACGGCGACCATCGCCTGGACGGTCGAGGCGCTCCAGCGGCCGACGCTGATCATCGAGCCCAACAAGTCCCTGGCCGCCCAGCTCTCCTCGGAGCTACGCGAGCTCTTTCCGGCCAACCGGGTCGAGTTCTTCGTCTCCTACTACGACTACTACCAACCCGAGGCCTACCTCCCGACCACCGACACGTACATCGAGAAGGACTCGTCGATCAACGACGAGATCGACCGGCTCCGGCACGCCACTACGGCGTCGCTCCTGACCCGCCGCGACGTGATCGTGGTGGCGTCGGTCTCGTGCATCTACGGCCTGGGCTCGCCCGAGGAGTACCGCACCAGGATGCTGCCGCTCGCTGTCGGGGCCGAGCAGGACCGCAGCGAGCTCCTCCATCGCCTGGTCGACCTCCAGTACGCCCGCAACGACATGAACCTCGTGCGGGGGACCTTCCGGGCACGCGGCGACACCCTCGAGGTGCACCCCGCCTACGAGGAGACCGCCCTGCGGGTCGAGCTGTTCGGCGACACCATCGAGCGCATCGTGCCCTTCGACGTGATGACGGGCGAGATGGGCGACGAGATCGAGGAGACCGTGGTGTTCGCCGCTACCCACTACGTCGCCGGTGACGAGACCATCCGGCGAGCCATCGCCTCCATCGAGACCGAGCTACGCGAGCGCCTCGCCCTGCTCGAGTCCGAGGGCAAGCTGCTCGAGGCCCAGCGCCTCCGGGTGCGGACCCAGCACGACCTCGAGATGCTGGCCGAGACGGGCGTGTGCTCGGGCATCGAGAACTACAGCCGCCACCTCGACGGGCGCCAGGCGGGCGAGGCGCCGTTCACCCTGCTGGACTTCTTCCCCAAGGACATGCTGGTGGTGATCGACGAGAGCCACGTCGCCCTCCCGCAGCTGCACGGGCAGTACGCCGGGGACCGGTCCCGCAAGGACGTGCTGATCGAGCACGGCTTCCGACTGCCGTCGGCGGCCGACAACCGGCCGTTGCGCTTCGAAGAGTTCGTCGAGCGGGTGCCCCAGGCGCTCTTCGTGTCGGCCACCCCCGGGCCGTTCGAGCAGGAGCACTCCACCCAGATGGTCGAGCAGGTCATCCGACCGACCGGCCTGGTGGACCCCGAGGTGGTGGTCCAGCCCACCCGCGGTCAGGTCGACGACCTGCTCGCCCGGATCGACGACGCCGTGGGGCGGGGGGGCCGGGTCCTGGTGACCACCCTCACCAAAAAGATGGCTGAGGACCTGACCGACTACATGGCCGACGCCGGGGTCCGGGTCCAGTACCTGCACTCCGACGTCGACACGATCACCCGGATCGAGATCCTGCGCGAGCTGCGCCTCGGCTCGATCGACGTGCTGGTGGGCATCAACCTGCTGCGCGAGGGGCTCGACCTGCCCGAGGTGTCGCTGGTGGCCATCCTCGACGCCGACAAGGAGGGTTTCCTCCGCTCAGCCTCGGCGCTGATCCAGACCATGGGGCGAGCGGCGCGCAACGTGGAGGGACGGGTCGTGCTCTACGCCGACACGATCACCGACGCGATGCGCGAGGCGGTGGGGGTCACCCAGCGGCGCCGCCAGCGCCAGATCGAGTACAACGAGGCGAACGGGATCGATCCCCAGACCATCCGCAAGGCGGTCACCGACATCCTCGAGCGGCTCCGGGGCTCGGGGGGCCAGGCCTCGGGAGCCAAGCGCAGCCGGGCCGAGGTGCGCTCCGGGCGAGCGGGGCGGGTGGTACGGACCCGGATGGCGGTGGGCGGTGGGGGATGGGCGCCCGGCGCGCCGGTCCCGGCCGAGGTCGAGAGCCTGGTGGCCCAGCTGGAATCCGAGATGAAAGCCGCCGCGGCCGAGCTGCGCTTCGAGGAGGCGGCGCTGCTGCGTGACGAGCTGCTCGGGCTGCGGTCGGGAACCACGTCGACGGACGCCGACGGCGTCGTCGCGCCCGACCCGGCGCCCGACGTCGAGGTCGGCGGGGACTGACGGCGAGACGGCGAGGACTGACGGCGAGACGGCGGTGCGTCGGATCGGACCGTCACGACCCTCCGATATCCTCCTGAGGTGTCCGACCGTCTGGTGATCCGCGGTGCCCGGGAGCACAACCTTCAGGACGTCTCCCTCGATCTGCCCCGCGACCAGCTGGTGGTGTTCACCGGGCTTTCGGGCTCGGGGAAATCGTCCCTCGCCTTCGACACCATCTACGCCGAGGGCCAGCGGCGCTACGTCGAATCGCTGTCGGCCTACGCCCGTCAATTCCTCGGCCAGATGGACAAGCCCGACGTCGATTTCATCGAAGGCCTGTCGCCGGCCATCTCGATCGACCAGAAGTCGGCCTCCCGCAACCCGCGCTCGACCGTCGGCACCATCACCGAGGTGTACGACTACCTCCGGTTGCTCTACGCCCGGGTTGGCAAGCCCCACTGCCCGATCTGCGGCCGCCCGGTGGCTCGCCAGACCCCCCAGCAGATCGTCGACCGGGTGCTCGAGCTGCCCGAGGGCACCCGGTTCCAGGTGCTCGCCCCGATCGTGCGGGGCCGGAAGGGGGAGTACAGCTCGCTGCTCGAGGACCTCGCCAAGCAGGGCTTCGCCCGGGCCCGGGTCGACGGGACGCCGATCGAGCTGGCCGACCGGGCGGATCTGGAGCTGGCCCGCTACGAGCAGCACACCATCGAGGTGGTGGTGGACCGGCTGGTGCGGCGCGCCAACTCGCGCCAACGGCTAACCGAGTCCATCGAGACGGCCCTCGGGCTCACGGGCGGCACCGCCGAGGTCCTCGTCAGCCGGGCCGAGGGCGAGGAGGAGCTCATCTCGTTCAGCCAGCACCTGGCGTGCGAGGTGGACGGGATCAGCTTCGAGGAGCCCGCCCCGCGCAGCTTCTCGTTCAACTCCCCCTACGGGGCGTGCACGGCGTGCGCCGGGTTGGGCACCCGGTTCGAGGTGGATCCCGAGCTGGTGGCGCCGGACCCCGCGCTGTCATTGGCCCAGGGCGCGCTGGCCCCCTGGGCCGGGGCGCGCAGCCAGTACTTCACCGGGCTCATCGAGGGCATCGCCGAGCTCGGGGCGTTCTCGGTGGACACCCCCTGGGGCAAGCTGAGGGCCAAGGACAAGAAGCTGGTCCTGTTCGGGTCGGCCACCAAGCAGGTCCACGTCGAGTACCGCAACCGGTTCGGCCGCCGACGCTCCTACGAGACCTCCTACGAGGGCATCGTCCCCTGGCTGAGCCGGCGGCACTCGGAGGCCGAGTCGGACTGGTCGCGCGAGCAGATCGAGCAGTACATGCGCGAGGTCCGGTGCCCGTCGTGCGACGGCTCACGCCTCAAGCCCGAGTCCCTGGCCGTCACGGTGGGCGGGATGAACATCAGCGAGATGTGCAACCTGCCGGTGGTGCGCGCCGTCGACGCGGTGGCGACGCTGGACCTCACCGAGCGCGAGCACCTGATCGCCGACCGGGTGCTGAAGGAGATCCGCGAGCGGATGCAGTTCCTGCTCGACGTGGGGTTGGACTACCTCTCGCTCGGGCGTTCGGCCGGCACCCTGTCGGGGGGCGAAGCGCAGCGGATCCGGCTGGCGAGCCAGATCGGCAGCGGCCTGGTGGGGGTGCTCTACGTGCTCGACGAGCCGTCGATCGGGTTGCACCAGCGGGACAACCAACGCCTCATCGCCACCCTGGTCCGCCTGCGCGACCTCGGCAACACGGTCATCGTGGTCGAGCACGACGAGGAGACCATCATGACGGCGGACTTCGTGGTGGACATCGGGCCGGGGGCAGGCGAGCACGGGGGCCGGATCATCCACGCCGGTCCCGTGCACGGCAAGAAGGGCCTGATCGCCAACAAGGAGTCCATCACCGGCCAGTACCTCGCCCGCACCCGCCAGATCCCGATCCCCCCGGCGCGCCGCACCGGGTCGGGGAAGCAGGTCGCGGTGCTCGGCGCCCACGAGCACAACCTGACCGGCATCGACGTGGGGTTCCCCCTCGGGTGCCTCATCGCCGTCACCGGCGTCTCGGGGTCGGGCAAGTCGACCTTGGTCAACGACATCCTGCTGCGCAGCCTGGCCCACCAGCTGCACCGGGCCAAGGCCCTGCCGGGACGGCACCGACGGGTGGAGGGCGTCGAGCACCTCGACAAGGTGGTCGACGTCGACCAGGCGCCGATCGGTCGTACCCCGCGCTCGAACCCGGCCACCTACACCGGGGTCTTCGACCACATCCGGCGCCTGTTCAGCCAGACCCAGGAAGCCAAGGTCCGCGGCTACCAGCCCGGGCGCTTCTCGTTCAACGTGCGGGGCGGGCGCTGCGAGGCCTGCGCCGGCGACGGCACGATCAAGATCGAGATGCACTTCCTGCCCGACGTCTACGTGCCCTGCGAGATCTGCCACGGCGCCCGCTACAACCGCGACACGCTGGAGGTCACCTTCCGCGGCAAGTCGATCGCCGAGGTGCTCGACCTCTCGTGCGAGGAGGGCCTGGCCTTCTTCGCCAACCAGCCGTCGATCGCCCGGCACCTCCAGACGCTGGTCGACGTGGGGCTGGGCTATGTCCGCCTGGGCCAGCCCGCCCCCACCCTGTCGGGCGGAGAGGCCCAGCGGGTCAAGCTGGCCACCGAGCTGTCCCGGCGCCCGACCGGCCACACCTTCTACGTGCTCGACGAGCCGACCACCGGCCTGCACTTCGAGGACACGCGCCGCCTCTTAGAGGTGCTCAGCCGGCTGGTGGACAACGGCAACACGGTCGTGGTGATCGAGCACAACCTCGACGTGATCAAGAGCGCCGACTGGGTGGTCGACCTCGGGCCCGAGGGTGGCGACGGCGGCGGCCGCGTGGTGGCCACCGGAACGCCCGAGGACATCGCCAAGGCGCCCGGCAGCTACACCGGCGAGGTGCTCAAGCCGGTCCTCGGGCTCTGACCCATCGGCGCGTCCGGCGCCGCGCGCCGATGCGCCGCGGGGCGATCAGGTGATGGCGAGCATCCGTTCGAGCGCCACGCGGGCCCAGCGAGCCGTCTCGGGGTCGACCGCGATGCGGTTGGGGACCGACCCGTCCACCAGCTCCTCGAGCACCCAGGCGAGGTGGGGGGCGTCGATGCGCGACATGGTCGAGCACGGGCAGACCAACGGATCGAGGCACACCACCGTCTTGTCGGAGTGCTCGTCCCCCAGCCGCTTCACCAGGTGGATCTCGGTGGCGACCCCGAGCACCGCCCCCGGAGGGGCCTCGGTCACCGCCCGGATGATGTGATCGGTAGAGCCCACCTGGTCGGCCAGCTCGACCACGTCGTGGGCGCACTCGGGGTGCACGAGCACGATGCCGTCGGGGTGCTCGCGGCGGAAGGCCGCCACGTGCTCGGGCCGGAACCGCTGGTGGACCGAGCAGTGCCCCTTCCACAGCACCAGCCGGGCCGCCTTGACGTCGGCCTCCGCCAGGCCGCCGAGCTCGAGCCGCGGGTTCCACACCCGCATGTCCTCCGCCCCGTAGCCCAGCTGGAAGCCGGTGTTGCGGCCCAGGTGCTGATCGGGGAAGAACAGGACCCGCTCGCCCCGGGCCCCGTCGGGTGCGGACTCCGACAGCGCCCAATCGAGCACCGCCCGGGCGTTGGAGGAGGTGCACACGGCACCGCCGTGGCGTCCGACGAACGCCTTGAGCGCCGCCGAGGAGTTCATGTACGTCACCGGCACCAGGCGGTCGATGTCGATGACCTCCGCCAGGGCGTCCCAGGCCTCCTCGACCGAGTCGAGGTCGGCCATGTCGGCCATGGAGCAGCCGGCATTCAGGTCGGGCAGCACGACCACCTGGTCGTCGGAGGTCAGCACGTCGGCCGACTCGGCCATGAAGTGGACCCCGCAGAACACGATGAACTGGGCGTCGCGACGGTCCGCGGCGATGCGCGAGAGCCCGAAGGAATCCCCCCTCGCGTCGGCCCATCGCATCACGTCGTCGCGTTGGTAGTGGTGGCCGAGGACGAGCACGCGCTCGCCCAGGGTCGCCTTGGCGACGCCGATCCACTCGGCCAGCTGCTCGGGCGACGCACTGGTGTAACGCTCCGACAGCGCACCTTGGAGCCGGATCATGACCTTGCACCCCCTGTGGGGAAGTACCGATCTGGCCGGCGGGGACAGCCTGGTCGCCCTTCCGCGGGGTTGTCGGCCTCGGTACGTGGTGGCTCGCCGGGATACCAGGCCGGCACCCACCAGCATAGGCGGCGATGGCCGACCCCGGGCCGATGAGCAGGGTGACCGCCATCTCTACAACGGCCGCCGCGTCACGGCGGCCGTTGTAGGGGCCACTCCCGAGCCCGTCGGGACAGCCGGCGGTCGCAGCGCGCCGGACGGGCGCCGCGGGCGCGAGAGTGGATGCATGCGGTCACGCCCGCCCACCGGCACCATCCCCGACGCCCCGGGCTCCTACCAGTTTCTCGATGCCGACGGCCGCGTCCTGTACGTGGGCAAGGCCAAGTCGCTCCGCCACCGGCTGCCCAACTACTGGCAGAGTGCCCAGGTCCTCCCGTTCCGCACCGCCCAGATGGTGGCCCAGGCCGACCGAGTCGAGTGGGTGGTGGTGGAGACCGAGGTCGACGCCCTGATCCTCGAGCACTCGCTGATCCAGGCGCACAAGCCCCGGTACAACGTGCGCCTGAAGGACGACAAGAGCTACCCGTGGCTGGCGGTCACGGTCAACGAGGAGTGGCCCCGCCCGGCGGTGGTCCGCGGGCGCAAGCGCAAAGGGGTGCGCTACTTCGGGCCCTACGGCCACGTCGGGGCCCTGCGCGACACCCTCGACCTGCTCTTGCGGAGCTTCCCGGTGCGGACCTGCTCGGACACCAAGTTCACCCGCCACCAGCGCCTGGGGCGGCCCTGCCTCCTCTTCGACATCGACCGGTGCTCGGGGCCGTGCGTGGGGGCGGTGGACCAGCAGCGTTACCAGGGCATGGTGCACGAGCTGACCCAGTTCCTGTCCGGCGACACGGCGCCCGTCGTGTCGGGCCTCGAGGACGAGATGCAGCGGGCGGCGGAGGGGCTCGAATTCGAGCGCGCGGCGCGCCTGCGCGACCGGCTGGCGGCCGTCCGCAAGGCGGCCGAGACCCAGCAGATGGTCTCCGAGCGGCCCGAGGACCTCGACGTCATCGGGGTGGCCGAGGACGAGCTCGAGGCGGCGGTCCAGGTCTTCCACGTGCGGCGCGGCCGGGTGGTGGGCCGCAAGGGCTTCGTCGCCGACAAGGTCGAGGACCTGACCGGGCCCGAGTTCGTCGGCCGGGTGCTCGAGCAGCTCTACGGCGAGCGCGACGCCGAGGTGCCCCGGCGGGTCCTGGTCCCCCAACCCCCGGCCGACCCGGAGCTGCTCGGCGAGTGGCTGGGGGGCCGGCGCGGCGGGCCGGTCGAGCTGGCCGTGCCCCAGCGCGGCGCCAAGCGGGCGCTGCAGGAGATGGTCACCCGCAACGCCGCCGAGGACCTGACCCGGCACCGGCTGCGGCGGGCCGCCGACCACAACAGCCGGTCACGGGCCCTGACCGAGCTCCAAGCCCAGCTCGGCCTGCCCGAGGCGCCCCTCCGCATCGAGTGCTACGACATGAGCCACCTGCAGGGCACCGACTACGTCGGCTCCATGGTGGTCTTCGAGGACGGGCTGGCCAAAAAGTCCGACTACCGCCGGTTCATCGTCCGCCACGTGGCGGGCAACGACGACTACGCGGCGATGGAGGAGGTGCTGACCCGGCGGCTCTCGGCCCTGCTCGAGGAGCGGGCACCGGCCACCGGGGAGCTGCCGCAGCCGGCGCCGGGCGGGGCGGCGCCCGAGCCGGCGCCGGGGGAGGTTCGGGCCGTCTCGTCGTCCAACCCGCTCGACCAGGCGATGCCGGCCCGGCCGGTGCCCCGACGGTTCGCCTACCCGCCCCAGCTCCTGCTCCTCGACGGCGGCAAGGGCCAGCTCGGGGTGGGCCAGCGGGTGCTCGAGTCCCTCGGCCTGACCGACCGGATCCAGCTCGCCTCGCTGGCCAAGCAGTTCGAGGAGGTCTACCGGCCCGGTCAGCCCGACCCGATCCGCATCCCCCGGGGATCCGAGGCCCTCTACCTGCTCCAACGGCTCCGCGACGAGGCTCACCGGTTCGCCATCACGTTCCACCGCGAGCGACGGGGCAAGCGGATGACCCAGAGCGTCCTCGACGGCATCGCCGGGCTGGGCGCCGTCCGCCGACAGCGCCTGCTGAGCGAGGTCGGGGGCCTCCGGGCCGTGCAGGCGCTGAGCCGGGCCGACCTGCGGGCCCTCCCCTGGCTACCCGACCAGGTGGCCGACAACGTCTACGACGCCGTGCACCACCTCGCAGGTCGCGCGATTTCGGGCCCGGTGGGGGAGAATGGAGGCTGATGAGCCAGACGGGCGACGCGGGGCCACGATGAGCGAGTTCCTGGTGGTCACCGGGCTGTCGGGCGCCGGCCGGTCGACGGCGGCCGCGTCCTTGGAGGACCTGGGCTGGTACGTCATCGACAACCTGCCCCCCGCACTGGTGTCCAAGGTGGCCGACCTGGTCGGGGACCCCGGTGGCGAGACCGAGCGGGTGGCTCTGGTGATCGGGCGCGGCGGGGGGGAGCTCGAGGACGTCCCGGGGGTGCTGGCCGTCCTGCGCGGCTCGCGGCGCCGGGTCCGGTTGCTCTTCCTCGACGCCCCCAACGACGTGCTGGTCCGCCGCTTCGAGGGCACCCGGCGCCGTCACCCGATGGGGGCCCGGGGGGTCCAGCAGGCGATCGACGAGGAGCGCCGGCTGCTCAGCGCGCTGCGCGAAGAGGCGGACATCGTGCTCGACACCGGCGACCTCAACGTCAACCAGCTGCGGACCCGCATCCTCGAGATGTTCGGGGAGGGCGACGACGACACCAGCCTCCAGATCTCGATCCTGAGCTTCGGGTACAAGCACGGGGTGCCCCTCGACGTCGACCTGCTGTTCGACTGCCGGTTCCTCCCCAATCCCTATTGGTCCGACGAGCTGCGGCACCTGAGCGGCCTCGATGCCCCGGTGCGCGACTTCGTGATCCAGCGGACCGAGACCCAGGAGTTCCTGGGCAAGGTGGACGAGCTGCTGAGTACCCTGCTGCCGGCGTTCGTCCGTGAGGGCAAGTCCTACCTCACTGTCGCCATGGGCTGCACCGGGGGGCGGCACCGCTCGGTGGCCCTGGCAGTCGCCCTGGCTGACCGCATGCGGCTCCACGGGGTGACGGCCACCGTCTTCCACCGGGACGTCGACCGGTGAGCGGGCCGACGCCCGGGGCGAGGACCCCCGCCCCGGGGCCGGCGGTGGTGGCCGTCGGAGGCGGGCACGGCACCGCCGCTACCCTGCAGGCGGTCCGCCGCTACGCGGGAGAGATCACGGCCATCGTGTCGGTGGCCGACGACGGCGGGTCCAGCGGCCGGCTGCGCGAGCTGCTCGACGTCGTCGCCCTGGGCGACATGCGCAAGTGCCTCGTCGCGTTGGCCGAT
Source organism: Acidimicrobiales bacterium (assembly GCA_036501425.1). Classification (GTDB taxonomy): domain Bacteria; phylum Actinomycetota; class Acidimicrobiia; order Acidimicrobiales; family RAAP-2; genus DATKRB01. The sequence continues at coordinate 17,172 of DASYAI010000041.1, read as the reverse complement.
CCCGACTCGATCCCCGTGCGTTCCTTCGAGCATCGCTTCGCCGAGGGAGAGCTGGCCGGCCACGCGCTCGGCAACCTGGTGCTGGCCGGGCTGGTGGAGGCGGCGGGCGACCTGGTGAGTGGCATCGACGCGGCGGCCCACATGCTCGGAGCGGTCGGACGGGTACTGCCGGCGACCACCGAGCTGGTGGTGCTGAAGGCCGAGGCCGACGGGGGAGAGGTGGCGGGCCAGGTGGCGGTCGCCTCGGCCGGTCGCATCCGCCGGGTGTCCCTCGTCCCGGCCGACGCCAAGCCCCCGGCCGAGGCGTCGGCGGCGCTCGACCGGGCCGACCAGATCGTGATCGGACCCGGATCGCTGTTCACGAGCGTGCTCGCGGCCGCCGCCATCCCGGGCATCGCCCAGGCCATCGACTGCTCCGGGGCCCAGCGGATCTACGTCTGCAACCTGCGACCCCAGGAGCCCGAGACCTCGGGCTACGACGTCGCCGGCCACGTCTGCGCGCTGGCCGAGCACGGGATCGAGGTCGACGTGGTGCTCTTCGACCCCGCATCGGGGATGGCCCCCGGGGACCTCGGGGCGGCGTGCGGGACGGCGCGGCTGGTGGCGGCGCCCCTCGCCACCCCGAGCGGACTGGCCCACGACCCGTCGCGACTGGCGCAAGCCCTGTCCGGTCTGCTGGCATGAGCAGCCGTCGGTGAACGGAGGAGGACGAACATGAGCGTCCGGGTAGGGATCAACGGCTTCGGCAGGATCGGCCGAAACTTCGTCCGCGCCGTGCTGGCCAGCGGGGCCGACGTCGACGTGGTCGCCGTCAACGACCTCACCTCGCCCGCCACCAACGCCCACCTGCTGCGCTACGACTCCACCCACGGCCGGCTGGGCGTCGAGGTTGCGGTGGACGGGGACCACATCGTGGTGGGCGATCGCCGCATCCGGGTGCTGGCCGAGCGTGAGCCGGCCGCCCTGCCCTGGGCCGACCTGGGGGTCGAGGTGGTGGTCGAGTCGACCGGGCGGTTCACCAGCCGCGGCGAGGCGGCGGCCCACCTGAAGGGCGGGGCGTCCCGGGTGATCATCTCGGCGCCCTCGCCCGACGCCGACGCCACCTTCGTGGTCGGGGTGAACGACACCGAGTTTGATCCCGACACCCACGTGGTGATCTCCAACGCCTCGTGCACGACCAACTGCTTCGTGCCCATGGTGCACGTGCTCGACCAGCAATTCGGCATCATCAGCGGCCTCATGACGACGGTCCACGCCTACACCAACGACCAGAACCTGCTCGACCTGGCCCACAAGGACCTGCGGAGGGCCCGGGCCGCCGCCATCAACATCGTCCCCGCCTCGACCGGCGCCGCCCGGGCGACGAGCCTGGTGCTCGACCAGATGAAGGGGAAGCTCGACGGCACCTCGCTCCGGGTCCCGGTGCCGGCCGGGTCCATCACCGACTTCACCGCCGTGCTCGTGGGCACCCCGGGGGTCGACGACCTGAACGGCGCGTTCGCCGCCGCGGCGGCCGCCGGGCCCCTCCACCGGGTGCTCGAGTACACCGAGGACCCGGTCGTCTCGTCGGACATCGTCGGGAGTGCGGCCTCGTGCACTTTTGACGCCGGCCTGACGATGGTGCAGCCTATCGACAGCAAGTCGACCCTTGTGAAGGTGCAGGGATGGTACGACAACGAATGGGGCTATTCGAACCGGCTGGTGGATCTGGCCCACATCGTGGGGGCCCGGTCGTGAGCGGGTGGCGACCCGCGTGCCCGGGGGACGGCGCCCGTCGTAGGGCGCCGGGGCTGGCCAAACCGGCGCGGAGCTCGGTTCGGTGACCCGACCCACCCGGCCGGCACCGTTGCGGGGGCTTCCTCTTCTCGAGGATCTGCCCGACCTCGACGGACGCAAGGTGCTGGTCAGGGTGGATTTCAACGTGCCGCTCGAGGAGCCCACCCCGGGCCGGCGGGTGGTGGCCGACGACTTTCGGATCCGGGCGGCGCTCGAGACGCTCGAGTGGCTCAAGGCCCGCGGCGCCCACGTCACCGCCTGCTCGCACCTCGGCCGGCCCAACGGCCAGGTCTGTCCGGAGTGGGACATGGCGCCGGTGCGGGAGCGGCTCGCCGAGCTGTGCCCGGGGGTGGAGCTGGAGGACAATCTCCGGTTCGACCCGGGGGAGAAGGCCGACGACCCGGCCTTCGTGCGCCGCCTGGCCCAGGGCTTCGACGCCTACGTGAACGAGGCCTTCGGTGTCGCCCACCGGGCGCACGCATCAGTGGTCGGTCCGCCGGCCTTCCTGCCGAGCGCCGCCGGGCGGCAGCTGGCCCGCGAGGTCGAGGTGCTCGGAGGGCTCCTCCTCGACGCCCGCCGCCCGTTCGTCGGCGTGGTCGGCGGGGCCAAGGTCGGCGACAAGCTCGGGGTCCTGCGGGCGCTCTCGCGCAAGGTCGACGTGCTCGTCGTGGGGGGTGCGATGGCCTTCACCTTCCTCGCCGCGCTGGGCCACGACGTCGGGGCCTCGATCCTCGACAGCTCCCACATCGACGACTGCCGCCGCCTGCTGCACTCGGGGGTCCAGGTGGTCCTGCCGGTCGACGTGCTGGCGCTCGAGCCGGGCGGGACCTTCGGACCATGCCTCGACGGGCCCCGGGGGGACTCGAAGATCCTCGGCACCGACCTGCCCGAGGGTTGGAGCGGGCTGGACATCGGACCCGAGACGGCCGACCTCTTCGGCGGGGTCATCGCCTCGGCCGGCACCGTGCTGTGGAACGGACCGATGGGCGCCTTCGAGGACGACCGGTTCGCCCACGGGACCCGGCGGGTGGCCGAGGCGGTGGCCGAGTGCCCCGGGTTCACCGTGGTGGGCGGCGGGGACAGCGTCAGCGCGCTCGACCACATGGGCCTGGCCGACCGGGTCGACTTCCTCTCGACCGGCGGCGGCGCATCGCTGAAGTTCATCGAGGACGGCGACCTCGCGGGGCTGGCCGCGCTCCGGGCGGCGCCCAATGCCCCCGGGCACGTCGCCCACCGGGCCTGAGCCCGGCACCCGCCCCGCCCGGTGCCCGCCGGCCCTGCGCGCCGCCCGCTGGTCAGCGGCAACTGGAAGATGCACCACGACCACGCCGAAGCCCTGCACCTGGTGCGCGACCTCGGGCTCCGGCTCAGTCCCGAGGACACCGAGCTGGTGGACGTGTCGGTCCACCCCCCGTTCACCGACCTGCGCACCGTCGGCACGGTCATCGAGGGCGAGGCGCTCCCGCTCGCCCTGGGCGCTCAGCACTGCTACCACCTGGACCGGGGGGCCTTCACCGGTGAGGTCAGTCCCCAGATGCTGGCCCGCCTGGGCACGTCCTACGTGTTGGTGGGCCACTCGGAGCGACGGCGACTGTTCGGGATGGACGACGCCACCGTGGCCGCCACCGTGCGCGCCGTGGCCGCCCACGCCATGACGCCGATCTGCTGCGTGGGGGAGACCGAGGACGAGCGGGACGCCGGCCACACCGAGCGGGTGCTCGAGACCCAGCTCCGGGCGGCGCTCGACCGGCTGGGTCCCGACCAGGTCGGCGCCATGGTGCTCGCCTACGAGCCGATCTGGGCCATCGGCACCGGCCGGGCCGCGACCCCGGTGGACGCCGAGGATGCCTGCGGGTTCGCCCGGCAGGTGGTGGGCACCTTGGTGGGGGAGGACGCGGCCAACACGATCCGCATCCAGTACGGGGGCTCGGCCAGCGCCGACAACGCCTTCGAGCTGGTGGCCGAGCCCGACGTCGACGGGCTGCTGGTCGGGGGGGCCAGCCTGGCCGCCGGCAGCTTCCTCGACACCCTCCGCCAAGTCGTCGCCTGCTACCGTGCAGAACGCTGAACGGTGGCCCGAGCAGGGCCCCGAGCGGGAGGAAGGCGAGCCGGTGGTGAGCGGGACCGACAGCGAGCACCCATGTTGACCTGGGTCTACATCGTGGTCGAGGTGGTCGCGGCCCTGGCCCTCATCTTCCTCATCCTCATGCACAGCGGCAAGGGGGGCGGGCTGTCGGACATGTTCGGCGGCAGCGTCGGCGCCGCCGCCCAGGGATCGACGGTGGTCGAGCGCAACCTCGACCGCATCACGGTCACCGTGGCCATCATCTTCGCCCTCAGCACGCTGACCCTGGACCTCCGGCTGCAGTGATCGGGCGGGCCGGGCGCCCCCGACGGGGGCCGGCCGCATTGGTGGTCGCCGCGCTCGCCCTACTGGTGGCGTCGTGCTCGCAGAGCGGGGCCGCCACCGACGTCGTCCTCACCCCGGTGACGGGCGGGACGCTCACCGTCGGCCTCGACCAATCACCCACCGGGTGCAACCCGGACGCAGGTACCCAGACCGACTCGGCCAGCCGGACCGTCCTCGAGGCGGTGCTGCCCAGCACCTTCGTCGTCACCGCGAGCGGCGCCTCGACCGGCAACCAGAGCTTGGTGGACCAGGCGGAGCTGGTGAGCACCAGCCCCCAGACGGTCGTCTACACCATCGACAGCCACGCCGAGTGGTCCGACGGCGTACCGATCACGGCGGCCGACTTTCGCTATGCCTGGGAGCAGCAGCGAGGGCTCGACCCGGCAACGGGCCTGCCGGTCCCCGCCGACGCCTCGACCCTTGGCTACCGCGACATCAAGTCCGTGACCCCCGCCAACCACGGCAAGACGGTGACGGTCGTCTTCAAGCAGCCCTACGCCCAGTGGCAGATGCTCTTCGACCCGCTCATGCCGGCCCACGTGATGCAGCGAGTGGGATGGAACCCGACCTGCACCGTGCTCCGACCCGACGTCGACCTGTCGGGCGGGCCCTTCGAGATCCGCTCGGCCAACGCCAGCCGGGTGGTGCTGGTACGCAACCCCCACTGGTGGGGCCCCGAGCCCATGCTCGACAAGGTCGTGATCCGGGTGGCCACCAGTGCCGGCCAACTGGCCGGCTGGCTGCGCACCGGCACGGCACAGGTGGCGGCGCCGACGGTGCCCACGCCGGGCTTCGTCGACAGCGTGGTGGCCAACCCGCGAGTCGAGAGTGACCTCGACGTCACGTCCACCTTCCTTCAGCTCGAGTTCGCCACCCAGGGAACCGTCACCTCGTCGGTCGAGGTCCGCCAGGCCGTCGCCCACGCGGTGGATCGCCAGTCCGTGGTGAGCCAGGTGACCGGTTGGCTTGACGGCAACGTGGTGCCCTCCCAGAGCCACCTCTACACCCAGAACCAGTCGGCGTACCCGAGCGCCCCGGGCGCGCAGGTCGCCCTCAACGACTTCCTCGCCTCCAACGGGTCGGGAAGCCCGACCACGACCACCACCACCAGCCCCGCACCTGGCTCCGGTGCCCCGTTCCCGACCACCGCCGACGAAGCGGCGACGACCCGCGACATGCTGGCCGCCGGCTACCTGCTCGGTCCCGACGGGCGGTGGGCGACGATCACGGGCGCGCCCGTCGTGCTCCGCCTGGTAGTCGACGCCGGCGACAGCTGGACGGCCGAGACCGCTCCGCTGCTCGCCGGGCAGCTCGAACGGGCCGGGTTCGACGTCCAGATCTCCACCCAGCCCACCGCCGCCTCGACCGGCGCGATCCTCGCCAGCGGGGCGGCCGACCTCGCCCTGCTGCCCTTTGAGGCCACTCCGTACCCGACCACCGCCCTGGCCGAGTACACCGACTCGCTCGGGCTGCCCGGCCAGGACGGGTCACAGAACTGGGCCAACCTCGACGATCCGACGGTGGAGAGCCTCCTCGACCAGGCCGAGCACCAGCTGAACCCGGTGAAGGCGCAGCCCATCTACGCCCAGGTCGACGCGCTGTTGTGGACCGACATGGCCGCGCTGCCGCTCTTCGCCGAGCCGGGTCTGGTCGCGTGGTCCGTGCAGACCGAAGGCGTCACCCCGAGCTTCCACGGGCCGAACCTCCTCACGACGGTCGGGACCTGGCAGCTCCGGCGACCGTTGGACGCCGACGCCACGTCGACCACCGATTCCACACCCTGAGCGAGCCTCCACCCGGTTCGGGCCGGTTCCGGCCCAGAAGGCACCGCCGGTCCACGCGCTAGCATCGCTGAGCGCTCGAACGGCTACCGGCCGGGGGGCGATCGCCGGTCGGAGTGGCGGAATAGGCAGACGCGCCAGCTTGAGGGGCTGGTGCCCGCAAGGGCGTGGGGGTTCAAGTCCCCCCTCCGACACTGACTTTCGCCCACGGGCTCTACGGCTGGCGCGCCCGAAGTCGGGCCGCCGCTCGGTCGAGCGCCGCGTGGAAGCGCGCCGCTGCCGTCGGGCCCGAGGTGCGACTCGACGGTCACTACCCGGCGTGTCGGGTCGTAGGTGAGCTGGAGCCCGAGGCGACGGTAGACCTCGGCCTTGTCCTTCGGCGCGGCGCTGGCGAGCACGTCGAGAAGATTGCCGAGGCCGTTCACCAGTACGGCGAGCTGGTCGCGAGACATGCGCTGGTTCCGGCGGCCGGCCGGCCGGTCCAGCTCGACCTCTGCGACGAGGCGCTCGGCCTGAACCTCGGCGATCCAGGCGCTGACGACCGCCGGGTCGGTACCGGCCTCGAGAGCGGCGCGGTAGCGGGCGAGCCGGGTGTCGCACTCGGTCACTCGGCGCCGCGCCGCCTGGGCCTTGGCCTTGGCCTTGGCCTGGCCGGCATCGTCGGTCGATGAGGCGGCGGCCTCCAGCGCGTCGAGGGTGCTGTCGAGCTGGCCGGGGTCGAACGCCTGGGCCAGCCAGCCGTCGAGGGGTCCGAGGATCTGGTCCTCGCGCACGTAGACGTTCTTCGGGTGGTCGAGCTCGTTGGCGATGGCGTACTCGCTCGGATAGCGGCAGCGGTAGTGGGCACGCCCGCGGTTGGCGCTCCCCTGCACCTTGCGATGGCAGAGGGCGCAGACGACGATGCCGTGCAGCGCGAACGGCTGGGAGGTGGGCCGCGCCTTGCGCACCACGGGCCGCCGCCGGCCTGCGGCGGCGAGGGTGCGCACAGCTCGGAACTGCTCGTCGGACACGAGCGGCTCGTGGGTGAGCGCCTCGGAGATGATCCAGGCGTCCTCGTCGTTCCACCGCATCTTGCTGACGTGGCCGAGCGCGACGTCCTCGACGTCGAGGAGCACCTCGTCGCGGCGCTGGCGGTTCCACACCTGGCGCCCGGTGTAGCGAGGGTTGGCGAGGATCGCCCGCACCGCCATCTTCGACCACGCAAGGCCCTGCCGATGGCGGTTGCGGGCCCGGTCGTGGGCGGAGGGGCAGGCGATGCCGTCGCGGGTCAGCCCTTCGGCGATGGCGTACAGGCCACGGCCTGCCACGTACTCGTCGAAGATGCGGCGCACCACCGGGGCCGCGTTCGGGTCAGGCTCCAGGCGGTGCCGTCGCTGGCCCACTGCCGCCTTGCCCGGGTTGGGGTGCGGTCCGGCGTCGGCCAGTTGGTAGCCGTAGGGCGGCCGTCCGCCGAGGAAGCGCCCCTCGGTGCGGGCTTGTGCGGCCATGGCGGCGCGGACGCGGATCTTGATGCGGTTGCGCTCTCCCTTGGACATCCCGCCGTAGAGCGACATCACGAGGACGTGGGCGTCCGATCCCGGGTCGATGGCGCCTCCCACCTCGGGCACCCACAGCTCCACGCCGTAGTGGGCGAAGACGGGGAAGGTGAGGCCGAACTGGTTGCCGTAGAAGGCGCGGGCGGGCTCGCCGATGACGACCGCCTCGAAGCCGCGGTCCGGCCGGGCCAGCGCGTCGAGGAGCGAGGCCGCCTCGGGGCGGCGATTCCACGGTAGGGAGCGTGACCGGCCGATGTCGAAGTACTCGGTGACCACCACACCGCCGGCCGGCTCGATGAGCCCACGAGACCGGGAGAGCTGCCAGCCCTTGGAGGACTGGGGGTCCTGCTGGTCCTCGGCCGACACCCTCCCGTAGAAGGCGAAGCGCTTCACGCCGCTCTCCTCGTCTCGTCCGGCCTGACTTCCCGGTCCCCCGAGGTTCTACCGCCACAGGTGCCGCCACCGGTGGAGGTCCGGCCCGGCCGTCCCGCAGCCAGGGAAGGCCGAGCCGGCTCGGCGGCATGGAGGAGCAGGCGGAGCAGGGCGCCGGCCGCATCGGGCGTGAGGCGAGGGGGCGTAAGTCCCACGAAGCTAGGAAAGGGGACAAATGCACTTTGAACCGGACTGGGTATCCCGGAGGCTCCTAACCTTGGAAACGAGGATGGAGCATGGAATCAACGAAGCCTTCCCAGAAGCGGTATCCGCCTGAGCTGAAAGAGCGAGCGGTTCGGATGGTGCTCGACCTCCGGAGTCAGGATCCGAAGGATCAGGGCGTGATCACCAGAGTGGCCCGCCAGCTCGGCGTCGGCACCGAGTCGCTACGGACGTGGGTCAAGCAGGCCGAGGTGGACGGCGGCAGGCGTCCGGGCCTCACGACCGACGAGCAGGCCGAGTTGAAGCGGCTCCGCAAGGAGAGCTTCGAGCTGCGACGGGCTAATGACATCCTGCAGTCGGCCGCGACTTTCTTCGGGGCGGAGCTCGACCGCCGAGGAAAGAAGTAGTCACCTACATCGACGCCCATCGGGACCACACGACCGATGGGCGTCGATGGGGGGTCGAGCCGATCTGCGACCTGCTCCAGATCGCCCCTTCCACCTACTACGACGCCAAGTCCCGACCGCCGTCAGCCCGGGAGATCCGAGACCAGGAACTCGGACCGAAGATCCAGGCCATCTGGAAGAAGAACCACTCCGTCTACGGTCGCCGGAAGCTGATCCGGGCTGCCCGCAACAACGGCCTTCACGTCGGCCGTGACCAGGTGGCCCGACTCATGAAGCGCCAAGGCATCTGCGGGGCCACCCGAGCACGGAAGCGCTTCACCACCCACTCCGACCCGAGTGCACCCCGGGCTCCCGATCTCGTCAACCGGAACTTCACCGCCACCCGACCCGACCAGTTGTGGGTTGCGGACTTCACCTACTGCTCGACGTGGTCGGGCATCGTCTACGTGGCCTTCGTCACCGACGTGTTCTCCCGCCGCATCGTCGGGTGGAAGGCCGCGCGGTCGATGACGGCACCGCTCGTCACCGACGCGTTGAACATGGCCGCCTGGACCAGGAGGCACACGACCATCGACGACCTGATCTGTCATACGGACGCGGGATCGCAATACGTCTCAATTCTCTACACCGACCGCCTCGTGGACTTCGGCATCACCCGGTCCATCGGCACTGTCGGCGACTCGTTCGACAACGCCATGGCCGAGACCATGTTCGGAATCTTCGAGACCGAGCTTCACCGGAATCCCGCAGCGCGGGCCGACAACGGTGGGCCCTGGCGTGGCATCGACGACCTCGAGATCGCCACCTGCGCCTGGATCTCGTGGTTCAACGAGGAGCGCATCCACGGCGAGCTCAACGACCGCACGCCGGCACAAGTCGAGGCCGAGTACCGTCAGAGAACTCGGCCGTCCGCGGCCTGAGAACCCAAACCAACGAGTCTCCGGAAATCCCAGTCCGGTTCAATCGGCCGCTCTGACCAAGGGCTCCTACTTCTCGGCTTAGTACGCCCGAATCGCCTGGCGACGCGGCCCAACTAGGCGGCGGTGGTGCTCCCCGGCGGCAGTGGACGGAGTGCACGATGCGCCGCACCTGGTGGGCGCCGCCGTTCCCCTCGGCGCTGGTGGTGCTCCGGGCTGTGAGCTTCTGACCAGGTAGGACGGCTCCAATGGATCGGGCGCTTTCGGAGCACCATGCACTCCGTTAAGGTCGGAGGTTCACCTGAGTTGGCGGACCTCCTTCGAACCAAGTGGGACTGCCACCGGCTCACCTGACGCAACCAGGGAGCTGGTCCCATTTGGTCACGTCATCTTCGGGTTGGGACGAGGCGTTCGCGGCCCTCACCCGGTTCTTCATCAACGAAGGCACGTTGGGCGACACCTTGCTGCGGCTGTCCCAGCTGGCCTGCCAGGCAGCGCCGGCCGACTTCGCCGGCATCACCATGCTGGTCGAGGGCTCGACCCGTACTGGCGTCTTCACCGACCCCGAGTCACCCGAGATCGACCAGGCGCAGTACGACAGCGGAGAAGGTCCGTGCCTCGACGCTTTCCGCAAGCGAGCGGTCTTCCGCATCGACGCCACGTCCGAGGACCAACGTTGGCCGGCCTTCGGTCGTCGGGCCGCCGAGCATGGTATTCACTCCACCCTCTCGGTCCCCATCATCGCCCGCGACGAGGGCATGGGCGCCCTCAACCTGTACTCGCATCAGCTCGCCGCCTTCGACGAGGACTGTGCGCAGCGCATGGAATCCTTCGCCAACCAAGCTGGCTTCGTGCTCGCCAACGCTCAGGTCTACTGGGACGCCCATCAACTCAGCGAGAATCTCGGCCAAGCCATGCGCTCGCGGTCGACCATCGACCAGGCCGTCGGTATCTTGATGGCCCCCGGCGGTCGCAGCCCCGAAGAAGCGTTCCAATTGCTGGTGCGAGTCTCCCAGCGCGAAAACCGTAAGCTCCGCGACGTCGCCGCCGAGATCGTCCATCGAGCGGCCAGTCGCCGACCACCTTCTGGCTCCGAGCGAAGCGGGGACGGCCCGACATAGTGGTCGACGATGCCCCGCCAGGCAGGGACTCGATCCGCCGCACCATCGTCTCATTGGCCTGTCGCCATGCTGTTGGGTTACCTTGGCCTTGCGCTCAGACAGGGTGGCGCCATTGGGCTCTGCAACGGGAGTAGAAGGCAGTCTCGGTGACCGCCCTGCTCCCGGGTGGGGAGGGAATATGGCACCGACGTTCGCCGTCGCAGTCTCGCTCGATGAGTTCCGACCTGGCGCCGTGCTGGTCACCGCGAGCGGTGAGATCGACATGGCCACGGCTCCGAAGCTCCGGGCAGCCATCCTCGCCCAGGTCAATGGCAAGCCGGTCGATATCGTGGTCGACCTCTCGGCCGTCAGCTTTCTGGATTCCTCCGGCATCGCAGCCCTCGTCGCTGGGTATCGGCGGGTCGAGGAGACGGGTGGGGCCTTCACGGTCCGCAATCCCCAGCCCCGAGTTCAACGGGTGTTGCAACTGTCCGGCCTGGCGAACGTCTTCGCCATCGGAGCGGCTTAGGGCCGATCGGGATGCCCTCAAGGCGGCTGAATCGGTCGCGACGCAAGGCAGCCGCCTGTGGCGTTGTCCAACCGCCCAGCACTACCGTGTGCAGCGAGTCAGGCGCCACATCCCGACCTTCGGCGAGACCTCCGTCGTCGAGTCCGGTAGAAGTCCGGTGGGGATTGGTCGAGGCCCCGGCCAGCGGCATCCGATGCGACGACTGGGTATTCACGCCGCGCTGTTTCTGGGGTGGGCAGATGGGTAAGTGCCTTCGGAAGAGAGGAGGCCGCACCATGAAGAAATTCCCGTTCCTCCTGGGAGCTGCGACCGGGTTCGTTCTGGGCTCGAGAGCCGGCCCGGGTCCCTACAACAGCTTGGCCTCGGCGGCGCGGCGTCTTTCGGAGCGCCCCGACGTGAAGCGAGTTGTGAGCAAGGCGCAGGACACGGCCCAGCACACCCGAGGTGTCGCCAAGGCGCGGGCCGCGTCCACGCTGCACAAGGGCGGGGACGGGGTTGCCTCCACCGTGACGTCATTCGTTCGTCCCAATGCACGCGCGACCGAGGACTCCTACGTCGATCCTCAGGACCTCCAGTTCGGGACCGCGGCGGCCAAGAAGGCAGACGTGCTCGAAGGAGCCATGGATCGGGGCGTGGACGCCGACTCGTTACCGGACGAGTTCGCCTCTGCGCGTCCCAGGGCCGGAGGCAAGGCCGAGCCCAACCGGGCCGGCTGAACGGCGCCCTCAGCCGAGGTGGCGGTATCCGCCGTCCACCATGAGCGTGGTGCCGGTCACGTAGCGCCCGGCGTCACTGGCGAGATACACGACCGCTCGACCGACATCGGCCTCGGGATCGCCAAGCCGCTGGAGCGGGATCAGCCCGGCCAGCCGGTCGACCGTTCCCGGGGCGTTGCGTTCGGCCGCCTCGACAAGCGGTGACATGGCCATCGGGCAGATGGTATTGACGCGGATCCCCATTGCCCCCCACTCGAGGGCTCCGACACGCGTGAGCACTCGGAGCGCGTCCTTCACCATGCCGTATCCGGCGCCCCCAGCTTGCGGCTGGACCGACATCCCCGATCCGATGTTGACCACGCAGCCCCGCGACGCTTGCAAGGAGTCGAAGCAGCTCTGCATGAAGCGCAACGCCGCCATGGGGCCCGATTGCCACATGGCGTCGGCGTCTGCCTCCGTCAGGCCGAGGACCGACTGGTACGACGTCGTCTGGGCGTTGTTCACCACCAGGTCGATGCGACCCCACGTTTCCCTGCACCGCTGCACGCTCGCGTCGACTTGATCGCGACTGACCACGTCGCAGAGGCCAGCCTCGGCCGTTCCACCTCGGGCAGTGATCTCCTCGACCACGGCTTCACACTTCGAGACGGTCCGTCCGAGCACCATGACCCTGGCCCCCTCGGCGGACACGGCAAGGGCGATGCCCCGACCGATGCCCTGACCAGCACCCGTGACGATGGCAACCTGCCCATCGAGGACTCCCATCCGCGCCTCCTCCGACATCGTGCGTCCCGGGTGTCCGGGACCCGGCCCACAGAATGCCCGATCCCTCCGAGCCCGGTTCCCGTCATCGGGGGAACAGGGACGGGGGAGTGGGCCGTCGTGTCCCGCCCCGCGGACACCCGATGCCGGGTCGACGCCGGTTCTCAGCTCGCCTCAAGACGACCGCGGTTAACTGATGGAATGAGTTGTATTTTGGCCGGGAACGTCTGCTTTGAGCTGGGGCGATCCCGACCAGGCCGAGGGACGGGGCACGGGACCCGGGGTCCCACGGTCGCCAGCCCGCCCCGGCGACCCCCGTCGCCGCTGGTGGAAGCATCGAGCCGACGGTGCGCGAGGCCGTCGCAGAGCCCGGGCCGGTGCCAGAGCCCGGGCCGGTGCCGGTGCCGGTGCCGGTGCCGGTGCCGGTGCCGGTGCGCTCGATGCGACACCTGAATGCCTTCGACGGCCTGCGAGGCCTCGCCTTCGTGATGGTCTTCGTGGCCCATGCCGATTGGTGGCCCAAGCACGACATCGGCCCCGTGGCGATGTACCTGTTCTTCGCCCTGAGCGGCTTCCTTATCGCGTCCCAGCTCGTGAGCGAGCAAGCCCGCACCGGGTCCGTCAGCCTCGTCCAGTTCTACAAGCGCCGCGCGTTGCGGTTACTCCCAGCGCTCGGCAGGCTGGTGGTGGTCTGGCTGGTGGTGGTCTGGCTGGTGGTGGTGGCGATCTTCCACAACGACACCTGGATGATCGTCGTCCCCGACGGCGGGGCCACGTCTGGTGGCCAGGCCATCGGGTCGGCGCTGCGCGGCGTCGCTGGCGCGCTCGTCTACGCCACCAACTGGTTCGACATCTTCAGCCTCTACGGCGGCCGGTTCCCGCTGGGGCATTTGTGGTCACTGACCGGCACCTTCATGGCGCTCGCCGCCTCCCTCGGATGTGCCGAGATCTCATGGCGGGTCATCGAGTCGAAGGCGATCGCCTGGGAAAACGCACGCGCCGCGCGAGCCCGCTCGTCGCGCCGCCCGCCCAATCGCGGGTGGAGGCCGCGTCACCGTGATCGGTGCACCGATGTCGGGCGCCCGACCAGGCCGCACCGGGTCGGACGCCCGGCGCCGGTAGCATGGTGACCAAGAGCGGTTGTGCTCACCTCGAGCCCGCGTCGCTCTTCCTGCTCGGGCGGTCGAACCGTGCCCAGCGAAGGGGGTTACCCAATGGCTCCACTGGATCCGTCGCAGCTGAGCGCCCGTCTCGACGAGCACCATCACCCCGAGACCAATGGACGGATGCAGGTGTGTCGGCGCTGTGGGTTCCGGGTGAGCGGAGCGCTGGGCGAGGAACGCCACACGCTGGCTGAGGACCGGCCACAACGAGCCACCCGTTGGCTGGACGACCAGGCGCGGACCAGCCAGATCGCCCACGCCAAGACCGCCTTCGATCAGTAGCCCGAGGGCACACGGTTGGGGGAGCCGACGAGATCGGCGTGTCCGAGCGACGGGACGAGCGATCCGCGAGGATGGGAGCCGTGGCGTCCGACCAGTCCGACCACGAGAGGGTGGCCCAGGCCACGCAGGCCGCCGCCAGCTCGACACCGCCGCTCCCCATCCCGGTCAACGCCTATCTGGCCCCGGGGGCGTTCGTCGTCGTCGCCCCGTTGCCGGCAGTGACGCCCGAGGATGTGACGGTCCTACTGCGTCGGGGCTCGCTCCGGATCACCGCTCGCCTGCGCAGCGCCGGTCCCCGGGACTACGTGCTGCGCGAATGGTCCTACGGCGGCTACGAGCGCGATGTCGAGGTGCCCGAAGGCTTCGGCGGTGGAGTCGAGTCCAGCCTGACCAACGGTCAGCTGGTCGTCCGGGTGCTTCGCGGCCCCTTTGTGCACGACATAGCTGCTCGACCCCACCCGCTCACCAGCTGACCCGAAGCGGCCGGCCGGGCCTGCGGTGCTCCCGGCGGATGCCACCAACGGGCCGTCACGACGCCTGGTCGGCCTGATGGTCGAGAGGCCCGAGCTCTTGCGCGATGTGCTCCGCCGCCTGCCGGGCGATGTCCGCCGCCTCGGCGAACACCTTCTCGCCCTTAGCCCGGATCACCGACTCCATGTCGTTGCGCCCGCCGCCGGCCGCTCGGAGGGCCTGGGTGTACATGTCGACGAAGCCCCCGATCATCTCGTTGGCGTCTCGCAAGCGCTGGACCTGGGCCAGGCAGCGATGCAGATCTTCGTCCATGACGTCTCGCTCTCCTCGTGAGAACACCAGTTGACACCTACCCGCCGGAACGGGCCAGCAACCACCCGACCCGAGGAACCACCCGACCCGAGGATCGACCCGCCGGCCCGTCCCTCCCGCCGCCGGCCGGCCCCGGAGGGCCGCTCTACGCTGGAGTGCCATGGACCGGCGAGAGCAGATCGAGCGCCACATGCGCAGCTGCGAGGCGGCGCTAGAGCTGTTGGAGAAGCGCCCGGTGAAGGGTTGGCCGTGGATGGAGGAGTACCTCAGCTGGCAGGCTGATCTGGCCGAGGACCGTCACCGGTTGGAGTCCGAGTAGATCTCCGTCGGGATCGTCGGCACGGCCGTCGGGATCGCCGGCGATGCGGCCGGGCACGGGCTCGCTGCCGCCACCGGCCCCGAGCCCGGCAGTGCCCCGATGCGGAGCGCATGGTTCCGGGACCATGAATTCGGCTCGGTAAGCTGATCACAGATCGACGTCAGGGGGAGATCGAGCGTGTACAACGAGCAGTCGGTGCCCCTCACCAGTCCGCACAAGCTCTTCATCGGCGGTGAGTGGGTCGACCCGTCGACGGACCATGTCTTCGACGTCGTCCGACCGGCCGACGAGGTGCTCTACTACCGGGTCGCGGCAGCCGAGGCGCCCGACGTGCGACGGGCGGTCGCCGCAGCCCGCAGCGCCTTCGACAACGGCCCGTGGCCGAGGATGTCCCACGCCGAGCGAGCCCCGTACCTGCGGGCCATCGCCGCCGCGGTGCGCCGGCGAGGCCTCGACATCTCCGCGAGCTGGGCGAGTGAGATGGGTATCGTCTACTCCGCCGCCCAGGGTCGCATTCCGCGCATCGCCCGGACGTACGAGCGGTATGCCGATCTGGCCGGCGAGTTCCCCTTCGTCGAGCGCCACGCGCCCACTGCCGGCGGGCAGCTCGGCCTTCTGGTGCGCGAGCCGGTGGGCGTGGTCGCCGCGATCATCCCGTGGAACGCCCCGATGACCCTGATGACCCACAAGCTGGCGCCGGCCCTGCTGGCCGGCTGCACGGTGATCGTGAAGCCGGCTCCCGAGGCGCCGGGATCGGCGTACATCATGGCGGAGATCGCTCAGGAGGTGGGGCTGCCCGCCGGGGTCCTCAACGTGATCACCGCGGGACGTGAGGTGTCGGAGCTTCTGGTGCGGGACAACGACGTCGACAAGATCGCGTTCACCGGCTCGACGGCCTCGGGTCGGCGTATCGCCGCGATCTGTGGAGAGCGCATTGCCCGCGTCACCCTCGAGCTGGGGGGCAAATCGGCCGCCGTCGTCCTCGACGACTACGACGTCGGCGCAGCGGCAGCATCGTTGGCCAGCTCGGCGGTGCACATGAGCGGCCAGGTGTGCTCTTCGCTGACCCGCATCATCGTCGGTCGCAAGCAGCACGACGACCTCGTCGACGCCTTGAGCCAGACCTTCTCGATGGTGCAGATCGGCGATCCCTTCGACCCGACCACCGACATGGGACCGCTGGCGATGCACCGCCAGCTCCGGCGGGTCGAGCACCTCATCTCGTTGGGTCGTCAGGAGGGCGCCAAGCTGGCCGCCGGAGGAGGCCGTCCGGCGCACCTGCCGAAGGGCTACTTCATCGAGCCCACCGTGTTCGCCAGCGTGGACAACGGTTCGACGATCGCCCGCGAGGAGATCTTCGGACCGGTCCTCAGCGTGATCCCGGCCGATGACGAGGCCCACGCGATCGACCTGGCGAACGACACGATCTACGGATTGAACGCGTCGGTGTTCACCAACGACAACGACCGCGCGCTCGAGGTGGCCCGCCGGCTCCGCTCGGGCACGGTGGGGCACAATTCCTTCCGGACCGATTTCGGCATCGCGTTCGGAGGCTTCAAGCAGTCGGGGCTCGGCCGCGAGGGAGGGCGCGAGGGACTCCTCGCCTATCTCGAGACCAAGACCATCATCCTCGACGGCGATCCGACCGACCTCGACGGCGACCAGAGCGATCCGTAAGGTGGCGACGGGGCGGCGACGAGAGGGGACACGCCCGCCGGTCTCGCCAATCGCGCCGCCCGGGCTGCTCTTCGGCCGGTGGCAGCCCGCCCGGACGCCGAACGCGACAGCGGGCCGGCGCTGAGCCGGCCCACTGTCACTTCTGGCACTGACGGCTGTCGCCGTCCCCGCCGGGCGGGGTGCGACCCTACAGGTCGTAGAGGCCGGCGGCGTTCTTCCAGACGATCTTCTGCTTGATGTCGTCAGCGATGCCCTGGAAGTGCTTCTCGACCACGTCGACCGACTCGGGCCAGGTGGAGTCCGGGTGCGGGTAGTCGCTCGCCCACATCAGGGTGTCGGCGCCGAGGAGGTCGATGGTGCGCATGCCCACCAGGTCGTCCTCGAACGTGGCGTGGAACTGGGTCGCCCAGAAGGTGCTCGG
>DASYAI010000040.1:0-135094 GCA_036501425.1 Acidimicrobiales bacterium | reverse complement strand
GCCTGGCCTGATGAACCTGCCTGGCCTGCGGGCCGGCGTCTTCGGGAGCACGTCGCCGTAACTACGCCCGTGTGGTCCCAAGGAGGTAGAGTCGCGCCGTCAGCGGAGCGGAGGAGGCCCCCATGGCGACTGGTACGGAGCCCGACACCGTCGGGTACGGAGGCCCGACGGTCTGCGCGCTGGTAGGCATCTCCTACCGGCAGCTGGACTACTGGGCACGCACCGGCCTGCTGCGGCCGTCGCTGGCCGAAGCCCGGGGCAGCGGGACCAAGCGGCGCTACTCCTACCGCGACGTGCTCGAGCTGAAGGTGATCAAGCAGCTGCTCGACGCCGGTGTGTCGCTGCAGTCGGCCCGCCGGGCGGTCGAGTGCCTGCGGGAGAACCTCGGTGCCGACGTGGCGTCGTCCAACCTGGTGCTGACCGGCACCCGATCGGTGCTCGCCCGCTCCAACGGCGAGGTGGTCGACCTGCTGGCCGGGGGCCAGGGCGTCTTCAACATCGTCCCGTTGTCGGGGGTCGTGGGCGAGCTCGACGCCGACATCGTGCGCATCGAGCGCGCGACCGCCGCGGTCCCCAAGGGCGCCCGGCGCCCGGCGCCCGGCGCCCGAGCGGCGGGGGAGTGAGCGGCACCGCTCCCCGAGCGGCGCGCGCCGCACATCCCTCGTCGGTCCCCGCGGCGGCGGTCCGCTTCGCGCACCCCTCCGAGCGGGTCTTCGCCGCCCTGCTCGACGCGGCGGACATCGCGTGGGAGTACGAGCCGGTCGAGTTCGTCCTGCGCTGGCGGGACGACGGCACGCCGGCTGCGGGCTTCCGACCCGACTTCTGGTTGCCCGACCAGGGCTGCTTCCTCGAGCTGACCACTGCCGACCAGCGGCTCGTGACCCGCAAGAACGCCAAGGTGCGCATGCTGCGGACCTTGTACCCGGGCATCGAGGTGGTGGTCGTCTACCAGCGCGACTTCCGGGCCTTGCTGGCGCACCACGGGTTGGGCTCCGAGCGCACCAGCGCCGCATAGTCTGAACCGGTGGACGCGCCGCCCGGGCCAGCAGCCGAGCGCCGCTCGCCCCTCCACGAGGCGCACGTCGCCCTCGGGGCCAAGATGGTGCCCTTCGGCGGGTGGTGCATGCCGCTGGCCTACCCGTCGGGAACGGTGGCCGAGCACCGGGCGTGCCGGGACGGCGCCGTGGCGTTCGACGTGAGCCACCTGGGCACGGTGCGGGTCGAGGGGTCGGGATCGTTCGACCGGCTTCAGGGGGCGCTCACCAACGACCTGCGGCGGATCGCCCCCGGCCGGGCCCAGTACACCCACCTGCTCGACGAGCAGGCATCGGTCGTCGACGACATCATCGTGTGGTGGGTGGCACCGGACCGCTTCGACGTGATGCCCAACGCCTCGAACACCGACCGGGTGCGCGCGGCGATCGGCGGGACCGACACCACGGCCGAACGGGCCGTGCTCGCCGTGCAGGGCCCCCGCGCCCGCCGGGCCCTCGCCGCGGTGTCCGGTCCCGCATCGGCGGTCGGGCGCTTCGCCGTGACCTCCTTCGAGTGGGGAGGGACTCCCTGCCTCGCCGCGGGCACTGGGTACACCGGGGAGGACGGGGTGGAGTGCGCGGTCCCCGTGGCCGTCGCCGCCGACTTCTGGCGCGCCCTGCTCGAGGCCGGGGTGGCCCCGGCGGGCCTCGGTGCCCGAGACACGCTCCGGCTCGAGGCCGGCCTCCCGCTGCACGGCCACGAGCTGGGTGAGGGGATCACCCCCCTGCAGGCCGGCCTGGGTTGGGTCGTCGGTTGGGACAAGGGGCCGTTCACCGGCCGGGACGCCCTGGTGGCGGAGCGGGCCGCCGGTCCCACCCGCCGGCTGCGCGGCCTGCTGGCCGACGGGCGCCAACCGCTGCGGGCCGACGGATCGGTCGCGGTGGGCGACCGGGTGGTGGGCACGGTGACCAGCGGGAACTTCTCGCCCATGCTCGAGCGGGGAGTGGGGCTCGCCTTCCTGGCCACGGCGGCCGAGGTCAAGGAAGGCGACCACGTCACGGTGACCCAGCGCGGCCGGGCCACGACGGCGGTGGTGGTGCGGCCGCCCTTCTGGCCCCCGACCAAGGAGCGTTGATGGGCGACTACCTTCCCCACACCGAGGCGGAGATCGCGGCCATGCTCGACTTCATCGGGCTCGGGTCGCTCGACGAGCTCTTCGAGGCGGTGCCCGAAGCCCTGCGCATCGTCGGTGGCCTCGACCTGCCGGTGGGCCAGAGCGAGCCCGACGTGCTGGCCCACGTCGAGGCCCTGGCCGACGCCAACGCCGCTCGGGCCGACCGGCTGGTGTGCTTCGCCGGGGCCGGGGCCTACGACCACGAGGTCCCTCCGGTGGTGCGGGCCCTGGCCGGCCGCTCGGAATTCGTCACTTCCTACACGCCCTACCAGCCCGAGGTGGCCCAAGGGGTCCTGCAGGCGATGTTCGAGTTCCAGACCATGGCGGCCCGGCTCGCCGGCCTGCCGGTGGCCAATGCCTCGCTCTACGACGGCGCCAGCGCACTGGTGGAGGGCGTCAATCTCGGCGTGGCGGCCAGCGGGCGGCCCGGGGTCTGGGTGTCCGCCGGCATCCATCCCCATTGGCGCCGCGTCCTCGGCACCTTCGCCGCGGGCACCGGCCATCAGCTGCGCACCATCCCCCTGCTCGACGGGAGGACGGTGTGGCCGGCCGACGCGGGTCCGGCCGACGCGGGTCTCGCCGACGCGGGGCCGCCCGAGGGGACGGCGCATCCCGGACCGCCCGGCGTGCTCGTGGTCGGCTACCCGAATTACCTGGGGTGCCTCGAGGACCTGGGGGAGGCCCGACGCCGCTGCGACGAGCTGGGTGCCCAGCTGGTCGTGGCCGCCGATCCGGTGGCGGCGGGGATCTTGCGGTCGCCGGGCGAATGGGGTGCCGACGTCGTGGTGGGAGAAGGGCAGGCGCTCGGCACCGCCCTCGGGTTCGGCGGACCGTACCTGGGCCTGTTCGCCTGCTCGGCCGCCCACGTCCGGCGGCTGCCCGGCCGCCTGGTGGGAGAGACCGTCGACCGTACGGGCACCACGGCCTACGTCACCACCCTGCGGGCGCGCGAGCAGGACATCCGGCGCGAGCGTGCCACCTCGAACGTGTGCACGAACCAGACCCTCATGGCGGTCACCGCGGCGATCCAGCTGGGGTGGCTCGGCACGGCCGGGCTGGCCGAGGTGGCCCTGCGCTGCGCGCGAGGCGCCCGCTACTGCCGGCAGGCGCTGCTCGGTCTCGACGGCGTGACCCCCCTGACCGGGGACACCCCGGTGGTGCGGGAGTTCGCCGTGCACACGCCGGTGCCGGCGGCGACGGTGATCGACCGGCTGGCCGAGGAGGGCTTCCTCGCCGGGGTCGCCCTCGACGCGCTGACGGGCGGGGAGGACCCGTCGTGCGCCGACCCGGCGCAGGCGTTGCTGGTGGCGGTCACCGAGCGTCGAACCGCCCGCCAGATCGACACCTACGTCACCGCCTTCGACAAGGCGGTGCGGTCGTGAGCGAGCACGGGACCATCCCGGGGCCGCCCTCGGAGGTCGGGCCCCGACCGGCCGGCGGGCGGGCCGCCAGCGCGCCGCTCCTGGGCCGGGCGGCCGAGCCGACCATCTTCGAGCTGTCCGAGCCCGGTCGCGCCAGCTTCCAGCTCCGCACCACCGGGGTGCCCGAGTGGCCGGTCGAGGACCTGGTGCCCCCCGAGCACCGGCGCAGCGCGCCGGTGCCGCTGGCCGAGGTGTCCGAGCGCGACCTCGTCGGGCACTTCACCCGCCTCAGCCACCGGCAGTTCTCGGTGGACCTCGGGGCCTACCCGCTCGGCTCGTGCACGATGAAGTACAACCCCAAGCTCTGCGACGCCGTGGCGGCGTTGCCCGGCCTCGCCGGCGTCCACCCCGCGGCCCCGGCACCGCTCGTCCAGGGGTGGCTCGCCCTCCTGGTCGAGCTGGAGGACGCGCTGTGCGCGATCACCGGCATGGCGGCGGCGACGCTGCAGCCGGCGGCCGGCGCGGCGGGCGAGCTGACCGGCCTCCTGCTCATGCGGGCGTGGCACGACGCCCACGGCGAACGGCGGCGGCGGGTGATCATCCCCGACTCGGCCCACGGGACCAATCCGGCCTCGGTGACCCTGGGCGGCTACGAGGTGACCACGGTGCCGAGCGACGACCGGGGCTGCGTGGACATGGCGGCCCTGCGGGCCGCGCTCGACACCGACGTCGCCGGCATCATGCTCACCAACCCGAACACGCTGGGCCTCTTTGAGGAGGACATCGTGGGGATCGCCGCCGCGGTCCACGAGGTCGGCGGGTTGCTCTACTACGACGGGGCCAACCTCAATGCCATCCTGGGCGTGGTGCGGCCCGGTGACATGGGCTTCGACATCGTCCACATGAACCTGCACAAGACCTTCGCCACCCCCCATGGGGGCGGCGGACCCGGTGCCGGGCCGGTCGCCGTGTCGGCCCGCCTGGTGGACTTCTTGCCCGGGCCCCGCCCGGTGCGCCTGGTGGAGGACGAGGCGGGCGAGCGCTTCGGCTGGAGCATGCCCCCCCGGTCGATCGGGCGGGTCCACAGCTGGCACGGCAACGCGCTGGTCCTGGCCCGGGCGATCACCTACATCGCGGTGCACGGGGGCGACGGCCTGCGGCGGGTGGCCGAGCGGGCGGTCCTCAACGCCAACTGGATGCGGGTCCGGCTGCGGGGCCTCTACGACGTGCCCTTCGACCGGACCTGCATGCACGAGGTGGTGCTGGCCGCCGCCACCTTGCGCAAGGAGCACGGGGTGCGGGCGCTCGACGTGGCCAAGCGCATCCTTGAGGAGGGCTTCCACTCGCCCACCGTCTATTTCCCCCTCATCGTGGACGAGGCGTTGATGATCGAGCCCACCGAGACCGAGAGCCTCCAGACGCTCGAAGCGCTGGGCGAGGCGCTGGAGCGGATCGCGCTGGAGGCGGCGGCCCTTGACGGTGGCGATGCGGCCGCGGCGCCCCGCACCACTCCGGTGGGTCGGGTCGACGAGGCCCGGGCCGCCCGGTCCCTGGTCCCCACCTTCGACGCCCACCGCTGAACGCCCCCGGCGCCGACGGTCACCCGTCGGCACGGCGCCGGACCCCGGACCAGCCGAGCCCGGAACCAGCCGGAGCGCGCAACCAGCCCGAGCCCCGGGGCTGGTTCAGGCGGCGGTGGCCTTCTTGGTGGTCACCACCGGGGGCGCCGGCTTTTTGGCCATCAGGGAGGCCACATCCATGGTGAAGGCCCGCTGGGCACCCATCAGGCGCTCGACGAAGTCGAAGCTGGTGTCGACGGCCACGGTCGGAGAGGGCAGGCGATCGATCAGCGGGAGCCTCGGCGACGACGGGATCATCCCGTCCATGGCGTCGGCGGTCCGCCGCAGCGCGCCGAGGGTCCAGCGCTGGCTGGTCTCCACCGCCTTGATGACGCCGTCCTGAAGGGTGGTGGTGATCTCGAGGGCGGTGGGCATGGGGGAAGGCCTCCTTGGTCGGTGCGTGCAAACTATAGGCAGCAAGCTGTGGGGCCGTCAAGCACCCAGGGGCTGCCGGCGCCGGGTCAGCCGGCGAACCGCTGCCGCAGGACTTTCTTGTCGAACTTGCCGACGCTGGTCTTGGGAACGGCGTCGATGATCTCGAGCCGCTCGGGGAACTGCCAGCGGGCGAAGCCCTGGGTGCTCAGATGGGCGTGGAGCTCGACCAGGTCCAGGCCATGGCCGTCTCGGATCACGACGCAGGCGAGCGGACGCTCGAGCCATTTGGGGTCCGGCACGGCGATCACGGCCGCCTCCAGCACCGCCGGCAGGGCCATGATCGCCGCCTCCATCTCGACCGAGGAGATCCACTCGCCGCCCGACTTGATGAGGTCCTTGGTCCGGTCGGCAATCACGAAGTACCCCCCCGGCGACGCGATGGCGACGTCACCGGTGCGGAACCAGCCGTCGGCCGAAAAGCTCTCCGGGCCCTCTCCTTCGGCGTACTGGTCGATGACCCACGGGCCGCGCACGTAGAGGTTGCCCATCGTCTGTCCGTCGTGGGGGAGCGGGGCGCCCTCGTCGTCGCGGATGCTGATGCTGATGCCCGGGATGGGGATCCCCGCTTGGACCAGCGCCGCTTCGGTCACGGCGTCGTCGTCCCAGTCGCGCATCCGGTGCTGGGGCCAGGCGACCGAGGCCAGGGGCGAGGTCTCGGTCATGCCCCAGGCCTGGATCAGCCGAAGCCCCAGCTGGTCTCGGTACCGGGCGATCAGCGACCGGGGGGGCTGACTCCCACCCACCACGATGTGGCGCATGTCGGGCAAGCCGCCGCGGGCCCCGATCTCCTCGGCCAGCGTGTGCCAGACCGTCGGCACCGCGGCGCTGATGGTGACGTGCTCGGCGAGCAGCAAGTCGACGAACGCCGGCGGGTCGAGCGGTCCGGCGAAGAAGACCTGCTTGGCGCCGGCGAGGGCGGACCCGTAGGGGAGGCCCCAGGCATTGGCGTGGAACATGGGCACCTGGGTGAGCACCGAGTCCCCCGGACCCACCGCGATCGCCGTGGCGGAGGTGACCCCGAACGCGTGGAGGTAGGTGGAGCGGTGGGTGTACTCGGCGCCCTTGGGCCTGCCGGTGGTGCCCGAGGTGTAGCAGAGACCGAGCGGCGTGCGCTCGGGGATGTCCAGCGGGGGGTACTCGGTGGGCTGGTCGGCGATCAGGTCCTCGTAGGCGATCACGCCCCGCAGCGGCGTGTCGGGCACGCTCGAGCCGAGGACCACGATGTGCTCGAGCCCCGGCAGCTGGCCGTCCAGCGCCTCGAGCACCGGCAGGAAGTCCGGGTCGACCAGCACCGCCCGGTCACGGGCGTGGCCGATCACATAGGCGAGGTCTTCGGGCGAGAGGCGGGCGTTCAGGGTGTGCAGGACCCGGGCGGTGCAGGGAACGGCGAAGTACGCCTCGAGGTGGCGGAAGCTGTTCCAGCCCAAGGTCGCCACCCGCTCCCCGCGGTCGATCCCGAGCCCGTCGAGGGCGTGCATGAGCTGCTGGGCCCGTCCGCCCAGGGTGCGGTAGTCGTAGCGATGCACCGACCCGTCGGGCAGGCGGCTGACCACCTCGGCGTCCGGGGCATTGCTCGGCGCGTGGTCGAACAGCAACCAGGCGTTGAGCTCGACGTCCATCACCGTGGGCGCGCTCCGGGGAAGCTCGGGCCCTGTCGGGCGCTCGGGCCCTGTCGGGGGGGCGAGGGGGTCACGACTCGAGGACGTAGAGGCCGGGCGCCGGCTCCTGGGCCGGGAAGCCCGGCGCTCCGAGCTCGGCGGGTGCCGGACGCTCGTCGCCGGATCGGGGCGCCACCCACGCCGCCCAGGCGTCCCACCACGACCCGCGGGCCTCGTGGGCATCGGCCAGCCACTGATCGGGGTCGGGACCGGGACGAGCCCCCGACGCGTAGGTCATCTTGGGGTTGCCCGGCGGGTTGACCAGGCTCTGGATGTGCCCGCTCGAGGAGAGCACGAACTCGCTCGGTCCCGACAGCAGCTGGGTCGTCGAGTAGCAGGCCCGCCAGGCGGTGAGGTGGTCGTTGCGGGCGGCGACCACGAAGTTGTCGCACTCGACCGCGGCGAGGTCGACCGGGGTGTCGAGCACCTCGAGCGAGCGACGGGTGAACGAGTCGTTGTGGAAGATGTCGAGGAAGTCGGCGTGCAGGGCGGCGGGCAGGCGGGTGCTGTCGGCGTTCCAGGTGAGCACGTCGAAGGTGGGGGGGTCCTCGCCCAGCAGGTTGTTGTTGACCCAGTAATTCCACACCAGGTCGTTGGGGCGCAGCAGGGAGAAGAGCAGGCGGCTGGCGCTGCCTTCGAGCACCCCGGTCCGCTCGGAGGTCCGGGTGGCGTTGCGCACCACGGCGTCGGACCCGAACATGCCGATCATGGTGGGCACGGCGAAGTCGAGCAGGGTGACGGCGAAGGTGGCGCTGTGGACCAGGGCGTCCCCGGCGGCTGCCAGATGGCCCAGCAGGGCAGCGGCAGTGATGCCCCCGGCGCACAGGGCGATGGAGTTCACCGTGGCGCTGCGCGCCACCTCGGCCGCCACCCGGACTGCCTCGAGCGCCGCTCTCGCGTAGACGTCGAGGTTCCATTGCCGTTCGGACGAGGTCGGGTTGCGCCAGCTGACCACGAACACCTGGAATCCCTGCCGGACGGCGAACTCCACGAAGCTCCGCCCCGGGGCCAGGTCCATGAAGTAGTACTTGTTGATCTGCGGCGGGATCAGCACCACCGGCCGGGCATAGACCGACGGGGTCTGCGGCCGGTACTGGATGAGCTCGCACACCTCGCTGCGGTGCACCACCGCGCCGGGGGTGAGCGCCAGCTCCTCGCCCACCCGCAGCGCGCCGGGCTGCACCGAGCGGGGGATGCCGTGGTTGGTCCGCACGTCGCGGCCGAGGTTGCGCAGGCCGCGCACCACGCTCTTGCCGCCGGTCTCCCATGCTCGCTCGACCGCTTCGGGGTTGAGGGGGAAGAAGTTGGTGGGGGAGAGGGCCGAGGTGACGAGCCGCGACGCGAACCGTGCCCGCTCGTCGGTCCGCCAGTCCAGCTCGGCATCGGCCACCACCTGGTCGACCACCCGCTCCCAGGCGAGGTAGGACTGGGCGAGCCGGTGGAAGCCGGGATGGTCCCTCCAGGCGCGGTTGGCGAACCGCCAGTCGCGCGCCTCGGGCTCGACCGTCGATCGACCGGCGAGGATCTTGCCCAGCTCCACCCCCAGCCCGGCAAGGCGTCGCGGTGCGGTGGTCGACCGGGCGGCGACCGCGGCCAGCGCGCCGACGAGGCCGAGGGAGTCGGCGCGGGCCAGGATCTCCCCGCCGCCGAGCCCCTCGATCTCCTCGGACACCGCTTCGGGCATCGTGCGTCACCTCGAGCTCTCGCCGTGTCCGGCTACCGATGGTGGTTTGATTAGACCCCCGTTCCAACCGGGAGTCAACGTGTTGCCGGCCTTCGGCCGGCCGGCCGGCCCCGATGGGCTCTCCGGAGCGGGTTGGCGCCGGGGATGCCGGTAGCATTCGAGGACCGTGAGCCCCGGAGCGGCACCAGGGCCCCGGCGCGACTGGGGCGTGTTCGGCGCCTACCTGCGCACCCAGCGCCAGCTCGCTCGGCTCAGCCTGCGCCAGCTGGCCGAGCTGACCCGAGTGTCGAACCCCTACCTCAGTCAGATCGAGCGGGGCCTGCACCAGCCGTCGGTCACGGTGATCACCTCGCTGGCCCGGGCGTTGAACCTCTCGGTGGAGGACCTGCTGGCCCAGGCGGCCGGTGTGGACGACGACGCTCCGCCCGGCGGGACGTCGACCGAGACGGCCATCCGCAGCGATCCCCGGCTGACGGTCCGCCAGAAGGGCGCCCTGCTGGCGGTGTACGAGTCCATGGTGCACGACGGCACCGCGCAGGACGGCACGGCGCCCGACCGCACCGCGCCCGACGGCACGGCGCCCGACGGCACCGGCGGGGCGGAGGGAACGGGCGCCCCATCCTGAGGGTCAGGAGCGCTCCAGTCCGACCGAGGCCTCGGGCAGGGCGGCGGTGCCCCGGGACGAGCCGCGGCCCGGGTCGGGCTCCTGCCCCGTGGATGTGATCCGCCGGCGCCCGCCGAGCGAGGCCACCCGGCGTCCGGCGATGAGCAGGACCGACGGGGCCGGCCCTCGGTCCTGACCGATGGGCAAGTAGATGCAACCCGCCAGCCCGAGGGCGAGCAGCACGACCGACAGGGCTCCGAGGTGCACGACGTCGTCGAAGATGCCGTCGACCGCGCTGGCCCCGATGAAGGTCCACAGGGCGGCCAGCGCGATGAGCACCTGGCGCAACCGGCCGGTGGCCACCGCGGCGAGGGTCACGAGACCCCAGCTGAGGTACCACGCCCACAGGATCGGGCTGAAGAGGGCCACGACCAGCAGCGCCAGCCCGATGGTGCGGACCGGGCCGAGCCGGGCCGAGCGGGAGACCAGCCAGGCGCACGCCGCCGCCGCGACCAGCAAGCCCGCCACGTCCACCCCCGACCGCACGGCGTCGAAGCCGACCGAAATGCCGACCAGCGAGCAGGCACCGCTGATGAGGTGGGCGACGCTCGAGAGGGGGGTCACCCCGGTCGACACCTGGTCGGCCGTGCCGATCGTCCGGGTCCAGCCCCAGCCCAACCGGGTGAACGCCGATGCCGCGCCCAGCACGGCCGCGGCGATGCCCAGGGCGCCCAGCGCCCGACCGGCGCGCGCCAGCAGCGATGCGCCGGCGGGGGGCCACGTCCAGCCGATCACCCCGACCGCCAGCAGTGCGGGCGACTTCACCCCCGCCGCCAGGGCGCACAGCACGATGCCCCGAACCGGGCCGTAGCGTCGGGCCACCGCCAGCCCGGCCACCATCAGGCCGACCATGAGCGCGTCGTTGTGCATGCCACCGACGAGGGCGGTGAGGACCAAGGGGCTGCCCGCACCGAGGACGACGGCCTCGGCCGGGTCCTTGCGGGCCGCCCGGGCGAGGGTGGGGATGGCCAGGGCGATGAGGGCGAGACCGCCCAGGGCCAGGGCCCGCAGGGCCACCAGGTCGGCCAGCTCCTCGTGGCCGGTGAGGCCGGTGACCGCCCCGTCTACCGACAGGAAGACCGGCCCGTAGGGGGAGGGCGAGTTGCTCCACACCGGGCCGCCCAGGACGTTGAACGGCGTGGCCCCGAGTACCCCGGTGCCGTATTGGTAGGGGTTGATGTGGTGGCTGACCAGCTCGCCCTGGCCGGCGTAGCTGTAGGCATCCCGGCTGAACAGCGGCGGGGCCACCACGAGCGGCACGATCCACAGGGCCAGCACGCCGACCACGAGGCGCACCGGTGTCCCCGGTGACCGCCGCAGCCCGCGCAGGACGGCCACCCAGTTGCGGGTCATGACGATCAGGCCGCCGAACACCAGCAGGAGCGCGAGGGCGGGCGGGGCGCTATGGGCCCCCACCGAGCCCAGCGGGCCACCGGGCGTGCCGAAGAACCAGGCGCCGGGCAGCTCGGAGACGAAGGCCCGGCCACCCAGCTCGGCTCCGACGACCACGGCGACGCCGGCGCCCAGCCCGACGAGGGCGGCCCGCCGCAGCTGCGGGCGGCCGAAGGTGCCCGGATCGATGGGCCGGCTCATCGAAGCACGGTACCTCGGACCAGGCGATTGATCGGATCGCCCGTCCAACGGTTGCCCTGCCGCCGAAGATATGCAACGAATGGTTGCATTTCTCCGGCGATCGGGCTAGGTTGGCGCGCAACCAAACATTGCGGGAGGCGACATGGAGTTCGGAACGGTGGAGCGGGAGACCTACATCGAGGCGACGCCCGAGATCGTCTTCGAGGTGGTGAGCAGCCCGGCCCATCTGAAGGCGTGGTGGCCCGACGACGCCCGATACGAGCCGACGCCCGGGTCGGCGGGCGAGATCGTGTTCGGCGACCGCGAGGCCGGCGGGACCGTGGTGCCGTTCACGGTCGTCGAGGCGCGACCGCCCACGATGTTCTCGTTTCGCTGGGCCCACCCGGCCGGTGCGATGGCGACGGCGGACAACTCGCTGCTGGTCACCTTCGACCTGAGCGCCTCGGGCAGCGGGACGCTGGTCAAAATGACCGAGACCGGGTTCTACGAGATGGGCTGGGAGCTGGCCGTCCTCGAGCAGCAGTACCGCCAGCACGTCACCGGCTGGGACTTCTACCTGCCCCGGCTCGCCCCGTACGTCGCGACCCTCCAGACACGCCCATGAGCACTGCGCTCGACCCTGCGGTCGACGACGACCTGTGGTCGGCGGTCGGCGACCCGACCCGGCGCCGAATGCTCGATCTGCTGCTGGTCGAGGGAGGCGGCACTGCGACCAGCCTGGGTCGCCAGCTGCCGATCACCCGGCAGGCGGTGGCCAAGCATCTCGGCGTCCTCGACCGGGTCGGGTTGGTCCGGGCGACGGCGGCGGGTCGGGAGAAGCGCTACCGGGTGGACGACGCCCAGCTCTCGCGGGTGGTGGCCCAGCTGTCGTCGGTCGGGTCGGCGTGGGACGCCCGGCTGCAGCGGATCAAGCGCCTGGCCGAGGCGATCCAGCGAGGCGAACCGGATTGACGACGAGACCGACGACCCCGTCCGGGTCGACACCGCAGAAGGAGTGCCGGCGACCCGAGACTCGCCGATCGGGGACCGGGACGGCGGCGGTGGCCCGTGGGCCAGGGACCGGCTCGGCGCAGCGTACGGCTTGTACTTGACATAATGTGCATTATCGGCGGCTTGGGAGGGTAGGCACCTGGGCCACCCGCTGGCCCGTGCGCCTGGTCGTGCCGGCGCGAGGTGGCCCTGATCCGCGCGGATGGTCCACAGACGACCTGGTCACCGGCGGGTCAGTGCTCGAGTCGGCCGGAGCGAGGATTCGGCGGGCGCCCCGGCGTGGCGGCCCGATCGCCGAACTACATCGTTGTCGTCCGGCGGGGCCGTCCGCCGGATCCACGAATCACCTCGATGTGGTTCGGTGATCTTCAGACGTCGCGTCGTTCGAGCAGCACGAAGGCGATGGCCAGGACGACGGCGACGAAGAGGCACAGCAGCAGGAAGCCCGGCCACGGGCGCAGGGCGTTGGGATCGTGGTACACCTGCAGGACCTGGTTACCGGCCTGGGTGGGCCAGTACTTCTCGATCGGGTGGCGCCACGATGCCGGCAGGGCCTGCCCGATCCCCGGCAGCACGAAGAGGATGGCGACGACGCTGGCGATGGCGGCGGCCGAATGGCGCAGCAGGGCGCCGACTGCCACCCCGAGCAGCGCCAGCGCGGCCAGGTAGAGGCCGGCACCGACGACGGCTCGCAAGACGGTCGGGTCGGCAAGGGTGGCGTCCGGCGCGTGGCCGCTGATGATCTGCTGCCCGAGGAGGAAGGCCACGAAGGCCAGGATCTCGCTCAGCACCAGCGCAACTGCCGTGTAGACGAGGGCCTTGGCCGCCAGCACCCGGGCCCGGTGCGGGACCGCGGTCAAGGTGGTGCGGATGGCGCCGCTGGAGTACTCGCCGCTCACCACCACGATGCCCAGGATGACAATGGCCAGCTGGGCGATCCCCAGCCCGTCGAGGCTGTTGGACGTCGGGTCCCAGGTCAGCTTGGTCTGCAGGTCGGCGTGGGCGTAGTGGCTCCCCGTCGCGGCGCTGATCGCCGCGCCGAGCCCGACTCCGAGCACCGTGGCGATGAGCAGGGCCAATGGCGTCGAGCGGAGGCTCCAGAGCTTCGTCCACTCCGATCGCACGACGTGGAGGAACGTGGGGCCGCTGGGGCGGGCGGTGGCGGGGGCTGCCGCGGCGACCGTCATCGGGCGAGCTCCGAGGAGCCGTGGAACTCCGTGCTCGATCCGGTCAGCTCCATGAACGCCTCCTCGAGCGACGCGTGCTGGGGCGTGAGCTCGTAGAGGACGACGCCGTTGGCGGCGGCGAGCTGGCCGATCGCCGGGTTGTCGAGCCCGCTCACGGTCAGGGTCACAGTGTCTTCGAAGACGACCGATGCTTGGGCCGCCCGGAGCAGCTGGGCCAGCCGGGGCGCCTCGGGGCTGCGGACCAGGACCGAGCGCTGCGAGCTCGAGCGGACGACCTCTTCGACGGTCATGTCGGCGATGAGCCGACCCTTGCCGATCACCACCAGGTGGTCCGCCGTCAGCGCCATCTCGCTCATCAGATGGCTCGAGACGAACACCGTCCGACCCTGGCTCGCCAGGGAGCGCATCAGGTTGCGGACCCACACGATCCCCTCGGGGTCCAACCCGTTGACCGGTTCGTCGAACATCAGCACGGCCGGATCACCCAGCAGGGCGGCGGCGATCCCGAGCCGCTGGCCCATGCCGAGGGAGAAGCCGGCGACCCGCCGCCGGGCGACGCTCTGGAGGCCGACCAGGTCGAGGACCTCCTCGACCCGCCGCCGACCGATGCCGTTGCTCTGGGCGAGGCTCAGCAGGTGGGCGTAGGCCGTCCTCCCCCCGTGGACGGCCTTGGCGTCGAGCAGGGCGCCCACCTCGTGCATCGGGACCCGCACGTCGCGGTAGCGCCGTCCCCCGATCGTCACCGAGCCTTGGGTGGGGGCGTCGAGGCCCAGGATCATCCGCATCGTTGTGGTCTTGCCCGCCCCGTTGGGGCCGAGGAACCCGGTGACCCGTCCGGGCCGGACCGAGAAGCTCAGGTCGTCGACGGCGACCGTGCTCCCGTAGCGCTTGGTGAGCGAGCGAGCTTCGATCATGGCTCGGCCAACCATCCTGGCTCCCCTGGCTCCCCGGGGCGCGGGACCGGGCTGCCTGGTGGCCGCAGCACCGTCGCCTCCTCTGCCCGCCTGGCCTGCCGGCGGGCGGCCCGCCACGCGTCGTGCCAGGTGGCCCGGAGCTGGTTCCGCCGGGCCTGCTCGATCGCGCTCAACTGGCCGGCCACGAAGGCGCCCTCGGCGCTGGAGCGCCGTGGGGCTCGCCGGAGCCAAGCCTCGGCGGTCACGGTGTCGTGCAGCTCCCCGAGCTCCGTCTGCAGCGCGGCGGCGGCCTCGGCCAGGCGCCGGGCGCGGGGGCCGAGGACCGGCTCGGCGGCCTCGGCGGCGTAGCGGAGCTGTTTCGCCCGGATCCGCACCCGGTGGAGGCGGTCGTCGGTCGGCTGCGCCGTCGCCTGTCGCACCGAGCGACGCAGCTTTCGCCACCGCTCGCCCAGGAGCCCCGGCAGGACCTCGGCCGCCGGGGTGGCCGGATCGATCGCCGGGGCCGCGCCGTCGGCGCCCGGCGCCGGAAGCTCGCCGACCGCCGCCGCCAGCTCGTCGAGAAGATCGAGGTACGGCTCGCTCTGGAGCGTCTCGACCAGGGCCGACCAGGCCCGCTGGCGATCGGCCTCGAGGAGCCCGAGGAGCTCGTCGTGGCCCTCGACGTCGAGGGGCTCGGCCGCAAGGCGCCGATCCCGGAGCCCGGCACCGAGCACGTCGAGGTCGCGCACCTTGCCGAGGCCCTCCCCCAGCCAACGCAGCTCGGAGCGGCGCCGCTCCACCCAGCCGGGGTCGAGTGCCCCACGCAGGGTGAGGAGATCGGAGCGCAGGCGGCGGGTGGCCACCCGGACCTGGTGGACGTATTCGGGGTCCGGGTCGCCGGTCCGGATCCCGTGGTCGTGGTCGAGGATCCGATCCAGCCCGGCGACCAGCACGGCCCGGGCAAGGTCTCCCATCGTCGAGGCCGGCCCGGCCGGGGCCACGTCGAACGAGGCGAGCGCCCCGAGACCCAGGGCATGCTGCACCTTCGGGTACGGGGTGCCCCGGGCGGCGCCCGCCTGGACGAAGGCGGCCACCACGGCCTCGAGCGCCGCGTCGGCTCCCGTCTCGTCACCCAGCTCGATCTCGACCTCGCGGAAGCGCAGGCCCTGACGAACCCCGCTCACCACCGAGACGAGGTCGTCGTCGACCTCCACCAGCCGCCCGCCCGGGTCGACCATCAGCTCGACGCGGCGGCGGGTGGTGACCAGGTCGGCGACGGGGGCGAGCCCGGCGTGGCGCACCACGGCGAGGACGGCCGCCCGGGCTGCCGCCGGGACGTCGTCCTGATCGCCCGCCCACGAGTGCTCGTCCCGGCTGAGGGCGGCGTGCCCGGTGCGGGAGGGCAACTTGAGGGTCCAGAGGTCCTCCCCACCGGCCACCCGGTCCCGGCGGTGGCGGAGCGTCATGCCGCGGCGAAGGAGCCGGAGGTCGGGCGTGTCGTAGTAGGTCGCCGCCAGGCGGGCGAGCGGTCGGGCCACTACCGTGACTCCCTCGACGACCCCGGTCAGGTCGGGTGCGGAGAAGCCCACGCCCACGTCGAGCTTGACCTCGCGTTCGAGCGATCGCTCCGCTTGCGGGAGGGGGCTCCCACTCATGCCTCGATCCCCCGGTTCGCGGCCGCCGCCGTCCGGCGAGCCGTCGGCCCGTGTCGCGTCGGCCCGTCTCGCGTCACCGGTCCCACCCTACGCACTAGGAAGGCCGGTGGCGGGCGCCGCCCGCCGCCTGGACCAGCGCCGCGTCCCGTCGGTCCATGTCGCGCCGCGCCGCGCGGCGCGGTAGCGTGACCGCCGCATGCCGCGCCATATCGAGATCGAGTTGACGAGCCATGCACCTGACGGCTCGTGGACCTGGCGGGCCGTTGGGGCGCGCCAGCCCCGGGGACTGCTCGACGCCGAGACCGTACCGGGTGAGGCGAAGGTGGGCGACCAGTTCCGGGCCGAGGTGGCCTCGGGCATCGAGGGCATCGAGGTGGTCGACCTGCTGCCCCCCAAGTCGCCCCGTCCGGCCGCCCAGGCCGAGGGCCGGATCGAGGTGCTGGGCACCACCCGGCGCACGAACGACATCTCGGTGACACTCGCCCCCGGCTCTCGCCGGCGGCGCGACGACCGCCCGGCACGCCACGACGAGGCCCGCGGCGAGGGGGCCGGCCGAGGCCGTGGGGTCGTTCGCCGGCGGAGCGAAGGCGGTGAGGCGGCCGAGCGACCGGCGCGCGGTCCAGCCCCGCGGGGAGGCCCGGGGGCTCGCCGCCCCGGCCCGGAGCGGGTGGGGACCGGTCCGCGTGAGCGCGACCGGCGCCCGACCGTTTCCATGGCGCACCGGAACGCGGCGCTGGCGGCAATGCGTGCCGAGCAACTGCCGATCGCCGAGGCGGTGCTGCGAGGGGGCATCCCCGCAGTGCGCCAGTCCATCGACGAGCAGAACGCCGCCGCCCGCAGCGCTGGGCGGCCGCCGATGGCTGCCGACGCGGTGTTGAAGATCGCCGAGGACCTCCTGCCGGGCCTGAAGCTCGCCGAGTGGAAGGATCGGGCCACGTCCGCCCAAGCGGCCGGCCGGGACCTGCGGTTGCGTGAGCTGCGGGCCGTGGTCGCTGCGTCGAGGACGGTCACGCTCGACGACGAGGGGCGCGCGCTGGCCAAGGCGTTGCAGGAGTCGCTCGAGACCCGCGCCTCGGCGCTGCGCGACGACTGGCTGAGGCGCATGACCTCTGCCCTCGACGAGGGTCGTACCCTCGACGCCCTGCGGGCCTCGGGACGGCCTCCCGAGGCCGGCACCCGCTGCCCGGCCGACGTGGCGATACGGCTCGCCGAGGCGGCCGGAGCGGCGATGACGGCGGACCTTCCCGGCGACCAGTGGGCGGCCCTCCTCGAAGCGGTGGTCGACTCGCCGGTACGGCGCACGGTCAAGCCCCAGGGCATCCCGGCATCCGGGGAGGCCGCGTCGGCGGCCCGGAACGCGGCGGGCCTGGTTCCCGAGCTGGCCAAGCTGCTCGGGCTGCGCATCCCGCCGCCACCCCCGCGCCGAATGACCGTGCGGCGATCGCTCAGCTCGTTGAGCGGTGGAGGACCAGAAGACGGGTCTTGAACCCGCTGGCCTCCAGCAGCTGCTTGGTGGAGCGGTCCCCCGGCAGGGCCAGGGCGTCGACGTCGGAACAGTCGTGGCTTCCGAACCAGCTCATCAACGCCTCGACGAGGTGGCCGCCGACACCTACCTCGCGGGCCTCGGGCTCCACATAGCAGCACTCGATCCGGCCCGATCGGCCGGCCGAGGGGTCTCGGGTGCCGGCGGCGACGCCCACCACCACCCCGTCGATCGTGCCCACGAGCAAGACGGCCAGCTCATCCTCGGCGTCGGCCGACCAGCGGGCGACGAGCGCGCTGGGCGAGCCGACGTCGTCGGGGACCGCGGTGCCGGCGAGGATCCCCAGCCGGGCCAGCTCGCCCCCGCCCCGTTTGGGGGTCGAGGTCTCGATCGCCCAGCTCACCAGCTCCGCGCACCGCGCCAGGTCGCCCTCGGTGGCGGGTCGGATCGCTTCCACGTCGTCGCCGGGCTGCGTCGTCGCCGGGCTCAGTCGGCGCCGGTCGATGGTCCCGGACTCAGCAGCTGCTGCACCCGGTGCAGGATCGTGCGCCTGCCACGGGTCGCCGACTCGTAGCGGCCGATCGCTTCGAGCTCATGGCCCCCCAGCCCGTCGAGCCGCCGCACGACGTGGCTGGCCGACAGCGTGTCGTACCCCGGAATGATCCCGTCGACTCCGTGAGCAGTCGGCCCCTCGCTCGCACCGGGGCTCGGAGCGAGCGCCTCCTCCGCCCTGTTCGGCCCGTTGTCGGGAACCGCCCCGCCGGCTGGAACCGGCCCGCCGGCTGGAACCGGCCCGCCGTCGGGGACCGGGTCGTCGGCTAGAGCCACCCCGCCGTCGTGCTCGTCGTGCTCGTCGTGACCGCTCG
This sequence comes from Acidimicrobiales bacterium, assembly GCA_036501425.1. Classification (GTDB taxonomy): domain Bacteria; phylum Actinomycetota; class Acidimicrobiia; order Acidimicrobiales; family RAAP-2; genus DATKRB01. Next base: position 116,857 of record DASYAI010000040.1, on the reverse strand, counting down.
GATCGTCGGGCTCGGCCCCGCCGTCGGGCCGCTCGGTGCCGATCCGGCCGCCGGGGCCGCCTGAGCCGGCACTCGCCGGACGGTCCGCGTCCGCACCACCGTTGGTGCCACCGAAGCGTTGACGCAGCTCGTGCTGGCCTCGGCCGACGACGAACTCGCCGATGAAGCGGGCGTTGCGTACCTGGAGCTCGAGGTGGGACCGGCCCTTGGCCACCACCTGAGGCAGGTCTTCGAGCGCCGTGAGCACGAGACCGGCAGGAGCGAAGACCAGCATGTCCCAGGCCTTGTGAACGAGCGAACGAGCCTGGTCACCGGCACCGCCGTCCTCGGGCTCCGAGTCGGACGTGTGCTCGGACCCGGGGTCAGACACGGGCCCGGAGTCCGGCACAGGCTCGGGCTCGGAGTCGGGGTCAGACACGGGCTCGGAGTCAGGCACGGTCTCGGAGGTCAGGTGGTCTCGGGTCAGACACAGTCTCGGCAGAGCATCCGCTTCTTGTCGGCGAGCTGGCTCGGGTGCTTGACCAAAAAGCACGACCGGCACACGAACTCGTCGGGCTGCTTGGGCAGCACCCGCTCGGTGGCCTCGGTCCGATCCTCCGCGTCGGCGAGCTCGTCGTCCTCCGGCTCGTCCTCGACGACAAGCCGTTCCTTCAAGATGACGTCGAGACTCGCCTCGACGTCCTCGTCGTCGGGCTCCTCGTCCTCGTCCTCGTCGGTCTCCTCAGCCGTCTTGTCGACCACCGCGGCCGGCTCGGCGATCAGGACCTCGGCCACCTCGCCCGCGTCCTCTTCGGTGTCGTCCTCAGCGTCGTCGATGTCGATGTCCGCATCCAGCACCTCGTCGTCGATGTCCTCGTCGACCTCGAGGTCGTCGTCCAGGTCCGGATCGAGGTCGCCATCGAGCTCGTCGAGGTCGTCTGGGGCCGGAACTTCGTCGAGATCGTCTGCCATGGCCGCCTTTCGCCTGGTCGTTCGCCGCGGGAGCATAGACGGTGACTTCGGCCCGTCGATCACATACCCAGCAGGTAGACGGCGACGCCCGCCATGATCCGGCGGGGCGACCGGCGCGGGCGGCGAGATGGGCGTTTCGGCGTCGGTCGTGAGGGTAGGCCGACCTTCAGGCGGCCGGGCCCGGGGATCTTTGGGGCCGTCGTGATCGTCGACGCAGTGGTCTTGCGGATGATCTCGACGTTCTCTACTCGATCCCCCGGGCCTCCTCCGCCTCTCAACATCCCACCGGCCGGGGCTCGCAGGGCGTTGCCGGCGATCCTTCCCCTTGGGGCGTTTGGGACTGCCGGTAGACTAGGCGGACGGCGCTGCCGCGCGTCAAGGGCGAAAATGCGGTGCTGACCTGGGAGCTTTAGGGTTGTTCCTGGTCAAGATGTCGCAGATTTTCCCGCGTCTCGCACCTGCCGCCGACGCTCGGCTCGGCGTTCTGAATCGAGCCGAGCGAGCTCCACGTCGGCGTGGTCCACGTGGGACATCGCGGCGGCGATCGCCCGGTGCCCCGCTTGCTGCTGAATTGCCTGGTGCATGCGCTGGGCGACCCGCCGGTAGGCCGGATGGCCCTGGGGACCCGAGCGCAGCTCGAGCACGTGGAGCGCCTCGCGGGCATTCATCTGCATGACGAACCGGAGGCGGTAGGCGAGGGCCACCGCGTAGGCGGCCTGGGCGGGAAAGGGCTCGAGCAGCAGGTCGTGCAGCTCGCGGGCCCGCTCGAGGGACTCGACGAACGGACGCTCGACCCCGGCCTCAACCACGACTTCAGGGAGGTCGAAACCGAGAGACACCCCGAGGGGCTGCCACTCGACGGTCAAGAGCCGGTGCCGCTGGAGATCGCGGAACGCCCCGTAGTCGGCCGTGATCTCGAAGCGGTAGTCGGTACGCTCGAAGGCCCGTCCCGGCCGGTGCCGCCGGTTCACCCGCTCGCCGACGTAGGCCCTCAGCAGTGCCACCCGGTCCTCGGCCCCGAGCTTGCGGACCCGGGCCAGCAGGACCTCCTCGGAGCGGGCCGAGTCGGGAAAGCAGATGGCGGCCAGCACCTTGTCCTCGCCCTCGGGATCGAAGTCCACCAAGGTGACGTCCACATCGTCTGCCGCGCCGGGCCCCGCCGCGCCGGGCCCCGTCTCCCCGTCGGGGTCGTCGGGCCAGAGCCGGCGCACCACCCGGGCCGTCTCCTGCCTCGTGGTGGCGAGGTAGTCCGCCCAGGCCCCGCCCCGCTCGGGTTGGTCCACCCGCTGGAGGAAGGAGGGGATCACCTTGCGCAGTTCGTGGAGCATGAGGTCGGCGTAGTGACGGGCCTCGGGCAGCGGGTGGGTGCGCATCCGCAGGAGCAGCAGCTCGTAGGACTGGCCGGTGCCGTAGATGCCGATGTTCGACAGCGAGGCGGCCGGCAGGAGCCCCCGCAACGCGTCCAGCGCCTTGGCCCGGATCGCCTGGCGGTGCACGAAGTCCGTGTCGGCCGGGTCCCGTGGGTGGCGGGCCGCCAACCACGATTGGACTACCGGCAGCAGCTCGGCGTAGGTGTCGAACATGCGGTCGAGATCGCCCACGTAGCGGGCACCCAGCGCCGAATCGAGGATCTCTGGGGGCCGGTAGAACCGGTAGTGCCCGCTCGGGAGGCGGGCGTCGTAGCCCACGTAGCGGGTGGACTGCTCGAGATAGGCCATCAGTCGGCCGCGCTCGAGCACCTTGGACAGAACGTTGGAGGCCTGCTCGCAGGCCAGGTGGACCCCGCCCAGCTGGGCCACCGAGTCGTCGCCGTACTCGAGGAAGACCCGCTCGTAGAGTTGTTCGGCCCGCTTCAGCCCGACCGTGGCGTCGATGGTGGCATCCCCGGCCACGTCGAGGTCCTCGACGAACTCGTCCAAGAAGAGCCGGCGGAGGGACTTCGACGAGCGGGAGTAGCGGGCGAACAGCGCTCCCTTCACCACCTCGGGCAGGTTCACCAACGCGAAGACCGGCTGGTCGAGGTTGGTGACGTAGCGGCGCAGCACGGCCGACTCGGCCGGGGTGAATGCTTCCTCTACGTAGGGGAACATGCCCGATTCACCTTAGAACGGGCCTGCGCCCGGAAGGGCGGATGGCACCGCCCCGCCGGCCGCCACGACCCCGCGCAGCAACAAGGGCTGGGCGGCGTCGGCCGCCGCGGCGACTTGAGGGTCGGCGGCCACGGTGGCCACCTGGCCGACCAGGTCGGCGACCTCCTTGACGATCCGGACGAAGTCCCCCGGCGCCACCTCGTAGCCGTCGCGTCCCGCCACCTCGAGCACGGTGGCGAACGAAGCACCCCGGGCCCACGAGGTCACGGCCCCGGCCAGGCCGCCGTCGGGCTGCCGGGTGCGCGGGACCAGCCGCGCCTCTTCGACCCCGCGGATCCGCTCGGCGCAATGGTCGAGCATCCCGATCCGTCGGGCCAGGTCGAGCCGCCGCCGCTCCCCGAGCCGGTCCGCCTCTCCCCTCCCCCGCTTGGTCCCCGCCGGCCGCCGAGGCGGCCCGCCCCTCCCCCTCCGGTCGGGATGCCCGGAGGTCCCGCCGGCCGAGCGGGCCCGCCGGCGCTCGAAGACGAAGGCGGAGAGCACGCCGGCGAGCACCGAGGGTTCGGCTTCGCTCAGCACCTGGGCGGTCAAGATCTCGGCCACCAGCAGGTCCGAGCCGTGGTAGATCCGCGAGAGGTGGGAGCCGGGGGGCGTCAGCTGCCAGCCGCGCACGTAGCCGAGCTCCTCTAGGACCGCGAGGCGGCGACCGAGCAGGTCGGCCATCGAGGGCGGGGCGGCCGCCCCCGTGGGGGCGCGCCGCGAGGCCTGCCACTGCCCGAAGGACCGGCGCAGCAGATCGAGCGCCTCGGACCGGTCGAAGCGCCGGACCAGGTTCACCGCGAGGTTGTAGGTCGGTCGGAAGGCCGAGCGAAGGTCGGGCGGCGCCGCGACCGCGATCCGGGCGGCGTCAGCGAGGGTGGTCTCGGGCGACCAGACCACCACGGCGTGCCCCTCGTCGTCGAGCCCGCGCCGCCCGGCGCGACCGGTCAGCTGCGCGTACTCACCCGAGGTGAGCGGCGCCCGCCCCGAGCTGCCGAACTTGGTGAAGCGCTCGATGACCACCGTGCGGGCGGGCATGTTGATGCCGAGCGAGAGCGTCTCGGTGGCGAAGACCACCCGGAGGAGGCCGGCGCTGAAGAGCGTCTCGACCGCCTCGCGGAAGGCGGGGACCATGCCGGCGTGGTGGGCTGCGATCCCGGCTTCGAGCCCTTCGAGCCAGTCGGCGTAGCCGAGCACCTCGAGGTCGTCGTCGCCCAGGTGGTCGACGCTCGCCTCCACCGTCCGGCGGATCATGGCCCGCTCGTTGCGGTCGGTCAGCCGGACCCCGTCGCGCAGACACTGGCGGACCGCGTCGTCGCACGCGGCGCGGCTGAAGATGAACACGATGGCCGGCAGCAGCTCCGCCTCGTCCAGCTCGACCAGCAGCTCGGTGCGCCGGGGGCTGCGATAGGGCAGCCGGGGGCCACCCGGGCCGCGCCCGCCGCGCCACTGGGGCGGCCGGGTGGCGGTCGCCCGCCGCACCGCCTGGTCGACCCGGAGGCACTCGGCGTCGGCGCGCCGGCCGTTGAGCAGGGGAAGCAGGACGGTCAGGTCGTCGTCGCGGCGGTGCACGGCGAAGTGATGGCGCAGGGTGATCGGGCGATGCTGCTCGACCACGACCTCGGTCGCCCCGCGGACCGAGCGGAGCCAGTCGCCCAGCTCGGTGGCATTGTTGACCGTGGCCGACAGGCAGATGAAGCGCACCTCGGGCGGGCTGAGGACCAGGACCTCCTCCCACACCGCCCCCCGGTACGGGTCCTGGAGGTAGTGGACCTCGTCGAGCACGACCGTCTGGAGGTCGGCGAGCAGGTCGGAGCCCGCCAACAGCATGTTGCGGAGGACCTCGGTGGTCATGACGACCACCGGGGCCTCGGGCCGGATCGAGCTGTCCCCGGTGAGCAGGCCCACCCGGTCGGTGCCGTAGCGCTCGGAGAGCTCGCGGTACTTCTGGTTGGACAGGGCCTTGAGCGGCGTCGTGTAGAAGGCCTTGGCCCCACCGGCCAGGGTCCGGTGCACGCCGTAGGCGGCGACGAGGGTCTTGCCCGAGCCGGTGGGAGCCGACACGAGAACCGATCGACCGCCGTCGATGGCGTCGATGGCGTCGAGCTGGAAGGCGTCGGGCGCGAAGGGCAGGCCGGCGAGGAAGGTCCGACGTACCGACGCCAGGTCGGGGCGGCGGCGACCGCCTCGCCCCGGAAGGGGTTGGGGCACGGCGCTCACCGCCGCAGCAGCTTGCCGATGGCGATGGACAGGAAGTAGAACGCGGTCAACGGCACCGCCAGGGCCAGCATCGAAAAGGGGTCCGACGTGGGGGTGAAGACGGCGGCGGCCACGGTGATGCCCATCACCGCCCAGCGCCAGCCCCCCAGCAGCCGGCTGGGCGTGACCACGCCCGCCAGCTCGAGGGACACCAGGACGACCGGGAACTCGAATGTGATGCCGAAGAGCACCATCAGCAGGAGGATGAGCCCCAGGTAGGGGATGGGATCGTAGATCTCGTGCAAGTCGGGGCCGCCGACCGACCGCAAGAAGCCCAGGGCGTGGGGCAAGGTGACGTAGGCGACCGCCGCCCCGCCGGCGAAGAGGCTCACCGCGGAGAGGACGAAGGGAATGGCGTAGCGCTTCTCGGCCGCCTTGAGGCCGGGGGTCACGAACCGCCACAGCTCCCAGAGCATCACCGGGGACCCCAGGACCAGGCCGCCGTAGATGCCGATCTTGACCCGGAGCGCGAGCCCGTCCAGCGGCGACGTGACGTAGAGGGTGCACCGACCGCTGTTGACCGAGCACAGCGGGCGCAGCAGGAAGTGCAGGATCGGCTCGTACAGGGCCACCGCCACCACGCCGGCCACCACGAAGGCGGCGACCGACACGATGAGGCGTCGGCGCAGCTCGCGCAGGTGCTCGACGAGCGTCATCGCGTCGGGCTTGGGTCGGTCTCTCCAGCCACCCAGCAGGGGGACGGCCACTCGGGTTCCTCGTTCCGCTTCGGACAGTGCTCCGGTGAGCTGTCAGTTCATCCCGGGGTCGCCGACCACCTCCGAGCCCAGGGTCGTGGCGCCCCTGCGGTCCGCCGCGGCCGCCGCCGGCGACGGGCCCGGACCCTCGGCGCCCGCCGGCGTCGGACCGACCGGCGCCGACACCGTGCCCGGCGGTGCCGGTGGCTCCGATGCGGCCTGGGAACCGGGCTCGGGCAGGTCGGCCAGCTGGTTCAAGAAGGAGAGCGGGGAGCGGGCCATGCGGGCGATCTCGCTGGTGGGCGGCAGCTCGGGCAGGGTGTCGCGCACTTCGCGCTCCATCCGCTGCTGGAACTGGCGCAGCGTGCGCCACCCGGCCCCGAACTGCCGTGCCAGCTGGGGCAGCTTGTCGGGTCCCAGGATGACCATCGCCACAATCGCAATGATCAACAGCTTGCCCGGGCTCAAGGAGAGCACGCAGGGAGTCTAGAGCCCCCGGTCGGGCAGCTCGGATCGTCAGAGCGAGGCGATGAGGCGCTCGACCCGCTCGTCGTGGGACTTGAAAGGGTCCTTCAGCAGTACGGTCCGCTGCGCCTGGTCGTTGAGCTTCAGGTGGACCCAGTCGACGGTGAAGTCCCGGCGCCGTTCCTTGGCCCGCCGGACGAACGCGCCGCGCAGCCGGGCCCGGGTGGTTTCAGGCGCCTGGGTCATGGCGGCGGCGATGTCCTCGTCGGTGCACGTCCGGTCCATCTGGTCCCGCTCCTGGAGCTTGTAGAAGAGCCCTCGGGACCGGTCGATGTCGTGGTACATGAGGTCGATCATCGCCACCTTGGGATGGGACAGCGGGACGTCGTGGCGGGCCCGCACCTGCTCCACCAGCCGGTGCTTGGCCACCCAGTCGCATTCGCGCCACAGCGAGAACGGGTCGGACTCGAGCCCCTTGATGCAGTGCTCCCACATGTCGAGGGCGCGGTCCTCCTCGGGGCTGAGGCCGTGGCGCTCGCGGAACCGCAACGCCCGTTCGAGGTACTCGGCCTGGATGTCGAGCGCCCGCATCTCGCGACCGTTGGCCAGCCGGACCCGGCGCTGGCAGGTGATGTCGTGACTGATCTCGCGGATGGCGCGGATCGGGTTCTCGAGGGTCAGGTCGCGCAGGACCGTGCCCTGGTCCTCGAGCATGGAAAGCAGGATGCTGGTGGTGCCGACCTTCATGAAGGTGGCGTACTCGCTCATGTTCGAGTCGCCGACGATCACGTGCAACCGGCGGAACCTCTCGGCGTCGGCGTGGGGCTCGTCGCGAGTATTGATGATCGGCCGGCTGCGGGTCGTCGCCGAGGAGACCCCTTCCCAGATGTGCTCCGCCCGCTGGCTGATGCAGAAGACCGCCCCCCGGGCCGTCTGGAGGACCTTGCCCGCCCCGGCGAAGATCTGCCGGCTGACCAGGAAGGGGATGAGCACCTCGGTGTAGCGGTTGAAGTCGTCGTTGCGCTCGGTCAGGTAGTTCTCGTGGCAGCCGTAGGAGTTGCCCGCCGAGTCGGTGTTGTTCTTGAACAGGTAGACGTCGCCCCGGATGCCCTCCTCGCGGAGACGGACCTGGGCACCACTGACCAGCTGGGCGAGGATCCACTCGCCGGCCTTGTCGTGGGTGACCAGATCGCCGATCCGGTCGCACTCGGGCGTGGCGTACTCCGGATGGCTCCCCACGTCGAGGTAGAGCCGGGCCCCGTTCTCGAGAAAGACGTTGGAGGACCTGCCCCAGCTGACCACCCGGCGGAAGAGGTACCGGGCCACCTCGTCGGGGCTGAGGCGCCGCTGGCCCCGCAGGGTGAAGGTGACGCCGTACTCGTTCTCGAGCCCGAAGATGCGCCGGTCCATGAGGGCCACCGTAGTGGCAGACCACCCTGCCGCGGCCGACCCCTCGATCCGAGGCCCGGGAGCTACGACGCCGGCTCGTCCCCGGCCGCCGAGCCGGGCTCTCCCAGCAGGGCCAACAGCTCCTCGTCGGTGAGCCGCTGGAACGAGCGGCGCCCGTTCTGCCGGCCGAGCAGGGCGGCCTCGATGTCCTGGCCCCCGAGCCGGCGGTCCGGTCCCGCCAGCGCGTCCACCGTCGCCCGCAGGGTCGCGGCCAGGTCCCAGCCCTCCTGCCAGACCGAGGAGAAGCGGCCCCGGATCGTTTCGGCGTCCCCGCCGAGCACCGCGAAGTGCTCCTCGTCGGTGATCGTGCCCTCGTAGGCGATGTGGTAGAGCTGGTCGGGCCGACCGTCGGCGCCCAGCTCGGCCACCAGGATCTCGACCTCCAGCGGCTTCATCTCGTGGGTGAAGACGTTGCCGAGGAACTGGGCGTAGAGGTTGGCGAGGGAGCGGGCGTCGACGTCCTCGCGGCTGAAGGTGAAGCCCTTTGTGTCGGCGTGCCGCACTCCGGCCACCCGGAGCTGGTCGTACTCGTTGTACTTGCCGACGCCGGCGAAAGCGATGCGGTCGTAGATCTCGCTGATCTTGTGGAGCGATCGGGACGGGTTCTCCGCCACGATCAGCAGCCCGCCCGTGAACGCGCTGGCGATCAACGACCGGCCCCGGGCGATGCCCTTCTGCGCGTACTCGGCCCGGTCCTTCATGACCTGCTCGGGTGCGACGTAGTACGGCATGCTCATCGGACGGAGCCCTCCTCGGCACCGCCGGCGCGTTCGCTGCGCTTCCGGTCGATCAGGGCGGTGAACCGCTCGGCCACCTCGGCCTCGGGCAGCTGCTCGTAGCCGGCCTCGGTGACCACGGCGACCAGCGGGTAGATCCCTCGCACCAGGTCGGGGCCGCCGGTGGCGGAGTCCTCGTCGGCCGCCTCGTAGAGCGCCTCGACCGCCAGTTCCACCGCGTCGGGGCGGCCCAGACCCTCGCGGTACCCGAGCTTGATCGTGGTGCGCGCGTCGCGACCACCCGAGCCGGTCGCTTGGAACTCGGCCTCCTCGTAGTGGCCGCCGGTCACGTCGTAGGTGAAGATGCGTCCGATGCCCCGACGCAGGTCGAACCCGGCGAAGAGCGGGACGACCGCCAGGCCCTGCATGGCCAGGGGCAGGTGCTGGCGGACCATCTGCGCCAGCTGGTTGGCCTTGCCCTCGAGGCTGAGCGAGACGCCTTCGACCTTCTCGTAGTGCTCGAGCTGCACCTGGAACAGCCGCACCATCTCGACCGCCGGCCCGGCCGCCCCGGCGATGGCCACGGCGGACCAACGGTCGGCGGGGAACACCTTCTCCATGGCCCGGTGGGCGATGGAGTAGCCCTCGGTCGCTCGCCGGTCGCCGGCCATCACCACCCCGTCGGCGAAGCGGAGCGCGACCACCGTGGTGGCGTGGCGCAATTGGGTGGTGTCGCTCCCGACGGCGGCGGGCGACGACCCCGAGCGCTGCAGCAGCGCGGCGAAGTCAGGGCCCGGATCGTCCCCGGGCAGGAACATGGGGAGCGCCACGGTGGACTACTGGCCGCCCTTCTGCACGTAGTTGCGGACGAACTCCTCGGCGTTGTCCTCGAGCACCTCGTCGATCTCGTCGAGGAGGTCGTCGAGCTCAGCCTTCAGCTTCTCCCCCCGCTCGGAGGTCGCCGGGGCCTCCTCGGTGACGACCGGCTCGGTCCGCTCTGGTGCGGTTCGACGCTTCAATTCTCGCTCTGGCATGTTCACGTTCCTCTCAGGAGCTCAACCGCTCCAGCAGCTCGGCCGGACCAGCACTGCTCTCCAGCAGCTCAGCCGTGTGTTCGGCAGTTCCCTTGAGCGGGTCCATCATAGGGACCCGCCGCAGGGGATCGGTACCGAGATCGAAGACCAGGGAGTCCCAGTTGGCGGTCACGACCGAGGCCGGCCAGCGAGACAGGCAGCCGCCCCGGAACCACGCCCGGGTGGTGCGTGGTGGCGTGGCCACCGCGGCGAGGACCTCGTCGTCGGAGACCAGTCGCTCCATCCCGAGCCGGGCGTAGAGCGAGCGCTCCGGGCGCAGGTCGTGGTACTGCAGGTCCAGGGCGGCCAGCCGGCCGTCGCCCCACCCGCAGCCGTGCCGCTCCCGATAGGCCTCCATGATCTGGCGCTTGGCGACCCAGTCGAGCTGGTTGGCGAGGGTGGAGGGGTCTGCCTCGAGGGCGGTCAGCACCGCCTCCCAGCGGTCGAGGACCGCCGTGGCCACCGCCTTTCCCCCGACCGGCTCGAGCCCCCGCTCGGTCGCGTAGTCCCGGGCGGCACCCAGGAGCTCCCACTGGACCTCGAGTGCGGAGGCCGAGGACCCGTCGACCATGTGGATGGGCTCGGCCAGCGACAGGTCCACCGAAACGTGGTGCATGGCCCGGACCGGGTCGGCCGGGTTGAGCTCGCGGGTCGGGAGCGCCCCGTCCTCGAGCATGGCCAGCACCAGCGCCGTCGTCCCGACCTTCAAGAAGGTGGAGATCTCCGACAGGTTCGCGTCACCCACGATGACGTGGAGGCGGCGGAACCGCTTGGGATCGGCATGGGGTTCGTCGCGGGTGTTGACGATGGGGCGCTTCAGGGTGGTCTCGAGCCCGACGATCTCCTCGAAGAACTCCGCCCGCTGGGAGATCTGGAAGGAGACGGCCCGCCGGTCCAGGGCCGAGGTCTCCACGCCGACCTTTCCGGCGCCGGTGAAGATCTGGCGGGTGACGAAGTGGGGCACCACCCCCTTGACCACGGCGCCGAACGCGACCTCGCGGTCCATCAGGTAGTTCTCGTGGCAGCCGTAGGAGTTGCCCTTGCCGTCGGAGTTGTTCTTGTAGACCACCACCGGCGGGCTGTCGGGGAACATGCTCCGCGCGGCCCGCATCGACCGCCGGAGGACCTCCTCGCCCGCCTTGTCGTGCACCACCACCTCGCGGGCGTTGGTGCACTCGGGCGTGGAGTACTCGGGATGGGCGTGGTCGACGTAGTAGCGGGCACCGTTGGTGAGCACCGTGTTGGCGAGGTGGGTCTCCACCGCCGGGGGCAGCGAGCCCTCGCGGGCGAAGCCGCGGGCGTCCTGGCCGGGGGTCTCGTCCTCGAAGTCCCAACGGGTCCGCCGGTCCACTTCGGCCGCGTAGGCGTTGACCAGCATCGACGAGGCGGTGATCGGGTTCCCGTCCCCCCCACCGAACTGGATGCCGTACTCGGTCTCGATGCCGCAGACCTTGGCGATGGCCACGGAGCCGACCCTAGTTGGTCCCCTCGGGGCGCGGAGCGCCGAGAGCTGGACCTCCAGGTCGCCTACAGGTACTGGCCCGTGCCCACCCGCTCGATCGAGCGGCCCCCGTGCACCTCGCGGTCCTCGGTCAGCAGCGTCCGTACGTAGACGATCCGCTCGCCCTTCTTCCCCGAGATCCGGGCCCAGTCGTCCGGGTTGGTGGTGTTGGGCAGGTCCTCGTTCTCCTTGTACTCCTGGCGGATGGAGTCGAGGAGGTCCTCGGCCCGGATGCCCGAGGGCCCGTTGGCGATCTCGCGCTTGATGGCCAGCTTCTTCGCCCGCCGCACGATGTTCTCGATCATGGCGCCTGAGGCGAAGTCGCGGTAGAAGAGGACCTCCTTGTCGCCGTTCTGGTAGGTCACCTCCAAGAACCGGTTCTCGTCGTCGGCCCGGTACATCTCGGTGACCGTCTCTTCGATCATCAGGCGCGCCGCCTTGGACGGGTCGCCTCCGCCCAGCCGCTCGACCTCTCGCCCGTCGAGCGGCAGGTCGGGGGTCAGGTACCGCGAGAAGATCTGGCTGGCCGCTTCGGCGTCCGGCCGCTCGATCTTGATCTTCACGTCCAGGCGACCCGGGCGCAGGATCGCCGGGTCGATCAGGTCCTCGCGGTTGCTCGCCCCGATCACGATGACGTCACGCAGCGCCTCGACGCCGTCGATCTCCGCCAGCAGCTGCGGCACGATGGTCGACTCCATGTCCGAGCTGATGCCCGTGCCCCGGGTGCGGAACAGCGAGTCCATCTCGTCGAAGAAGACGATGACCGGCACGCCCTCCTCCGCCTTCTCCCGAGCCCGCTGGAAGACCAGCCGGATCTGGCGCTCGGTCTCGCCGACGTACTTGTTGAGGAGCTCGGGGCCCTTGATGTTGAGGAAGTAGCTCCGGGTGTCCTGGTTGCCGGTGGCCTCGGCAACCTTTTTGGCCAGGGAGTTGGCCACTGCCTTGGCGATCAGCGTCTTGCCGCACCCCGGCGGCCCGTAGAGGAGGATCCCCTTGGGCGCCGGAAGCTTGTAGGTGGCGAACAGTGGCCGGTGGAGGTAGGGAAGCTCGACCGCGTCGGTGATCGCCTCGATCTGGGTGTCCAGACCGCCGACGTCGGCGTAGGTGATGTCCGGCACCTCCTCGAGCACCAGTTCCTCGACCTCGGGCCGGGGCAGCTTCTCGATGAGGAGCTGGGTACGCGAGTCCATCAGGACGGCGTCACCCGCACGAAGGTGGACCCCGAGCAGCTCTTCGGACAGCTCGGCCACCCGCTCCTCGTCCGCCCGGGCGTAGACGAGGGCCCGCCGGCGGTCCGCCAACAGCTCCTTGATGGTGACGACCTCGCCGGCCAGCTCACCCTCCCGCACCAGCACGACGTTCAGCGACTCGTTCAGGACGACCTCGTCGCCCTTGCGGATGCGCTGGGCGTCGATGTCGGGATGCAGGGCCACCCGCATCTTGCGGCCCCCCGAAAAGACGTCGACCGTCTCGTCGTCGTTGAGGGCCAGGAAGGTGCCGTAGGCCGCCGGGGGCTGGGTGAGCTTCTCGACCTCCTCACGCAGGGCGTTGAGCTGTTCCTTGGCCTGTTGCAGGGTGAAGGTCAGCTTCTCGTTCTGCGAGACGGCGTGGGCCAGCTGGCCCTTGGACTCGAGCAGGCGCTCCTCGAGCGCCATCACCCGGCCCGGGCTGTCCTGCAGGCGTCGCCGGAGGGTATGGACCTCCCGCTCCGCTTCCTCCACCCGGCTGCGCAGCGCCTCGAGCTGCGCAGCGGCGTCGGCTCCCAATTCGTGCTCCTCTGGACCAGGCGTCGGAATCACCTCCCGATGGGCGCTCGCTGTTCACCCTACCGGCCGGCGCCCCTGGTTGCGTGACGCCGCTGCCGCTGCCGCTGCCGCTGCGCCGTGCCTCGACCCGGTGCCTCGACCCAGCAGCAGCGGGTACTACTCTGGAGGCCTGGGCATCACGTGGCTCCAGCTGCTGGCGCGCCCGCCTCCATGACGGCTTGCTGCCGGACCGGACGGGCTTCGCCGGGCGCCACCAGGACAACCGACCACCGGACCACCCGGAGCGGAAGAAGGGCAACGCATGAAGGTCTGGATCGACCAGGATCTGTGCACGGGCGACGGGCTCTGCGAGGAGATCGCCCCGGCCGTGTTCACGCTGCTCGACGACGGTCTGGCGTACGTGAAGGAGGGCGATCGGATCCTCAGCGAGCCCGGCGGTTCGGCCGGCATGGCCCTCGTCCCCGACGAGCTCGAGGAGGCGGTCGTCGAGGCGTCCGAGGAATGCCCCGGCGAGTGCATCTTCATCGAGCGCGCCTGACCGTTCGTCGGCCTGACCGTTCGTCGGCCCGACGGCCGGCGCCACGTCGGCCCGACTGATTGTCGGCCCGATGGCCGGTGCCGGTGGGCTCCCCCGGGTTCACGGGGCCAGGCGGCGGGCCGAGGTGAGAAAACCGGTGTGGGCGACCATCCGGTGATCGGGGCGCACGGAGCGAGCCTCGACGTGCCAGGTCCGGCGCAGGATCTCGACCGATTCGGCCAGACCCCATCGTGGTTCGGCCAGGGACTCGCGCAGCTGGGCCGTCTGGTTGATGGTGGGTAGATAGGAGAGCAGGATCCCGCCCGGACGCAACGCCTCGGCTGCGTGGGGCACCACCCGCCAGGGCTCGGGGAGATCCAGGACCACCCGGTCGAGCCGGCGCTCGTCGATGCCGTCGGTCACGTCACGGACCTCCACCTGGTAGGGCACCGCGTCGCCCAGCGCCGCCTGCACGTTGGCGATCGCCTGGCCGGCGAAGTCCTCGCGCAGCTCGTAGCCCGTCACCTGCGCGCCGGCCCGCAGGAGCGCCATCGACAGCGCACCCGACCCGACCCCCGCCTCGAGCACCCGGTGCCCGGGCCAGATGTCGGCGACCATCAAGATGGCCCCGAGGTCCTTGGGGTAGATCACCTGCGCCCCGCGGGGCATCTTGAGCACCACGTCGGAGAGCGTGGGCCGCAGGACGAGGAAGGACCGCCCGGTGGTACCGGTCACGGCGGAGCCCTCGGGCTTCCCGATGATGTCGTCGTGGGCCAGGATCCCGGCGTGGGTATGGAAGGAGGCGCCGACTTTCAGCGTGAGCAGGTAGCGCCGCTGCTTGGGGTCCACCACCAGCACCCGCTCGCCGGTGCCCAGCTCGGCGCCAGGCCGGGCCGCCACGGCCCCTGCTCGAGAACCCCCCGGTGCCGCTTCCCGGGAGCCCCGGGCCGACCCTTCCACCTCCGCTCCGTGCGCCTCGGCGGGCGGGTCGTGCTCCCCCGCTCCGGGGTGCTCGACCACCGCCTAGGAGCCGGCGCCGGGCGGGCGCGGGTCGACCAGCGAGACCTCGTAGCGGTCGCCCGCCCGGAGCCGGGTGGAGAACGCGACCGGCTCGGCGGGTCGCCGGGCTCGCCGCAGGACGAAGGCGGCGATCGCGATCGCGATCCAGGCGCGATGCTCGCCGGCCAGGGCGCGCCGGAACCCCAGACGGGCGATGCGGCGGAGCAGCCAGTCCACCGGGCGGCCTAGATCCGGCGGACTTCGAGCACGGCCGTCCGCTTGCGGCCGCGGCGCCTTCCGGCGACGTAGGCCACGGCCACCAGGGCCAGGGCAACGGCGCCGCCCACCACGGCTGCTTGGGGCACCGCGGCGCGGATCGCCGATTCCCCCTCGCCGAGCATCCGGTCGAAGGCGGCCTGCAGGTCGTCCCGGCTGATCCGCTGCCGGCTGGTCCCGATGGCCATCACTTGCCCTTCCCTTCGGCGCCGTCACTGCGGGAGGACTGGCTGGTGATCTGGTGGCGTCGAGCCGGCCCGGCGGTGATCCGCCAGGCGGACAGGGCGATCAGGAGCCCTCCCAGCGCCACGACGATGACATAGGGGATCCACGAGAGGTTGCCCCGGAACGCCCCGGTCTCGCTCTGCAGCACCCGGAGGGCCGCGACCAGCAGGAGGACCGTGCCCGTGGCGATCGCCAGCGAGCCGGCGAGCCCGAACAGCACGAAGCGCGCCAGCCCCTTCAGGGGGGTCAGCGCCTCTTGCTTGACGTATGCCAGCACCAGCTGCAGCGCGTCGGCGCTGCTGGTCCGGACGCCCTTTTGCGAACCTCGCGCCCTCGGCTGCCGATCGCCTCGTCCGAACCGTGCCACGTGCTCCTCGATCCTCCTTTGTGGCGCCTGTCGGGCACCGGGAACCCAGTTCGGGTCGGCCCGGACCGCCTGGCGTGCCCGAATCCTCGCCCGGGGGGCTGCCGGATGGCAAGCAGGAGCTTCCGGGTCCTACTCCACACCACGAGTCGATAGGGTGAGTTCATGACCGGCCCGGCTGTCCCGCCTGCCGACGATGGCCTGGTGGAGCGCCTGGCGATCGACGTCATCCGGGGCCTCGCGATGGATGGGCCGGCCGCGGCCGACTCCGGACACAGCGGAACGGCGATGGCCCTGGCGCCGCTCGCCTACGTGCTGTGGACCAGGGTGATGCGATACGACCCGACCGATCCGGACTGGCCGGACCGCGATCGGTTCGTGCTCTCCAACGGCCACGCCTCCATCCTCTTGTACTCCATGCTGTACCTGACCGGCTACGGCCTCGGCCTCGACGACCTGCGCGCCTTCCGGGAATGGGGCAGCCGCACGCCGGGCCATCCCGAACGGCGCCACACCCCGGGCGTGGAGACGACCACCGGGCCGCTGGGCCAGGGTGTGGCCAACGCGGTGGGGATGGGCATCGCCGAGCGCTTCCTGCGAGCGCGTTTCGGGCCCGAGCTCTGCGATCACCACACCTTCGTGGTGGCCGGCGACGGCTGCTTCGAGGAGGGCATCTCGCACGAGGCGGCCTCGCTGGCCGGGCACCTCGGGCTCGGCCGGTTGATCTGCGTGTACGACGACAACCACATCAGCATCGACGGTCCGACCGAGCTCGCCTACAGCGACGACGTCCCGGGGCGCTTCGCCGCCTACGGCTGGGACGTCGAGGACCTCGGGGAGGCGGCCAACGACACCGAGCGGCTCGAAGCGGCGGTCCGCCGTGCGATGGCGGTGGAGGACCGACCGTCGTTGATCGTGCTCCGGAGCCACATCGGCTGGCCGTCACCCCACCTGACGGACTCCAACAAGGCGCACGGCGACGTGTTCCCGCCCGAGGAGATCCGGGCGACCAAGCAGATCCTCGGGCTCCCCCCGGACGAGTCGTTCTGGGTCCCCGACGACGTCCTCGAGCATTTCCGCCAGGCCGGCGCCCGGGGTGGGCAGCTGCGGTCCGAGTGGCAGGCCAGGCTCGCCTCGTACGGCGGGGACCGGGCCGCCTGGGACGCCGCCCAGGCGGGCCACGCGCTTGCGGGCTGGGAGGCGGGGCTCCCGAAGTTCGAGAGCGGCGAGATGATCGCCACCCGCAAAGCCGTCAACAGCTGCATCCGGGGGACCGCCGACGCGCTGCCCGGGTTGGTGGTCGGGGCGGCCGACCTGACCGGCAATACGGGAATGCAGCTGCCCGACGAGCCGCCGCAATCGGCCGCGCACCCCGGGTCCCGGCAGGTGTACTACGGGATCCGCGAGCATGCCATGGCTGGGGCGATGACCGGCATGGCCCTGCACGGCGGCGTGCTCCCGGTGGGAGGCACGTTCTTCGCGTTCAGCGACTACATGCGCGCCGCGGTCCGTCTCGCGGCCATCTCGCGTGCCCACGTCGTCTACTCGTGGACCCACGACTCGGTCGGCCTCGGCCAGGACGGGCCCACGCACCAGCCGATCGAGCAGCTCGCCTCGCTGCGGGCGATGCCCGGGCTGGTGGTCGTGCGGCCGGCCGACGCCAACGAGACCGTCCAGGCGTGGCGTCGCGCGGTCGAGGCCGACCAGCCGGTCGGGCTGGTGTTGAGCCGCCAGGACCTGCCGGTCCTCGAGGCGACGGGTCGGCTGGCCGCGGAGGGGGTCGGCCGGGGCGGGTACGTGCTCGTGCCCGAGGAGGGCGACGGAACGCCCGACGTGGTCCTCGTCGCCACCGGCAGCGAGGTGCACGTGTGCGTCGAGGCCCGAGCAGCGCTCGCCCGGCGCGCCTTGCGAGCCCGGGTGGTGTCCCTGCCGTGCTGGGAATGGTTCGAGGAGCAGGACCGCGACTACCACGACGCCGTGCTGCCGGCGGGCGTGCCCCGCTTGGCGGTGGAAGCGGCCAGCTCGTTCGGATGGGACCGCTACGCGGACGACAGCGTGGCCATCGACACCTTCGGCGCCTCGGCCCCCGGCTCGGTGGCGCTGGCGAAGTTCGGCTTCACCGCCGACAACGTGGCCGAGCGGGCTGTGGCGCTCGTCGAGAACGAAAGGGGGGCCCGTCGATGACCAGGCTCCACGACCTCTACTCGAGCCAGGGTCAGAGCCCCTGGCTGGACAACCTCCGCCGGGACTGGATCCACGACGGCCGGCTGGAGCGCATGATCGCCGATGGCGTCCGGGGCATCACCTCCAACCCGTCGATCTTCGCCAAGGCGATCGAGGGTCAGGCGACCTACGACGAGCAGTTCGCCACCCTGACGACCACCGGCACCGTCGACGACGCCTACTGGACCCTGGTGGTCACCGACATCGTCGATGCCCTGGGACTGCTGGCGCCCCTCTACGAGGACAGCGACCGCACCGACGGCTTCGTGTCGCTGGAGGTCTCCCCTGCGGCGGCCCATGACACCGCCCGCACCACCGAGGAGGCGCGTACCCTCCACGAGCGGGTCGATCGGCCGAACCTCATGGTGAAGATCCCCGGCACGGTCGAAGGGCTGCCCGCCATCCGCCGGATGATCGGCGAGGGACGCAACATCAACGTCACGTTGATCTTCGGGCTCGATCGGTACGACGCGGTGACCGAGGCCTACCTCGCCGGGCTCGAGGACTACGCCGCCTCGGGCGCCAGCGACCTCTCCTCGGTGGCCAGCGTGGCCTCGTTCTTCGTGAGCCGGGTCGACACCGAGATCGACCGCCGCCTCGAGGAGCTGGCCGGCGGTCCCGACGGTGACCGGGCCGTGCTGGCGCTGCGGGGCCACGCGGCCGTGGCGCAGGCGCAGGTGGCCTACGAGCACTTCGTCCGGACCTTCTCCGGGCCCCGCTGGGAGGCGTTGGCGGCGAAGGGCGCCCGGGTCCAGCGGCCCCTGTGGGCGTCGACCTCGACCAAGAACCCCGCCTACCCCGAGTTGCTCTACGTCGACAACCTGATCGGTCCCCACACCGTCAACACGATGCCGGAGTCGACGCTCGAGGCGCTGGCCGCCCGGGGCACCGTCGCCCGGACCATCGACGCCGACCCGGCCGCTGCGCAGGCGGTGCTGGTCCGGGTGGCCGAGGCGGGCGTCGACCTCGACGACGTGGCAGACACGCTGGAGGTCGAGGGGGTGGCGGCATTCGCCAAGTCGTTCGACGAGCTCCTCGAGGTCTTGTCGGACAAGGCGGCGGCACTCGCCGACGGCCACGGCGCGCCCCGAGGAGCGGCTGATCGCCGGGCCGGCTGAGCCTCCGGCTCCCGGCCCCTCGCGGCACCCGGGTCGTGGGCCCTCCGTGGATCCCGGGTCGAGCCGGCATCTCCCGTCGAACCGGACGGGCGGGGCCGCGCCGTGCTCCTCCCGTCGGCGTGGCACGCTCCGGGGCGTAAGGACAGTCGGGTCGGGCGAGAGGCGATCCGGCGGGCGGGTAGCGAACGAAGACCAAGGGCGGCGAGCGGCAAGGCCAACGAGGAGGAGCGCATGAAGATCGGGATGGTCGGCCTCGGCAAGATGGGCGCCAACATGACCGAGCGCCTGCTGCTAGGGGGGCACCAGGTGGTGGCCTTCGACCTTTCGGAATCCGCACGCGCCAACGCAGCCGCCAAGGGAGCTGAGCCAGCGGGGTCGTTGGAGGAGCTGGCCGACAAGTTGTCCGCTCCCCGGGCCGCCTGGGTGATGGTTCCGGCCGGTGCACCGACCAACCAGACCATCGACGCGCTTGCCGAGCGCTTCTCGAGGGGCGACGTCATCGTCGACGGGGGCAACTCCAACTACCACGAGGCCGGCCCCATCGCGCAGCGGCTTGCCGCCAAGGGGATCGGGTTCATCGACGCCGGAACCTCGGGCGGGGTGTGGGGGCTGACCGAGGGGTACTGCCTGATGGTCGGGGGAACCCCCGAGTCGGTCGCCGTGGTGGAGCCCGCCTTCCGCACCCTGGCGCCCGAGGGCGGGTACGCCCACGTCGGACCGGTCGGGGCGGGCCACTTCGTCAAGATGGTGCACAACGGCATCGAGTACGGCCTCATGCAGGCCTATGCCGAAGGCTTCGACATCATGGGGGCGGCCGACGAGTTCAACCTCGATCTCCACGAGATCGCCTCCATCTGGCGCTCCGGGTCCGTCGTCCGCAGCTGGTTGCTGGACCTGACCGAGCGCTCGCTGGCCCCCGGGTCGGGCTTCGACCAGATCAAGGGCGTGGTCACCGACTCGGGCGAGGGTCGCTGGACGGTCGAGGAGGCCATCGAGCGGGCCGTTCCGGCGCCGGCGATCTCCGCCGCCCTCTATGCCCGATTCGCGTCGCGCCAAGCGGACAGCTTCCAGTTCCGGTTGCTGGCGGCCCTGCGCAACCAGTTCGGAGGCCACGCGGTGACGCTCGAGTCCGGCGAGCAGGGGATGGAGACCGGCGCCCCGGGGCCCGGGTCGTCGTGAGCGCCCCGGCGGAGGCGGCCGAGGTGTCGGACGCGGCAGTCGGGGGCCTGCGGCCGGCGCCCGCCCAGACGCCGCCGCTGGCCATGGTCATCTTCGGCGCCTCGGGCGACCTGACGTCGCGCAAGATCCTGCCGGCGCTGGCCAACCTCGCCGACCGCGGCCGGCTCAACGACCGCTTCACCGTGATCGGTGTGGCACGAACGCCGTGGAGCGACGAGGAGTTCCGCGCCGCGGCACTCCGTGACGTCACCGGTGGCGGCGAGCAGTGGCGGCGCCTGGTCGAGCGGTTTCGTTACGTCGGGGGCGAGTACGCGTCCACCGACACCTTCGACCGATTGAAGGAGCTGCTCGGGTTCGCCGACGCCACCTACGAGACGGGCGGCAACCGGCTCTACTACCTGGCCACGGTCCCGAGCATGTTCGCCGCCATCGCCGAGGCGCTGGCCAAGGAGGATTGCAACCATCCGGGCGAGGGGGGCAGCTTCGCCCGCCTGGTCATCGAGAAGCCCTACGGCCGGGACCTCGAGAGCGCCCTCGACCTCGACCGGTCCGTCCACAGTGCCTTCGACGAGGACCAGATCTTCCGGATCGACCACTACATGGGCAAGGAGACCGTCCAGAACGTGCTGGCGCTGCGCTTCGCCAACGCGGTCTTCGAGCCGATCTGGAACCGCCGGTACGTCGAGCAGGTGCAGATCACCGTGGCCGAGGCCCTGGGGGTGGAGCACCGCGGCGGCTTCTACGAGACCGCCGGCGCGCTGCGTGACATCGTGCAGAACCATGTGATGCAGGTGATGGCGCTCACCTTGATGGAGCCGCCGACTGCCATGGACGCCACGCACATCCGCGACGAGAAGGTCAAGCTGCTCGACGCGATCGACATCCCCTCGCCCGACGCCGCCCTCGACCGGGTGGTGCGGGGCCAGTACACCTCGGGGGTGATCGGCGGGGTGGCGGTGCCGGGCTACCGCGAGGAGGAGGGTGTGGCCCCCAACAGCGCCACGGAGACCTACGTCGCCCTGCGCCTGAACGTCGACAACTGGCGGTGGGCGGGCGTCCCCATCTACGTGCGCACGGGCAAGCGGCTACCGGCCCGGGTCACCGAGGTGGCCCTGCGGTTCCAGCCCGTGCCCTTCCTCGCCTTCGAAGGGGTGCTGAGCCGGCAGCTCGGACCCAACGAGCTGGTCCTGCGCATCCAGCCGAACGAGGGCATCAGCCT
This sequence comes from Acidimicrobiales bacterium, assembly GCA_036501425.1. GTDB lineage: Bacteria > Actinomycetota > Acidimicrobiia > Acidimicrobiales > RAAP-2 > DATKRB01. Next base: position 95,736 of record DASYAI010000040.1, on the reverse strand, counting down.
GCACTTCGGGGCCAAGGTCCCCGGCGAGGCCTTCCGGGTCCAGTCGGTGGCGATGGACTTCGAGTACCAGTCGACCTTCCTCGACGACGGGATGGACGGGTACCCGCGGCTGCTCCACGACGCCATGATCGGCGACCCCACGCTGTTCATCCGCACCGACGAGGTTGAGCAGGCGTGGAGGATCGTGAACCCCTACCTCGAGGCGTGGAAGGAGCCGGGCGGCCTGCACCTCTATCCCGCCGGCACCTGGGGACCGCACGTCGCCGACCTCCTGCTGGAGCGCTCGGGGGACTCGTGGCGGGTCCCGGTCCCGTGACCACCGTGCCCTCGGCTCTCGCCGCCGCCCTGGCCCGGGGGCCCGTGCCCGACGTGCCCAGCGCCTTCGCCCGGGTGGTGCACGAGGCGTTCGCCGCCCGCCCCGGCCCCGGCTTCTCCCTGGTGCTCTCCGGCGGGGCGACGGCCCGGGACTGCTACGAGCGGCTGGCCGCCGACCCGGGGCCGGTCGACTGGTCGGTGGTGTCCGTCTACCTCGGCGACGAGCGCCTGGTGCCGGCCGATCATCCCGACGCCAACCAGCGCCTGGTGCGCGAGGCGCTCCTCGATCGGGTGCCCCCGGTGGCCGCCTTCCACCCCATGCCCACCGAAGGCGACCCCGACCGGTGTGCCGCCGCCTACGGGTTGGTGGTCGCCCGGGCGCTGGAGGGCGGGGGCCTCGACCTCGTTCACCTCGGTGTCGGCCCCGACGGGCACACCGCGTCGCTGTTCGCCGGCTCGGCCGCGCTGGCCGACCCCGCCGACCGGCTGGTGCTGGCGACGGTCGACCCCGCCGGTCGCAATCCCCACCCTCGGCTCACCCTCACGCTGCCGGCCATCGACCGGGGGCGCCAGGCGGTGTTCACCGTCGCCGGAGGCTCCAAGGCGCCCATCGTGGCGGCGCTCGCTCGGGGTGAGGACCTGCCGGCGGCCCGGGTGCGCGCTGCCGCGTTGTGGCTGATCGACCAGGCGGCCTTCGGCCCGGTCACCGACGCCGGCCCGCCCGTGTCCCGAACCAGCGCACAGGAGGCTCCCTCGCCATGACCACCGTCGACGGCACCGCGCCGGCTCATCCATCGGACCTCGGCGACGCCCCGCCGCCCGCGCCGTCGTCGCCCGCGCTGCCCGCGCCGCCGGGCGTGGACCAGCTGGGCGATCGTGCGGTGGCCGGGCACCCCTGGTCGGTGGCCGATTTGGCCGAGGTACCGTTGGGCACCTTGCTCGCCGCGGCGCGCGAGCTGCGGGACCGAGCCCACGGCACCCGGGTCACGTACTCGCCCAAGGTCTTCATCCCGCTGACCATGCTCTGCCGGGACCGGTGCGGGTACTGCACCTTCGCCAAGGCGCCGGCGCGTCTGCCCAGCCCCTATCTCTCCATCGACGAGGTGCTCGAGATCGCCCGGCGGGGCCGGGCGGCGGGGTGCCACGAGGCGCTGTTCACCCTCGGAGAGCGCCCCGAGCTGCGCTACCCGACCGCCCGGCGGTGGCTCGACGAGCACGGCTACGAGTCCACGGTCGCGTACCTGGCCGCCGCCTGTGCCGCCGTGATCGAAGAGACCGGCCTCCTCCCCCACGCCAACGCCGGCGCCCTGTTCGCCCAAGAGCTGAGCCACCTGCGGACGGTGACCGCCAGCCAGGGGATGATGCTCGAGACGCTGGCCGAGGTGCGAGCGCACCGCCGCGCTCCCGACAAGGTCGCCGAGCGCCGGCTCGCCACGCTGGAGGCCGCCGGATCGGCGGCCATCCCGTTCACCACCGGCATCCTGGTCGGCATCGGCGAGGACCGTGCCGACCGGCTCCGCGCCCTGGTGGCCATCGCCGACGCGCACCGCCGGCACGGCCACGTTCAGGAGGTGATCGTCCAGAACTTCCTGCCCAAGCCGGGCACGGCCATGGCCGGCGACCCGCCGTGCCCGACCGACGAGCATCTGTGGTCGATCGCCGCGGCCCGGTTGGTCCTTCCGGCCGACATCCACGTGCAGGCCCCGCCCAACCTGGCCGACGACCTCGCACCGCTGCTCGCGGCCGGCATCGACGACTGGGGAGGCGTGTCGCCGGTCACCGTCGACCACGTCAACCCCGAGCGCGCCTGGCCCGCCCTCGACGTGCTGCGGGCGGCGACCGAGCGGGCCGGGCACTCCCTGGCCCCGCGGCTCACCGTGTATCCCCGGTTCGCCCTGGCGCCCGAGCGGTGGATCGACCCGGCGGTCCGCTTCGCCGTGCTCGACGTCAGCGACGCCGAGGGGCTCGGCCGGGACGCCCCGTGGTGCTCGGGGGGCGAGGAGCCCCCGCCCGAGGTGGTGCGGCTCGCTCCGGCGGCCACCGGACCGACCGACCCCGGTGGTCGGAGCACGGCCCGCGGACCGGTCGCCGAGGTGCTGCGGGGGGTCGAGCTCGGCCAGGAGGTGGGCGAGGCGGAGATCGTGACGCTCTTTTCGGCCCGGGGGCCCGAGGTTCGCGCGGTCGCCGAGCTCGCCGACGACCTGCGTGCGGCGCGCAACGGTGACGACGTGACCTTCGTGGTCAACCGGAACATCAACTACACCAACGTCTGCACCTTCAAGTGCAAGTTCTGCGCCTTCTCCAAGGGGCCGCTGTCGCTCAACCTGCGCGGCGCGCCCTACCTGCTCGAGCTCGACGAAGTCACCCGGCGGGTGGTCGAGGCCGAGGAGCAGGGCGCCACCGAGGTCTGCCTCCAAGGGGGCATCCACCCCAAGTTCGACGGCGAGTACTACCTGCAGGTGCTCGGGGCCGTGCGCGCCGGATCCGAGCGGATCCACATCCACGGCTTCACCGCGTTGGAGGTGACCGAAGGGGCCCGGCGCTCCCAGGTGCCGCTGACCGAGTACCTGAGCCGCCTGAAGGAGGCGGGGCTCAAGACCCTGCCCGGCACCGCCGCCGAGATCCTCGACGACGAGGTGCGAGCCGTGCTGTGCCCGGACAAGGTGAACACCGAGCAGTGGCTCGAGGCCCACCGCGCCGCCCACTCGGTCGGGCTCCGGTCGAACGTGACGATCATGTTCGGTGCGATCGAACAACCGGTCAGCTGGGCGAGGCACATGGTGGTCACCCGGGCCCTGCAGCGCCAGACCGGCGGGTTCACCGAGTTCGTGCCGCTCCCGTTTGTCCACATGGCGTCGCCGATCTACCTCCAGCACCGGTCGCGCCGGGGCCCGACCTTCCGCGAGACCGTCCTGATGCACGCGGTCGGGCGGATCGCCTACCGGGGCGCCATCGACAACGTCCAGGCGAGCTGGGTGAAGACCGGGATCGCCGGCGCTCGCCAACTGCTCCGAGCCGGGGTCAACGACCTGGGTGGGACGCTCATGGACGAGAACATCTCGCGGGCCGCCGGCGCCAGCCACGGCCAGCGGATGGGCGTCGAGGAGCTCGAGGCGCTGGTCGAACCACTGGGCCGGCCGCTGGTGCAGCGCACCACCCTCTACGGCAGGGTGGCCCCGGGCGCTCGGGTCTGACGGTGTCCGACGTGCTTCCGGCGGCGGAGCGCCCCGGGACCGAGGCGCTCGACCGCGCCATGGAGGCGCTCGCCGGCGGCCGGTCGCTGAGCCGCTCGCAATCCGACCTGATGCGCTCGATGCTGGCCACCTTGTGGGAGCTCGCGCGCGAGGGCACCAGCACCGGCGATCTCAAGATCGCCGATGCGGCGTTGGCCGAGATGACCGAGGCGTTCCGGGTCTTCCGTCCCTACCGCACGGTGCGCAAGCTCACCATGTTCGGCTCGGCCCGTACCTTGCCCGAGGACCCGGTCTACGTGATGGCCCGCGAGCTGGCGGCCCGGTTGGCCGACGCCGGTTGGATGGTGGTCACCGGTGCCGGTCCGGGGATCATGGCGGCGGGCATCGAGGGGGCGGGTCGGGATCGGTCCTTCGGCGTCAACATCCGGCTGCCCCACGAGCAGGGAGCCAACCCGTTCATCGCCCAGGACCCGAAGCTGGTGGAGATGCGCTACTTCTTCACCCGCAAGCTGATGCTGATCAAGGAGTCGCACGCCTACGCGGTGCTGCCGGGTGGCTTCGGCACCCAGGACGAGTGCTACGAGCTGCTCACCCTCCTGCAGACCGGCAAGGCCGAGCCGGCCCCGATGGTGCTGGTGGAAACCCCGGGCGGCACCTACTGGCGGGCCTGGGAGCGGTTCATCCGCGAGGAGGCGGTGGCGGCCGGTTGGGTCTCCCCCGAGGACGTCGCCCTCTACACGATCACCGACTCGGTCGAAACGGCCACCGAGGAGGTGTTGCACTTCTACCGCAATTACCACTCGTGCCGGTGGGTGGGCGACCTGCTGGTGCTGCGGCTCCAGCGCGCCCCGGGCGAGGCGGCCCTCCGGGGGCTGACCAAGCAGTTCGCCGACATCGTCGTGTCGGGCACGATCCGCGAGGTCGCTCCCCTCGCTCCCGAACGGGCGGGGAACGACCTGCTCGACCTGCCGCGGGTGGCGCTGCGCTTCGACCGGCTCCACTACGGGCGGCTGCGCATGCTGATCGACGCCCTGAACGAGCTCTAGCGCCCGAGCCCCGGCGGGGACCGGATCAGGCGTCTTCGGTCGGCTCGGGCAACCCGGCCACCAGGGCGGCGGCTCGTTCGACCGCCCGGCGGGCCCGGGTGAGCCGGCGCTCGCGCTGGACCTGGTCGGCGGCGTCCGCATCCGGCGATCCCACCGCGGCGCGCAGCTGATCGATCGCCAGGTCGGCCAAGCGTTCGGCGATGTCGCCCAACTGCCCGGCGATCTGGGAAAGCTCTTCGTCCACTGGCCCTCGGGGCGAGCGTAGCGCCCGGGTGATGGGCCGACCGTTCTGCACCGGGGCGACGCGGCGGCGCTCCGGACGGGCAGGGGCGAGTGGAGGCGACGACGGGTGGAGGCGACGACGGGTGGACGTGATCCCCGCGAGGCGCGGATGACGGGGCTTCGGGCCCTCGGCGCGGTCGGCGCCGGACTGGCCCTGCTGGGCGTGGCCATCGCCGGTGCGGCCGGGGCGGGCATCGTGGCCATGCTGAGCGGCGCCGAGGAGGCCCCGGCCACCGCGGCGTCGGGGGTGTCGGGGGCGTCGGGGGTGTCGGCGGGGATCTCGCCCGACATGGTGGCGCTCTACCAGCAGGCGGCGGGCACCTGCTCCGGGCTGCCGTGGACGGTGCTGGCCGCCATCGGCACCGTGGAGTCGGGGAACGGGACCTCGGATCTTCCCGGGGTCCACGCCGGCGCCAATCCGGCCGGCGCCGAGGGGCCCATGCAGTTCGAGCCCGCCACCTTCGCCGCCTACGACACGCCGGTCCCACCGGGCGGGGCGCAGCCACCCTCCCCCTACGACCCGACCGACGCCGTCTTCGCCGCGGCGAGGTTGCTGTGCGCCAACGGAGCCGCCGGGGGGACCGATCTGGCTGGGGCGGTATTCGCCTACGACCACGACCAGGGGTACGTCGACGAGGTCCTGGGTCTGGCGGCCGCTTACGGCGAGGCCTCCACCGGGGCGGCCTCGGCGGGCCAGGCCGCGGCCGACTGGGCCCTGGCCGAGGTGGGGACCCCTTACCAGTGGGGCGGCGAGACGCCAGGGGTGGCCTTCGACTGCTCGGGGCTCGTGCAGGCCGCCTACCGGGCGGTGGGACTGGCGCTCCCCCGGGTGGCCCAGGCCCAGTTCGACGCCGGCCCTCGCCTCGCTCCGGGCACTCCGCTCGAGCCGGGGGACCTGGTGTTCTTCGGTGACGGGCCCGACGAGGTGTCCCACGTCGGGATCTACCTCGGCTCGACGGCCGGGCGGCCGACGATGGTTGACGCGCCCCACGCCGGGGCCGACGTCCGGGTCGAGCCCTTCCCGACCACCATCGGAGACCCCTTCGGCCAGGACCTCTACGTCGGGGCGACCCGGCCGGGCGGCCGTTGAGCTTCCCCAGCGTCGAGTCCCGAGGCGCCCAGCAGCAGACGATTACTACCGATTACGAAATACGATATCGATGAGCGATATCGATTAGGATCCCTCGGGTGCGCGAGTTCCTCCGGGGCGCCGTCCGCCTGCACATCCTCCACCACGCCGCCCACGGCCCCATCCACGGGGCGTGGATGACCGCCGAGCTGGCCGAGCACGGCTATCGGATCAGTCCCGGATCGCTCTATCCCACCCTGCACAAGATGGAAGCCGAAGGGCTGATCACGTCCCGCCCTCAGGTGGTCGGGGGCCGGGCCCGCCGCTCCTACGAGGCGACGGCCAAGGGGCGCCGCACCCTCGAGGCCGCCAAAGAGCAGCTGCGCGAGCTGGCCGCCGAGCTCCTCGGCGAGGTCGTGCCGTGAAGGCCCCCGACCCCACCGGGGACGATCCCTCCCCGACGACGGTGCCTCTGAGCACCATCGTCGGGCAATGGACCCGCCTCGGGTGCATCGGCTTCGGGGGGCCGCCCACGCACATCGCCCTCCTGCGGCGCATGTGCGTCGAAGAACGCCTGTGGATCGACGCGGCGGAGTTCGAGGACGCCACGGCGACCACCAACCTGTTGCCGGGACCGGCCTCCACCCAGCTCGCCATCTACTGCGCCTGGCGGCTCCGCGGGGCGCGGGGCGCAGTCCTCGGCGGCCTGGGCTTCATCGCTCCCGGGCTCGTCCTCATCGTGGGCCTCGCGGCGATCTTTTTGGCCAGCCATCCCCCGACCTGGATCGTGGGCGCGGCGACGGGGTCCGGTGCGGCGGTGCCGGCCGTGGCCGTGCACGCGGCGTCCCGCCTGGTCCCGGCCAGTCGACGGCGCATCGGCACCAGATGGACCCGGCAGTTGCGCTGGGCGCTCTACGCGCTGATGGGCGGCGCGGCAGCGGCCACCGTGGGTCCCTACCTGGTGCTGGTACTCGTCGGCTGCGGGGCGACCGAGGTCGTCGTGCGCCGGCAGAGCCGGCCGACGACGGGCCCGGCCCGGGCCTTGGTCCCCGGCCTCGCGCTCCACGCCGCCGTCGGCGGTTCGGGCGCCTTGGCGTGGGTGGCCCTGAAGGTGGGTGCCCTCTCCTACGGCGGCGGGTTCGTCATCATCCCGCTCATGCAGCACGACGCCGTGACCACCTACCACTGGATGACCGGCGCCCAGTTCCTCAGCGCCGTGGCCCTCGGCCAGGTCACCCCCGGCCCGGTCGTCCAGACCGTGGCCGTCGTCGGTTACGCAGCCGGTGGGGTCGGCGGCGGTCTGCTCGCCGCCCTCGTCGCCTTCACCCCGTCGTTCCTCTTCGTGGTGGTCGGGGGTCCACGCTTCGAGGCGATCCGGGACAACAGGTCGGTCGAGTCGTTCCTGACCGGCGCAGGGCCGGCGGTCATCGGGGCCATCGGCGGTTCGGCGATCCCCCTGGGCCTCGCATTCGGACACCTCTGGCAGATCCCGGTACTCGCCGGGGCACTGCTGTGGATCTTCGCCCTCCGCCGCACCGTCGTCAGCGGACTGCTGCTCGCCGGCGTGGTCGGCGTCGCCGTGGCTCTGGGCGGGCTGCCGGTCTAGGGCTTCCCGACCGAGGGTCGAGGGTCTCGTCCGCTCCTCGGCTACCCGCCGAGCGCGGCCCGTACGGCGGCGAGCCGGGCCGGCTCGACCCGCCACCACACCCACCGGCCGCGTTTCTCGCCCACGAGCAGACCGGCGTCGGCCAGAACCCTGGTGTGATGGGAGACGGTCGGCTGACTCTTGCCCAACGGCGACTCGAGATCACACGAGCAGATCTCGGTCCGCGAGGCGACGAGGGAGAGCAGCCGCAACCGCACCGGGTCGGCCAGGGCCGCGAGGACCTTGGCCAGCTCGTAGGCCTCGGTCTCGTGGAGGGGCGCGTCGACCACCGACCCGCAGCACAGCTCGCCGGTGGACGTCACCGGGATGGTCTTGGTCTGGGTCGGCGCCACGAGGTTCCCCTTAGACATTGACAGACGTAGATATGTAGCCCACACTGTCCATCGACACTGGTCAATCTATCAGGAGGACGTGCCCCCATGTCCCGTCTCCAGCTCGCGTTGAACGTCGCCGACATCGACGAGGCGGTCGACTTCTACTCCAAGCTCTTCGCTGTCGAGCCGGCCAAGCGCCGGCCGGGCTACGCCAACTTCGCCGTGGTCGATCCGCCGCTCAAGCTGGTGCTCATCGAGAACGCCGGGGCACCCGCCGGGAGCCTCAACCACCTGGGCGTCGAGGTCGAGTCGACCGAGGACGTGGCCGCGGCCCACGCCCGCCTCTCGACCGCCGAGCTCCCGACGGTCGTCGAGGAGCAGGTGAGCTGCTGCTACGCCATCCAGGACAAGGTGTGGGTGGACGGTCCGGGCGGGGCCCGTTGGGAGGTCTACACGGTGCTGGCCGACGCCGACGTCACCACCGTTGGGTCGGCCGACCCGAGTGGCCCGGGCTGCTGCGCCACAGGGCCCGATCTCGCCCTGATCGCCCCGGGTCCCTCGGGCCGCTGCTGAGCGTCGACTACCGACCGATCGAGGGACGAGGACCGTGACCGAGGCGCCGTTGCGGCGACGCCTCTTGGCGGAGCTGCTGGGAAGTGCGCTCCTGGCGGCGATCGTGATCGGCTCGGGGATCGCCGCCCAGCAGCTCTCGCCCGGCGACGCCGGCCTCCAACTGTTCGAGAATGCCGCCGCCACGGCCGGTGGGCTGTTCGCCGTCATCCTCATGTTCGGTGGGGTGTCGGGCGCCCACTTCAACCCGGTCGTTTCCCTCGTCGACGCCGCCTTCGGTGGGCTGCGTTGGCGTGACGCCGCCGCGTACCTGCCGGCGCAGGTGGCGGGGTGCGTCGGCGGCGCAGTGTTGGCCAACCTCATGTTCTCCAAGGCCGCCGTCAGCATGTCGGCGAAGGACCGGGCGAGCGGGGCGCACTTCCTCTCCGAGGTGATCGCCACCCTCGGCCTGTTGCTCGTCGTCCTCGCCCTGGCCCGGACCGGCCGGAGCCGGAGCGCCCCGGCCGCGGTCGGTGCGTACATCGGCGCCGCCTACTTCTTCACCAGCTCCACCAGTTTCGCCAACCCGGCGATCACCGTCGGCCGGATGTTCACCAACACCCTCGCCGGGATCGCGCCCGCCTCGGCCCTGCTGTTCATCGGGGCACAGGTGGTGGGGGCGGGAGTTGCGGTGCTGGTCATGAAGGCCCTCTATCCCGACGTCACCCCGGCCGAGGCGTCCAACGTCGTCTTCCCGCACCACCAGGACACCCCCGCCAGTGCCGTGCCGGCGCTGCGCGCGTCTGGCGCCGACGCCGATCCCCGCTGGGCCAACGGCGCCGTGCCTCCGCTCGTCGTGCCCGGCGCCGACGAGCCCGATCCGCTTTCGGCCGACTGAGACCCCGCCGGACTGAGACCCCGGTCGGACTGAGACCTCCGGCGGACCCAGACCCGGCGGAGCGAGAAAGGAAACGTCATGCACCTCGTTGCCGTGGGAGGTAGCGACGCCGGCATCAGTGCCGCGCTCCGAGCCCGAGAGCTCGACCCCGACGCCGAGGTCACGGTCGTGGTCGCCGACGCCTACCCGAACTTTTCGATCTGCGGGATTCCCTACTACCTCTCGGGCGAGGTACCCGGTTGGGAGAACCTGGCCCACCGGACCGTCGCCGATCTGGAGGCGACCGGGATGACGCTGCGCCTCGACACCGTGGCCCGGCGCATCGACCCGGGCGGCCACAAGCTCCTCGTCGCCACCCCCGGCGGCACCGAGGAGGTCCTCGGCTACGACGCCCTGGTCGTCGGCACCGGGGCGGTATCGGTCCGTCCACCCATCGACGGGCTGGTCGGTCCCGACGCCCTCGGGGTTGCCGACGGGGTGCACCTGCTCCACTCGATGGGCGACGCCTTGGCCGTCATGGCCACGCTCGAGGAACGGGGGCCCGAGCGGGCCCTGATCGTCGGTGGCGGGTACATCGGGTTGGAACTGGCCGAGGCGCTCGTCGGTCGGGGGCTGGCGGTGACCCAGCTCGAGGCGCTCCCCGAGGTGCTCCCGACGGTGGACCCCGAGCTCGGCCGCCTGGTCCACGCCGAGCTGGAGGCCCACCGGGTCGAGGTGCTGTGCAGCACCGCGGCTACCAGGATCGCCAAGGCCCCGCCGGGAGCGGCCGGCCGCATCGAGGTGGACGGGCTCGGTCCCGACGGCCAGGTGACCCGCAGCGTCGATGTGGTCCTGGTGGTGGTCGGTGTCCGACCCGACACCCGGCTCGCCGCCGACGCGGGGGCCGCGCTCGGAACCAAGGGGGCGATCGAGGTCGACCGCCAGATGCGGACCAACCTGCCCGACGTCTTCGCCGCCGGGGACTGCACCACCACCTACCACCGACTGCTCGGTTCGACCTATCTCCCGCTCGGGACGACGGCGCACAAGCAGGGCCGGGTGGCGGCCGAAAACGCCCTGGGCGGTCACCGGGAGTTCGCCGGCAGCCTGGGCACCCAGGTGGTCAAGGTCTTCGACCTGGTGGCGGCCCGGACCGGGCTCCGCGACGTCGAGGCAGTGGCCGCCGGGTTCGATCCGGTCACGGTCGCTCACGAGGCCGACGACCACAAGGCCTACTACCCCGGCGCCCATCGCATCGCCATGCGCTACACCGGTGACCGCCGGACGGGCCGCCTGCTCGGCGTCCAGCTGGTCGGGCATCGTGGCGCCGAGGTGGCCAAGCGCGTCGACATCCCGGCCACCGCCATCTTCCACGGGATGAGGGTGGAGGAGGTCAGCGACCTCGACCTGTCGTACACCCCACCGCTCGGCAGCCCGTGGGACGCGGTCCAAGCCGGCGCCCAAGCCTGGGTTCGACAAGCCGCTCCGTGATCGTCCTCGTGCCCGGCGCCACACGCCGGGGCCGTCCTCAGCGAGGGTCGCTTCGCCCCGGCGCCGCGCTGGCGGTCGGGGTCACCAGCCCAGCTGGCGGGTTCACGAGCCCAGTTGGCGGGGTCAGGCGCCCAGTTGGCGGTAGCGGTGGACCAGCGCCGCGGTCGACGGGTCCTGGCCGACCAGGTGGCGGTCGGCGTCGGCGTCGTCCTCCGCGGTGAGCGCCGGTGCGAGCCGGTTCGCCATCGCCTTGCCGAGCTCGACGCCCCACTGGTCGAACGAGTCGATGCCCCAGATCACCCCTTGGGTGAACACGGTGTGCTCGTAGAGGGCGATCAGCTGGCCCAGGACCGACGGGGTGAGCCGGGGGGCGAGGATGGTCGAGCTCGGCCGGTTGCCCGGCATCACCTTGTGGGGCACCAACTGGGGCGCCGTGCCGTCGGCGGCGACCTCCTCGGCGCTCCGGCCGAAGGCCAGCGCCGCGCTCTGGGCGAAGCAGTTGGCGGTGAGCAGGTGGTGTTGGTGGATGTCGCCGTGACGAGGCCGGGCGAACGCGATGAAGTCGGCCGGCACCAACCGGGTCCCCTGGTGCAGCAACTGGTAGAAGGCGTGCTGGCCGTTGGTGCCCGGCTCGCCCCAGAAGATCTCCCCCGTCGGGGCTCGCACCGCTCCCCCGTCACGACGGACCGACTTGCCGTTGGACTCCATGGTGAGCTGCTGGAGGTAGGCGGGAAACCGGGCCAGCCGCTCGCTGTAGGGGAGCACGGCGTGCGTCTCGGCGCCGAAGAAGTCGACGTACCACACGTTGAGCAGTCCCTGAAGCACCGGCATGTTCGCCGCCAGGTCGGCGGTGCGGAAGTGCTCGTCCATGGTGCGCATGCCGTGCAGCATCTCCTCGAAGCCGGCCCGGCCGACGGCCGCCATGAGCGAGAAACCGATCGCCGAGTCGAGGGAGTAGCGGCCCCCCACCCAGTCCCAGAATCCCAGCATGTTGTCCGGATCGATGCCGAAGGCCTCCACTGCCTGGTGGTTGGTCGACACGGCCACGAAGTGCTTGGCCACCGCCGACTCGTCGGCCCCGAGGCCTTCGAGCAGCCAGCGCCGGGCGGCGGCGGCGTTGGTCAGGGTCTCGAGCGTGGTGAACGTCTTGGAGCTGACTACGAAGAGGGTGGTGGCCGGATCGAGGTCGTGCGTCTTGCTCCACAGGTCGATCGGGTCGAGGTTCGAGACGAACCGGCACGACAGCTCGGGCGAGACGTCGTCCGCCAGGGCCTGGTAGGCCATGGCCGGACCGAGGTCCGAGCCGCCGATCCCGATGTTGACCACGGTGGCGATCCGGGCGCCGGTGTGCCCGGTCCACCGCCCGTCACGGACGCGCTCGGCGAGCTCGCCCATCTGGTCGAGGACGCGGTGCACCTCGCCGACCACGTCCACGCCGTCGACCACCAGCTGGTCCCGGCGCGCCATTCGCAGGGCCACGTGCAGCACGGCCCGTCTCTCGGTGGTGTTGATCGGCGCGCCGGCGAACATGGCATCGCGCCGTTCGGCCACCCCGGCCCGGCGGCCCAGGGCCACCAGATGGCCCAGGGCCTCGTCGTCCACCCGGTGCTTGGAGTAGTCGAGGAGGAGGTCGCCCGCCTCGACCCGCAGGCGGTCGGCCCGGCCCGGATCCGCCTCGAAAAGCTCGCGGAGATGGCGATCGGCGATCCGGGCGTGCTGGTCGGCCACGGCGCGCCACTCGTCGGTCGCGCTCAGATCGGTGCCGGCGTTCGGAGCCGGTTCCCCTCCGGGCGTCGGGCCGGGGCTCATCGCAGGGCGCTCTGTCCGGGTTCGACCGGGGCCGGCAGGGCGGAGTCGCCCATCAGCCACCGGTCGACGCTGCGGGCGGCCGAGCGGCCTTCGGCGATCGCCCACACGACGAGGCTCTGGCCCCGGGTCATGTCCCCGCAGACGAACACCCCGTCCACGTTGGTCGACCAGTCGTCGTGCGAGCTGACCGACCCCCGGGGGCCCACCTCGATGCCGAGCTCGCGGACCACCCCGTGGCGCTCGGTTCCGACGAAGCCCATGGCCAGCAGGACCAGGTCGCAGGCCACCTCGAACTCGGACCCGGCCACGGGGGCGAACGTGGTCCCCTTGGGGCCGGCCACCAGCTCGACCTGGTGGCCCCGCAGGGCCCGGACCCGGCCGGCGCCGTCATCGACGAACGAGGTGGTGGTGACCGAGTAGAGCCGCTGACCGCCCTCCTCGTGGGCCGAGGAGGTCCGCAGGATGATCGGCCACAAGGGCCACGGGTGCTCCTCGCCGCGCGACGCGGGAGGCTCGGGGAGGATCTCGAACTGGTGCACCGAGGTGGCCCCCTGGCGATGGGCGGTGCCGAGGCAGTCGGCTCCGGTGTCGCCGCCCCCGATGATGACCACGCGCTTGCCGGCGGCGTCCACCGTGGTGGCGGCCAGGGCGCCTTCTTGGACGAGGTTGGACGGCTTCAGGTACTCGAGGGCGAAGTGGATCCCATCGAGCTCGCGGCCCGGGACCTCGAGGTCGCGCGGCATCGTGGCACCACCGGCCAGCACCACCGCGTCGAACCGCTCGCGCAGCTGGGCGGCCGAGATGACCGCGACGTCGGGCGCGCAGGCCGTTCCGGGGCCCCGCTGCTCGCCCGGCTCGGCCGGCCGGCCCGCTCCCCCGTCGCCCCGACCCCTCCCGCCGTCGCCGGCCGGGCCGTCCCCGCCGTCCGGCGCCGTCGCATCGGTGGGTCGCCCCACCTGGGTCGAGCACTGGAAGGTGACGCCCTCGGCCTGTAGCTGGGCGAGTCGCCGGTCGAGCACCGACTTCTCCATCTTGAACTCTGGGATCCCGTAGCGCAGGAGGCCCCCGGGCTGCTCGGCCCGCTCGAACACCACCACCGAGTGCCCGGCCCGCGCCAGCTGCTGGGCGCAGGCGAGTCCCGCCGGGCCCGAGCCGACGACCGCCACGTGCTTGCCGGTGCGCTCGCGGGGCAGCTGCGGGCGCACCCAGCCGTCGGCCCAGGCCCGCTCGGCGATCTCGTACTCGATGCGCTCGATGGTCACCGGGTCGGCGTTGATCCCGAGCACGCACGCCGCTTCGCAGGGGGCCGGGCAGAGCCGGCCGGTGAACTCGGGGAAGTTGTTGGTGGCGTGGAGGCGCTCGATCGCGGCCGACCAGTCGTCGCGGTAGACGAGGTCGTTCCACTCGGGGATCAGGTTGCCGAGGGGGCAGCCCTCGTGGCAGAAGGGGATGCCGCAGTCCATGCACCGCGCTCCCTGCCGGCGCGTCGCGGCCTCGTCGAACGGCTCGTAGACCTCGTGCCAGTCGCGCAGGCGGACCGGGATCGGGCGACGTCGAGGGAGCTCGCGATCGAACTCGATGAAGCCGGTGGGCTTACCCATGGGCGGTCGCCATCACGGCCTCGTCCACCGACCGACCCTCACGCTCGGCGCGGTCGGTCGCCTCGAGCACGCGCCGGTAGTCGCGGGGCATCACCTTCACGAGATCCCCTTCGGCGCGTCGCCAGCCCGAGAGCAGCCGGGCGGCCACCGCCGATCCGGTCTCCTCGCGGTGGCGCAGCACCATGTCGAACACCCACTCGCGGTCGTCGGAGCCCAGCGGCTCCACGTCGACCAGCTCGGCGTTGAAGCGTTGGCCGAAGGTGCGGTCGGGGTCGTAGACGTAGGCGATCCCCCCGGACATGCCGGCCCCGAAGTTCCGCCCCGTCGGTCCGAGCACGATCACCCGTCCCCCGGTCATGTACTCGCACCCGTGGTCGCCGATCCCCTCCACCACCGCCACCGCGCCCGAGTTGCGTACGCAGAACCGCTCGCCGACCTGGCCGCGGATGAAGACCTCGCCGGCGGTCGCCCCGTAGAGGATCACGTTGCCGGCGATGATCTGCTCCTCGGCGATGAAGCGCGAGGCGAGCGGCGGTCGGACCACCAGCCGACCGCCCGACAGCCCCTTGCCCAGGTAGTCGTTGGCATCGCCCAGCAGTCGCATGGTGACACCTCGGGGCACGAAGGCGCCGAAGCTCTGGCCGGCCGAGCCGTGGAAGGTGAGGCAGATGGTGCCGTCGGGCAGGCCGTCGGCGCCGTGCTTCCGGGTGATCGCCGAGCCGAGCAAGGTGCCGACGGTCCGGTCCACGTTGGCGATCGGGAGCTCCATGCGCACCGGCGTGCCCGAGTCGATGGCGCCCTGGCAGGCACCGAGGAAGCGGTGGTCCAGGGCGTGCTCGAGGCCGTGGTCCTGGGACCGGGTCTGGCGCGGTGCGGTGTCGTAGGTGGAGGTCGGAACGGTGATGATCGCGCTCAGGTCGAGCCCGGCCGCCTTCCAGTGGTCGATCGCCGGGGTGGTGTCGAGCAGGTCGGCCCGGCCGATCGCCTCGTCGAGGCTCCGCAGGCCGAGCGAGGCCAGGTGCTGTCGGACCTCCTCGGCGATGTACTCGAAGAACGTGGTGACGAACTCGGGCTTGCCGGCGAACCGGGCCCGCAGCTTGGGGTTCTGGGTGGCGATCCCGACCGGGCAGGTGTCGAGGTGACAGACCCGCATCATGATGCAACCCGACACCACCAGCGGCGCGGTGGCGAAGCCGAACTCCTCGGCGCCCAGGAGCGCCCCGATGACCACGTCGCGGCCGGTCTTCAGCTGTCCGTCGACCTGCACCACGATGCGGTCGCGCAGCCCGTTGACCATCAGGGTCTGCTGGGTCTCGGCCAGCCCCAGCTCCCAGGGGATCCCGGCATGCTTGAGCGAGGTGAGGGGCGCCGCCCCGGTGCCACCGTCGTGCCCCGAAATGAGCACCACGTCGGAGTGGGCCTTGGCGACCCCCGCGGCGACGGTGCCCACGCCGACCTCGGCCACCAGCTTGACGTGCACCCGCGCCTCGGGGTTGGCCGACTTGAGGTCGTGGATGAGCTGGGCGATGTCCTCGATCGAGTAGATGTCGTGGTGCGGTGGGGGGGAGATCAGCCCGACGCCGGGGGTGGAGAACCTGGTCCGGGCGATCCACGGGTAGACCTTGGCCCCCGGCAGCTGCCCGCCCTCCCCCGGCTTGGCGCCCTGGGAGATCTTGATCTGCAGGTCGTCCGCGTTCACCAGGTACTGGCTGGTCACCCCGAACCGCCCCGAGGCCACCTGCTTGATGGAGCTGCGGCGCAGGTCGCCGTTGGCGTCGGCGACGAACCGTCGGGGGTCCTCGCCGCCCTCGCCGGTGTTCGACCGGCCGCCGATCCGGTTCATGGCGATGGCCAGCGTCTCGTGCGCCTCGGCTGAGATGGAGCCGTAGGACATGGCGCCGGTGGAGAACCGGCGCATGATGGCCGAGGCCGGCTCGACCTCTTCGACGGGGATCGGCCCCGAGGCGGGCGGCACGAGCTGCAGCAGCCCCCGGATGGTGCCGAGGCGGGCCGACTGGTCGTCCACCATCGACGTGTACTCCGAAAAGATGTCGAACCGCTTGGCCCGGGTGGCGTGCTGGAGCTTGAAGACCGTCTTGGGGTTGAAGAGGTGGTGCTCCCCCTCCCGTCGCCACTGGTACTCCCCGCCGACCTCCAGCTCGCGATGGGCCCGCTCGGTGGGCCGGTCGAGATGGGCCAACCGGTGACGGGCCGCGACCTCGGCCGCCAGCACGTCGAGCCCCACCCCGCCGATGCGGCTGGCGGTGCCGGTGAAGTACTCGGCGACGACGTCGCGGTCCAGCCCGATCGCCTCGAACACCTGAGCCCCGGTGTAGGAGGCCACGGTCGAGATGCCCATCTTCGACATGACCTTCAGCACGCCCTTGCAGGCTGCCTTGATGTAATTCTGGTGTGCCTGGCGGGGCGACAGGCCCTCGAGCTGCCCGCTGGCGATCATGTCGTCGAGGGTCTCGAGCGCCAGGTACGGGTTGACCGCCGCCGCTCCGTACCCGAGGAGCAGCGCCATGTGGTGGACCTCGCGGGCGTCGCCGGTCTCGACCACCAGCCCTACCCGGGTGCGGGTGCGTTCGCGCACCAGGTGGTTGTGCACCGCGGCCACCAGCAGCAGGGAGGGGATCGGCGCCAGCTCGGTGGTGGCGTTGCGGTCGGAGAGGACGATCACGTTGGCGCCCCCGGCGATCGCCGCCGACACCTTGGCCCGCACCTCGGAGATGGCGTTCGCCAGGTCGGCGCCGCCCTGGGCGGTCGGGCGGCCGACGTCGCCGGCGGCCCGCACGGGGAAGAGCCCGTCGACGGCGAAGGCCTCGAAGCCGGGTGTCTCGCCCCGCTCGTTCACGTACATCAGCTTCGCCAGGTCGTCGCGGTCGATCACCGGCTGGGGCAGGAGGATCTGGCGGCACGAGCCCTGGGTGGCCTCGAGCAGGTTCCCCTCGGGGCCGACGGTGGCGGCCAGCGAGGTCACCAGCTCCTCGCGGATGGCGTCCAGCGGCGGGTTGGTCACCTGGGCGAAGAGCTGGGTGAAGTAGTCGTAGAGCGGGCGCGAGCGGTCCGACAGGGCGGCGATGGCGGCGTCCGAGCCCATCGAGCCGGTCGGCTCGGCGCCGGTGCGCGCCATGGGCGCCAGGATGAGCCGCAGCTCCTCGGTGCTGTACCCGAAGAGGCGCTGGTGGCTGACCACGCTGGCGTGCTGGGGCGTCAGCATCGCCCGGGGCGGCAGGTCGGCCAGGCTGACCTGGTCCTTGGCCAGCCACTGGGCGTAGGGGTGCTCGGCCGCCAGGGCGGCCTTGATCTCGTCGTCGTCGACGATGCGCCCCTGGGCCGTGTCCACCAGGAACATGCGCCCGGGCTGGAGGCGTCCCTTGCGGACCACCGACTCGGGCGGGGCGTCGAGGACGCCCACCTCGCTGGCCAGCACCACCAGGCCGTCGTCGGTGACCCAGTAACGGGCCGGCCGCAGGCCGTTGCGGTCGAGGACGGCACCGATCACCGTGCCGTCGGTGAAGGCCACCGCGGCGGGCCCGTCCCACGGCTCCATCAGCGACGCGTGGTAGCGGTAGAAGGCCCGCCGCGCCGGGTCCATGGCGCCGTTGTTCTCCCACGCCTCGGGGATCATCATCAGCACGGCGTGAGGCAGGGAGCGGCCCCCCAGGTGCAACAGCTCGAGGACCTCGTCGAAGCTGGCCGAGTCGCTCGCTCCGGGCGTGCAGACCGGAAAGATCCGCGACAGGTCGCCGGGGATGAGGTCGGTGCGCAGCAGCGCCTCGCGGGCCCGCATCCAGTTGCGGTTGCCGGCCACCGTGTTGATCTCGCCGTTGTGCGCCAGGTAGCGGTACGGGTGGGCGAGGGGCCAGCTCGGGAAGGTGTTGGTCGAGAAGCGCGAGTGGACGAGTGCCAGGCCCGACTCGACGCGCTCGTCGGCCAGCTCGGGATAGAACGCGACCAGCTGCCCGGGGGTGAGCATCCCCTTGTAGACCATCGTGCGGGCCGACAGGGAGGCGAACGAGAGGTCGTCGATCCCGTGCTCGGCCCGCTTGCGCAGCACGAACGCCAGCCGCTCGAGGCCGACCAGGTCGGTCGGCGCGGTGGGCTCGACGAAGAGCTGCTCGATGCGGGGCTGGGCCCGGCGCGCGGTGACCCCCAGGGTCGAGTCGTCGACCGGCACCTCCCGCCACGCCAAGACCCGGAGCCCTTCCTCGGCGGCGAGGAGCGAGATCTGCGCCCGCGCCTTGCCGGCTGCCTCAGGGTCGGCGGGCAGGAACGCCATGCCGGTGGCGAAGCGTCCGGGCCCGGGCAGCGCGAACCCGATCTGGGCCGCCACCGCGGTGAGGAAGCGGTGCGGCAGCTGGAGCAAGATGCCCGAGCCGTCCCCGGTGTCGACCTCGGCGCCCGAGGCCCCACGATGGGCGAGCCGCTCGTTGACCTCCAACGCCTTGACCACCAGGCCGTGGGTGGCTCGTCCGTCGAGATGGGCCACCATGCCGATGCCGCAGGCGTCGTGCTCGTGCGCGCCGTCGTACAGGCCTACGACCGGTGCGCCGCCAGGGTCCGAGTGGGCCATGGTCGTCCTTCCGGGCTCGTTGCCGTCTGCGTCGTTCGACCGGGCGGGTCGCTCCACAGATGGCGTTCAACTGATGGAGATCCTGCCGCCCGGGACGACGCTGGCCCTTGAGCAGTGAAGCGACTCTACCAGCACTCCGCCGGGGCCCCGTCCTCGCCCCACCCCTAGGATCCGTCCCGTGGTGACCGATGTGGTGTTCGTCGGCGGCGGCGTCATTGGCCTGGCCGGCGCACGTGCGGCGGCGGCGCGGGGGCTTTCGGCGGTGGTGGTCGATCCGGCCCCGGGGCGGGGGGCATCCTGGGTGGCGGCCGGCCTGCTGGCCCCGGTGAGCGAGCTCTCGTTCGGGGAGCGCCACCTGGCCGAGCTGCTGCTGGCCGGTGCGGCGCGCTGGGGCACCTTCGCCGGTGAGCTGGAGGAGGAGACCGGGACGGCGGTCGGCTACCGCCGGTGCGGCGCGCTCGCCGTGGGCCTCGACGGCTCGGACCGGGCGGTCATCGACGACCTGCTGCCGCTCTACCGCTCCCTCGGGCTGCCCGCCGACCGCCTGGCCGCATCGGAGTGCCGCGACCTCGTGCCCGCGCTGTCCCCCGAGGTGCGGGGGGGCGGTCACCTGCCGGGCGACCACCAGGTGGACAACCGAGCGCTGGTGGACGCGCTGCTGGCCGCCTGCCGGCGGGCCGGCGTCGTCGTGCGATCCGAGACGGTGGCGACGGTGGAGATCGACCGGGGCGCCGGGGCCGGTGCCGTCCGAGGGGTCCGGCTCCTCGGGGGCGAGCGGTTGGCGGCGTCCACCGTGGTGCTCTCGGCGGGCTGCCGGACCGCATGCCTGGGCGGCGTGCCGCCCGGCACCGTGCCTCCGGTGCGACCAGTGAAGGGCCATGTCCTGCGGCTGCGCGGGGCGGGCCGGGCTGCCCTGTTCGGCCCGAGCGTCCGGGGCGTCGTCCACGGCCGGCCCTGTTACCTCGTCGCCCGGGGCGACGGTTCGCTGGTGATCGGCGCCACGACCGAGGAGCGGGGATTCGACACGACCGTGCAGGCGGGTGCGGTGCACGACCTGTTGAGCGATGCCCGTGCACTGGTGCCGCTGGTCGACGAGCTGGAGTTGGTGGAGGCGATCGCCGGCCTGCGCCCCGCCTCGCCGGACAACGGTCCGTTCATCGGCTGGACCCGGGTACGCGGTCTGGCCGTGGCGAGCGGGCACTACCGCAACGGGGTCCTGCTCACACCGGTCACCGCCGATGCGATCGGCGCGCTGCTCGTCGGCGAGCCCGTGCCCGAGGCGGTGCGCCGGTTCGACGTGCGCCGAGCCGAGCGGGCCGGGTGGATCGATGCCGGCTGACTGCTTCCCCGAGCGAGGGGGCGGTTTCCCGGAGCGAGGGCGCGGTGGCGCGAGCGCGGTGCACGTGCGCGTGAACGGCACGGTGGCGGTGCTCGAGGCGGGGACGACGGTTGCCGATGTGGTGGCCTCGGTCTGCCCGAGCGACCGGGGAGTGGCGGTCGCGGTCGACCGTGAGGTGGTCCCCCGCTCGCGCTGGGCGAGCGTGGTGGTCACCGACGGAGCCCACGTCGAGGTGGTGACGGCGGCTGCCGGCGGCTGAGCCGGCACCGGCAGGATTTTCGCGGCACGATTCCCCGATGGGAGGATCGGGGCCGATGGATCGTGGGCGCACCGCCTTTGTGCTGGCGGGAGGGGGGGCGAAGGGCGCCTTCGAGGCGGGAGCGATCCGGTACCTGGTCGAAGAGCGCGCCATCACCCCCGACGTCGTCACGGCGGCCTCCGCCGGCGCCATCGCCGGATCGGTGATCGCCCAGGCGCGCACGCCCGAGGAGTTCGTGCTTCGGGCCCGGCAGCTGCGCGACGACCTGTTGGCGATGACCCACACCGAGCTGCTCTTCGGGACCCAGCCCTGGATGGCGGCGCTCCATGGCACCCGCCTGGGCACTGCCATCGACCAGCTGCTCACCGATCGGACCCGCCCGCCGGCACCCGAAGACGGCCTCGGCCCCACCGTAGGCGGGGTGCCGACTGCCCCGGGCTCGGGCCGGCGGGCGATCGCCGCCGGATTGGCGCTCCTGCGGACGCTGCCCCGGCTGCGCCGGGCGCGTCGCGGCCTGCGGGGCAACGCCGGATCCATCATGACCCTCGAACCGCTCGCCGAGGCCCTGCGCCTCGGTGGCCCGAGCGGCATCCACCGGGTCGACCCCGCCCTCATCGCGAGGCCCGGGCTGGACCTGCGGCTGGCGGTGACCGCACTGCAGGCCGGCCGGTTGCGTTATGTCACCGGGTCAGGCGACATCGTCGAGGACGACGCCCTCACCCCGGTGGCGGGCGCCGGTGCCGGGCCGGTCGACCTGATCGAGGCCGTCATCGCGTCGTCCAGCGTTCCCATGGTGTTCCCGCCGCGCCCCCTGGCCGACGACGTCTACGTCGACGGCGGGGTCCTGCAGAACATCCCGGTGCTGCCGGCGCTGCGGCTGGGGGCGGACCGGATCTTCGCCGTGGTGGCGGTGCCCCTCGAGCAACCGCCCGACCGGCGCGACTACACGACGGCCAACGCGATCGACGTGTTCCTGCGGGCGCTCAGCGCGATCGCCTTCAGTGAGCGCCAGAAGGCCGACGTGGCCCAGCCCCTGCCGCCCGGAGCCACCCTGACGGTGATCGATCCCACCGTCGACGTGGTCGGTCCGTTCGAGGTCTCGCAGGGCCTGATGCTGCTCGACATGGACTACGGGTGGTGCCGGGCGGCCGACCTGCTGGCCGAGGTCAGTGACGCGACCCGCGCCGCGGGCGTCGACGCCACCGACGCCATCGTCACCGCCCGTACGTTGGCCTGGCATCGCGAGGAGGAGCTGTGGGCCCGCGGACGGGCCAGCGGACCGGACCTCGACCCGCTGCTCAAGCTGAAGCAGACGGTGCGTGACGCGCTCACCGAGCGAAGGAGCCTGGGGTTGCCCGTGCCCAAGGACGCCGATGCCTGGTGGCGCAACTTCGAGGTGCACGCGGGACCCCGACCCCCCGAAGTGCCCGAGCTCGGGCTCGAGCTCTCCTCCGGCTGAGCGGCTGCGCTGTGTTGGACTGGGGTGCGTTGGACTGCGCTGCGTTGGACTGCGCTGCGCCCGGCGCGCCCGGTCAGAGAGGAGCGAGCAAGGCACGCCAGAACGGGGGCGAGGGCAGGCCCCGATAGGGATTGCCGTCGGCCATCGTCCGATCGGTGACGTAGAGCGCACCGATGTCCATCGCGCTGCTCCGGCGTCGGATCCGTCGCACGTCGTCGGGGGAGGTCGCGCCATGGGCGATAGCGGCGAAGGCGGACGGCGGGTGGGCCGCCGCCCACGCTGGCATGGCGAACCGGTCGAAGGCCGCCGCGGTGTTCTCGAAGACGACCAGGGTGTCGGCGATCTGGCGGGCGAGGAGCCAGTCGGTCGGCGGGGGCGTGCCGAGGTTGGCGACCACCTTCCCGTCGACTGCCGCGGTGACCGTCTCGTAGTAGTCGCCATGACCGTCGTCCGGGCTCGAGCTGACCTCGTCGAGGAAGACGCCACCGATCGCCGGGTACAGCCACCTCCAGAGGCGCACCTGGCCGAGCACCGTCGTCGGGTCGACCGTGCCGGGGCGGCCGAGCGGGCGCGCCCCGTAGCGGGTGCTGACGTAGCCGAGGACCGGCGTGCGGGGCGCGCAGCGGGCGATGATCCGGGCGTAGTTAGGGTCGATCGTGGGGGCGCGACGTCCGGAGTCGTCCCACGCGTAGGTGGACGCCGCCGGGTCGGCGAAGCCGTCGGCCGTGCCGGGCTCGTGCGGGCGGGGAGGGCGGGCCTCGGGATGCACGACGCCGTCGAAGACGTTGGCGATCAGGTAGCTGGGCCCCGGAGCCTCGGCGGCTGCCTCGCCTCGGCGCGTCGCCTCGGCGCTCGCCGCCTCCCACTCCCGCTCGCCCGCCGCCTCGCCGGCGATGTCCACCGGGTACACGTACATCGGGATGATCTGGCCCTGGACCAGTGGCAGCGAGGCACCTCTCAGTCGACGTCGGCCGGCGGCTCGGGGAGGATTGTAGAGGTCGACCGGCCGGCCGTCCTCTGCGAGTGAGGGCGCAGTCGGCGGGCTCAGGCCCGTTCGGCCGGCCCCGAGTAGACCATTCCCACTCGGCTCGTGCGGTAGCGGTCCATCAGCTTGCGCCCGTGGTGCTCGCAGGCGTCGGCTTCCCAACACAGACCGTTGCGGGTGGTCTTGAGGGTGCCGTGCCACACGATCGGTCCCGGGCAGGGGTAGCTCAAGCCGTCCCGGACGACCGTGCCGAAGCACGTCCCCGGAATGGGCGCGATCAGGCTCATTCGAGCATTGTGGCGACACCGGGTTGCCGTGGGGTTGCGTGCACGGTGCGGGTGGGGTTGAGTGCGCGAGTTGGGACCCACCGGTGTCCGATCGGCGCCCCGACCAGAGAAAATCACGGGCGAGACGCCGGGGGGACGCCCCGGGGACGGGCCAACCCTACGCTGGTCCTCGCAGCACAGTTCCCAGCCTGCTGCACACGAGAGGGGAGGAGCCGCCGCTCCTCCCCTTTTGTGCGCACCCCTTCTGTGCGCACGGATCCGGTGGGCGGCGCCGTGGGTCGGGCGCATGGCGCCGTGCCGCCGGACGGCCGACGGCGATGAGTTGATCGAATATGGAGCTGTGTCATCACTATGACAGATGCAGGATACTCGACTCGATGTGGCTCCCACGAGTGGGTCGCGTAGGATCGCGAGATGGACGAGCAGGTGATCCCCCTCATCGTGATCCCGGCACCCGAGGCTCGCACCGTCGTCGGCGGGCCGCTCGGAAACCATCGGACACCGGTGCGCGGGACCGGGCCGCTCTCCTTCTCGTGCGGCCAATGCGGCAGCCTCCTGCTCGAAGGGGTAGAGCCCGGCGACGCCCAGGGCATGACCTTCGTGTGTGGTTGCGGGGCGTACAACGCGACGATCGAGTTCTTCGACTGATCGGAGCGCTCGCCCGCTCCGGGCCGGTCAGCCGCCCAGCTTGCGAAAGTCCCAGCTGACCGTCTTTTCGGGGAGCAGTCGCAGCCAGGCGTGGCGCCCATCGGGTACGAAGGTGTCGCTGCCGCCGTACTTCGTTGCGAAGAGCTGCTCGGCCGTGGCCACCGCGGGGTCGGGCGCCGCGGTGCGGGGCACATCGCCGACCGGCTCGAACCGACCGACCAGCTCGACGCCGCGCAGCTCGCCGTAGGCCTCCCCGGCGTCGATCACGACACTGGCGCGGGGGTCTCGGGCGAGGTCGGTCCAGCGCTGGCTCTTCACCACCGAGTTGAGCCAGAGGGCGCGCCCGTCCCAGACGAACCACAACGGCACGTTGTGGGGCGCGCCGTCGCGCCCGACCGTGGCGACCCGGCACGTCCGCTCCAGGCCCAAAAAACCGTCCAGCTCATCGGACGACATCGCGATGCGCCTGCCCCGTCGCTGGCCGCGGGGCGTTGCGGGGGTGGTCGTGGTGGGCTCAGCCATCTCTGCCTCCTCGGTGAATTACCCGGACGACCGCCCGTCCTCCGAGACGACCGCCCGTCCTCCGAGCAGCGTGCCCCAACGGCGGGCCGGCGTCGAGTGGGCCTGCACCGACCGACCGGACCGAAGACCCGGACGGGCCCGGAAAGGGCCGAACGGCGGGGACGCGCTAGACAGGTCGTATGCACGTGGGCGTCGTGTTCCCCCAGACCGAGATCGGCGCGTCGGTGGCCGACGTGCGGCGCTACGGCGAGCGGGTCGAGGCCATGGGCTACCAGCACCTGCTGGCCTACGACCACGTGGTCGGGGCCGACCCGGCGGTCCACGTCGGCTGGAGCGGTGCCTACGACGTGTCCACCACCTTCCACGAACCGCTGGTGCTGTTCGGCTACCTGGCCGCGGTGACCTCGCTGGAGCTGGTCAGCGGCGTGGTGATCCTTCCCCAACGCCAGACGGTGCTGGTGGCCAAGCAGGCCGCCGAGGTGGACCTGCTGAGTGGCGGCCGGTTCCGGCTCGGCGTCGGTCTCGGCTGGAACGAGGTCGAGTACGAGGCGCTGGGCGTGCCTTTCGCCGGACGGGGTCGCCGCCTGGGCGCGCAAGTCGAGCTGCTGCGCCGGCTGTGGACCGAGCACAGCGTCACCCAGGCCGGCGAGCACGACCGGGTGACGGGGGCCGGACTGGCTCCCCTCCCCATCCAGCGCCCGATCCCGATCTGGTTCGGCGCCCGCTCGCCGGCCGCGCTCCGCCGGGCCGGGGCCCTGGCCGACGGGTGGTTCCCGATGGTCCCGCCGGGGTCGCCCCTCGACGAGGCCCGTGCCATGGTCGAGGAGGGGGCTCGGTCCGCCGGCCGTGACCCGGCCGAGCTCGGGATGGAGGGCCGGGTGACGTGGGGCGACGGGGGCGCCGAGCGAGCCGCCGATCACCTGGGTCGCTGGCAGGAGGCCGGTGCCTCCCACGTGTCGGTCAACACCATGGGCGCCGGGCTGTCGTCGCTCGACGACCACCTCGACGCTCTGCTCGCGGTGGCCGAGGCCTTCGGTCTCGCCGAGGCAGCGCCTGGACGGGTTGGCTAGGCTCCCCGCGTCATCCACGCAGCCGTCGGCATGCCCCGAGCCGGGCGACGACGGCACCGGTCCAGAGAGGTCCATTCCATGCCGATCAATCCCTCCGCTGTCGGTGCGAAGTCCGAGCCCCACGAGCGCTCCTGGACCTCCAAGGACTGCTTGCTCTACGCGGTCGGCGTGGGGGCCGGCTCGCTGGACCCGACCGGGCTCGAGCTGGATTTCACCACCGAGAACTCCGACGGCGTGGCCCAGCGGGTGCTGCCGACGTTCGGCGTCATCGTGGGGATGGGGGGCGTCTCGTCGGACGTGCTCGGCACGTACGACGGCGCCGCCTACGTCCACGGCGGGCAGGCGCTCGAGCTGCTGAGCGAGCTCCCGCCCGAAGGAACCGTGTCGGTCCAGTCCCAGATCGCCGCCATCTACGACAAGGGCACGGCGGCGGTCGTGGTGACCGAGTCCGAGGCGGTCGACGTGGCCACCGGCAAGCCGCTGATGCGCTCGACCATGACCGGGTTCATCCGGGGCGAGGGCGGATGGGGCGGCGACCGGGGACCCTCGGGATCCCAGAACGCGGCGCCCGAGCGGGCCCCCGACCACGCGGTCACCTACCAGACCCGGCCCGACCAGGCCCTCATCTACCGTCTGAGCGGCGACCGCAACCCGCTGCACTCGGACCCGACGTTCGCCAAGCGCGCCGGCTTCCCCAAGCCGATCCTCCACGGCCTGTGCACCTTCGGCTTCACCGGTCGGGCACTGCTGCACACGCTCTGCGGCTCGGACCCGGCCCGCTTTCGCTCGATCGACGTGCGGTTCTCGCGCCCGGTCTTTCCCGGTGACGCGCTCGAGGTCCAGATCTGGGTGGACGGCAACGAGGCGCTCTTCCGCACGGTCAACCAGTCCGGCGACGTGGTGATCGACAACGGCCGGTTCCGCTTCGAATGATCCTGCCTCCCCTCTCCTGATGGGGAGGACCCGGATCGGTGTCCTGAGCGACACCCACATGCCGTCGGACCTGCGCGAGCTGTGGGACGAGGTGGGCGTGGCGTTCGCCGGCGTGGACCTGATCGTCCATTGCGGAGACATCAGCCACCCGCTCGTTCTCGACCAGTGTGAACGCTGGGCGCCCGTGGTGGCGGCGTTGGGGAACAACGACTTCGACTCGGGCGACCCACGCATCGCGCCGGTCCAGTGGCTGGACGTCGAGGGGTTCCGGGTCGCCGCGGTGCACGACATGGAGCCGGAGGACGAGCCGATCGAGGTGCTCTGCCGCCGGTACCTGCGCGACGAACGCCCCGACGTCATGCTGACCGGGCACACCCACTTCGAGCGCATGGACTACCGCGACGGCGTGCTCCAGGTGAACTCCGGCAGCGCCGTCCACCCCCACCTGTGGTCCACCCGGATGGGCACGGTGGCGATCGTCGACTTCGAGCCCGGACGCCTGCGGGCCTCCATCGTCCGGGTGGGCGAGACCGAAGGTCTGCGCAACCCCGGCATCGAGTACGCGTTCGACGGCACGCTGGTGCACCGTCTGGGCTGAGCGTCCGACCGGCGAGCCTCAGAAGCCCGACGCCCGAGCGGCCGGGGGCCGAGGAGCCCCGGTCACGTTGGAGAGATGGGCCGATGGGCTGCGCACCGACGAGAGCGGGCTGGCGATGTCCTCGAGCGAGCGGCCTTCGGCGGCGACCCCCAGGACGAGCTCAATCACGCCACCGGCGATCATGACGACCGCGCCGATGAGGTAGCCGGCGAACAGCCTGAAGTGGTCGGCCCCATTTCCGATGAGGAACCCGTACAGCCACGGTCCCAGGGCTCCGAAGCTCTGCGCGATGGCGAAGAAGACGGCGATGGCCTTGGCTCGCACCTCGACCGGAAAGATCTCGCTCACCGTCAGGTACGCCGAGCTCGCCCCGGCCGAGGCGAAGAAGAAGATCACGCACCAGCAGGCGGTCTGGCTCACCGCGTCGAGCGCGCCGGCCTTGAACAACAGGGCCGTGACGACGAGGAGGGACCCCGAAAGGATGTAGGTGCCCGAGATCATCCATCGGCGGCCGACGGTGTCGAAGAGACGTCCGATCGTGAGCGGTCCTACGAGGTTCCCGAGGGCGAAGAACATGAAGTAATAGGCCGTGTCCTTACTGCCGACCCCGTAGACCTTGGTGAGCACGAGGGTGTAGGTGAAGAAGATGGCGTTATAGAGGAAGGACTGGGTGATCATCAGCGTGGCCCCGAGGATCGATCGCCTCGGGTAGTGGGCGAACAGCGTACGCGCCAAGGTGACGAACCCGATGTTGGTGGCCGGTCTGATCTCGATGGCCCTGGACTCGTCCACTGCGCCCAACGTCCCACCGGAATGCTCGGTGGCGGCCTCGATGGAGCCGACCGATGCCTCGGCGTCCTGCTCGCGGCCGTGCATGAGCAGCCAGCGCGGACTCTCGGGCAGGTTCTTGCGCACGAAGAGGATGACGAAGCCGAGAATGGGCCCGAAGAGGAAGGCGATCCGCCACGAGTAGCTGACCGGCAGGTGGTTCACGACCAGCACGGTCAGTACCGTGGCCACGAAGGCGCCCCCCCAGTAGGTGCCGTTGACCGCGATGTCGACCCGTCCCCGATACTTGGCCGGGATCAGCTCGTCGATCGCCGAGTTGATAGCTGCGTACTCGCCGCCGATGCCCATCCCGGCGACGAAGCGCGAGATCCATAGCCAGTAGACCCAGAACTCGCCCTTGCCGAAGGTGAGCGCGGTGAGCACGCCGCCGAAGAGATAGACGCCGAGCGTGATCATGAAGAGATTGCGCCGTCCCCATTTGTCCGACAAGTGGCCGAAGAAAATTGCCCCCGCCACCTCGCCGAGCAGGTAGATCGTTCCCACTGCGAACGCCACGTCGGCCGAGGACAGGTTCAACGACTGCCTGTTGCTGATCAAGCTGGTGACGTTGCTCGCGATGGTGATCTCGAGCCCGTCGAGCACCCAGGCCACCCCGAGCGCCACCACCAGCATCGTGTGGAAGCGTGACCAGCCCAGCCGGTCGAGGCGCGCCGGGATCAGGCTCTTGATGGTTCCGGCGCCCGCAGCTTTCGTCGGTGCGGCCGCCCTGCGATCGCCGCGAGTGCCCGGCATCGTCCTCCCCCCTGTCGTACCGAGACGACTATTCCCAACCGGGGGTGCGGCCAATCAGGGCGGCGCCCGGCCGCCGACGTGCAGCCGGGGCCAGCGCGGCGCGCTCGAGCCGGGCATTGCCTCAGCCCGGAGCCCACAGCGTCCTGAGGTCGGCGTCGACGGTACCGGTCAATGCCGGGAAGAGCGCGGACGTGGCCACGTCGGCCGCGCTCCGAACGGCGCGGTGCTCGAGGAGGGCGTCGGCGCTCGGGGGCAAGAACCGGGTCCGCTGTGCATAGGAGTGGGCGTCGCGCCACCCATCGGGTGCGCCGTGGTGGAACCGCAGCGGGGCGTAGATGTGCAGGTGGCGTCGGGCACGGGTCAGAGCCACGTAGAAGAGCCGGCGCTCCTCGTCGATCCCGTCCTGGTCGCCGGTGGCCATGTCGGAGGGGAAGGCGCCGTCGGCGGCGTGGATGAGGTGGACGGCGCTCCATTCGGCGCCCTTGGCCGAGTGCACGGTGGACAGGGTCAGCCAATCGTCGTCGAGGGACGGCGGACCGGCCAGGTCTCCCGTCGACGACGGTGGGTCCAGAGTGAGCTCGGCAACCAGGTGGTCGCGGTCGGCGTAACCGTCGGCGATGCGGGCCAACGCGTCGAGGTCGGCCAAGCGGGCCTCGGGTCGGTCGTAGCGCCGGCGCACTATCGGATCGAGGGCCTGGCGGAGACACTCGACCTGCGCCGCCGGGCTGAGCCGCTCCGACCGACAAGCGGCGAGCGCGTCCGACAGCAGCGTCAGGTCACGGACGGCGCGGCTCGCGCCCACCACCCGGGACGGATCCTTGCAGAAGGTGGTGAGGGGGTCAGGAGCCCCCCGTTCGCACCCGCGGACGTCGAGGCGCTCCACCGCCCGTTGCGCGGTCGCCGGGCCTACCCCGTCGGCCAAACGAAGGACGCGCAGCCAGGCCAGCTCGTCCCAGGGGTTGGCCATCAGGCGCAGGCAACCGAGGAGATCGCGCACGTGGGCCGCCTCGAGGAAGCGGAGACCTCCGTACTTCACGAAGGGGATCCCTCGCCGCCCCAGCTCCATCTCCACCAGGTCGCTGTGGTGCGACGAGCGGAACAGGACCGCCTGCTCGCGCAGCAAGACGCCCGACTCGTGCAGCTCGAGGATGCTGTCACACACGGCCTCGGCTTGCGCTTGGGCGTCGGGGCAGGTGGCGAGCGTCGGACGCGCTCCCCCCGGCTCGGCCGTCCAGAGGTTCTTCTCGTAGCGCTCGGCAGCCGCGGCCATGACGGCGTTGGCCAAGTCGAGGATGGGCCCCGAGGAGCGGTAGTTGCGCTCGAGGGTGACGGTCCGGGCGTTGTCGAACTGGCTCGGGAAGTCCAAGATGTTGCGGACGGTGGCCGAGCGGAACGAGTAGATCGCCTGGGCGTCGTCACCGACGGCGGTGATGCGACCGTCGGTGGCCCGCAGTGCCTGGAGGATCTCCCGCTGAGCCACGCTCGTGTCCTGGTACTCGTCCACCAGGATGTGGTCGTAGGCGCCGGCCAGCACCGGGCCCGCCGACGGGTCGCGGGCCGCGGCCAGCCAGAAGAGCAAGAGATCCTCGAAGTCGAGCAGGTTCTGGGCCCGCTTACGGTCGGTGTAGTCCGAAAAGACGGTGCGCAGGCCGTCGACCGCCTCGGCGCACCACGGGAACTCGCGGGTGACGACCTCCTCCAGCGGGCGCCGGCTGCTCACGACCCGGTCGTAGACGGCGGCCACGGTGGCGGTCCGGGGAAACCGGCGGCGGGTGGCCGCCGCCACCGGGGCCCGCACCAGGCCCAGCAGGTCCCGAGCATCGCCGGCGTCGAGCACGCTGAAGCCCCGGTCCAAGCCCAGGGCCGCGCCGTGGCGGCGCAGGACCCGATGGGCCACCGCGTGGAAGGTCCCGGCGTCGACCCGCCGCGCCGTAGCCGCATCGGTCAGATGCCCCACCCGGCGGATCAGCTCGGCCGCCGCTCGCCGGCTGAAGGTGACCAGCAGGATCCGCTCGGGCGGCACGCTGGCGTCGAGCAGCCGGGCCACCCGGCTCACCAACATACGGGTCTTGCCGGTTCCGGCGCCGGCCACCACCAGCAGGGGCTGGTCGCCGTGCTCGACGGCACGCCGCTGGGCCGGGTTCAGCCCGAGCGCCCATGGAGGCTCGTGGCCGGCTCGGCTGGTGGCGTTCCCCTGGACCTGCACCGTCCCACCGTACCAAGTGACACGAACATATGTTCGCCACCGGGTCCCGAGGGGTCTCCCTCCGCCCGTCCCCCGGGCGGTCCGGAGCCAGGAAGTTCCCTCAGATGTCGGCGGCCTGCAGCTCGATCAGGTCGGCGAAGCGCTCCTGGGCCTCGGCGCGCAGGGCGGGCAGGTGGCGGCTCGGCCACAGCCCCTCGACCGGCTTGTAGTCCCGGAGGACCTGGCGGGCCACGGTCACCTTGTGGACCTCGGTCGGGCCGTCGGCCAGGGCGAGGGCCTCGGCGCCGATCAGCATGCCGACGAACGGCATCTCGTTGGAGACACCCAAGGCGCCATGGAGGTGGAGGGCCCGCTGGGCGACGTTGGTGAGCACCTTGGGCATGGCGGCTTTGACGGCGGCGATGTCCTTGCGAACCCGCAGGTAGTCCTGGTGCTTGTCGATCAACCAAGCGGTTCGCAGCACGAGGAGGCGGAACTGCTCCAACTCGATCCAGCTGTCGGCGATCTGCTCCTGAACGATCTCGAGTGACGCCAGCGGACCGTTCCGTGTCTGCCGGGACAACGCCCGCTCGCACATCATGTCGAAGGCCCGCCGGCATTGGCCGACGGTTCGCATGCCGTGGTGGATCCGTCCGCCTCCGAGCCGGGTCTGGGCGATGGCGAAGGCACCGCCCTCGTGGCCGAGCACGTGATCCTTGGGCACCCGGACGTTCTCGTAGCGGATGTAGGCGTGCGACCCCTCGGCGTCGGCCTCAGTGCCGGTGGCGACGTTACGGATGATGTTCACCCCGGGGGTCTCAGCGGGGACGATGAACATCGACATTCCCTGGTAGGCGCTGACCTCGGGGTTGGTGACGGCCATGACGATCAGGAAGCTGGCGAACCGGGCATTGGAGGAGAACCACTTCTCGCCGTTGATCACCCACTCGTCGCCGTCGAGCTCGGCCCGCGTGGTGAACAGTGTCGGATCGGCTCCGGCATGCGGCTCGGTCATCGAGTAGCACGACGAGATCTCCCCGTTGAGCAATGGCTGGAGGTATTGCTCCTTCTGCTCGGGCGTCCCGAAGTGGGCGAGGATCTCGGCGTTGCCGGTGTCGGGGGCTTGACAGCCGAAGACCGTCGGCGCCCAACGCGACTGGCCCAGGATCTCGTTCATCAGGGCGAGGTGGAGCTGCCCGAACCCCTGGCCCCCCAGATCGGGAGTGAGGTGAGCCGCCCACAGCCCGTGGTCCCGGACCTGCTGTTGCAGCGGCCGGATCACCTCCATCGCCCGTCCGTCGCTCTTGTCGTAGGGGTTGCCGAGGACGAAGTCGAGCGGCTCGATCTCGTTCCGGACGAACGAATCGATCCAGTCCAGCTTCTCTTGGAACTCCGGTTCGGTCTCGAATCCCCACGTCATGGTCGGCTCCCTCTTCGGAAAGGCACCCGTTCTTGTCATCCAGAATGGTGTTCTCGCCCAAGCTAGGCTTTGCGGTCGACCCGTGCAAGCAGGACCGATGGAAGGAATCAACAGGTCATGAACCCAGATCCGTACTTCGACCTGAGCGGCAAGGTGGCCCTGGTGACCGGGGGCAGCCGGGGCCTCGGCTACCAGATGGTCCGGGCGTTCGCTGAGCGCGGTGCGGACGTGATCGTGGCCAGCCGCAAGCTCGACAACTGCGAAGCCGTTGCCGAAGAGGTCCGGGCGCTCGGTCGGCGGGCCCTGCCCTATGCGGTGCACGCCGCCAAGTGGGATTCCATCGACGAGTTGATCGAAGCGGCCTATGCCGAGTTCCCCCGGATCGACATCCTGGTGAACAACGCCGGCATGAGCCCGGCAATGCCGAGCCATGACGTCACCGAGGCCCTGTTCGACAGCGTGGTCGGCCTGAACTTCAAGGGCCCCTTCCGGCTGGCCAGCCAGGTGGCCAAGCGGATGTACGACGGCGACGGCGGATCGATCATCAACGTCACCTCGTCGGGCAGCTTGATGCCGCTGCCCGGTGTGATCCCGTACGGCAGCGCCAAGGCGGCGCTCAACGCCATGACCCGTTCGTTGGCCGCTGAGTACGGCCCCAAGGTGCGGGTGAACACCCTCTCCCCCGGTCCCTTCCTGACCGACATCTCCAAGGCGTGGGCGCCTGAAGCCCGCGAGCACTCCAACAACGCGCTCGGCCGCCCGGGTCGGCCCGAGGAGATCGTCCCCGCCGCCCTGTTCCTCGCGAGCCCGGCCGGGACGTTCACCAACGGCGCCATCGTTCGGGTCGACGGAGGCTTGCCAATCGGCCAATGACGTCCGAAGGCCGACAGCTACGATGCGCGGCGTCAGGGGGACGGGGTGGAACGACGACGAAGGGTCCCGAGACGGGCTGTCGGGTGGCAGGCGCGCTATGCCATCGGCCTCGACCCGACGGGCGGCTGGCGCGCGTGCGACATCCTCGATATCTCGTTGCACGGCGCCGGGCTGTTCGTGGCCGACGCAACGCTGGAGGAACTCGACCAGCGCCACCTCACCGTCCGGGTACGGCGCCCGGAGCACAGCATGGCGCTGCTGACCCTTGTGGGAGCGGTGAGGAACCTGGCGGTGATCCCCGGCTCAGGTCTCCGTGTCGGGCTCGAGTTCGTGGGCTTGTCGGAGGCCGACCGGGCAGTGCTCGAGGCGCTGGCGCACATGGAGTCGACGTGACGACGGTCGGCGTGCTGACGGTCGACGTGCCCACGGTCCGCGTGCCGACGGCGTCCTCGACGACACGCTCCTCGGGGTCGGTCCGAGGGCGACTCGGCGCCGGCGCGGTGCGAGACTCGGCGCCGTGCAGCACTGGACGGGATGGCAACGAACCTTGTTGTTCGTCCTCTACAGCGTCGGGCTCTGGTACGTCGGCAGCCGAGCGAACGCGGCCATCTACGGCCACCCGTCGAGCCGAACCCTGACGACGCTCGACGCCGGCAACGCCGGCGCGCACATCCTCCTTTGGGCGGGCGTGGCGGTGCTATGGGGACTGGGGTCGTGGTTCATCCTGGCGTCGGGGCGGGGTCGGGACACCTGAACCGGGCCCTGCGTGGTGGGTGATGGTCGCACGGCCTCGGCAGCTAGCGCCCGTGTGACTTGCGCGACTCGTAGGGGCTTGCCGTCATGGGTCATCCCTGGATGAAATCCCATCCGCGTCATTCTCGGGAGGAGAGCTAGCCGTCCAGTGCCGCGTGCCGGTCCGGTGTCAGCTCGTTCAGATAGTTGTAGATCGTGTAACGGGTCACTCCCAGCGCCGCCGCGGTCCGCTCGACGCCATCTCGGATGAGAAACATCCCTTGGGCGTCGAGACCTCGCACGACCTGCAGCTTGTGCTGCTTCTTCATAAGCGACACCGGAACCCCGACCTCCTCGACCGAGCGCTCGATCAAGCGGTCGGCGAGCTCGTCGACGCTGTGGGCGAAGGTCTCTCCTCCCGCTGGCTCCGACGGTTCCCCCTCCTGCGACGTCGCAGGGCTGGCGGGGCGATCCGACGCGCCGACGATCCTGATCATGTCGTCCATCAGCGAGCGAGCCACCATCCACGCGGTCACATCGACGTTGATGCACAGCGCAGCCACGTCATGACCATCGGCGGTTCGGAGGACGATCGTCGTCGAGCGGGCTTCGCCCCCGTTGGGAAGAACCGTCCGATATCGCAGCGGTTGACCCCCATTTGCGCCGCGGAGCTGCACGAGGAGCACGTCGGTGGCGGGATCGCCGACCTTACGGCCGGTCAGGGTGCCTGCGATCGCCGCGACCGAATTCGGCAGCTTGGTCAGATCGTGGAGGACGACCTCGCTCGCGGTGGGAAGCACGGCCTGAAGCGGCGCCACCAGCTGTCCCAGCGCGGACACGATGGCCTCCGCCTCGCAGGAATAGCTCGACTTTCGACCCGCGCTCGGTCTAGGCGGCATGGTATCGAGGCGCTCCTTATTCACAGCCCGGCAGGCATCTCAACTTTCGGTCGAGTGTAGCGTCGCCGTCTCAACCAAACCTTGCCGAGCGGACGAATAAAACCGGATCAGAATACTGTGCGGCCACTCGCGCAGCTTCTTGCCCGGAACGTCGGACCCAGGCGTGTTGCGAGTATTTCCGGCATGTGAACACCAGGTAAACAGCTACAACGTCCTGTTGACCTCTGCAACAGGCAAGCGTACGGTTCAAAAGATGGTTGAAGCGGCAAAAAGCGCCCTCGACACCATCTCCACCACCGAGGCGCCGTCACCGATGGGGCCGTACGTGCAGGCCAAGGGGGTCAGCGTCGGTGGGACGCGACTGCTGTTCGTGTCCGGGCAGCTGCCCATCAACGGACGCTCGGGAAAGGTCATCGAGCCGGACGTCGTCGCACAGACGCACCTTTCGCTCGCCAACGCGATGGCGATCGTCGAGGCGTCCGGTGGCGATCGATCCCACGTCGTGAAAGTCACGATGTTCGTCTCGAACCTCGACCATTCCTCCCTCATCAACGAGGCGTACCAGTCGTGCTTCGGTGAGTCGCTACCAGCACGTACCACGGTCGAGGTCAGCCGACTGCCTCGGGACGCCCTGCTCGAGGTGGACATCATCGCGGCGATACCCATCACCTAGCGCGACCGTCGATTGCCACTCACACCGTAGCGAACAGAGACAACTCGCCGGCTCTCCGAGCGCGGGCGGGCCTCGTCACATCCCCTTCTAGGGCAGGTTGGAGCACATACCCATGAACGGTACCGTAGGCAGATCCGTTGTTCGACCACTCGCGGGGATCCTCCGTGCGCGGTCGGTGATGGGCGGTGTCGGCGCCGTCGCGCTCATCTGGAGCGTCCTGGCGGTCAGCGCCACACCGGGATTCGCCGCCGGTACCTCGGGCAAGCCGATCACCGGGGCAGACCAGGAAGTAAAGGGTTGTCCGACCACCGGCGGCACCCTGCGCGTCGACCTCGACGAGGACCTCCTGCCAGACCTCGACCCGAGTTACACCCCGGCGGCGGCGTCCTACCGGGTGATCCGGGGGGTGTTCGACAGCCTGGTCTACGAGAACGACAAGGGGCAGTTCTCCCCGTGGCTGGCCAGCAAGTGGACGGTGAACCCTACCGACACCTCCTACACGTTCACCCTCCGACCGGGAGTCAAGTTCTCCGACGGGACGCCGCTCGACGCGAATGCCGTCAAGTACACCTTCGACCGGATCGAGAGCCCGGCCGAGGGTTCCCTCTTCGCCATCGCCTTGCTCGGTCCCTACGCCGGCTCGGTGGTCAACGGCCCAGACAGTGTCACGGTGAACTTCAAGACCCCCTATCCGGCGTTCCTCGAAGCGGCGAGCCAGGCGTTCCTCGGCATCGTGAGCCCCACCGCGGCGATGGCCGACGGACCGGCGGGCTTCGGTGAGAAGCCGGTCGGGTCCGGGCCGTTCGTCATCACGTCCAACATCCCCAACCAGAGTGTCACCGAGACGCGCAATCCGGACTACGACTGGGGCCCCGCAGGGCTCACCCACAAGGGAGCGGCGTGCGTGGGCGGGATCACCTTCACCGAGGTGCCCCAGTCGAGCACCCGGATCGGCCAGCTGACCAAGGGGGATGTCGACGCGGCGGAGACCATCCTGCCGCCCGACTACCAGACCGCCCTCATCGACGAGGACGTCAAGCTCTACGCGATCGCCGGGGCCGGGGCGAGCTACCAGTACCTGATCAACACCCATGAGGCCCCCTGGACCGACGAGCAGCTACGGCTGGCGCTGCGCGACGCCATCGACATTCCGGCCATCTTGAAGGCGGTGTACCAGGGTGAGTACACCGAGGCGTGGAGTTCGCTGATGCCCAAGACCGCTGACTACGACGCCAGCCTGGTGGGTTCGTGGTCTTATGCACCGAAGAAGGCCAAAAGCATCCTGAGCGCCGCCGGATGGAAGCTCGGGAGTGACGGCTACCGGCACAAGGACGGCCAGACGCTCTCGATCTCGTTCGTCGGTTCCACTCCCGACCGCGAGCTCCGCCAGGAGGTGAGCGTCTACATCCAGTCGGAGCTGAAGGAGGTCGGGATCAAGGAGGACATCACCAACTACGAGGGGACGAGCGCCCTCACAG
Source organism: Acidimicrobiales bacterium (assembly GCA_036501425.1). GTDB lineage: Bacteria > Actinomycetota > Acidimicrobiia > Acidimicrobiales > RAAP-2 > DATKRB01. The sequence goes on along the minus strand of DASYAI010000040.1, from coordinate 59,003 downwards.
TCGAGGAGGCCGGCAACTACGGGATGACCGCCGTCTCGTTCATCACGGCGTCGCCGACGATTCTGTTCGACTACTTCGACTCGTCGGAGATCCCGATCCCTGGTAAGAGCGGACAGAACGCCTCCCGGCTGGACAACCCGACCGTTGACCAGTGGCTGACCGCGGCCGAGGCGTCGACGAATCCGGCGACGGCCCAGAAGGATTGGGACCAGGTTCAGAAGTACGTGGTGGACCACGCAGTATCGATACCGATCGAGCTCGAGCCGTTCATCCTGGCCACGAGCAACTCGGTCCACGGGCTCACCTTCGACCGGCGGGACTACCCCATCTACTACGGCGTCTGGCTGGCGAAGTAGCGAGCGGAGGAGGAGGAACACGGTCCACGTCGTCTTGAAGCGGATCGCCATCGGCATCCCGGTCGTCATCGGGGTGTCGGCGGTCATCTTCTTCGTCCTGCGAGTCCTGCCGGGAAACCCGGTCGACGTCATCACCCAGGGTGCGCCGACCACGCCGGGCGAGCGACACAACCTGATGGTCGAGTTCGGGCTGAACAAATCGCTCGGCGACCAATTCGTCCTCTACGTGTGGCACGCCCTGCACGGTAACTTCGGGGCCTCGTTCCAGACCCGGCAACCGGTCATGAGCGCGATCGGACAGCAGACAGTGGCGACGGTCGAGTTGGCGCTGGCGGCCATGGTCTTGACGGTGGTCTTCGGGGTCGTCTTCGGGATGCTCTCCGCGCTTTTCGAGAACACGTGGGTGGACTCGACGATCCGGGTGGTCAGCCTCCTCGGGACGTCGATGCCGACGATCTGCACTGGTCCGATCCTCATCCTGCTCTTCTCGTTCACCTTCCACTGGTTCCCCGCCACCGGTAGCGGGAGCCTGGCGGAGCTCGTTCTCCCCTCGGTCGCGCTCGCCATGGTGACGTCCGGCTTCGTCATCCAACTGGTGCGCAATTCGCTGCTGGAGGTGATCGAGCTCGAGTTCGTCACGGCGCTTTATGCCAAGGGACTGCGCGAGCGACGGGTCTGGATCGCCCACGCCTTGCGCAACGCCCTGCTGCCCACGGTTACCGTGCTCGGGGTCCAGCTGGGCGTCCTTCTCTCGTCGGCGGTGATCGCAGAGCAGATCTTCGGCCGGCAGGGCCTGGGCAGCCTGCTGGTGAACGGCATCAACAACAAGGACTATCCGATGGTTCAAGCCATCGTCCTCCTCGTCGCCACGGCCTACGTGGTGATCAACGTTCTCGTCGACATCTCCTACGCCTACCTTGACCCCAGGGTACGCACGGCCATGACCCGCTAGCGAGACGAGCACATCGCCATGACGCTCACTGCACCCAACGCCGACAAGGTTGAACAGGATCAGGCGGGGAATGCGTTCCAGTCGGCCGAGCGGTCACCGGGTCTACTACGGGAGTCCTCGTGGGCCCGCTGGGTCCGCCGGCCCGGATTGCGGCGCCGGTGGTTCCGCCCGAACAGGCTCGTCCTCGGGCTGGCATTCGTGTTCCTCCTCCTCATGGTGGCATGGGCGCTGTTCCCCTCGCTGTTCACGAGTGGGAGCCCGTCGGCGACCGACCCGCTGACCACCCTCCGAGCCCCGTCAGGGACGTTCCCGCTCGGGAGTGACCAGTACGGACGGAGCGTCTACACCGAGCTGGTCTACGGAGCGAGGACGGCGCTGGAGATCGGTTTCCTCTGCACCCTGCTCGGCGGGGGGGTCGGTTCGGCGATCGGCGTCCTGAGCGGCTACATCGGCGGTGCCATCGACATGGTGGTGATGCGTTGCGTCGACGTCTTGATGGCACTTCCCCCGCTCTTCCTGGCGCTCGTGTTCATCGCGGCGTTGGCACCTACGGTAACCAACGAGATCATCGCCGTATCGGTGGCGACCATCCCGCTCTTCGCCCGCGTGCTGCGCGGGCGCGCCCTCGAGGTCCGCAGCCGTGTGTTCGTCGACGCCCTCACCGTCGTGGGCGTCCGCAAGCGGAGGATCCTGTGGCGCCACGTCATCCCCAACTGCGCGGCACCGGGCATGGTGTTGGGCTCCATCACTATCGGAACGGCCATCGTGACCGGCGCGTCGCTCAACTATCTGGGTTTAGGACCGACCGGGGTTACCTCGTGGGGAACGCTGATCTCCAACGGACAGGGCTACATCAATAAGGAGTGGTGGATTGCCATCTTCCCCGGGGTCTTGATCACGCTCCTGGTGCTGTCGGTCAACGTCATCGCCGACTGGCTACGCGACGTGATGGAGCCGTCGAGTCGATGACCGCACCACCGAGTACTCGGCCTTCGGGTGTCCCGCTCCTCGCAGTGCGCGACCTCCACGTCGACTACCGATCGGGCGATGGGGACGTCGCCCTCGTCAACGGCACGAGCTTCGAACTAGAGCGGGGCGAGATCATCTGCCTCGTCGGGGAATCCGGCAGTGGGAAGTCCCTGACGGCCAGCGCGATCATGGGCCTCGCCCAGCGGCGCACACGGCTGCGTGTCGGGGGAACGGTGGCCCTCGAGGGCAGGAACCTGACGGCTCTCGACCAACGGCAGTTGCGCGGCCTGCGGGGTCGGGAGATGGGGATGATCTTCCAAGATCCAGCCGGGGCCCTCGATCCGGTAGTGCCGGTCGGCAAGCAGATCGCCGAGGCGGTGGCCCGCCGGCGCTCGGGGAGGGCCGAGATCGCGCGCCGGGTGGTCGAGCTGGTGGCTCAGGTCGGCATCAGCGACCCCGAACACCGCGTCAGGCAATTCCCGCACGAAATCTCGGGCGGCATGTGCCAGCGCGTCGGTATCGCCATCGCCATTGCCGGCGATCCGAAGCTCCTTCTGGCCGATGAACCGACGACTGCGCTGGACGTGACGATCCAGGCCCAGGTGCTCGAGCTCCTGAAGCGGGTCCGGGACGAGCGGGGGATGTCCGTCCTCCTCATAACCCACGACATGGGCATCGCAGCGCAGACGGCGGATCGCATCGTCGTCATGTATGCCGGCTCCGTCGTGGAGGAGGGACCGACCCGCGATCTGTTCTCCCGGCCCGGCCATCCTTACAGCATCGGCCTGATCAGGGCGGTGCCGCGCGTCGACTCAGCCCGGGTGGCCCGGCTTTCGGCGATCCCGGGGTCGATGCCCGAGGCTCGCGAGCGGCCCTCGGGATGCGCCTTCCACCCACGCTGCCCCTTCGCCGTCGACCGGTGCCGCGTGGAGGCGCCAGAGCCGGTGGCGATCGGGGCGCGGCGGGTCGCCTGTCACCGGGCCGGGGAGCTCGCCTCGGGTCTGCTCAACCCCTCGCGCTCACCCAGCGCGGATCCGGGCGAAGGCCAGCCATGAACATGGTGGCCGAGGTGACGCAGGGAGCGGAAGGCGGCCCGGGCGGCGCGCTGGTCGAGCTCCGGGACCTGGTCAAGCACTACCGGCTCCGGCACCACCGCCGTGGCCGTCAGACGGTCCGCACGATCCGCGCGGTCGACGGGGTGACGTTCTCGATCCACCGGCAGTCCACCTTCGGCCTCGTGGGCGAGTCCGGCTGCGGCAAGTCGACCCTGGGCCGGCTCCTGCTGCGCCTCGAGAAGCCCACGTCCGGGCAGGTGACGTTCGACGGTGGGGATTGGCTGGCCGGACGGGGCCAGGAGCTCCGGCGGGCCCGAAAGGATGTCCAGGCGATCTTCCAGGACCCACTGGGCTCCCTGGACCCGCGGCACCGGGTCGTCGACGTCGTGTCGGAGGCGCTCGAGGCGCACGGCGTGATCGCCGGCAAGAGGGAACGTCACGACCGGAGCCTCGAGCTCCTCGAGAGCGTGGGCCTCCGCGCCGAGGTCGCCAAGCGTTACCCGCGCGAGCTCTCGGGTGGACAGCGCCAGCGGGTGACCATCGCCCGGGCCATCTCGGTGGACCCGAAATTCCTCGTCTGTGACGAGGCGGTGTCGTCCCTCGACGTCTCGGTCCAGGCGCAGGTGGTCAACTTGCTCGACGAGCTGCAGGAGACGTTGGGCATCAGCTACCTGTTCATCTCGCACGGCCTCGCGACCGTGCGCCACGTCGCCGACGAGATCGGGGTGATGTACCTCGGCCGGCTGGTGGAGCGGGCGCCGGCCGACGAGCTCTTCTCGAGCCCGGCCCATCCGTACACCGGGGCCCTGCTCGCCGCAGCGCCGGTGCCGGACCCGGCGGTGGGCAATGCTGGCCCACCCCTGCGTGGGGAGGTGCCCTCCGCGACCGACCTGCCTTCGGGCTGCCGGTTCCGGCTCCGATGTCCGCGCGCCGAGGCGATCTGTGCCGAGGTCGAGCCGGAGATGGTCCAGTGCTCGCCGGCCCACGAGGTCGCCTGCCACTTCCCCATGTCGTCACCTGTCCCCCTGCGCCGACCCGGTGGCCTCGCTGTCGACGACCGTCCCCCGGGTGGCGCACCGGGGCAGCCCGTTCCCGAGCGCGAGGAGAAGGAGGCAGCACGATGAAATTGCTCCAGGCCACTACCGTTCTGACTGGCCGCCCGAATGAGTTCATCGAAAACGGTGAGGTCCTGATCGACGGCGCGACCATCAAAGCGGTCGGGCCCAGGGGGAGCTGCCCTGTCGACGGTGGCGTCGAGGTGGTCGACCTGACCGGTTGCACGGTCATGCCGGGCATGATCGATTCCCACGTCCATCTCGGTTTCGACCGATCGGTGGTCCCGACGACCCATCTCAGCAAGGAGAGCAACCCCCATCTGATCCTTCGGATGGCCGAGAACGCTCGCAAGCTGCTCTCGGCCGGGGTGACGACCGCCCGGGATCTCGGTGGCCGCGATTTCCTCGAGGTGGAACTGCGGGACGCCATCGAGGCCGGCCTCGCCGTCGGTCCGCATCTCGTCGTGGCCACCCGACCGATCACCAACTCCGGCGGCCACTGCTGGTACATGGGTGGTGAGGCCGATACCCCCGACGCCATCCGCCAGGTCGCCCGCGAGAACCTGCGTGGGGGCGCGGACTGCCTGAAGATCATGGCCACCGGCGGCGGCATGACCCCAGTCGGCCCGCCGACGTGGAAGGCGCAGTTCAGCGTGGACGAGATCAAGGTGGTCGTCGAAGAAGCGAGGATGCGCGACAAGCACATCGCCGCCCACGCCCACGGTACTGCAGGGATCAGGAATGCGGCGGAGGCGGGCGTGACCACCATCGAGCACTGCTCGTTCGCCACGCAGTCTACGACGATGATCACCGCGGAGCCCGACATGGACGCGATCGGTCGCATCATCGCTAACGACGTCTACGTCTGCCCCACCGTGTCGGGGATCCTGTTCCAGATGAACGACCGCTTCGGTCCCGGTGGCATCGACCGCCTGCTCGGACGCCTGGCCGCGATGCGAGAGGCCGGGGTGCAGATGATCGCCGGGACGGATTCGGGCTTCGGCATGGCCGGCCGCGAGAATCGCATGGACAATTACGCCGGCGGGCTCGAAGTGTTCGCCGCGGCGGGATGGGACAATGCGTCGGTGATCGAGGCGGCCACGATCCTGGCGGCACGGGCGATCGGCATCGACGACGTCACCGGCAGCCTCGACGCGGGAAAGCGGGCCGACGTCATCGCCGTTCGGGGCAATCCCCTCCGGGAGCTAGGCGCCGTGCGGGACCTCGAGTTGGTGATGGTGTCGGGTCGATGCGTGACCCAGGGCAAGGTCGACACGACGGCATCCTCGGGAGGGCTCGTCTAACCGACCGGGCGCGGCACCCCGGTGAGCCGGAGAATGGGAGAACCATGGCACGTATCGACATCCACAGCATCCGCGACGAGCTCCCCGCGACCAGCGCAACCGTCTATCTCAACAACGGGAGCTGGGGACCGCTCCCCCGATGCTGCACGGCGGCAGCGGCGCAGGCGGCCTCCCAGGAGCTGGAAGCCGGACGCATCGCCGGTGGCATGCAGTCCTTTCTGGACTACTTCGATGAGCTCGCCGCGCTGCGTAGGAGCCTTGCGGTCCTGGTCGGGGCGCAGGAGGAGGAAATTGCTCTGTCCCGGAGCACCACCGAGGGTGTCAACCTGGGACTCTGGGGGCGGCCCTGGGCGCCCGGTGACGAGGTGCTCACCACCTCTCAGGAGCACGGCGGTGTGCTCATGCCGCTCGCGATGCTCCGCCAGCGGCACGGGGTGAACGTCGAGCTGGTCGAGATCGGCAACGGCGAGCCGGAGGTCGCACTCGAGGCGTTCGAGAAGGCGATTCGTCCCGGGGTCAAGATGGTCGTGCTCTCCCATGTGCTCTATACGAACGGAGCGGTGCTTCCGGTGAAGGAGATCACCGCCATGGCGCACGAGGTCGGGGCGATCGTGCTCGTCGACGGCGCGCAGTCGGTGGGGGCGATCCCGGTCGATGTCCACGAGCTGGGGGTGGATCAGTACGCGTTTCCGGGGCAGAAGTGGCTGTGCGGGCCGGATGCCTCTGGTGGCTTCTTCGTGCGATCGGACCAGCTCGACGCGCTGAGCCCCACCTTCACGACGTTCACCACGGTGGACTTCCGGCGGTTCGACGCCACTGATCCGGCGTCGTTCGTCCTCAACCCGACCGCGGCGCGTTTCGAAACCGGCACCTTCTATCGACCCTCCATGAGGGGCTTCGCCACGTCGGTCCGGTGGCTGACCGACGTGGTCGGCTTCTCCGAAGCGATAGCCGACATCGAGGCGTTGTCTGCCTACTGCAAAGCGCGGGCGGGTGAGATGCGCGGCTTCACGGTTCTCACTCCAGCGGGGCAGCACTCGGGCCTCGTCTCGTTTCAGGTCGGCGACGCGGACATCGATCGGGCGGTCGAGTACCTGGCTGGGTTGGGTATCTCGATCCGCAACGTGCACGAGAACCGCGCCCTGCGTATCTCGACCGGCTACTACAACACGAAACAGGAGATCGACTTGGTGCTCGACAAGATCGCTGGTTTCGTGAGGTCCACGTGAGCTCGGCGTTCGCGTCCTACGACAAGCTGGACCCGGCCACGCTCCGAGGTCGTGGGACCGCCAAGTGGAGCTTCTACGATCCGGACGTCCTTCCCTTGTGGGTGGCGGAGATGGATTTCCCCACCGCTCCGGTGGTTCGGGCGGCAATCCAGGACGCGGTCGACCGCGAGGAGTTCGGGTATCCGCGTCGGGACGAGGCGACCGGCTTGCCAGACGCGGTGGCAGAGTGGTCGGCGACCCGCTATTCCTGGCCGATCGACCCGTCCCGGATCCATCTCCTGCCCGACGTCCTGAAGGGCGTCGAGCTCGCCATCGACTGCTACACGTCGCCGGGCTCGCCGATCGTCCTGCCCACCCCGGCATACATGCCGTTCTTTGAGGTGCCGAAGGTGGTCCAACGTCCGATCCTCGAAGTGCCGATGGCCCGGGACGAAGGGAAGCTCATCTTCGACCTGGAAGCGATCGACCGGGCCTTCGCGAGCGGTGCAGAGTCGATCATCGTCTGCCAGCCCTACAATCCGCTCGGTCGCTCCTTCAGCGGGGCCGAACTCGTTGCCCTGGCGCACGTCGTAGACCGCCATGGCGCCCGAGTCGTCGCGGACGAGATCCACGGCTCGCTCACGTACTCGAACCGCCACGTTCCCTACGCGAGCGTCTCAGAGGTGGCGGCGAGCCATGCCATCACCCTGACCTCGGCTTCGAAGGCATGGAACCTCCCGGGCCTCAAGTGCGCCCAGGCGATCGTCAACAACGACTCCGACGAGGACCGGTGGCAGCAGATCTCGAGGATGAGGACCCACGGCGCCTCGACCATCGGCATCGAGGCGAACCTGGCGGCGTACCGGTCTGGTGCGGACTGGCTCGACCACACCGTTGCCTATCTGGACGGAAACCGGCGTCGTCTGGCCGAATTGCTCGCGGAGCATCTCCCCGGGGTCGGCTACAGCGTGCCCGAGGGGACCTACCTGGCGTGGCTCGACTGCAACGCGCTGAACCTTCCGCAGGAGCCGGCCGAGTTCTTCCTCGCCCGGGCTCGGGTGGCGACGAACCCGGGCCTTGCCTTCGGGTCGAACGGAACGGGATGCCTGAGGTTGAACTTCGCCACGTCCTCGCAGATCCTCGAGCAGGCCGTGACGGCGATGGGCGCTGCCGTACGGGGATCTCGGAGGTCCGGTAGCGCGGTGGACCCTGCGGCGGTCGCCGAGCTAGCCCCCCAAGGAGCGCCCCCTCAATCGGTGCCCTCAGCTTGGGTCGGTCGATCGTGACCAGCCCGGTCGTGGTCGACCACGTCGGCTTACTGGTCGGGCTGCCGGGATTTGAACCCGGGACCTCTTGACCCCCAGTCAAGCGCGCTAACCAAGCTGCGCCACAGCCCGCTGTGCTTCCAACAGATGTTTCCCCTGGTCACGAACCCATCCATGCCCCGGACACCCTAGCGCATCGAGGAGGGGGTCCCGTCGTAACCAAGACGCCAACGGAGGCCATCGCTGACGGTGAGCTGGTGCGATGAGCGGACCGTTGGCGGAAGATGATGCTGCTTGGCGCGGCGCCGAGATTCCCGACACCTCACCCGATCTTCAGGGCCCGGCGGCAGTTGTCGGTGAGGACCATCTTTTGTTCGCTGGCGGGCACACCCATGAGGTTCTTCTCGATGTTCTTCACCGAGTTGGGCCAATCCGCGCCAGCGTGGGGAAAGTCTGAGGACCAGATGAACTTGTCCTCGAGACCGAGGCGGTTCTCGATCGCGGCGCGGTCGACCTGAAAGGTGTTCCAGCACTGGCGGCGATAGTAATCACTGGGCAGCATCGTGAGGCCGGTCTCGGAGTAGAAGCGATGGCGCAGAAAGTTGTCGTCGCTCTGCTCGAGGAAGAACGGCACCCAGCCACACCCTGTCTCGGTGCCCACCAGGTGAAGGTCGGGGCATCGCTCGAGCACCCCTCCGATGATCATGTACGAGAGGGCGGGGACGAATGCCGAACCCAGGCGTTCCAGTTGGAGATGTCCCAGTGTGAGCGCTTCTTTGTACTTGCCGCCGTGCTCCGCGAACCATTGCATGCCGGCGCCCATCCCCGCAGCCCCGATCGTCCGGTGAATGATGATCGGCATCCCGAGGGCCTCGGCCTCGTACCAGAAGGCGTCGTCCGTCGGGGTGGGCCATTGTTCGCCACTGGGCCAGTTGCGCAACACCACCCCGCGGATGCCCGCCAGGTCGCGGACACGACGTAGCTCTGCGATGGCGCTGTCGACACCGGTCGAAGGGACTTGGGCCATCCCGAGCAATCGGTCCGTGTCCACCGAGCAGAATTCGGACATCCAGTCGTTGTAGATCCTGACGCAGAGGTTCTGCAGCTCCGCGTCTGCTCCCGCGAAGAGACCGAAGTCCTGTCGGTTCGGATGGATGATGGCCGCGTAGACGTAGTCGATGTCCATGTCGTCCAGACGCGCCTTGGGATCCCACGCGCTCGGGCGGATCTCCCCGAAGGCGTAGGGACCGAAGTGCCAGTCGAGCTCACTCACCCCGGCCACCGCGGTGCGCATATCGGTTCCCACGGTCGTGGTGCCGTCCGCGGACTGGTAGTAGTCCTTGCCATCGGAACCCGTGACGGTACGCGGGACGCGGTCCTTGTACTTGGACGGGAGCCGCTCGATCCAGAAGTTCTGCGGCTCGTGGATGTGCTGGTCCCCGTCGTAGACGTATCCCCATCGCGTCCGCGCGAAGTCGGTGCTCATGGCTCCACCCCCTATCGCCCGAGGCCCATGAGATCACGGCCTCGCGAGCTCGGGCCGCCACCGGCCCGATACGGAACTTACTCCCCTCGGCCCGAGGTGTCGTCCTCAGATCAGCGAGAAGCCCCCGTCGGCGACCACGATCTGGCCGGTCATCCAACGCCCGGCGGGCGACCCGAGGAAGTGCACGACGTCGGCGACCTCGGCCGGGTCGGCGATGCGTCCGAGCGGGGTCTTGGCGGAGATCTGCTGGCGGAACAGCTCCTGGCCCTCGGCCATCATCGAGTCCGTGGCGATGTACCCGGCGGCGACGCCGTTGACCGTGATGTTCTTGGCCGCCAGGTCGATGGCCAGGTACCGCACCGCGACCTCCAACGCCGCCTTGGCGGCGGCCATCGGGAAGTAGCCGGTCCCCCGCTTGTTGAACACGCGGCGGGTCGCCAGGCTCAACGTGGCCACCACGTGGCCGCCACCCTCGGCAAAGAGGTCCACACCACCGCGCAGCAGGCCCAGCAGCGCCTTGGGGCCGACGGCCATCGCCTCGTCGAAGATCGGGTCCTCGAGCTCGAGCGGCGGCGCCTGGGCGAGAAGGAAGGCGTTGTGCACCAGGACGTCGATGTGCCCGAGCGAGCGGGTGGCGTCGAGGACCGTGTCCACGCCGCCGGGTTGTCCGACATCGGCGCGCACCAGCCGGACCTCGGCTCCCTGCTCGGCCGCCTCGGCCGCCGTTGCCTCCGCCGCCGCTGTGTTGTTGCGGTAGTTCACCACGAGCGTGGTGTTCGGCTGGGCGTAGCGGAGCACGATCGCCCGCCCCCAGCCCCGTGAGCCACCGGTGACCACCACGACCTGTTGATCGCTCAACTGGTACCCCCTTCCCACTCGTCGACGGTCATCACCGAGGCCTGGCGTGGGAAGAGCTTGTCGAGTAGCACCCGGTGCACCTCGGGGTCCCCGTCGGCACAGACGTCACGCAGCACGACGGCGTCGTAGTCGAGGTCCGACGCCTGCCGGAGGGTGGAGAGCACGACGCCGCTGGTCGCCACCCCTCCCATGACCAAGGTGTCGATACCCGAGGAGCGCAGCACGTAGTCGAGGTCGCTGCCGCTGAAGGCGCTGATGCGCTTTTTGGTGACGACGATGTCTTCGGGCTCGGGCGCGATCGATGGGGCGATCTGGGTGGCGGGATCCTCGTCGGTGAAGCGCGCCCCGCCGACCACCCGCGCGAACACCCGGTTGCGGGAGTCCACCTCGGGGTAGCCGGTCCGGAATGCCAGGCGCACGTAGACGACCGGCACACCGCCGCCGCGCGCCAGGTCGATGGCCCTCCGGGCAGCGGCGAGGACCTCGGGTCCGCCGCCGAAGGCGCCGACCACCCCTTGCTGAAGGTCCATCAGGACGAGCGCCGAACGACTCGAACCAGACATGCCGGCTACGCCGGCCGGTCGGTGTCGGGCCGGACCCGGGCGGTGAAGGACCGGCGGCAGATCCGCCAGCCGGCCGGGGTCGGGCGGACCTCGTCGAGGTACTCCCCCGATCGCGAGGTGCCGTCGTCCCCGATCAGGATGACCCGCGAGCGAAGACGGACGCCTTGTTCGTCCTCTTCGACCCGGATGTTGGTGATGTGGTGGGCGATGGGATGGCGCTGGCGGCCCATCCACTTCCGCACGATGGCGATCCCCACCAGGTCCTGCCCGGGCATCGCCGGGCTCCCGTAGACCACGTCATCGGTGAACACCTCCGACAACCCCTCCCAGTCGCGGGCGTCGACCAGGTCGCCGTAGCGCGTCGCCAGCTCGTGCAGCTCGATCCGGTCGGCAGGGTCCACGTCCCGGGATGCTACCGCCGGGCACCGGACCCGGCCCGGCGGTGGTCGGAGCACGGACCTGTGACTAGCCTCTGGCCATGCCCGATGTCCGACCTATCCGCTTCATGATGGAGTACCCGATCTCGAGCGCCGGGGGCGGCGAATGGATCGACCCGGCCAACATCGCCGAGTTCGCCCGGGTCGCCGAGTCCTCGGGCCTCGACGCATTGGCCCTCACCGACCACCCGGCGCCGTCCAAGAAGTGGCTCGACCATGGCGGGCACGAGACCTTCGACCCGTTCGTCGGCCTGGCCTACGTCGCCGGGGTCACCTCGACCTTGACCCTGATGACCTCGCTCACGGTGGTCCCCTACCGGAACCCCTTCCTCACGGTGAAGTCGATGACCGCGCTCGACGTGCTGTCGGGTGGCCGGACCATCTTCGTGCTCGGCACCGGCTACCTCCGCTCGGAGTTCGCTGCCCTCGGGGTCGACTTCGACGACCGCAACGCGCTCTTCGACGAGGCGGTCGAGGTGATGCACGGGGTGTGGGGCACCGACGAGTTCCACTACACCGGTAAGCACTTCGAGGCCCTGGGGGTGACGGTTGCGCCCCGCCCGGTGCAGCAGCCACACCCGCCGCTGTGGCTGGGGGGCAACGCCAAGGTCGTCCAGGAGCGGGTAGCCGCCTGGGGCCAGGGCTGGCAGCCGTTGCTGGGCGGCCCTACCCTCAGCCGGACGACCCGGACACCGGCGATCGCCACCGACGAGGACCTGGGGCGGATCATCGGCCGGATCGGGGACCGCATGGAGGAGAGGGGACGGGACCGCACCAGCCTCGACGTGGCGGCGGGAAGCCTGACCCCCTTGCCCGAGGACGCGAGCGCCGAGCAGCAGATCGACGCCATCGGAAGGCTGCGCGAGATCGGCGTCACCTGGACGTCGTTCCGGGTCCCCCACGGTTCGTTCCCCGCCGCGGTCGACGGGCTCCGACGTTACGGCGAAGAGGTGGCCGCCAAGGTCCGCTGAGCTGGCGCTCCCCGCTCAGAGGTGGTGTGCCAGCCAGGCGATGCCCTGGTAGGCCCGGTAGCCGAGGTAGATCACCGAGGCGGTCAGCATGAACTTGAAGTAGGCGGGCACTCGCCGGTGTGGTGGGTCCCCGAGCGCGTTGCCACAGGTCGGGCAGGTGTACTCCTCGCCGACCTCCTCCTCTTCGACCAGCTGGTCACATTCGTCGCACCAGGGCATGGTGGCCCCTAGCGTGACCCGCCGGTCCGCACCCGGATCTTGAGCGGGGTGGGCCCCATGTCGAAGTGCTCGCGGAGCTTGCGTTCGATGTAGCGCAGGTACGTGGATGGAAGGCGGCCGGTGGAGAACAGGGTGAAGGTCGGGGGGTCGGTGGCGCCCTGCACCCCGTACTGGATCCGGGCGCCGGGGGCGGGTTGGGCGATCTGGATGTCCCGCAGGGCGCGGTTGAGCGCCCCGGTGGGTAGCCGCTGGTGGTAGGCGCCGATGGCCTGGTGGAGGGCGGGCAGGATGCGCTGGGTCCCCCGGCCCGAGCGGGCGGAGACCTTGAGCACCGGAGCAGGGCCGAGGAAGGTCAGTCGCTCGGCCACCCCGGCCAGGACGTCGTCGCGCTCGTCGGTGGCGATGAGGTCCCACTTGTTCAGCACCACCACCGCGGCGCACCCCGACACGCCGATCCGCTCGGCCAGCCGCTGGTCCTGGTGGGTGGCGCCGACCGTGGCATCGATCACCAGCAGGGCCACATCGGCCTGCTCGAGCGCGGTGAGGGCCCGCAGCACCGAGTAGTGCTCGGTGCCCGCATCGGTGCGCGACGGCCGCCGCATCCCCGCCGTGTCCACGAAGCACAACGGCCCGTCGGGGGTGCTGACCACGGTGTCGATGGCGTCGCGGGTGGTGCCGGGCAGGTCGTGGACGATGGAGCGCTCCTCGCCGATCAGCCGGTTGAAGAGCGTGGACTTGCCGGCGTTGGGCCGACCGACCAGGGCGACCCGTGGGGTGCCCGGCGGCCCGTCACGCCGATCGCTCCCCCCGGGGCCGGGCTCGTCGCCGTCGACCGCGCCACGATCGCCATCGCCGTCGACCGCGCCACGATCGCCATCACCGCGACCGCCGTCGCCATCACCCACCGGCAAAGCAGGCGCGGTGGGCCGGGGGAAGGAGGCCACCACCTCGTCGAGCAGGTCGCCGGTGCCCCGACCGTGCAGCGCGCTCACCGGCCAGGGGTCGCCGAGCCCGAGCGAGACGAAGGACCAGATCTGCGCCTCGCGGGCCGCGTCGTCCACCTTGTTCACCACCAGGCGGATCGCCACGCCGCGGCGTCGCAGCGCCCGGGCCGCCTCGAGGTCCTCGGAGGTCACTCCCACGGTGACGTCCACGACGAACAGCACGACGTCGGCCTGGTCCACCGCCCGCTCGGCCTGGTGGCTGACCTTTGCATCGAGGGCGTCGCCGGTGAACAGCCACCCGCCGGTGTCGACCACCTTGAAGCCCACCCCCGCCCACTCGGCGTCGAGCTCCTTGCGGTCCCGGGTCACCCCCGGCTCGTGCTGGACGACGGCGACCCGACGACCGACGATGCGGTTGACGAGGGAGGACTTTCCGACGTTGGGCCGGCCGGCGACGACCACCGACGGCTTGGCAGCGCTCACGCCGGCCCTCCGGCCCGGGGGTCGCCCAGCGCCGCCCGCAACGCCTGCCCGTCGGTGGGGATCACCTCGACGGGTCGGGGCAGGTCGGCCGGGGTGAGGCCGTCGAGGAACCGTCCCTCGGACAGGCAGACATCCGGCACCAGGTAGCGGTGGCCCTCCGGCTCGGCCGCCAGGGCCAGCGCCAGGTCGTGACCGGTGAGCAACCCGGCCACGCCGATGGTGCCCCCGAAGTAGTCGTTGACCACCTCGATCACCCGGACCGGCGCCGGGGCGGCGATGCCGTGGCGGGCCAGCAGCGAGCGGAGCACCGGGGCGGCGAACGAGCCGGTCAGGAGGGCGACCGGTGTCGGAGCGGCGCCCCGGTCCCCGTCTCTTCCGGGTGCCGCGCCCGCCTCGTGGGGTGCCCGCAGCGCCCGGTAACCGCTGGGGGCGGCGCCGTCGACGGCGGCGAAGAAGCCCGGGCGCACGCCGTGGGGCACCGCCGGGTCGCCCCCGAAGCGCTCCTCGAAGGCCCGGACGATCCCGATGCCGTTCTCGTGCTGGGGGAACCCGTCGTAGGTGGCGGTCGGGGGCAACTCGCGGCCGGCCATCAGGTAGTACTCGTCGCCGGCGTAGACCATCCGGTGCCCGAGGTGCGCCTGGTAGATGGCCTGCCACTGCCCGACGGTGTCGCACACCGCCGCCGCCTCCTGCGCCGTGTGGGGCCGCATGTCGGGCTCGGCCGAAAAGCGGCTCAGCCCGAGTGGCACCACCCCGACGCTGGCCAGGGCGGGGTACTGGTCGAGGATGCCGAGCAGGGTGTCGTCCAGGACCGGACCGTCGTTGACCCCCGGGCACACCACCACCTGGCCGTGGACCTCGATCCCCCCCTCGAGCAGGACCCGCAGCCACCGCAGGCTGGTGGCACCCTTGGGGTTGCGCAGCATCGCCGCCCGGACGGCGGGATCGGTGGCGTGAATGGACACGAACAGGGGTCCGAGGCGCTCCTCGAGCACCCGTTCGGCGTCGAGCTCGGTGAACCGGGTCAGGGTGGTGAAGTTCCCGTAGAGGAACGACAGCCGGTAGTCGTCGTCCTTCAGGTACAGGCTCTTGCGCATGCCCTTGGGCAGTTGGTAGATGAAGCAGAAGGCGCAGTGGTTGTCGCAGGTGCGGATCCGGTCGAAGACCGCCGAGGAGATCTCGACCCCGAGCGGCTCCCCCGCGTCCTTGGTGATTCGAATCCGGCGGGGCAGCGGTGCTCCGGCCCGCCGGACGACGACGTCCACCTGCTCGCCGTCGGTGAGCTGGTGGAACTCGATGACGTCGGTGGGCGCTCGGCCGTTGAGCGACACCAGCTCGTCGCCGGGCTCGAGGCCGGCGCGCGCGGCCGGTGACGCCGCGGCGACGAGCGTCACCGTGGGCGACGACATTTCCCCAGGCTACCTGGGCCGCCAGGGGCCGCCGACCGCCCGGGCCGGGCCGGGCCGTCTCGGGGTATCGGGGCGCCCCCCGGTAGTGTGGGCCCCGTGGCAGTGGAGCGGATCCTTCTGGCCGAGCCACGGGGCTTCTGCGCCGGCGTGGAGAAGGCGATCAAGGCGCTCGCCTGGATGGTCTGCGTGTTCGACCCGCCCGTGTACTGCTACCACGAGATCGTCCACAACCAGCACGTGGTCGACCAGTTCCGCGAGCAGGGGGTCAGGTTCGTCGACGACGTCGACGAGGTGCCCGCCGGGGCGCCGCTGATGCTGAGCGCGCACGGTACCGCGCCCGAGGTGGTCGAGCGGGCCCGCCGGCGCGGCGGGGTGGTGATCGACGCGGTCTGCCCGTTGGTGACCAAGGTGCACCACGAGCTCAAGGTGCGGGCCCGCAAGGGGTACACGGTGCTCTACGTCGGCCACTCGGGCCACGAGGAGGCGGTCGGCACCATGGCCGTGGCGCCCCAGTCGGTCCATCTCATCGAGCACGAGTCGGACCTCGACGCCCTCGGTGACCTGCGCTCGGCCGGCACCCCGGTGGCGCTGCTCGCCCAGACCACCCTCAGCCATGACGAGTGGAGCGGCCTGCGGGAGGCGGCCCAGGCCCGCTTCCCCGATCTGTGGATGCCCAACCGGGGCGACCTGTGCTTCGCCACCACCAACCGTCAGGCGGCGCTGAAGGCCATCGCCCATCGCTCCGACACGGTGATCGTGGTCGGATCGGCCAACTCGTCCAACACGGTGGCGCTCGAGAAGGTGGCCCGGGCCTCGGGATGCGCCCGGGTGGTCCGGGTCGACCGGGTCGACGAGGTGCCCGACGACCTGGCGGGAACGGTCGGGATCACCGCCGGCGCCTCGGCCCCCGAGCTGCTGGTGAGCGAGATCGTGACCCGGCTCGCGCCCGCCCAGGGCGTGGAGCACGTCCACGTGACCGCCGAGGACGAGTACTTCCCCCCGCCGCCGGAGCTGCGCGAGCTGCTCCGGGCGCTCGCCACGACGGTGGGGCTGCTGTGCGGTGCCGGGTCGGTCGGGGGGGCCACCGACCCCGTCGGCGAGGACCGGGACCTGTCGGCCGCCGACGTCCTCGGTGCCTTCGCCCCGTGACGTCGCGGGTCGCCGACGACCGCCACGCGCTCCGCCTTCGGGCCCTGCAGGACCTGGTGGTGGCCCACGCCGAACGCGAGCTGGAGGCGTCGGGGGGCCAGGCGCCCTTCGCTCCGGTGGTGGCCTTGATCTGCGCCTACGAGGAGGAGCAGAACGTGGGGGCGGTGCTGGCCAAGGTGCCGCCGAGCGCGTGCGGGCTGGCGGTCACCCCGCTGGTGGTGGTCGACGGGGGCGAGGACCGCACGGCGGAGGTGGCCCGGGCCGCCGGGGCGGTCACCCTGGCCCTGCCGGTCAACCTGGGCCACGGGGTGGCCCTGCGGGCCGGGTACCGGCTCTGCCTGCGCCGGGGCGCCCAGTACGTGGTGACCCTCGACGCCGACGGGCAGAACGACCCGGGCGAGCTGCCCGCCCTCCTCGAGCCGCTGGTGGCGGGTGACGCCGACTTCGTGTTGGCCTCGCGGCGCCTCGGCCTCGACACCACGGCCGACCCGCTGCGGCGCGCCGGGGTGGTGGTGTTCGCGTGGCTCCTGAGCCGGCTCAACGGCGTCCGGCTCACCGACACCTCCAACGGCTTCCGGGCGCTGCGAGCCTCCATGCTGGCGGACCTGGTCGACCGGTTGGAGCAGGACCAGTATCAGACGGCCGAGCTGCTCACCACCGCCGTGCGGCGCGGCTGGCGGGTGGTGGAGCGGCCGACGGTGTGGCACGAGCGGCTTTCGGGCGTCTCGAAGAAGGGCGGCAACCTGCGCTACGGGTTCCGCTACTGCCGGGTGCTGGTCGGCACCTGGTGGCGGGAGCGCCGCGGGGACCCCTGAGCGTGGTCGCGGTCAGTCGACCAGGGCGCGGGCGCGGTCGTAGGCGTCCTGGATGGCCGCTCGCAGGGCGGCCGAGCTGGCATTGAGGGCGCTGCGGGCCACCCGACCGGTGCCCGGACGGGTGGGCGGGGCCACCGGTGGCCCCGCCACCACGCTGATGCGCATCGGTCGGGGCACCTTCGAGCCCACTGGCATCGACCGGTCCGAGCCGCCGATGCCGATCGGCACCATCGGGGCGCGGTGGCGGCTCGCGAGGAACGCCACCCCGTCGAGGAGCGGCTGGACCTCGGAGCCGGCCTGGCGGGTCCCTTCGGGGAACATGACCAGCACCTGGCCCTGCTCGAGCACTTGCTCGGCCCGGTGCAGCGCCTCGCGGTCGGCCGAGCCCCGGTGCACCGGAAAGGCCCCCACGGTGACGAGCACCCGTCCGAGGACCCGAGAGCGCCACAGGCTGGCCTTGGCCATGTAGAACAGCTTGCGCTCGGTCACCGCAGCGGCGAACACGAAGTCGGCGAAGGATCGATGGACCGGCGCGAGGATCACCGGGCCGGTGTCGGGGATCTCCGCCCTCCCCTCGACCACCGGACGGAACCAGACCCTGAGGAAGATGCGGACCGCCTGTCGGGCCACCCGGTAGAGCGGCGTCCAGCGGGTGTCGAGGACGAAGGGAACCTCCGTGCCCCGCCCAGATCGGGCCGACGACGTCCCGGCGCTCACAACCACGACGCCACCTCGTTCACCACGTCCTCGATGCTCCGTCCGGTGGTGTCGAGTACCCGGGCGTCGGGGGCAACGGCGAGCGGCGAGGCAGGCCGGGTCGAGTCGAGATGGTCCCGGCGGGCCATGTCCACCGCCTCCTCCTCCCGGCGGCGCCGGGCCCGCTCGGCTGGTGTAGCCGTCAAGTAGACCTTTACCCTTGCCCCGGGAAACACCACCGAGCCGATGTCGCGACCCTCGACCACCCCGCCCGGGTGCAGCTCGGCCCACTGGCGCTGGCGGGCGACCAGCTGGCGGCGCACCTCGGGGTTCGCCGCCACCACCGACACCACCCGGCTCACCTCGGCGCTGCGGATGGCGGCGCTGACATCGACTCCGTCGACCGTCGTCGTGTCGTGGCCCACCTCGAGGTCGACCGATCGGGCCAGCTCGGCCACCGCGTCGGTGTCGGCCGGATCGACCCCTCGGCGCAGGGCCGCCCAGGCGATGGCCCGGTACATGGCGCCCGTGTCGAGGCGCTCGACGCCGAGCCGGGCGGCCAGGGCGCGCGAAAGGGTCGACTTGCCCGAGCCGGCCGGCCCGTCGATGGCCACGACCGACCGGTCGGCCCCCGGCCGCGGCTCGGCCCCGGTGCGCTGCCCGCCTCGGGCCGGGTCCGGGACCCGGGGCGCGGAGCTCCGGGCGGCGCCCCCGAGCGCGCAGAGGTCCCCGAGGAAACCCGGGTAGCTCGTGGCCACGGCGCCGAAGCCGGTCAGCTCGCTCTCCCCCGCCCCGGCGGCCAGGCCCGCCACTGCTGCCGCCATGGCCATGCGGTGGTCGCCCCCGCTGTCGAACCGGCCGTGGTGTAGGCGACCGCCCGGACCCACCCCGGTGACCTCCAGCTGGTCCCCCTCCGCCCGGGCGGAGGCGCCGAAGGCCCGTGCGAGGGCCACCGCCGCGTGCAGCCGGTCGCTCTCTTTGACCCGCAGCTCGGCCACGTCCCGGAAGACCGTGGTGCCCTGCGCGACGGCGGCGGCGACCACCAGGGCCGGGATCTCGTCGAGGGACGGGATCTCGGCCGCGTCCACCGTGGTGGCCGCCAACGGCGGCCCGTGGCGCACCACCACGTCGGTGGCACCGAGCCCACCCGTCCCGCCGGGATGCCACCGGACGTCGGCACCCATCCGCACCAGTACCCCCAGGTAGCCCACCCGTTCGGCCCCGGCGTACACCCCCTCCACCACGATCCGGCTGCCGGGGACCACGCAGCCGGCCACGACCCAGAACGCCGCCTGCGAAGGATCGCCCGGCACGCGCAGGGTCAACGGCGACAGCTCCGAGGCTCGCAGCCGGACCAGGCGACCGCTCCCCCACGACTCGACCGCCACCCGGGCGCCGGCGGCGGCGAGCAGCTCCTCGGTGTGGGCGCGAGTGGGCACCGCCTCGCGGACCACCGTCTCGCCGGTGGCGTCCAGCCCCGCCAGCAGGATGGCCGACTTGACCTGGGCGCTGGGCACTGCCGGTGTCCAGTCGATGCCGCGGAGCGCGGCACCGGTCACGGCGAGCGGGGGCAGGTGCCGCGGGCCCCGGCCGACCACGGTGGCCCCCATGGCGCTGAGCGGCTCGGCGATCCGGTCCATCGGGCGACCGGACAGCGACGCGTCGCCCCGCAGCTCGCTGCGGAAGGGCAGGCCGGCCAGTACCCCGGCCAGCAGACGCATCCCGGTGCCCGAGTTGCCCAGGTCGAGCGGCCCGGGCGCGGGCCGCAGGCGGGAACGACCCCCTTCGACGACCACGACCCCGGCCGCGCCCTCGGGCCGGTCGACCCGGGCCCCCAGAGCCCCCACGGCCACCTCGGTCCGCCGGACGTCGTCGCCGTCGGAGAGCCCCCGGAGCTCAGAGGTGCCGGGGGCCAGGGCCGCCAGCAGCAGCGCCCGGTGGGAGATGGACTTGTCCCCCGGCGTGCGCACGGTGCCTCGGAGCGGGCTGCCGCCCCCGACCACCACGGTGTCGAGAATGGCCGGATCGAGCGAGGCCGGATCGGGCAGAGCCGGATCGGGCAGAGCCGGACCGGGCAGAGCCGGATCGGGCAGAGCCGGATCGGGCAGAGCCGGATCGGCCGGTTCGGCGCCCGCCGGTGGCTCGGTCACGCCAGCACCCCGACGGAGCCGGGATACCCGAGCTTGCCCAGCGAGTCGCGCAACGCGCCGGCGAGCGGCCGCTCGACCACCAGGACCAGCACTCCGCGGTTGCCCTCACTCGAGTGGGCGATCTCGATGTCGTAGATGTTGACGCCCAGGTCGCCCGCCACGCTGGTGATCTCGGCCAGCACCCCCTCACGGTCGGGCACCGGCACCCGGATCTCGGCCAGGTCGTCGGGCCGGGCTGCTCGGGCCGGCAGCGAGCGACGAGCCGAACTGGCCCGGGCGAGCACCTCCAGCAGGCCCGACCGGTCGGCCCCGGCGACCCGGTCCCGCATGACTGCCAGGTCGGCGAGCAGGCCGTCGAGCGCCGCCACGATCGCCGGGGCGTTGTCGGTGCAGACGTCGGGCCAGATCCCCGGGTGCCCGGCGGCGACCCGGGTCATGTCCCGGAACCCACCGGCCGCCAGGCGCAGCAGGGCGGCGTCGTGCTGGGCGCCGGTGGAGGCGGCGTTCATGAGGGTCGCCGCCACCAGGTGCGGGACGTGCGAGACGACCGCCACCAGGCGGTCGTGGTCGGCCGGGGTGAGGGCGATCGGCTCGGCGCCCAGATCGTTCACCACGTCCTGCACCACGGCGTAGGCGCCCAGGTCGGTCTGGGGGGTCGGTGTGAGGACCCAGACGGCACCGTCGAAGAGGCCCGGGTCGGCTCCGGCCAGCCCGACCTGCTCGGACCCGGCCATGGGATGGCCACCGACGAACCGGGCGTGGCCGACCGCCCCGACCACCGACGTCTTCACCCCGCTCACGTCGGTCACCACCACGTCGGGCCGTCGCCGGTCGCCCAGGATCCGGCTGGCGACCTGGGCGACGATGGCGGCGGGCGTCGCCACGAACACGATCTCGGCCTCCGGGTCGTCGCCGATGGCGTCGAGCACCCCGAGCGCCAGGGCCTGGCGTGCCTGTTCGGGGTCGCGGTCGGTGCCGCTCACGTGCCAGCCGCGCCGGCGCAGCGCCAGGCCGAGCGAGCCGCCGATCAGCCCGGTGCCCACCACCTGTGCCCGGCGGGCGGCACCGGTCGAGGGAGGGGCCGGCAAGCTCGACACCGCGACTCCCCCCTGGGTCCCGTCGGTGCCCGGGTCCCTCTCAGCTCGGGAGGTCATCGCGGAGCCCTTGGGCGCCGTGCAGGTAGACGTGGTGGATCTGATCCCGCCGGAGGTCGGTGTGGATGTGGAGGAGCACCCGGATGCAGTGGGGGGTGGCGCCCGGCACGGCGATCTCGGCCGCACAGAGCAGGGGGACGGCGCCGAAGCCGATCCCCCGGGCCGCGGTGGCGGGAAACATCGACACCACGTCGGCGGTGGTCGTGAACAGGATGCTGATGATGTCGTCCTCGACCAGGGCGTTGCGCTCGAGCAGGGCTGTCAATAGCTCCTGCGTGCGGGCGGTCACCTGCTCGACGGTGTCGATCTCGACCGTGGTGGCGCCGCGCAGGCCGCGGACGGTGGGGCTGGGAGACATCGGCCGGAATGCTACTGCCCGGTGGGTGACCCACCTGGGCCTGCCGAGCGGGCGAGGGCCCGGACCTCGGGACCGCTCAGGTGCCGCCACGTCCCCGGTTCCAGCGAGGGGTCGGTGATCGGGCCGATCCTGGTCCGGACCAGCCGCCGCACCGGATGGCCGACCGCCTCGCACATCCGGCGCACCTGGCGGTTGCGACCCTCGTGGATGGTGATCCGCAGCACGCGGTCGCCCAGAGTGCCGACCCGGGCCGGAGCGGTGCGCCCGTCGTCGAGCTCCACCCCCTCGCGCAGGGTTCGCAGCGCCCCGGGGGACGGGGACCCCTCCACCTCGACCAGGTACTCCTTGGCCACGCCGTGGGAGGGATGGGAGAGCAGCTGGGCCAGCAGGCCGTCGTTGGTCACGACGAGCAGGCCCTCGGTCTGCCGGTCGAGCCGCCCGACCGCGAAGACCCGGGGGCTCCGGGGCACCAGGTCGACCACCGTCGGGCGACCCTGCGGATCGTGCGACGTGGTCACGACCCCGGCGGGCTTGTTCAACAGGTAGTGGACCAGCCCGGGTGCCACCGGGACCAGGTTCCCGTCGACGGTCACCCGCGAGCGCGCCACGTCGACCCGCTGGCCGAGCACGGCCACTGCCCCGTCGACCGCCACCCGGCCCGCCGCGATCAGCTCATCGCAAACTCGCCGGCTACCGACGCCGGCCCGGGCTAGGGCCTTCTGGAGCCGTTCGCCTTCCGGCGGCCGGTCGTCGCCCACCTGGTCGGATCCCTCCGGGGGCTCTACGGGGCCGGGTCGGGCGCCCCGGGGCCAGCGCCGCCGGGCGCCGGGGCCGGTCGGAGCCCCCGTTCGAGCTCGGCGACCACCTCGGGCCCGGGGAGGAAGTTCTCGACCGGCGGCAGCTGGTCGACCCGGTCGAGCCCGAGGCGCTCCAAGAACAGCTCGGTCGTGCCGTAGAGGACGGGTTGGCCGGGACCTTCGGCCCGCCCCACCGCGGCCACGTACCCGCGCTGCTCGAGCATGCGCACCACCCCGTCGACGTTCACCCCGCGCAGGCTGGCGATCTGGGCCCGCGATACCGGCTGACGGTAGGCCACGATGGCCAGGGTCTCGAGCGCCGCGGTCGACAACCGGTGGGAGACCTCGCGGTTGGCGAACCGCTCGACGTAGGGGGCGAGATCGGGCTGGGTCTGGTAGCGGTACCCTCCCGCCACCCGGGCGAGCACGAACCCCCGGCGTTGGGCGAGGTAACCCTCGGCCAACGCCGCACAGGCCGCCTCGACCCGGTCGACCGGCTCCTCCAGCAGCTCGGCCAGCAGCCCTGCCGGCACCGTCTCGACCGCCACCAGCAAGACCGCCTCGATCGCGCGGTGCAGCTCCTCGTCGATCATCCGTCGTAGGCGTCGACGCCGGCGTGCCCCGTGCCGACGCCTACCAGGTCGCGCCCGTCGTCCAGCCAGGCCACCTCGAGCTCGCCGAAGGTCCGGCCCTGGCCCAGGCCGACCTTGCCGAGCTTGCACAGCTCCAGCACGGCGAGAAAGTGCACGATGATCTCCAGCCGGGTCCCCAGGCCGGCGGTCAGCGCCCCGAAGCGGGCCCGGCCCAGCCCGGGCAGCACCGCGCAGAGTGTCTCGACCGTCTCGGCCACGCTCACCTGGTCGACCGTCACGTGCGAGAGGTCGACCCGGGGCGCGGGCCGCTCGGCGGTGGCCCGGAGGAAGGCCTGGGCGAGGGTGTCGGGGGTGATCCCGCGCAGCAGGTCGGGCGCATGGACCACGAAGCCTTCGTCGACCCCGACCTCGCGGGGGAACGAGCGGGCCGCCTGCTCGGCCATCGCCGCCAGCACGTCGGCCGCCGCGGCGTAGGCCCGGCACTCGAGCAGGCGGGCGAGCAGCAGGTCCCGCTCTTCGAAACCCACCAGCTCCTCGTCCTCCTCCACCTCGTCGGGTCCGGGCAGGAGCAGCTGGGACTTGAGCTCCACCAGGATGGCGGCCACCAGCAGGAACTCGGAGAGGTCGTCGAGCGAGAGCTCGTCGCGTCGTTCCGCCAGGTGGTGCACGAACTCGTCGACCACCGGGGCCAGCGGCACCGCCAGCACGTCCACCTCGTGGGTGTTGACGAGGTGCAGGAGCAGGTCGATCGGGCCCTCGAAGACCGGGGTGAGAACCGGGCGACCCATCTCCGCGACCCTACCGAAGTGCGGGGTGCGGGGCGCGCACCCCCGCCGCGCTGTCGCCGGCCGGCCGCAGCGCGCACCCTCGCCCCCCGGACCCCTCACCTCCCCCCGGCGGCCCGGGCCTACAGTGTCCGGCCATGATCAGGGTGTTGTCGGGGGTGCAGCCGTCGGGCGAGTTCCACCTGGGCAACTACTTCGGGGCCTTGCGCAACTGGGAGCGCCTCCAGCGCGAGCATGACGCCTTCTACTGCCTGGTCGACCTCCATGCCCTGACCCTCGACATCGCGCCCGAGGTCCTGCGGGCCCGCACCCTCGACGCCGCCGTCGGGCTCCTCGCCGCCGGCCTGGACCCCTCGGTGTGCACCGTCTTCGTCCAGAGCCAGGTGCCCGAGCACACCCGGCTCGCGTGGCTGCTCGAGTGCACCGCGACCATGGGCGAGCTGCGCCGGATGACACAGTTCAAGGACAAGGGGGCGGGGCAGGAGGGCGTCCGGGTCGGGCTGTTCACCTACCCCACCCTGATGGCGGCCGACATCCTGCTCTACGACGCCGACCAGGTGCCGGTCGGCGACGACCAGCGCCAGCACCTCGAGCTGGCCCGGGTGGTCGCCACCCGGTTCAACCACCGCTACGGCGAGATCTTCACCGTGCCGACGGGCGCCATCCCCGAGGTCGGGGCCCGGGTCATGGACCTGGCCCACCCGGAGCGCAAGATGTCCAAGTCGGTGGACTCCCCTCTGGGCACGATCGGGATGTTCGACGACCCGGCCGAGGTCGACCGCAAGGTCCGTCGGGCGGTCACCGACACCGAGAACGAGGTGCGGTACGACCCGACCGCCAAGCCGGGGGTGTCCAACCTGCTCGAGCTGCTCGGGGCGGCCACCGGGCGTCGACCGGCCGAGCTGGCCGGGGGCTACACCCGCTACGGCGACCTGAAGAGGGACGTGGCCGAGGCGCTGATCGAAGCCCTGCGACCGGTACGGGCCCGGCGCGACGCCCTGCTGGAGGACCCCGGCGCCGTGCGCACCGTGCTGGCCCGGGGTGCGGAGCGGGCCCACGAGGTGGCCGCCGCCACCTACCAGCGGGCGGCCGAGGCGATGGGCCTGTTGGTCTGAGGGCTCAGCCCAGTCCGCAGATCCGGTCCCAGAGCGACTCGACGTCGGCCGACAGGCGACCGAGCAGCGTGGTGCCCCCCACGTGGATGTAGAGCGAGAGCAGCATGACGCCGATGGTGACCGGCAGCAGGTAGCGGCGGACCCGCAGGTAGCCCGGCCACGCCGACGCGGGGACCAGCCGCTCCACCAAGGCCGAGCCGTCGAGGGGCGGGATCGGGAGCAGGTTGTAGAGGCCCAGCACGAGGTTGACGTACCCGGCGTCGTAGACCAGCCGCCATCCGAACGGCACATCGGCCGAGAAGCCCAGCCGGAACAGCGCCAGCTGGTGGGCCAGCCCGTAGCGGAAGGCGATGGCCGCCGCGGCCACCAGCAGCAGGTTGGTGGCCGGCCCGGCCAGACCGACCAGGACCGCTTGGTTGCGCGGGCTGCGCAGGCGGCGGGTGTCGACGGGGACCGGCTTGGCCCAGCCGAACAGGAACCCGGTGCTCAGGACCATCAGGGCGGGGAGGATGAGCGTCCCGACCGGGTCGATGTGCCGCAGTGGGTTGAGCGAGAGCCGCCCGGCCCGCTTGGCCGTGTCGTCCCCGCAGAGGTTGGCGACCCAGCCGTGGGAGATCTCGTGGAGGATGATGGACGCCACGACCACGCAGAACAGCGCCACGTCGTCGCCCGTGATCGAGTGGGCGCCGAGCAGCAGCGCCACCACGGCCACGATGCCGACCGCCCACAGCACGGAGCGAGGTCGCCGGGTCCACCCCGGTCGGGTCGGGCGTCGCCGCCCGTCGGGGCCCCGCGGCGGCGGGGCGCCCTGGGGTTGGCGGGGCGCTCCGTAGGGTCCGTACCCGCCGTGCTGGCGTCCGGAGCCGGGGGGCGGTGGGGGCCAGGGTGACCCGGGATCGCTCACCGAGACCCCCCGCCCCGGCGGCGTCAGGACCGCGACGCGCAGGCGATGCACAGTCGGGCGTTCGGCATGGCCTCGAGCCGGGCCGGAGCGATCGGCTGGTGGCAACGCTCACACAACCCGTAGGTACCCTCGTCGAGGCGCCCGATGGCCGCCTCCACCTCGGCCAGGGCGTCGCGAAGCTCGCCCGCCAGGGCCTCGGCCTCACCCCGCTCGGCGGTCACCTGGCTCGAGTCGGCGAAGTTGGCGTCGTAGGCCAGGCCGCCCTGGTCGCCGAAGCCCAGCTCGGCGAGCTGATGGCGCAGTTCGGCCCGCTCGGCTTCGAGCGCTGCCCGCCGCTCGGCCACCTTGGCGTCGGTGGCCGGCGCGTCACTCGTCATGCCCCAAAGACTAGAGGGTCGGAGCCTTCGGCACGCTGCGGGGGTGGGCTGCCTCGTAGGCGTTGCGCAGGTGCTCGGGAGAGACCTTGGTGTAGAGCTGGGTCGTGTTGATCGAGACGTGACCGAGGAGCTCCTGGACGACCCGGATGTCGGCGCCCCGGGCGAGCATGTGGGTGGCGCAGGAGTGGCGCAGGACGTGGGGGCTCACCCGGGTCGCCAACCCGACGGCGGCGGCATGCCGGCGGACGACCTCGTACGCCCCCTGGCGCGAGAGCCGGCCACCCCGCCGGTTGAGGAACACCGCCTCGGCGTCGCCCCGACGCTGCCAGCGGGCCGGGGCGAACCGTCCCCGGCCGTCGGGGGTGAGCCAGGCGTCGAGCGCCCGCCCGGCGAAGGTCCCGAGCGGGACCAACCGCTCCTTGGAGCCTTTGCCGTAGAGGCGAACCAGGCCCCCGCCGGCCGTCAGGTCGGCCTGGTCGAGGCCGACCACCTCGGAGATCCGGGCCCCGGTCCCGTAGAGCAGCTCGAGGAGGGCCCGATCCCGGCGCGCCGCGGGGTCGTCCCCCACCACCGCCCCCAGCAGGGCGGCGACCTGGTCCTCGGAGAGCGCCTTGGGGAGGCGGAGCGGGACCCGGCCCACCCCTACCTCGGTGGTCGGGTCGGCCGTGGCCAGGCCCTCGTCGACCAGGAACCGGTGCAGGCCCCGGACGACCGAGGCGGCCCGGGCGGTCGACGCGGGCCCGTGCCCCGAGGCCCGGAGGGCCGTCAGGTGGGCCTCGACGTCCCCGGTGCTCGCCCGGAGCGGGTCGAGCCCGGCCGAGGCGAGCGTGGCCTCGTACTGGACCAGGTCCCGACGATAGGAGCTGATGGTGAGGCGGGCCCGGCCCCGCTCGACCGCCAACCAGCCGAGGTACTCCTCGGATGGCGCCGACAGCGGCGCCCGGGCGGCCCGGCCGGGGGTTGGCGGGCGCCGGTCGACCGGGACCACCGGGACCACCGGGACCACCGGGACTGGCGGTCGAGCCCGGGGCTGGATCGGGGTCAGGCGCCGATCCCCAGGGCGTGGCGGGCCATCCACAACGCGAGCACGGTGGTCTCGTCCACCAGGGTGCCGTCGGCGACCAGGCGGGGCAGGTCGCGCAGGTCGACCCGCTCGACCGACATCCACCGTTCCTCGTGCTTGCCCCGGTCGGTCGGGCAGTCCCGCAGCCCGGTGGCGAGGAACACCGTGGTCAGCTGGTCCCCGTAACCGGGCGAGTTGCGCACCGCGGCGAGCCGCCGCAGCTCGGAGGCTTCGAGCCCGGCCTCTTCGGCCAACTCGCGCCGGGCGGTCGTCTCGGGTGCCTCGCCCGTCACGTCGCAGGTGCCGGCCGGGATCTCGAGGAGCTCGCCCGCTACCGCGGCCCGGTACTGACGGACCAGGGTGACGATGCCGGCCTCGTCCACCGGAGCCACCGCCACCGCGCCGGGGTGGCGGACCACGTCGCGCTCGAAGGTCTCCCCGTCGGGATCGCTCAGCTCGAGCCGGACCACGTCGAAGACGTGGCTCGACAGCAGCGGCGTCTCCCCCACCACTCGGAACGGCGTCGGGGGCCCCCTCTCCTCACCGCACCGGGTCGAGGTCGCTCAGCCCGATCAGCCGAGGCTCGCGGCCCTCGGCCCGGTCGAGCGCGGCCCCGACCAGCTCCCGGAACAGCGGGTGCGGTCGGTCGGGACGGCTCTTGAATTCGGGGTGGGCCTGGGTACCCACCCAGAACGGGTGCTCGGCCAGCTCGACGAACTCGACCAGGCGGTTGTCCGGCGAGACCCCCGAGCAGGCCAGGCCCGCCGCCTCGAGCTTGGAGCGGTAGCGAGGGTTCACCTCGAAGCGGTGCCGGTGACGCTCGGTCACCGACTCGGTTCCGTAGGCCTTCGCCACCCGCGAGCCGGCGGCCAGGATGGCCACGTAGGCGCCCAGTCGCATGGTGCCGCCCTTGTCGGTCACCGAGATCTGCTCTTCCATCAGGTCGATCACCGGATGCGGGCTGAGGGTGTCGAACTCCCGCGAGTTCGCCCGGTCGAGCCCGGCCAGGTGGCGGGCGACGTCGATCACCATGACCTGCAGGCCCAGGCACAGGCCGAGGCACGGGATCCCGTGCTCGCGGGCGTGGGCCGCCGCCGCGATCATGCCCTCCACCCCGCGCTCGCCGAAGCCCCCCGGGATCACGATCCCGTCCAGCTCGCGCAACCGGCCGCCGGCCAACAGGTCGGGGATCTGCTCGGCGTCGATCCAGTCGATGTCCACCTGGGCGCCATGGTGGAAACCGGCGTGGCGCAGGGCCTCCACCACCGACAGGTAGGCGTCGGGCAGCTTCACGTACTTGCCGATGATGGCCACCCGGACCGGCCGCTCGACCGACTCGACCCGCTCGACCAGGGTTTCCCAGCCGCTGAGGTCGATCGGGTGCTCCGCCTCGTCGATGCCGAGCGTGCTGCACACGAAGCCGTCGAGCCCCTGCTCGCGCAGGACCAGGGGGATCTCGTAGATGCTGCGGGCGTCGACGTTGGAGATGACCGCCTGGATGGGGACGTCGCAGAGCAGGGAGATCTTGCGCTTGAGCCCCTCGGAGATCGGCTGGTCGCTCCGGCACACGATCGCGTCGGGCTGGATGCCCCGGGAGCGCAGCTCGGTGACCGAGTGCTGGGTCGGCTTCGTCTTCTGCTCCCCCGAAGGACCGAGGTAGGGGACGAGGGTCAAGTGCACGTAGCAGACGTTCTCGCGCCCCACGTCTCGTCGCAGCTGGCGGATCGCCTCGATGAAGGGGACGATCTCGATGTCGCCCACCGTCCCGCCGATCTCGACGATCACCACGTCGACGTCCTCGTCCGCCAATCGGCGGACCCGCTCCTTGATCTCGTCGGTGACGTGCGGGATCACCTGGACCGTCTTGCCGAGGTAGTCACCGCGCCGCTCCTTGGCGATGACCGACGAGTAGATGGACCCGGTCGTCGTGTTCGAGCCCTGGTAGAGGTTCTCGTCGATGAACCGCTCGTAGTGCCCGAGGTCGAGGTCGGTCTCCCCGCCGTCCTCGGTCACGAAGACCTCGCCGTGCTCCCCGGGGTTCATGGTCCCCGGGTCGACGTTGATGTAGGGATCGAGCTTGCACATGGTGACCCGCAGGCCCCGGCACTTGAGGAGCCGACCGAGCGACGAGGCGGTGAGGCCCTTGCCGAGCGAGCTGGAGACCCCGCCGGTGACGAAGACGAACTTGGTCATCGAGGCCGGGGTCAGCGGACCGGGCCGGGCGGGGGCGAGCACGCCGAGGGGGGTGGCACCCCCCTACGCTAGACGAGCGCGCCGCCGTCCCGGGTGGACGTCGGGCGGTGGCTACCGAACGCCAGCAGCTCCTCGGCGTGCGCCCGACCGGTCTCGCTGTCGGGTCGTCCCGACAGCATCCGGGTGATCTCCACGATCCGGTCGCCCGGCCCGAGCACCCGGGCCTCGGTGGTGGTTCGCTCGCCCCGGACGCGCTTTTGGACCGCCACGTGACAGTCGGCGAAGGCGGCGACCTGGGCCAGGTGGGTGACCACGAGCACCTGACGGTCCCCGGCTGCCTCCCGCAGGGACCGGGCCAGCGCGAGGGCGGCGCTCCCACCCACCCCGGCGTCCACCTCGTCGAAGACCATGGTCCCCGGTCCGCCGGCGGCGATCAGGCGCAGCGCCAGCATTGCCCGGGCGAGCTCGCCGCCCGACGCGGCCCGCTGGAGCGGGGCCAGCGCCTCCCCCGGATTGGCCCCGAAGAGGAACTGCACCGGCTCGCCGCTGCCCTCGGCCGCGACCCTCACCTCGAGGCGGGCTCCGGGCATCGCCAGCTCGGCCAGCCGACCTCCGACCGCGTCCCCCAGCCCGGGCGCCGCGGCGGCCCGGGCCCGGCGCACGGCCGCTTCGGCCTCGGCCAGCCCCAGGCGGGCGGAGGCCAGGTCCGCTTCCAGCGCGACGGCCCGCTCGCCGGCCGATTCGAGCTCGGCCAGCCGCTCGCTGCTCGCCCGGGCGAATTCGGCCACGTCGGCCAGGCTGGGGCCGTACTTGTCCCGCAGCGCCCGGAGCTCCCGCCGTCGACCCTGGACCGCCGCCAGCCGGGCCGGGTCGTCGCGCAGCTCGTCCAGTAGTGCCCGCAGGTCGCCGGCCACGTCGGCCACCTCGGCCAGCGCGGTGCGCAGGCGCAGCTGCCAAGGGCCGAACGCGTCGCGTCCGGACAGCACCGCGGCCGCCTCGGCCAGCAGCCCGACGGCTCCGGCCCCCGAGCCGGCCGCCTGCTCGTCGGACCCGCGCAGGTCCGTCCCTGCCGTCTGGAGCGCCTCGCGATGGGCCTCCACGTCGGCCAGCTGCTCCTCTTCGGCCACCAGCGCCGCCTCCTCGTCGAGGTTCTCGATCGCCGCGGTGGCGATCTCGGCCAGCTGGTGGCGAACGACGTCGATCTCGCGGGCCCGGGTTCGCGCGTCACCCCCCAGCGCCGCGATCTCGTCGGTCACCCGGCGGACCGCCGCCCGGGCCCGGCCCAGCTCCCCCAGGTCGAGCGAGGCGAACACGTCGAGCGCTGCTCGCTGGGCGGCCGGGCTCCGCAACGACTGGTGCTCGTGCTGGCCGTGGATGTCGATCAGGCTCCGGGCCTCCTCGCTCAGCATGCCGACCGGGGCCATCCGCCCGTCGACCCACGCCCGGGACCGTCCCGTCGCCGGGACGGCGCGCGCGAGGATCACCTCGCCGCCCCCCGGGGGCTCGAAGCGGGCTTCGACGAGGGCCTCGGCCGTCCCGGTCCGCACGAGACCGCTTTCGGGCCGGCTCCCGAGCAGGAGCTGGAGCGCCTCGACGACCAAGGTCTTGCCCGCCCCGGTCTCGCCGGTCAGGACGGTCATGCCCGGTCCGAGCTCGAGGCTCAGATCCTCGATGACCCCGAGGTTGCGGACCCGGAGCTCCCTCAGCACCCGACCGGCCCCGTCAGGGTCGGGGGTCCTCGGCGAGTGAGGCGGCCAGCAGGCTGGCGAAGCCGGGACCGTTGTTCGAGACCAGCCGCAGCGGCCGATCGGCCACGGCGCAGCTGAGCCCGGTACCCGGGTCGAGCCGCGCCACCTCGGTCCCGTCGACCACCAGCACGGCCGGCGGACCTTCGGCGATCTCCACCCGCACGACCTGGCCTGCATGCAGCACGAGGCTGCGGTCCAAGGAGAGGTGGGGCGCCACCGGGGTCATCACCATCGCCCGGAGCCGGGGGGACATCACCGGGCCGCCGGCCGACAGGTTGTAGGCGGTCGACCCGGTCGGGGTGGCGATGATGAGGCCGTCGGCGGAGTACTTGAGGAACGGCTCGCCGTCGATGGCGGTGGCCAGGCGGACCGTGTGGCCGTAGACCGTCTTCTCCAGCACGACCTCGTTGAGGGCGAACCACGAGCGGCCGGCGTCGAGCCGCACCGTGACCGCCGCCCGCTCCTCGATCCTCGCCCGGCCACCGAGCGCGTCCACCAGCACCGGGGCCAGCTCCTCGGGTCGCAGCTGCAAGAGGTACCCGAGCCGGCCGAAGTTCACCCCGATGATCGGTACGTCCGCGCCTGCCACCAGCGGGGCCAGCCGGAGCAGCGTCCCGTCGCCCCCCAGGCTGACCGCGACGTCGACATGGTCGAAACAGAGCTCGGAAAGGTCCGTCTCCCGACCGTCCTCGACCACCCGGTCCTGGTTGGTCAGGCGCAGCAGACGGAACCGGTGGCCCTGGCCGGCCAGCCACCGCGAGGTCTCCAACGCCATCTGCCAGGCGTCCTCGCGGGTGGGATGCGACAAGATGGCCACGGTCGACATCACGCCCGCCGTTCAGCGCTCGCCACGGCGGGTGGCACCGTGGATCGCCTCGTCGACCGCCAGGTCGACCAGCGCCTCGAGCTGCCCTCTCCGCGCGCCGGGATCGGGGGCCCGCCGGGCGGACGCATGGACGAAGAACTCGGTGTTGCCCGAGGCGCCGGTCAGGACGGATGGCACGACCCCCATGATGCCGGTTCCGGTGGCCCCCAGAGCGGACGTCGCCCGGAGAAGGGCCGCCCGCCAGACCGACGGGTCCCGAACGACGCCCCGACCACGGGAGATCTCCGCCCGCCCCGCCTCGAACTGGGGTTTGACGAGCACGATCAGATCGGCGCCCTCCGTCACCACCGGCCCGCAGAGCACCGGGGCCACCGTGCTCAACGAGATGAACGACAGGTCGGCGGTGAGGAGGTCCACCGGCACGAACGGGTGGGGCGGGCCCCCCGGCTCTTCGGGGACGCCCAGATCGTCGACGGAGAGGGTGCGCAGGTTGGTCCGCTCGCGCACGACCACCCGGGGGTCGGCCCGCAGGCGGGCGTCGAGCTGCCCGTGCCCGACGTCGACGGCCACCACCGACGTCGCTCCCCGCTGGAGCAGGCAGTCGGTGAACCCGCCGGTGGAGGCCCCGGCATCGATCGCCCGCCGTCCGGCCACCTCGACGGCGAACCGCTCGAGCGCCGCCTCCAGCTTCTCGCCCCCCCGGCTGACGAACCGCGGTCCCCCTCCCCGCACGACCAGTGGCTCCCCGGCGGCCACCAACCGGGCTGCCTTGTCGGCCACCGCCCCGGCAACGAGCACCTGGCCGGCCGCTACCGCTGCCTGGGCCTGCTGGCGGCTGGAGACCAGACCGCGCCGCACGAGCTCGTGGTCCAACCGCCGCCGGGCGCGCCCGCTCAGGGACCCCACCCCGGCGCGCCAGGCGAGCGGTGGACCATCATCTTCCCAAGGTAACGCCGGTGCCGAGGCCGTCGTCATCGGATCTCACCGGTGGCCCAGGGTGCTCTGCACCAATTTGCCGAGGTTGCGGGCGGTGGCGGACGGTGTGGGCTCGGCCGGCGCATCCGTCGGCGAGGTGACGCCACTGAGCACGAGGGCGAAGGGCACGCCGAGCCGCCCGGCGAGCGCCCCGTCGGTCGTGGCCCGATCGCCCACCACCGCTCGGAGGTCGGCGGCGCGCGCCGCCACCAGATCGACCAGCGCCGGGTAGGGCTTGCCGGCCAGCAGGGGATGCGCCCCCGACGCGGTGGCCACGGCGGCCACCAGCGCCCCGGCCCCCGGCAAGAGGCCCTGCGGGCTCGGATGGGTCGGGTCGTCGTTGGTGGCCACCAGCAGGGCCCCGGCCCGGATGGCGGCCGTGGCCACTGCCAGCCGATCGAAGTCGAACCGGTGGGTCCAGCCCACGAGGACGACGTCGGCGGGGCCCTCGTCGACCACCGTGACCTGGCGGTCGGCGAGCGCCTCGCGCACCCCTTCGTCGGCCAGCACCACGACCCGCGACGCGAGGGGCACCACCGTGGCCGCGGCCTGGGCCGACGTCACCAGGTCGGTCGGTCGGGCGGGAATGCCGGCCCGCTCGAGTCGCCCGACCAGCTCGGCCACCGTGGGGGCGGAGTTGTTGGTGACGAAGAGCGTCCGGACGCCCGATGCGCGCAGGTGGGCCACCGCCTCGGGCGCTCCCTCGATGGGCTCACCGCTCAGCCATACCACGCCGTCGAGATCGAGGATCCAGGTGCCGCCGGGCGCCGGTGGCCACGACGGCAGTGTCACCGCTCCCGCTCGGCCGGCCAGTTGGGGTCGAGCTGGCGCAGGAACTGGGCGCACCGGTCCGCCTCGACGTCCTCGCCCAGGCGGCGGGCGGCCTGCCCCAGCGCGTCGAGCGCCCGAAGGAAGCCGCGGTTTTCCTCGTGGCGCCAGCGGACGTAGCCGCTGCCGCGCCAGCCGCTCCCCCGCAGCGCGTCGAGCCCGCGGTGGTAGCCGACGCGGGCGAAGGCGTAGGCCTCCACCGGGTCGTCGCTGACCTCGGCCAGCGATGCCCACCCGTCGATGCAGTCCGGCCACCGGGCGACGAGCGCCCGCAACGCGGCGACCCGGCCGGCAGTCGGCTGGGCCTCGGCGTGGGCGAGTGCCGCTCGGCGCTCGTCGGGCAGGGCCGGCAGGACGGTGTCGGGCGATCCCGAAGTGAAGCTCACCGAGTGCTCGTCCGCCACGAGCTGCACATTAGGGCGTGCCGCGGGTCGCCTCTGCCGGCCGGGCGATGACCGCCGGCCGCGCCGGTGCACCCCCTTCCCGAACGATGACAGGGGCGGCACTTATGCTGGTCTCCGAGCCCGGGCGGCTCCGGCGGATCGGCTGGAGCCCGGGGCCGGCAGCGACGAGGAGGGGCCATGGAGTTGGGCCGGGTCGGGATCTGGAGCGGGTTCTTCCGATCGAGGGACGAGGCGGCGGTGCGTGCCGCGGCGGCCGAGGTCGAGGCGCTGGGCTTCGGGACCCTGTGGATCCCCGGCGGGGCCGGCGGGGCGATCTTCGACAGCGTGGCCAACTGCCTCGGGGCGACCCGACGCCTGGTCGTGGCGACCGGCATCGTGAACCTCTGGATGCACGAGCCGGCCGAGGTCGCATCGGCGCACCGGCGGCTGAACGACCAGTCGGGAGGCAGGTTCGTGCTGGGCCTGGGGGTGAGCCACCGTCCGCTGGTCGACACACGGCTTCCGGGAAAGTACCGCTCGCCCCTGGCGGCGATGGACGACTACCTCGATGCCCTCGATGGCGCCGATCCCCCGGTACCCTCGGCGGAGCGGGTGCTGGCCGCGCTCGGGCCCAAGATGCTCGAGCGGGCGGCCGCCCGGTCGGCCGGCGCCCACCCGTACCTGGTGAACCCTGCCCACACCGCCTTTGCCCGCGGCGTGCTCGGCCCGGGTCCCCTGCTCGCGCCCGAGCAGAAGGTCCTGCTGGGCACCGATCCGGTCGACGCCCGGGCCCGGGCCCGCGACGCGCTGGCTCCCTACCTGCGCCTCCCCAACTATGTAGGCAACCTGCGGCGGATCGGCTACGGCGATGCCGACGTGTCGGGTGAGGGGAGCGATCGGCTGCTCGACGACCTGGTCGTCTGGGGCGAACGCTCGGTCATCGCCGATCGGGTGCGCGCCCATCTCGACGCCGGGGCCGACCACGTCTGCCTGCAGGTGGTGGGTACGGGGAACGAGGCGCCGCTCAAAGAGTGGCGAGAGCTGGCCGGTCTGCTCTAGCCCGTCGGCTGGGTGTTTGCGCCCGTCGGCTGGGCCTGGGACCCGGCGGCTGGGACGGCG
The DNA here is from genome assembly GCA_036501425.1 of Acidimicrobiales bacterium. Classification (GTDB taxonomy): domain Bacteria; phylum Actinomycetota; class Acidimicrobiia; order Acidimicrobiales; family RAAP-2; genus DATKRB01. Next base: position 23,441 of record DASYAI010000040.1, on the reverse strand, counting down.
GCGCTCAGCGGTGGCCGCCCCGGCGGGTCCGCGGGCGGGTGGCCGCCGGAGTGGGTCGGCCGGTCGCCGGCTGGGCCGCGGCGACGGCGCCCGGCGCATCTTGGACCGCCGCCGGGATCCGGGCACGGTCGTCGGCCTCGGCGAGCAGCTCGCTCACGCTGGCGTCGAGCTCGTCGATCAACGCGGCGTGTCCCGGCAGCAGGGCCTTGAGGCTGTGCAGGATGGTCGTGTAGCGGAGCTCCACTTCGCTCTGGTCCGAGGAAGCGACGATGGGTGCCCAGTGCTGCTGGCTCATCCGGCCCGAACCTCCTCGGCGGGGGCAACGTCGTGTGCTGTCCGCGCGGCCCAACGCACCTGGTGAACACCCCATATGCGGATCGAGGAAGTGTCCACGATCCGGCTCCCCCCCGTCAAGCTGCAACGGGGAGGGGGCCGGCCAGGGCAGCGCTCAGCGACCCTCGAACCGCGGCGGGCGGCGTTGGACGAACGCGCTGACCCCCTCGCGGGCGTCGGTCGTCGACGCGGTAGCGGCGATGGTCTCCGACTCGAGAGCCAGGGCGGCCGCCAGGTCCGAGGATGCCCCCCGGGCCAGCACCCGCCGCGCCGCGCCGTACGCCCTCGTGGGTCCCGACGCGAGCGAAGCGACCAGCTCCTCGCAGGTCGACTCGAGGGCGTCCTCGTCGACGACCCGGTTGACCAGGCCCCACGCCTCGGCCTCGGACGCGCTGAGCACCCGATTGGTCAGGACCAGCTCCGTGGCTCGCCGGAGCCCGACGGCTCGGGCCAGGTAGAAGCTGGAGCCGGCGTCGGGGGTGAGCCCGACCCCGGTGTAGGCCATGGTGAACTTTGCCCGGGTGGACGCCACCACGAGGTCGGCCGCGGCCACGAGGCTGAGGCCGGCGCCCCCGGCCGAGCCTCCGACGGCGGCAACCAGGGGAGCATCCATGGCGGCGAACGCCGTGAGCGCGCCGTGCAGGTCGTGGGTCACCCGGGCGACCTGCTCGGGCAGGTCCTCGCCCCAGGCGCCGAACTCGCCGATGTCACCGCCGCCGCAGAAGACCTTGCCGGCGGCGGTGAGCAGCACGACGCGCACCGAGTTGTCCCAGCGCAACCGGGTGGCGGCGTCGAACAGCTCCGAGGCGAGTGCGCCGTTGATGGCGTTGGCCGCCCCGGGTCGATCGAGCTGGAGCCGGGCAATGCCCTCAGCTACCGAAAAGCGGATGGTCGAGTAGGCCACGGCCGCATTGTACGGACCGGCGTGACGGCCGCATTGTCCGGACCGGCGTGACGGCCGCATTGTCCGGACCGGCACGGACGACGCCGACGCGCGGTGCAGGCCACCGTCCACCCGCCGCTGGGGGGCTCTCGCCCTGGACGCGGGACGTGCACCGCAGCGCCGTCGTCCCGGCCATCGTGTCGCACCCGGGTCGTGATCGGGTTGCAGGACGGTTGCGTGCCGGTGGTTCGTGGCGGCAGCCGGGCTCACTCAGGTCCGGTATCGCACCATCCAGTCGTTCCCACACCGGCACCAGACGTGGACGTGGGGCTCGCGGTGCCCATTCGGACACCAATTTTCGGCGTGGCCCTCGGTCCGCTGGTCGGCGGATCCGCACTGGGCGCAGATGCCGATGAACCGGCGCACCGCCCGGGGGCGCTCGGCCGTCGTCGAGCTCGGCAGCCCCGGAGCGGATTCGAGGGCAGGGTCCATGACGCCACCCAACACCCCGAGCGTCCACTGGCTGTCCCTCTGCCGGGCCCCCTGTCCCGCCGACGTCCCCCGGGTTGCTGGTGGGCCGACTGGTGGGCCGACCTCGCTTCAGCCCGGCGCCGGCGAGCGCCGGGCTGGACGCCACCAGCTCCGCTGACCCCCGGCGCGGCGGATCGAGCCCCGCGGCTGGTGGGTTGGACCCGAGCCCTCCGACCAGTCCTGGGGCTTTTCGATCACGAGCGCGACCGAGGTGGTGACGTACTCGCCCAGGGTGGTCCGAAGGTGGGTCTCGCTGAACGGTGGCACGTCGACGTGGCGGTCGGCGGGAGTCTCGCCGGGGGTGAAGTCGCCGTCGACGACGAAGCCGGCGTCACGGAGGCGTCCGAGCAACGCGTCGATGTCACGGCGTCGGAAGAGCACCGTGCCCCCCGAGCTCACCGTGTCGGCGTTCGAGGAGAGATTGAACTCGGTGGTGTGCACGGCGGTGCCGCCTGGCCGCAGGCACCGCATCTGGTCCAGCACGAAGCGGATCCCGGCGTCGATCGATCCGAGGTGCTCGAACGCGCACGAGGACCACGTGAAGTCGTAACCCGTGAGGTCGGCGGGGACCGCGTTCATGTCGACGTGGCGGAACGACACCCGGCTCGCGAACAGCTCGGGATCGCACAACCGATGGTCGTTGAGGGTCTCGAGAGTGCCGGCGTACTGCTTGCCGTCGCTCCACCCTGCCGCTTGGGCGCGTTGGGGATCGAGGTCGGTAGCCGTGATCCGGCACCCCATGGCGGCAAACAGCGCCACGAGGGGCTCGCGACCCACCCCGAACCCCAGTCCCAGCTGCCCGGGCTCGAGCCGGGAACGTTCGGCGAGCGCGTGGCAGATGAAGAGCCACTCCCACATCTTGCGGTGGGCCACGAAGGGCTTGGGGTCGGTGCCGTCGGGATCCCACACCGGTCGGAGACGCTCGGACCACGCTCGCAAGGGGGGCGAGGCCAGTGATGCATACGTGCAGAGCTGGGAGACCTCCACCGGGCGATGCTGCCACACCGCTCACCCGGCACCCGGCACCCGGCACCCGGCACCCGGCACCCGGCACCCGGCAAGTGTCCGACAGGGTGCGGCGACACTCCGATCGATGCGCCGGGTGTCCCGCTGTCCTCGGAGAGCGCCGGTGCCGGATGGCTACGATCGGAGGACCATGAAAATCGCCGTGTGTGTGAAGCACGTCCCCGATGGGCGCGTCCGGCTCGATCCCGGCACGAAGCGCATCGACCGTTCGGGCGACGGCGCGCTGAACCGGGTCGACTCCAATGCACTGGAGGAGGCACTCCGTTTGAAGGACAGCAGCCAGGCCGACGTGGTGCTGGTCTCGCTCGGACCTCCCGGAGCGACCGAGTCGCTGCTCACCGGGCTGGCTCTGGGTGCCGATCGCGCCGTGCTGGTCTCCGATCCACTGGCCGAAGGGTCGGACCTGGTGGCCACCAGCCGGCTCCTGGCCGCGGCACTGGAGCGAGAGTCCCCCGACCTGGTCCTGTTCGGCCAGCAGAGCAGCGACGGCGCCGGCGGTCTGCTCTGGGGGGCGGTGGCCGAGCGGCTGCGCCGGCCCCTCGTCTCCCAGGCGGCCGAGCTGGCGGTCGGCGACGGCTCGGTCCGGGTCACCCGGCAATCCGAATCGGGCGACGACGTGATCGATGCGCCCCTGCCGGCGCTCGTCGGGGTGAGCGACTCGATCAACGAGCCGCGCTACGCCTCGCTGCGAGGGCGGATGGGGGCGAAGAAGAAGCCGATGGACGTGCTGGCGCTGGGCGATCTGGGCGTCTCGCCGGAGGAGGCAGGTGAAGCGGGTTCCCGCACCGTCGTCCTCGGGATCGTGCCGCCCGCGGCGCGGGGCTCGACGGTCCGGCTGGAGGACGCCGAGGCGGCACCGGCTGCGATCGTCGAGTTTCTGGTCGGAAGGGACCTGCTGTGAAGGCCGTCGTGTTCCTCGAGCATCGGGGGGGCGAGCTGGCCAGGGGGGCCCTGGGCGTGCTGTCCAAGGCGGCCACGCTCGGCGAGCCGGTGGCGGCGGCGATCGTCGGCGGTCCCGACGTCAAGGCACTCGTTCCCCAGGCCGGACGTTACGGGGCGTCGAGCGTCTACGTGGTGGAGTCGGGCGACGTCGCGGACCCACTCCCCCAGCCACGGGTGGATGCCCTGGCGGCGATCGTTGCCGCCGGCGGGTTCGACACGGTGCTGCTGGCCAACTCGGTGTTGGCGGGAGACGTGGCCGCCGGCCTGGCGGTCCGCCTCGACGGAGGTGTCAACTGGGACCTGGTCGATCTCAGCGTGCGCGACGGGCAGCTGGTGGGGGTGCGCCCGGCCCTGGGCGACTCGATCGTCGTCGAGGTCGGGTGGCGCAGTGGCCCGCAGATCGCCCTGTTCCGCGCCGGGTCCTTCGAGCCGGTGCCCGTTGAGGGGCCCGAGCCCGAGGTCCACGAGGTTGCCGTGGCCACCGAGCCCCACTCGGTCCTGGCCCGCTTGGTCGAGCAACGATTGCAGCAGCAATCGGCGGGTCCGTCGATCGAGGACGCCGACGTCGTGGTGGCCGGGGGGATGGGGCTGGGGGCAGCGGAGAACTTCTCGCTCGCCGAAGCGCTCGCCGACGCGCTGGGTGGCGTCGTCGGTGCCACCCGGGCGGCCGTCTACGCCGGGTGGTACCCCTACTCGGCCCAGGTGGGCCAGACCGGCAAGACGGTGGCACCCAAGCTCTACGTGGCCCTGGGGATCTCGGGCGCGGTGCAGCACAAGGTCGGGATGCAGAACGCCAAGACGATCGTCGCCGTCAACAGCGACCCCAACGCCCCGATCTTCGAGTTCAGCGACCTCGCGGTGGTCGGTGACGTGCACGCCGTGGTCCCCGAGCTCATCGAGCTGGTCCGCCAGCGGCGTCAGGGGGCGTCGTGACCCGAGCCTCGGACTTCCCACCGCCGTTCGATCCGGCTGAGTTCGTCGCCGAGCCCACCGACCCCGACGACGTCCGCATCGAGGTCGGGGCGCTGGTGGTGGGCGCAGGCCCAGCCGGTCTCGCCTGTGCGATCCGGTTCGGTCAGCTCCTGGCCGAGGATCCGGCAACGGCGGAGCGGTTGGGGGAGGTGCCGCTGGCCCTGCTCGAGAAGGGAAAGCAGCCCGGCTCGCACCTGCTGAGCGGGGCGGTGGTGAACCCGCGCTCCCTGCGCCGGTTGCTCGGCGAGGGCCAGGCGATCGAAGACCTGCCCGGGTACGGCGTCGTGCCGGGGGAAGCCGTGTACGTCTTGACCCCCCGACGAGCCCTGCGGATCCCGCCGCCGCCGCCGATGCGCAACCACGGCAACGTCATCTTCTCGCTCTCCGAGCTGGGCCGGTGGCTGGCCGACCGGGCCGAGGAGGGCGGGGCGATGATCCTGCCCGAAACGTCCGCCAACCGGCTGTTGGTGTCCGATGGTCGGGTGGTCGGCGTCCGCAGCGGCGACAAGGGGCGCGGGGCGGACGACCAGCCCCTGGCGAACTTCGAGCCCGGATCCGACATCGTCGCCAAGGTGACGATCCTGGCCGAGGGCACCCAGGGCCACCTAACCGGCGTCGCGCTCGACCATTTCGACCTGCGACCCGAGGCGCCGCAGGTCTGGGAGCTGGGCGTGAAGGAGGTCTGGCGGGTCTCCAAGCCGCTGCGGAGCATCATCCACACCATGGGCTGGCCGCTGCGCACCGGTGCCCGGTACCGGGAGTTCGGCGGATCCTTCGTCTATCCGATGGGCGAGGACCTGCTCACCATCGGCATGGTCGTCGGCCTCGACTACCGGGACGCCGCGCTCTCGGTCCACGACCTGCTGCAGGAGCTCAAGACCCACCCCAAGATCAGCGCGCTGCTGGAGGGGGGCGAGCGGATCGAGTGGGGCGCCAAGACGATCCCCGGCGGTGGGTTCAACTCGCTGCCTCGCCACCTCCACGCACCGGGGCTGCTGCTCTGCGGGGACGGTGCCGGCATGGTCAACATTCCCCGGTTGAAGGGCATCCACTACGCAATCGAGTCGGGCCGTCTCGCCGCCGAGACGGCGTTCGCCGCGCTGCGCGACGCCGGCGATGCCGAGGTCGGATCGCTCGCCGCCTACGACGACGCGGTGCGCCAGAGCTTCATCTGGAGCGACCTGCGCAAAGTGCGCGAGGTCCGGCAAGTCTTCGGCCGGGGCTTCTTCCTCGGGGGCGCGCTGGCCAGCGCGATGACGGTGACAGGGGGCCGGGTGAACCTGGGCAAGGTCCGCTCCGAGCGTGACGACAGCCAGCCCCTGGTGACGACCGACCGGGCGGCCAAGTTCCCTGCCCCCGACGGCACCCTCACCTTCGACAAGCTCTCCTCGGTGTTCGCGGCATCCAACCGGACCCGCGACGACCAGCCGAACCACATCCGCATCGCCCACAAGGTGCCCCGCGAGGTGGCGCTGATGTGGACGCAGCTCTGCCCGGCGCAGGTGTACCAGATCGGTCCGGAGACCGATGACGCCCTGGTCACCGTCAACGTCTCGCCGTCGAACTGCGTCCAATGCGGAGCCATCACCGCCAAGGGCGGCCGTCTGACCCCTCCCGAGGGCGGCTCGGGTCCGGAGTACGCCCAGACCTGATCGGTAGCTCCGGTCCGGACCGACGATGGTCGATCCGGTCCCTCGGTCTCGGGCTGGTGGAGTCCGGGCCTACCGACGCCCGCGCCTCACTCGCTGGGGGTCAGGTCCAGGTCGGGAGGCGGCTGGTCCGGCACCTTCCACTTCAAGAAGCCCTTGTCGTAGAGCTCGTGGTTGGCGTTGGCGCTCTCGACCATCTTGGCGAAGGCGGCCTCGAAGCCGTCCCAGTCCTCCCCCTCGATGCAGGCCCGCACCGTGGCCACGCTGTCGTCGAGGAACTTCTCCATGTCCTCGGTGTACTTGGGACGCAGGATCACGCCCTTCTCCATGAGGTTCACGGCTTCGGCGAGCTGGAAGCGGGCCAAGGGCTTGTTGTGCGCTTTGCCTGCGTAGTAGCACTTCCAGATCCGTTCACCCACCAGCGGCATGATCTCGGCCATGCCGGGCAGCAGGTGGCCGAGGTCGCTCAGCTCGAAGGACCCCCCTTTGATCTTGATCTCGTGGTCGTGCTGGTCGGCGTCAGACATGGCTGCATTATCGGTCCCCCCTTCCGCGAGCGTCAACCTGCCCCCGAGCAGCCGGCCTCCCCTGCGTCTCGCTCGGATCGTGCTCCCAGCCCGTACCCGCGGGCGTGCGGCCAGCCCGTGCCCGCGGGCGTGTTCCCTGCCCGTGCCTACAGCCCGTCGAACAGGGCCGTCATCGTGCGCATCACCCGGAGGGCGGCGGCCAGCTCTTCCTCGGCCAGATCCCGGAGGCTCTCCTCCCACATGGCCTGCCAGCGAGCCCGGTGGTCGTCCACCACCGCCCGGCCGCTTTCGGTGAGCGAGACCATGCACATCCGGCGATCCTGACTGCTGCGCCGGCGCTCGACGATCCCGTTCGCTTCGAGCTGGTCGAGCATGGCCGTCACGCTGGCCGGGTTGAGGTCGGCGCTCCGGGCCAGCTCCCCGGCAGTGACCTCGTCCGCCTTGCCCAGTACGAAGAGCGCCCGCAGCTGCGAGTGGGTGAGGTCGCGGCCCTGTTGCTGATCGCGGCCCCGCTGCTCGCGTCCGCGCAGGCGACGCTCGGCGCCCAGCAGCTCTCCCATCGCCAGCCGCAGCTCGTCGAGGGTCGCCTGGCGGGCGGTGGGGTCGGTCACCGCGGTCATGCGAGTGCCTCGACGACCGCGTCCTCGGGCAGCTCCCCGACCGTCCCTTCGGCCCGGGTCCGCCGCTCCACCCGCCAGAGCATGATGGCCGGCACGATCGCCACCACCGAGAGCCCGATCACCCACGAGTACGTCTGGGCGAACGAGGCGGCAACCGCGGCCGCCTTGGCGTGCGGGCCCAGGTTCGTCCTGACGTGGTCGAGCTTCTGCTGGAGGATGACCGCGATCACCGCGGTGCCGAGAGAGCCGCCGACCCGTTGGATGACGTTGAGCTGGGGACTGGCGTCGTTGACCTGCTCGTGGTCCAAGGTGGAGAACGCCGCGGTCATCGCCGGCATCATCGCCAAGCCGACCCCCACGCCCCGCACGACCATGGCGATGCCGATGGTCAGGTAGGAGGTGTTGGCGCCCATGAACAAGAAGGGCAACGTGGCCACCACGACAACCAGCACGCCGATCAGCGAGGTGAGCCCGGCACCCAGACGGCGGGTCGCCATGGCCGAACGGTTCATGCCGATCGAAGCACCCACCCCCTGGGGAACCAGGAGCAGGCCGGTGTGGATGGCATCCTGGCCCCGGGCCACCTGGAAGTACAGCGGCAGCAGGATCATGGCCCCGAAGAGGGCCGCGCCGAGACAGAACATCACCACCGTGGCCGAGCTGTAGGCCCGGATTGCGTACAGGCGCAGGTCGAGCAGCGGGTGGGTGATCCGTCGGGCTCGCAACACGAACGCGATGACCAGGACGATGCCCACCAGCACCGGCACGATGACCTCGCCGGAGGTGAACGAGCCGACCGTCGCGCTCTGGGAGAGGCCGTAGGTGATGCCCACCGTGCCGGCGCCGGCGAGGAGCAGCCCCGGCCAGTCCAGACGGCCGGCCGAGCCGGGCTCCGGTCGCTCGCGCGGCAGGAGCCGGATCGCCACGATGGCCGTGACGATGCCGATGGGCACGTTGATCATGAAGATGGCGTGCCAGCTCACGCTCTGGAGCAAGAAGCCGCCCAGGGTCGGGCCGAACACGGGGGCCAGAACCATCGGCACGCCGATGGCACTCATGACCTTGGGCAGGTTCACCGGGCCGGCCGCGTTGACCAGGATGGTCATGCCGGTGGGCACGAGCAGGCCGCCGCCGACGCCCTGCAGGGCCCGGAACAGGATGAGTTCGGGGGCCGAGGTCGCCAGTCCGCAGAGTGCCGAACCGATGGTGAACAGGACCAGCGCCTGCATGTAGACCGCGAATGCGCCGAAGCGGCGGATCGTCCACGCCGACAAGGGAATCACCGCCGCCAGCGCGAGCAGGTAGGCGGTGATCACCCATTGGATGTTGTTGAGCGGCGTGTGCAGGTCTTTGGACAGGCTGTCCAGTGCCACGTTCACGATCGTCGTGTCGAGGATCGACATGATCGAGCTCAGCACGATGACGATGGCCACCCGCTTCACGTGGGGGTCGATCCGGTCGTCGGCGCGGGAGATGTCGGGTGAGGTGCTGCCGCTTTGCATCAGGCGTGGGGCTCCGGGGGTTCGGACGGATGGAGGGACGACGGCCGGTGAATACCCTAAAGGTGGTGCACCAAACGTTTAGGCGACAAACTAGTCATTAAACGTTCCGGTGTCAAATGGCCTGCGCGAAAGCGCAAATGCGGCGAGCTCGGGGCCAGCAGTTGCCGCCAAATGAACACGCCCGGCATCTACGTCGTCGCCGCGAATCGGGCGGGCCCCTCCTACGTCAATTGCGGGAAGCGGATCAGTTGCGGACGGGTCCAAGCTGAGCCGGATGAAGAAGCTTTTGATCGCCCTGGCTGCGCTGGGCGAACGGCTGCGGGTGTGGCTGATCGCACAGCACTGGTTCTCGAGCATTCTGCTGCCGGCCATACCCCGGAACCTGCGGTGGTGGTTACGGGCCGCGTATCTCGCTCCCATCGATGCACTCGACCGGCTGCGAAGCGACGACAGCGTCGCCGCGCCACCGCGGGCGCACAACTTTTCGGGCGCCGCCATCGACCTACAGGCCAACGGCGCCGGGCTCATCGCCGCCTTGGAGGAGGTGGCCGGCCTCACCCCTGCCTCCCGAGTGCTCGACGTCGGCTGCGGCATGGGTCGGCTGGCGATAGCGATGGCCGGCTACCTCGGCCCCACCGGGGCCTACGAGGGGCTCGACATCGTGCCGGACGGCATCCGGTGGTGCCGCGAGCACGTCGCGGCTCCGTACGGCAACGTCCACTTCACCCTCTCCGATGTGCGCAACGACGAGTACAACCCCGGCGGGTCGATCGCGGCGGTCGACTACCGGTTCCCCTTCGAGGACGCCTCGTTCGACGTGGTCGTGCTGGTGTCGGTCTTCACCCACATGCTCCCGCCCGAGCTCGGGCACTACCTCGACGAGATCGCCCGCGTCCTGGCGCTCGGCGGCCGCTGCTTCGCCACGTACTACCTCCTCACGCCCGAGGCGCGGGACCGCATGGCCAACCACCGCTCGGCGCTCCGCTTCAAGCACGATTTCGGGTCGCACGCCGTGGTCAGCACGAAGATGCCCGAACTGTCCGTCGGCTACCACGACCGCTACCTCGACGAGGTGTACGCCCGGCACGGCCTGGCCGGGGAGCGGTACCCGGGCTACTGGTGCGGGCAGCCCTCCAAATGGTCGACCGCTTCGGGGACCGGCGAACAGGATGTGCTGGTGGCCCGCAAGCTCGACGTGCCCACCCTCGTGTGATCAGGACCGGACGGGGCCGGCGGTGCCGTCGGCCTACGGCGCCAGGAGGGTGCATCTGCATGAGAAACCTCACGCAATTCGACCAGGGACGGAGCGCATCGGGGTCCTGCCTGCGGGGGTGGTGAACACTTCGTACCAGGCGTGGGAGGGCGAGCCACCCCCGGCGGTAGCGTTCCCGCGGATATGGGATCAGGGGCTCGCCGCCAGGACAAGCACGGCCGCTGGCAGTACGAAGGCGAGGGCGGCCGCTGGTACTACTGCTCCGACGACGGGCCGGTCGAGGAGCCCAGGCGCCGGATGCGGTGGGGCCTCCTGGTGGTCGGTGTGGGCGCGCTGGCCGCGCTCGGGGTGACCCTGGGCTCGCTCGGGCACCGGAGCCAGACGACCCCTCCCTCGCAGTTCGCGGCCCAGCGCACGCCCACGACCGCAGGCGGTGCGGACGCGGCTCCGGGCGCTCCCACCGCAATCACGGCCGTCACCCCCGCCACCGGCGCCCCGGCGGGCACCGGCAACCCGGTTATCACCGGACCGGCGAGTCACCGGACGTCCACGTCCACCACGGTGACGCATCGGACCTCGACGTCGAAGACCCCCGGCGCTGCCCAGGGAACGACGCCGGACCAACCTGCACCGACCTCGGCGACCGAGGCGTCGGGCACCACGACTCCCCCGGCGCCCGCTGCGACGACCGCCCCGCCGGCCGCCACGGCACCCACCGCGACCACCACCGAGCCCCCGGCGACCACGACGACCAGCCCGCCGGCCACCACGACCACGACCCGGCCGCCGGCCACCACGACCACGACGACCAGGCCGCCGGCCACCACGACCACGACCCGGCCGCCGGCCACCACGACGACCACCGAGCCGACGACGACGACAACGGCCGCTCCGCCCCCGGCCACCACGACGACCACCGACCCGCTGCTCGGGCTGCTCGGGCTGCTGACTCCCTGAGGCGTGCGGGCTCCCTGAGGCCTGCTGAGTCCCTGAGCCGCGCTGGGCCGCCCGGCTACCTCGGGCCCGGTCGGGCCCGAGGCGTGCCGACCGCGGGGCTGGGGGTCAGCTCCAGCTGAGGGACTTCACCTCGGTGAAGCTCTCGAAGCCCACCGTCCCCCACTCTCGGCCGATCCCCGACTGCTTGAAGCCGCCGAAGGCGCCCTTCTGGCCGATCCCGGCCGGGCTCTCGCCCCACCCCGGACCCTGGCCCGATCCCGGACCGAGGTCCCCCAGACCGACGTGGCCTACCCCCTGCGCGCTCACGCTTCCAGCCCGGATCTGGCGGGCCACGTTGAACGCCCGCGAGGTCTCGGCTGCCACGACGCCGCCACCCAACCCGTACGCCGAGTCGTTGGCCAGCCGGACGGCATCCCGGTCGTTGCCCGAATAGGGGATGACCGTCAGGACCGGACCGAAGATCTCCTCCTGGGCGATCCGCATGTCGTTGGTGCCGATCATCGCCGTCGGCTCGTAGAAGAACCCCTTGTCCAGACCGGCCGGGCGCTGCGCGCCGCACAGGACTTCGGCCCCTTCGTCGATGCCCGACTGGACGAGCTCCTCGACCCGCCGCCGCTGTTGCTCGCGGATCAGTGGGCCGAGCGTCGTCTCGGGGTCAAGCGGGTCGCCGATCCTGACCTGTGCCTGGGCCGCCGCGACCCCGTCGCGGTACGCGTCGAGCAAGTGCGACGGGAGCAGCAATCGGGTCTGGAGCACGCAGCCCTGGCCACAATGGCTGAGCACGGCACCGAAGCCGATGGATCGGGCATAGTCCTCGCCCACGTCGTCGAGCACGACCTGGGCCGACTTGCCGCCCAGCTCCAGATGGAGCCGTTTCATCGTCGCCGCGCCAGCGACGGCGATGCGCTTGCCGGTGGCGGTCGATCCGGTCATGGTGATCATGTCCACGAGGGAGCTGTTGGTCAGCTCCTCCCCCACCTCGACATGACCAGTGACCACGTTGAGCACGCCCGGCGGCAGGCCGGCAGCGTCGGCCGCCTGGGCGATGAGGAGGGCGTCGAGGGGCGTCCAGGGATGGGGCTTGAGCACGACGGTGCAGCCCGCCGCCAATGCTGGCGCGGTCTTCACCACGTTCAACATGAACGGGAAATTGAACGGCGTGATCGCTCCGACCACGCCGACCGGCTCACGTACGATCGCCGAGCCGCCCATCCCCGCGGCGCCTCCGACCGGCGCGGACGGCTCGACCCACCGGAACGCGTGCTCGGCCAGGTCGGCGTTGGAGTCGAACATCCCGATCGACCCCGCGCCCTGCACGAAATCGGTCATGAACCCCACCGAGCCGGTCTGGGCCACGATGAGGTCGTGCAACTCGGGGCCACGGGCCCGTAGCTCGTTGCCCAACCGTCGCAGCACGGCCGCCCGCTCGGCCGGTCGCATGTAGGGCCACGGCCCCTCGTCGAACGCCCGGCGGGCGGCCTCCACCGCGCGGGCGGCGTCCTTGGGCGTCCCCTGGGGGACGACGCCGATGACCTGTTCGGTGGCCGGGTTGATCACCTCGATGGACTGGCCCCCGGCGTCGCCCTTCTCCCACTTGCCGTCGATGTAGAGATCGAACTGCCAGCGTGCACCCATGGGCTCCCGTCCTTCTGTCGTCCTGGCTTGTCCTGCGGGCTCGAGGCAGATCGGCGCCGGGCCGAGGCCGAGCCCCCGAGGTCCCGCGCTTGTGCAGGGCGCGCGACGGGGACGGGTCGGCTCACACGCGCCATCGAAGCCCCCCTCGCGCTCGTCCCCCTCGGCGGTTTCGTCAGGCTATGCCGGGCAAGGCGCTCGTTCAACCGGTGGGTCGGCGCGCCGCATGACGCCGGAGGAATGCCCGAACGGCCGCCGTCGCGGCGGCGACCTGCTGGGCGTCGCCCTTCCAGGGCTCGACGAGCTCGCCTCGGGGTGCCAGCGCGGCGATCTCCCGACCGGTGGCCGTCGGGTGGTACTGGTCGACGCCGGGCAGCACGAGGATCGGCGTCGCCGACCGTCGCACCGCCTCGCGGGTCACGCTGACCACAAAGTCGCCGTCCCACATCCGGGTCCCGAACCGCTCGAGCGTGCGGGGATCGAGATCGGGGCGGGTGGCACCCAGCTGCTCAGCCCAGCCCCGCCACATGGCGTCGAAGAGGTGCCCGTTGGTCGCCTCGATGCCGATGGGCTGCTGGAGGACCGCCGCCGCGACCCGCTCGGGCGCCAGGTCGACCAGTTTCAGCGCGTACGAGCCACCGATGCAGCACCCCATCACGGCGAATTGCTCGATGTCGAGGTGGTCCATCAGCGCTAGCTGGTCGGCGGCGAAGGATCCCCACGGATCGCCCACCTCCAACGGCCCGGTCGATCGGCCGGCGTTGCGCTGGTCCATCGCCACCAGTCGGAGATCGCCCCGCAGCGCCTCGAGCGGATCGATGGCCGCCCGGCTCCACATCTCGACCGTCGAGTGCATGCCGCCGGGGGCGATGAGCAGCATCGGGAACCCGCGGCCGTGGTCCTCGTAGTAGATCGAGGCGGCGTCTCGGGTGAGGTACGGCATGGGTGCTCCTCGGGCGTCCGCACGGTGGCCTCGGCGGCGGACGGTCACGGGTGGAAGGCCGGGCTTGGGACGGTGTGCGCGGGGCCCACAGGCACCCTACCGGGGGCCTCCTACCCTGTCGTGCCTTCCGGTCCTGTCGTGCCAGCCGGTCCTGCCGTGCCTGCCGGGGCGGGGGTCCCCGCGGTGGCCGGCCGTCGCCGGCGTGCCCACCTGCGCCCCACGGCGCCCAGCGCGGCGTCGAGCGAGAGCCGCCCGGTACCGAGGACCGCGACGACGAATGCCAGCGCGCCGAGCGCCACGTTGATCTCGTACCCGGAGCCCGCGGCGACCGAGACGATGCCGTTGCGGGCGGTGACCGTGGCCATGGCGACGGCCATGTCCCCCACCAGTCCTGCCGCAGCGAGCCGTCCGACGATCCCGAGACCCACGGCGATGCCCCCGCCGAACTCGACGATGCCGCCCAGGACGGCGAAGAAGGTCGCCGGGTGCAGGTGGGCCACGGACGAGAAGTACTCCGCCTGCCGGTGGATCCCGCCCCCACCGAACGCGCCGAAGAGCGTGGCGGCGCCGTGGTAGACGAAGATCCAGGCCAGACCGATGCGGGCGCCGAGGAGGGCGAGGTCGCGCGCCGCGGGGACCTCGCGGGCGGCGCGCGACGAGTCGAGCAACGCTCTCGCCCGGGGTATCGCGCCCCCGGGCCGGCCGGCCGGGGAGCTCACCGGCTCGGCTCGAGGCCGCTGCGCCGGACGAAGGGCTGGGTCAACTGGCCGAGCACGGTCCTGACGGTGCGGGCGCCCGCAGCATCCTGCTCGACCGGCACCGGATGCCCGGCGATCCCGGTAGGGACCGGTTCGCCGGTGGCCGGTTGCAGCGACCGACCAGCCAGCCGGTCCCAGCAGACCAGGACGAAGCCGAGGTTGACCGCCTGGGGGCCGGCGAAGGCTCGGGCGTGGTGCAGGCGATGGTAGGCCGGGCTGACGACCACCCGGCCGATCGGTCCGAAGGTCCAGCGGAGGTTGGCGTGCGGGAGGGCGACCAGGCAGCCGTAGGCGGCGAGGGCGGCTCCGGGGACGGTGCCACTGGACGCCAGCACCAGAACCGGCACCAGGATCGGCAGGTAGGTGGCGTGGACCAGGGGGTGCGTACGAAAGGTCGTCAGGACGCTCATCTCCTCCTGTGAGTGGTGCAACGCGTGGAGCCGCCAGAGCGCGCCGGACCGGTGGTTGGCCAGATGGACGAGCCAGTTCAGGGCGTCGGTGGCGAGCAGGATGATCCCGACCACGACGGCCTGGGGCCCGAGGGGGAGCCTTCCCACCAGCACGAAGCGGGCGTGTCGGCCGACCTCGACGGCGAAGCCGGTCTGGACGCAGCTGAGTGCCGGCACGACCAGCAGGGCGAAGAGAACGAGGTAGGCGCCGTCGACGAGGTGGGCCCTCGTCACGAGCGGGCCGGGTACCGCCGGCCAACGTCGTTCGGCGGCGAGCAGGGCAACCACGGTGACGATCAGCGCCGGCCCCACGCTGCTACCGAGCGCTTGGCTCAGCGACCGGCCGAGGGTGCCCGAGGCGAGCAGCGCCCGGAGTCCGACCATACCGAGCCAGACCGTGCCGGCAGCCACCGCCAACACTTCCAGCCACGGCAGCAGGCGCCCGTCCGGAGCGTCAGTCGGCGCGTCGGTCGGTCGGCTCCGGGGTGGGCGGGCGCCACCCCGGGTCCCGACCAGCCCCGCAGCGGGCGACCCGATCATCACGTGCCCGTCAGCCGGCCGGCTCAGTACGCCACGCCCGACCCGGCGGCCGTTGTGGCGGTCCCCCCGCCGGCGTGCTTGGTCGCCGTAGGGGTGGCGGTCGGATGTGACGGGTCGACGACCCACCATTGACCCCACGTGTCCTTGATGTTGCCGTTCGCCTGGCCTGCCTTGTGATCGCCGCGGTAGAGGTAGAGGGCCTCCCCGTCCACGGTCACCTGGCGGGTGCCGTTGCTACGGGTGATCGTGCCGAGACCGCTCACGCCGTGACCGACCGGGGTCGGTTGCCCCGGCGCGAGCGTCACCGGAGGCCAGACCTTGGCGCACTGGCCGGCGCAGACGCTCTTGTTGGCCGGATCGGCGGTCAGCCGGTAGACGGTGCGACCGTTGGCGAGCTGAAGGATCGATCCCCAGACCTTGCTGTGCCCCACCTGCAGCGCCGTCGACGTCGACGCGCCCGCGGTGGCCGGCGGCGCTACGAGGCCGATGGCCGCCGCCACGAGGACCAGCGAACCGGTCCCGGCCCGTCGCGCCCTGACGTGCCCGCCCGACCGTCCGTGGCGTCGTGCCCGAGTTGCTCGCATCGGTCTCCCTTCCTCGTCACCGTGCCCAGGTCACCGTGCCCAGGTCACCGTGCCCGTGGCACCCTGCCCATGGGCCAACGCCGCCCTGGGCGGGTGGTGGTGGTACTACGGGCGGGAGGGCGATCGGGATGGCTCGAAGCGGTAAACCCGTCGTTCCGTGGCCTCACCCCGCAGGGGCCCATTGTCGACCACCGGACCACCGATCCTCGGACCAGCGATCCTCGGACCAGCGAACCTCGGGCCCGGATCCTCGGGCCGGGATCCTCAGGAACCGGACAACACCTTGCCGCAGATCGGCTTGCCCGAGCGGGGGAACGGGAGGAATTTCGAGCCTTCGAGCTGCACGTAATAGGCGCACTGCGGTCCGATCAGCTTCCAGCGGGCGGAGAGGTTGACCGGTGGGACGAGCCCTCCGCCGCTGTAGCTGGTGACCCGGGCCAGGTCCTTGATGACCCCGGCCCGCGTGGGATTGGGCCCGGCCAGCTTGAGCCCCTCGATCATCTCGTCGGCGATCATCCACCCCGACCCCTCGCCGAAGGATGCGATACCGCCGTGGTAGCTCGGGTCGTATTTGCGCAGCGCGGCGTAGAAGCCCTTGACCGCCGGGGTGTTGAGGTCGAGGGGCAGGGGCTCGGCGTCGAAGTACTGGCCCTGGGCCGCCGTGCGAGCGGCGGCGTCGTCGAGGAGGGTCTGGTCGTAGCCCGTGGCGTAGATCTGCTTGATGTGGAGGCCGGCCTGCTGGAGCGCCGTGGCCAGGGCGATGTCCGAGGACTCCACGGCCGGAAAGTCGACGGCCTGGCAGTTGGCGTTCTTGAGCTGCAGGGCGATGGTGGTGAAGTTCACCGACCCGATCGGGATCGAGTCCGAACCGAAACAAATGTTGAGACCGTCGACTCCTTGGATCCCCTTCTCCTCGACCGGGAAGAGGGTCGAGTCCTGGGGGTCGCTGTAGTCGAGGAGGCCCACGTTCTTGACCCCGATGTCCTTGAAGACCTGGGCCAGCTGGGTGGTGGGTGGCGAGGGCAGCTGTCCCTGGGTGTAGCTGAACTCGTCGGTGTACTGCGGCTCGTCGGTGGTGATGGTCGACGCGGTGGCGGTGACCGGCACGCCCTGCTGCTGGAGGAAGTTGGCGCCCCCGACCAGTACCGCGTTGCTGCTCATCACCCCGAACACGCCCTTGGTCGACACCAAGTCCTCCACCGCCAGCTGGTTGCCCGAGGGGGTGCTGGTGTCGTCGGCGACCACGAGCTTGAGCTTCCGCCCGTCCACGCCCCCCTGGGCGTTCTGCAGGTCGATGCGCGCCTGGGCACCACGGGCCGAGTCGCCGAAGGTCGATGATGCGGGTCCCGTCTGGGACTCCACCAGGCCGACCGAGATCGCCTTGGCGGTGACCCCTGGCGCGCTGGCTGCGGGGCTGGCTGCCCCGGCATCGCCCTGGGTCCCGAGGGCGACCAGGGGGATCACGCACCCCAGCCCGACCAACATCGCGCGCAGGCGCGCCCCGAAAAGAGCCATCCCGATCCCCCCCCTTGCGACGGGGGCGAGTGCCCCACGTCGTCGGCATGTGCTTCCACGCCGGGCCCACGTTTACCACCACGTTGCGCTTCGGACAACCGGTCCCGTCTGGCCCCCAACGGGTGGGCCCGGTGACCGGTGGGTCCGGACGCGCCGAGGGCGATGGCCGATCGGTCTGCGGTCGACCATCGCCCTCGCCCACGATTGGCGCGGCGAGCGGCGGCTCAGGAGTCCCGCGACACCGCCCAGTCCTTGCGGGTGTCGTTGGGGATGGTGGCGGTGGTGAACCCCATCACCACGCCCCACGTCGTGTCGGGGTCGGTGAAGAACGTCGATCCGTCGTTGGCCGTCGTCTTGACGCCCTTCGAGGCGAGGTACGTCTCGGCCGCTCCGAGGTCTCGCACCTTGAACGTAAGCGAGTAGAAGTTCTCGCCCAGCCGGGCGACGTCGCTTCCGATCGGCGACGACTCGTCGAGGGGCTTGGCCAGCTCCACGATGAGATCCTCACCGACCGCCACGAAGGCGCTGGTGGTCTGGGTGATCTCTACCGCGCCCTCGTGCAGGAGGCGCCCCTTCAACAGCCTGGTGTAAACGTCTCGCGCCCGGTCCAGGTCGTTGACGGCCACCGTCACGTGGGACGAGTTCACCAGCTGCAGGGGATGGTGGTCGCTCCACCAAGCCGGGTTGTAGCCAGGTTCGAAGCGGGGGTCGCTGAGGCCCATGGCGCCGGCGTACTCCGCCGGTGGCAGCTTGGTGGTGGGCTTGCGGGGGCCGGGTACGAACTCGAGCTGGGTGCTGGTGTCACGGGGGTGGGTGAACAGCGCGCCGAGGGTGGCAGCGTCGGTCTGCTTGGCCCCGCCGGTCCCGAAGAGCCGCACGTCGGCCTCCTGAAGGCGGTGGTAGAGCTCGGCCAGGCCTTCCCGGCTGTCGACGTACCAGGCGATGGAATGCCAGCGCCGGCCGCGTCCGGTGAAGAAGCGACCGAGGGGCATCGACTCCCAACCCTCCACGTGGAACGAGGGTGCCAGCGGCTCGATACAGAGATCACCGACCAGGACGAGCGAAGCGTCGCGCACCTCGGGCGGGAGGTAGCTCGGCTTCATGAACCGGTGGACCGAAAAGACGTCGTCGTACCAGGCGTCGAGGCCCTGGAGGTCGTCGGTCATGTGGATGACGTGGAAGTTCTTCGTGATCGAGAACATCGGGTTGGTGTCTTCCTCTCCGAGCGAGGCCGTCGGGGCCCCGCTGCAGTCGTTGCTTGGTGCGATCAGTGCTTGGTGAGGTCAGCTGACGGACGGTTCGTCCACGGGGATCATTGACCAGTGAAGTGGGGCTCTCGCTTCTCGCGCCACGCGCTCATGGCCTCGGTGGAGTCCTTCCCCCCGCCCGCCGCCAGCAGCCAGACCTCTTGGCGGAAGGTGTGCTCGCGCTGCGAGTCCAGCGAGTTGTTGATCTGCTGCTTGATCTGGCCCATCCGCACCGTCGGGCCGTTCGCCAGCCGGGCCGCCCACTCGCCCACCGTGGCCTCGAATTGGTCGTGGGGAACGCACAGGTTGACCAGGTTCCATCGCTCCGCGTCTCGTCCCGAGACGGGGTCGCCGAACAGCGCCATCTCCTTGGCCCGGTGGACGCTCGTCATGCGGGGCAGGATGTAGGCCGCCCCGGCCTCGAGGGGCAGCCCCCGGCGCACGAAGGCCTCGATGAACTGCGCCTGTTCGGAGGCGATGATCAGGTCGCAGGCGAATGCCAGGTTGCACCCGAACCCCGCTGCAGGGCCGTTGACCGCGGCGAGGAAGGGCTTCTCGTTCGACCAGATCGCCTCGAAGATGTGGGCCCAATGGATCGTCGATCCGTCGGCGGCGACGTTGTCGCGCTCGACGTCCATGTCCCCGGTCAGGTCCTTCAGATCGGCACCGGCGCAGAACGCCGACCCGCGTCCGGTGACCACCGCCGCCCGGATCGCCGGGTCGGTCCGCACCCGAGCAATCGACTCGAGCAGGAACTTGCGGGTCGGGAAGTCGCACGCATTGCGCTTTTCGGGCCGGTTGAACCGCAGCCACGCCACGCCGTCGGTCACTTCCACGTCGAGCCCGATGTCGCTCATTGCCCTTCCTCCGGACCCGCGACGACCCCATCGCACTCCCCCACACGTGGCACTGTGACCCCCTTCCGCGGCGATCTGCGTCGCCGGCGACTCTGTTGACCCGATCACGAGTCTGTTGACTCGACGACGAGTCGGCTGACCCGATCACGGGGACCGGCGACCCGCCGGTCCCCGCCGGTGTCCCACAGCTGCGCGGACCCGGCCCGGGGCCGCACCGCTGGTCAGGACTCTACCGCCGGTGGAACCGGGGCTCAGGTCCCGCCCATGGGACCGATCGCGCTCGTCGGCCCATCTCGTCCAACAAGAGAAATCGTCGAGTTGGACAGCGTCGGCCGGGATCGAGTCGGACCGACGGGGTGGCGCACTGCGAGCTTTCTCTTCAGGACATGCCCGGATCAGGACCCGACGGGCCGGAACAAGGGCAGCGTCAGGCCGGGTGAGACCTCCCTGAAGACCACCTCGACCGGCAGCCCGATCCGAACCTCGTCCGGGTCGATGTCGACCACGTTGGAGAGCATCTTGAGGTTCTCCTGCTCCTCGAGCTCGATGACCGCCAGCGTGTAGGGGACCTTGGAGGCGTAGTAGCCGTCGTAGGGTTGCAGCGGGATCGTGAAGGTGTTCACGACGCCTCTCCCCGACACCTGGGTCGGCTCGAGGCTGGTGCTGAGGCAGTACCGGCAGACCCGGCGGGGCGGGTGGAGGTAGTGACCACATTGGGTGCAGCGTTGGATCAGTAGTTTGTGGTCGCGACAGCCGTCCCAGAAGAATTGGCTGACCTCGTCGGGCCTGGGCAGCGGAGGGTGAGCCGGAACGGCGGTAGGAGTCATTGACCGAGTATGGCGGACGGCGGGGCCGACGACCACACGAAGACCACGACACACAGACCACGACACGCACACCACGGCTGAGCTGTGGGGAGGGGAGAAGAGGGAGATGGGAAACGCCTACCAGAAGGTGGCAATCGCGGGGGTCGGCTACTCGAAGATCGGGCGGCACCTTCCCCTCCCCGACGATGAGCTGATCCGCCAGGCGGTCACCGCGGCGATGGACGACGCCGGCATGACCCCGGCCGACATCGACGGCATCGGGACGATGGGCGGCAACGCCATGGCCATCGGCGGCCTGCTCGGCATCATGCCCCTCAACTTCTTCCACACCTCGGCCGGTGGCCCGGCCTTCGTGGAGCCCGCCATCGAGTCGATCATGGCCGTGGCGTCGGGCACGAGCCACACCTGCGTGGCCATCCGCCTGATCCGCCAGATGCCGGCGCAGACCGAGCGGCTGAGCGAGCCGAGCTCCGACGCACCGGCCCCCGTCGACAATTCGGGCTTCCTCGGTTCGGGTATCCATCCGGCCACGGCGACCCAGTTCACGGCGCCCTTCGGCGCCGGCGCCGCAGCTGCCATGATCGCCGGGCTCGAGATGCAGGCCCACATGGACCGCTACGGCACGACCGAGGAGCAATTCGCGCAGAACGCGGTTAACCAGCGGTACCACGCATCGCTCAACGAGGACGCCCTGCTCCGCCAGCCGTTGACGATCGAGGACTACCTGTCGTCGCGCTATGTGTCAAAGCCGGTGCGATTGTTCGACTGCGACTACCCGTGCGACTCCGCCTCGGCGGTGATCTTCACCACCGCCGAGCGGGCACGGGACTTCCGCAAGAAGCCGGTGCACGTCGAGGCCTGGGCCCTTTCGGCAGTACGCGGCTCGGAAGACATGATGAACGACTTCGCCCTGCTCGACGACCACACCGCGAACGGCCCGGTGCACTGCGCCAAGGCGCTGTGGTCCCGCACCGACCTGACGCCCCAGGACGTCGATTCGGCCCAGCTCTACGACGGGTTCACGATCATCACCTTCCAGTGGCTCGAGGCACTCGGGTTGTGCGGGATGGGTGAGGCCGGACCCTTCGTCGCCGAGGGGCACACCAGACTGGGCGGTTCGCTGCCGACCAACACCGACGGTGGGGCCTGCAACGTCGGGCGCCGCCACGGGGCCAACTTCTGCATCGAGGCGACTCGGCAGATCCGGGGCGGCGAGAGCGGCGAGCGGCAGGTGCCCGACTGCGAGGTGGCCGTGTGGGCCAACGCGGTGGGACCGTTCGCCGGTGCGGTGCTGCTGACCGCCTGAACTCGACGGACGGGATCCCGAGAGCCACCAGGTGCGAGGCCCGATCGGCACCGAGGTCGCGATCGGGCCCCGATGAGACGCCGGCGCCCCAGCTAGAGGTTGACCAACGTCTTGATCTCGGGGTTGGCCACCAGCTTGGGCCACTGGCCGTTGAAGAAGCCGACCACGTCCTGACAGACCCGACGCTGCATGGCGGCGTAGGACTCGTCGGACACGTGGCTGATGTGCGGCGTGACGATGAGGTTCTCGACCTGCAGTAGAGGGTTGGTCTCGTCGGGCTTCATGTCGAGGTTGTCCAGGGCGGCTCCGGCGAGCTTGCCGCTGGTGAGGGCCTCCAGCAGGGCCGCTTCGTCGATCACCTGCGAGCGGGCAGAGCTGTTGATCAGATAGGCCGTCGGTTTCATCTGGGCGAGCTGCGCGGCTCCGATGATGTGCACCGTGTCTTTCTTCATCGGGACGTAGAGGTGCAGGAAGTCGGCCTGCCGGAGCACTTCTTCCATGCTCGTGAGGACGACGCCGAGGTCCTTGCCGGTGTCGGGTGCAACGAACGGGTCGAAGGCGACGAAGCGCATCCCGAAGGGGCGGGAGCGTGCGGCGAGCGCCAAGCCGGCCCGCCCCAGGCCGATGCTCCCGACGGTGAGCCCCGAGAGACGAGGGATGGGCCGAGCGGCGTCGATGATGTCGTCGTGGGGCACGTAGTGCCCCTTGCGCTCGCGCATGACCCGATCGAAGTAGAAGAGCTTGCGGCCGACGGCGAGCATCATCGCCATCCCATGGTCCGCGACCTCCTCGGTGCACTCGTCGGCGGCGAAGCTGACGCAGATCTTGTGCTCGGTGAACGCCGGCAGGTCGATGAAGTCCGTGCTGCCGGCCCAGAGGCTGACGATGCGGCACCGGGTGAGCTGGGCCAGGCCGTCGCGGGTGAGCAGCCGGCCCATTCCGGCACCGATGATGGCGTCGGCGTCCCGGGCCGCCTCGACCAGCTCCTCCTCGGTGGTGGCCGACGCGCCGACCAACTCGGCGTCGAAGCCGTCGAGGAGCTCGTTGGCCATCTCCACGCTCACCGGCGGCATGTTGACGTGCACGATCTTCTTGGTCGTCCCGCTCATGGACCCCCTCCTCGGCTCGGCCTTCGCCCATGATGGGACACCGGCCGGCGGGCCCGCGCCCGAAGCCGTCCACGCCCGTCCAACCAGGTCCTTTGGCTCTCGCCGGCCGAGCAGTACCATGGCACCTGGTACCAGCCCGAAAACGAACCCCCGGGGAAGGGAAAGGGATGACCATGACCGACAAGAAGCAGCGGCTGATCTCGGCCGACTCGCACGTCACCATTACCGACGAGTCGTTCTTCGAGTACCTGCCGAAGAAGTACCTTCCGGCAGTCGAAGAGATCGTCGCCGAGCAGCGTGCGGCCGTGGCCGCCCTCAACATGCCCAACAACCGGGCCGGGCGCAACTGGCCCGCCGAGGGCCGGCCGGGCGACCACGTCCAAGAGGACCGGATCAAGGACCAGGACACCGACGGCGTCGAGGCCGAGGTCCTGTACTCGCAGAGCACCTTCGGGTTCGAGGGCGGGGTCTTCTACCGGCTGAAGGACGCCGAGACCCGGGTGGCCTGCTTCCAGGCGT
>DASYAI010000039.1:0-35234 GCA_036501425.1 Acidimicrobiales bacterium | reverse complement strand
AGCGGGTCGCCCCGGTCGTCGTCGAGGCGACCGAGGACGACGTGACCGGAGTGGCGGGCATCGCCCTCTTCGGCGAGCTGCTGGACCACCTGGGCCTGGTCGAGGTCGCCGACCGCCGGAACCTGCGCCCGATCGGCCCGGGCGGCTACAGCGGCGGGGAGTGCTACCGGCCCGTCGTCGAGCTGCAGCTGGCCGGTGGCGACTTCATCGCCGACGTCTCGTTGCTCCGCGACCAGGCCACCCAGCGCCTGCGCGGCTCCCACGCCCTGCCGAGCCACACCACCCTCTACCGGTTCTTGGCCGGGGCCGACCTGGGCCGGGTCGCCAAGGCGGTGGCCGTCAACCGCGACATGCTGCGGCGGGCCTGGGCCATGGGGGCAGCCCCGGCCCCGGGGACCTTGACCATCGACCCCGACGCCACCTACATCGACACCTACGGCAAGCACAAGGAGGGCTCGACGTTCTCCTACCACCACGAGGTCCAGATGTCCCCGCTGGTGGGGGTGGTGGGCGAGACCGGCGACGTCCTCGCCCTCCGGGCCCGGGGCGGCAACGCCAGTCCCCGCAAGAGGCTGGCCAGCTTCGTCGACGAGTGCGTGGCCGCCATCCCCACCGAGGCTCGTCCTCGCTACCAGCTGTGGGTTCGGGTCGACTCGGCCGGGTTCTCGGGCTCGGTGGTGCAGACGGCCACCGCCCACGCGGCGACCTTCTCCATCACCTGCGTGCAGAACGAGCAGGTACGCCGAGCGATCGAGGTCCTGGCCAGTGACCCGGCAACGGCCTGGTCGCCGGCCGAGCGTGCCACGGGCGAGATCGGCGGCGCAGAGGTGGCCGAGACCACCTACCGCTTCGCCCAGCGAGACGTTCGCCTCATCGTGCGTCGGCAACCCAAGACCGTCGGCGAGCAGCTGAGCTTCGACGACCTCGGGGGCTGGCGCTTCTTCGCCCTCATCACCAACGCCGGGCCAGAGGTCTCGACCGCCGAGGTCGGCCACCACCACCGTTTGCGCGGTGGTGGCCCCGAAGAGGCGATCCGACAGCTCCAGCACGACTTCGCGATGAACCACGCACCGCTGCAGAGCTTCATGGCCAACTGGTTGTGGTGGCTGGCGTCCGCCCTCGCCTACAACGTGGCCCGCTGGGTCCGGGTCTTGGCCCTGCCCACCGAGTTTCGCACCTGCCGGGGCAAGCGGCTGCGGACCAGCTTCTTCAACGTCGCCGCCCGGGTGGTGCGCTCGGCCCGGCGCCTCCACCTCCGGCTTCCACGCGCCTACCGCCACGCCGAGGCGTTCATCGCCGCTCTGGGCAAGCTGCGGGCCTTGCCCACCTTCGCCTGAGCAGTCGCCAATGCCCCTCCGAATCGCCACTGTGTGGGGCACCGCCATCCCCGAGGGCGCTTCGATCACCGTTCAGCGGGCCTTCGTCGGGCACCGGTGACATCGTTCGCCCAGCCGGTGGGTGCCCAGGCGGTCATCGGACTCCCGATAGAGACGATCAAGGTGCTCGATCAGCCGTTGGCCTGTCCGGTTGCAATATCAGGGTCTGAGACCACGGTGCGCTCGCGGCGCGACGAATGGATCGAGGCCGGCGTCTACGACGCCATCGCCGCCGAGGCGATCGCCGCCTACGACCGCATCGTCGGCCTGACCTCTCCGACGTCGCCGTGGACGGGAGCCAGCACAAGGCACCCGCCGGCGGCGAGGGAACCGGCAAGAACCCGACCCATCGGGCAAAGCTCGGCTGGAAGTGGTCGGTGCTCACCGAAGCCAACGGCATCCCGATTGGGTGGGCGATCGACGGCGCCAACCGCCACGACTCGGTGCTGTTGCCCGCCACGCTCGCCGCTGCGGCGAGACGGGGGCTGCTCGAGGAGATCGAGACGATCTGGCTCGACCGCGGCTACGACTCGGGCACCGTGCGCGCCGCGCTCGTCGCCTCGGGCATCGACGACGCCGTCATCGCCAAGAGGCGCAAAACGGGCACCAGCAAGTCCACGCCCGCTCCTCGCCAGCCGATGGGGCTGCGCTGGCCGGTGGAACGGACCAACTCGTGGCTGTCGAACTTCGAGCGCTTCGCCGCAACAACTCACGAAAGATCTCACACCGCCTCGCCAAGCTTGCCCTGGCGGTGGCCTTCCTCCTCACGGCGAAGCTCATCGACTGGAGAAACCGCTGGATGCGGGACCTTTCTCCTATCCGCTGAGCCGCTAAATCGACGTTCGCGGCCCCGACGGCACCACGATCAGGCTGTGCCGGCTGCGCTACGACGGATCGGCCCACACCTGGGGCTTCGCCATCTACCGGGCAGCCATGACGACTACGAGGACTCCAACGTCCCAAGCGGGATGACCGCAGGGACCGCCAAAGAGGCCCTCGACTGCGCTTCCGGCCTCTACGTCAACCGTCTGTCTGGTTGGATACACCGACGAACGAACGCGCGGCACCACTACCTCATGAACTGTTGTGTCCCGGGGCAGCTGCGGACATCCTCCTCGCCGCCGAACGAGATCTGGGTCTCTCCGCGTGTGAGACTCTTCCTCATGTACTGCAGCTTGACCATTCCCAGCACTCTCGAAGCGGTTAGGTAACGCCTGCTACGTCTACAACCCGGCTTTCCGCCCATGGACTTAAGGTGTCTTTGCCGAGTGGCTGGAGTTCACTTGGCTGGGGAGGGATTGGTGGTCAGCAGTATGCGGCAGTCGAACTGGTAAGCAAAGGTCAGCGTAGCGTGACGAGCGTGCGATTCTGGCCAATGATCCTTAACCATGCGTTCGCGACTAACGACGCCTCAACCTTGCTACGGGATTTCCCTTCATCCACTGCCTACCTCCAGATCATTCTCACGACCTACGATCCGTTCTCCAGCCCTGTCTCGCCGACGCTGATGGAGGGTTCCGGACTCATTCGTCGTCGCTGGGCCTCGGGACACCGCCTCCATCTCATTGCCTATTTCGGCCCCAACGCCCCGAAGAAGGTGATCGGACAAGCCGATTGGATCGGGAATCGATCCACGGTTACGAAGCCAGGTCCCTGACCGTACATCACCCCAACTACAACTCACATCCTACTGATGATCAACGCGATCAGAAAGAGCCAGAACTGATCTCGTTGACCGTTGAGCCGGCTCCGCTCGATGTGAACCACACGTTGCCGTCCACATCGACCGAATAAGAGAGCGGGTAGCTTTGGCAAGTCTTTGTCACGGGCGGCTCGACAGAAGGTCCGCCAGGCTGCGGAGGGACGGAGAGTCCAGAGCAACTATACGTCGGGAGGTCGAAGGCGACGGCCTGCTGAGAGGCCAAGTTCAGCTTGACAAACCCATCCTTCGTCGAAGCCAGCACGGAACCGTTCCCGAATGACAACGCCGGCGACCCGACAAGCAGCTGCATGTTGCTCACGGGAATGTTGGTGATGTTGGTCGCAGACAGGTTGGAGGTAGGGTCCAAGGACGAACCAGGCGCGACCTGCGCTAGCGAACTGCCACCCGCAGTGACGACGAAGGCTGTTCCACCGGCCGAGATGTTAGTCGCATCCACGTGCGCCTGGCCGAGCTGCCCACTCGGACCAACCAACTCGACGAGGTCCGTTCCTCCGCCGTCCGGGTTGTCCCAGTCCGTGGTCGCAATGCCCAGAGTTCCATCGCTTAGATATGCCAGATCTAGCGGCTCGCCTCCACCGGCCAACGACATCTGAGCAAACTCTTGCGTTGTGTCATTGTAGAACTCGACGGAATTACTCGCCGAGGTTGCCACTGCGAGATTACCTGCCGAGTTGACTGCTATAGCTTCAATGTCGTGAACCCCCTGAATCTGTGGGGGTCGATGGGATTCGGCAATTGCATTGTCGGCCGGGGTCGGTATTGGTATAATGCGAATAGCGCCGGTAGACGGATCGAGCCTGATTAGGGTCGAATTGATGCCGGCCCACACCGTTCCATTCGGTGACACAGCTAATGCGGCTTGAACGCCGAACACGAGGTTTCCACTGGTCGGATTCCCAAGCGAGTATCTCTGTAGGGTTGACGTGGCGCCATCCCAACGAAATACGGATACATCGGTCGCATTCTCCGCAAGGAACCACACCCCCGGCTCGGCGCTGTCAGACGCTAAGGCAATTGGATTCGAATAGCCGGGGACTTTGACCGATGCAGCTACGGTCAAGTGTACGGGGTCATCCTTCGCGTCACGAGAGCGAGAAGTGCCACTAAATAATAGGCCCACCGCAGTGCCACCTAGCACCAGTAGGACAATTGCAAGTAAATTCCGACCTGTATTTTTCTGCCCGATCAACCGTCGGACGGTTCCTTGTTCTCCCACGTCCAGCACTCCTTGCTTCAACTTCCTACTCTAAATCAGCCCGATACTGCCGCTGTAGCGAAAGGCCGCTGCTCAACTCCCATACATGCTGAAAGCATCGTAATTGCTGATTTGATTGAACGTTGAAAAGAAGTTCCAATAAGCCGCTGGACCGCCGGTCCAAGCCGCCCACGATGTTCCATTGGTAGAAAGGTCGAGACTCGTACCCGAATTTACGGTTCCACTTCCATTAGTTCCAAAATACTCGTACTGATTCCAATCCGGGCACGTCGCCGATGAGGCCGTGTATCCTTCGGCAAGCGCCTGGGGGGTCAGATTCGCCGCACAACTGGGTACCCAGGCTTGCCCGATAAGGGTCCACGACGACCCATTATAGATGTAGCCATCCAGCAGCCCGTCCGCGCCGGGACAGTTTTCATCGTTGAAGGTTCCCGTATAGAAGACGGTATAGTAGTCATTCTGAGCTAGAGAGATGGGCGTTTCCCAGGTGCAATTGTACCCATTGACGTCCTGGTTTTCCTCGTATGCGTAAAGGCTTGAAACCGCTCCACATGGGCTGGGGAGAGCACCGTAGCCGTATCCGACCTGGAGCCAGTAGTTGGGGCTGGTTTGGAAGTTCGTCAGGCCGACCCAGTTGACGTTGTGAGCACTCGAAGTATTCGGTAGAGACAGGGTATCTACGCTTATCGCACCTTCAAGCCCCTGGTAGTATCCGTTCGCTTCCTGCCCTGTATAAACGTACCCATTACAAGTGGTGGCAAAAGCCCTTCCAGTGCTGAAAGCGACGATCACGACGGTAAGTACTCCTACCAAACTCGCGCTTGCTATTAGACGACTTGGGAGCCGCCTCGTCCGATGTTCACGCTCACTCGTCATGTGTTCCCATTCTTGACGCACAGCGCGGATCGATAAACAAAACGAATCGACGCGAGGTTCGGGTCTCCGAAGCCGCGCTCCCCAAACCCCCAGCATTTCCCCGCCATGCCGCCCCCAGATAGCAATGGTGTGAATTCCCTTGGCCAGTGTGAGACTGCACAAGGAATATGTCAAGCCCTGCCAAACCACACGACCCTCTACCGCTCCTTGGATCCGCTCCTTGGCCGGCGCCGACTTGGGGCGGGTGGCAAGGGCAATCGCCGTCAACCGCGATCTGCTGGGTCGCGCCTGGGCAATGAGGGCTCCAACCCCGGGGATCTTGACCATCCGATACCACCTACCTCGCAAGCCACGGCCGGTTGAAGGAGGGCTCCACGTTCTCCTACCACCACGAGGTCCAGATGTCCCCGCTCGCCGCTCGTGGGGCTGGCGGGTGAGAGCGGCGAAGTGCTGGCCATCCGGGCACCTAGCGGCAACGCCTCTCCGAGGAGGGAGATCGACAGGTTCATCGACGAGTGTGTGGCGGCCATCCCGAGCGGGGCCGAGACCTCTCCCAGCTGTGGATCCGCGTCGACTCTGTGAGGGTTCTCTCAAAAACGGCGGGACGGCCATGAAGCACTTGGCGGGACCCTCCATCATCTGCGTCCAGACCAAGGCCATCCGCAGGGCGATCGAGGAACTCGCCACCGACCCCGCCACGGTGTGGACCCGCCAAGGACGGCGGCGGCGAGATCGCCGGGGCCGGGGGGTCGGGACCCTATCGCTCGCCAAGCGCAACCTCCACCTCATCGTGCGCCGACAGACGAAGGTCAGTGGCGAACAGATCGGCCTCGACGACCTTGGGGAATGAATGGCGATTCTTCGCCCTCATCACCAATGTCCCGCCGCTCTGCGTCCCCGCCCTCGACGTCGAGCACCACCACCGCCTGCGTGGCGGCCCGCCCGAGGAGGCGGCCGCCAGCTCGTCCACCACCTTGCGATGAACCATGCGCCGCTCCAGAGCGGCATGGCCAACAACTGGCCGTGGTGGTTGGCTTCGGCCCTCGCCTAACGTGGCGCGCGTTGCTTCGTCGGTGTATCCCGGAGCCAGGCGGACGGGTCGTCGAGGTAGACGCCACGGGCACAGTCGAGGGTCTCCTCGGCGCTGCCGGTCGTCAGGCCGGAAGGTAGGAATGAGTCCTCATAGTGGTCGTGATGGTCGTCGTGGCTGGCCCGGTAGAGCGGAAATGATCCGCTTTTGACGGACAGGTTCCTTGTGTTTCGGTGCTCGGTTCCACCATCGGCTCGTATTGATTCACCCCTTCGCGAGTGGCAACGGCCGCCACAGTCGGGCAGCGCGGCGCACCGCACGGTGGCTCTTTTGGCAACCGACAAACTCGACTTTGGACTCTCGCTGGAATTCGTCCGCGCGTAGCCGGCACCGGCTAGCTCATTCGTCACGGCGCTCCACGTTGGTTCAAGCCGTCGGGTCGGTCCGATCCCCGTCGGTTCCGTAGGACCGGAGGAACCCCAGCAGCGTGCGGACGCCGAATGCCGTCCCGCCCTTGGAGAGGTACCCGGAGCTCTCGGGCGAGCGTCCCGTGCCGGCGATGTCGAGGTGGGCCCAGCTGGTGGTCCCGACGAACCTTTGGAGCAGCAGCGCCGCCACGATCGCCCCCGCCTGACTGGCCCGGCCGATGTTCTTCATGTCAGCCACGTCCGAGTCGATGTGGTCAGCGTACTCGGCCGCCAGGGGCATCGGCCACAACCGCTCCCCCGCCTCGTCGCCGTGCCGCTTGAGGCGTTCGACGAGTGCATCGTCGTTGCCGAACAGCGCCGCGATCGAGGTGCCCAGGGCCACCGTGGCGGCACCGGTCAACGTGGCCACGTCGATGATGGCGTCGGGTTCGAGCTCGGTCGCCAGCACCAGGCCGTCGGCGAGCACCAACCGCCCCTCGGCGTCGGTGTTGAGCACCTCGATCGTGGCGCCGTTGCGGATGGGGAGCACGTCGCCCGGCTTGATCGCCCGGCTCCCGGGCATGTTCTCGGCCAGCGGGGCGATGGCGGAGACCCGGACGCGTACGCCGAGGTCGGCACAGGCGGCGATCGTCATGAGCACGATGGCGGCACCGCTCATGTCGGTCTTCATCGTGGTCATCCCGTCGGGAGTCTTGAGCGACAGGCCGCCCGAGTCGAACGTGATGCCCTTGCCTACCAGCACGACGTGGGGCGTGCGCCCGTCGACGATCACCGGATCGGACGGCGTGTAGTCGACCCGGACGAGGCGTGGGGGCTCGGCCGAGCCCCGGGTCACCCCCAGCAAACCGCCCAGGCGCTCCTCGGCGATCCGCCCCTCGTCCCAGACCGCCACCCGGAGACCGGTCGACTCGCCCAGAAGCTCGACCGCCCGATCGGCGAGCTGGCGGGGCGGGAGCTCGCTCGGCGGCGTGTTGATCAGGTCCCGGGCCGCCGACACCGCCCGGGCGGTCCGCTCCCCCCGCCCCACGCCTTGGGCCAGGACCCCTGCGGCGTCCTGCGGGGACGCCAACAGCACCAACCGCTCGAGCGGTGCGGGGCCGGGTCGGGAACGGAAGTCGTCGAACCGGTACGAGGCCAGTGCCGCGCCCTCGGCGATCGCCTCGCCCAGGGCCGCAACCTCACCCGGGGTCCGTCCGACCACCGGCACGCACAACGCCGCCGAGCCGCCCTCGCCGGCGACCCGGACGAACCCGGCCGATGCCCGCCGCCAACGCTCCCCGGCGGGCTCGTCCTCGGACCCCAGCCCCACGGCCACGAGCATCGGGCCGTCCCCGTCCGCCCGAAGGACCAAGGTCTGGCCCGCCTTGGCCCCGAAGCCGCGCCGGCGGGCCGAGTCGACATCCAGCACCGCCGGTAGGGGCACGCCGGCGGCGGTGCCGGGCAGGCCGCTCAGCAGCACGGGACCGTCGGGCCCCACGACCGCCGGCACTCCCAGAACCCTCACCTCGGGCAGGCCGGCGGTGCTCGACGGCACCTCGATGCCGAGCACCGTCAGCTCCGCGCCCCGTCGCCGGTGCCGGCAGGGTCGTCGGTGCCGGCAGGGTCCTCGTCCACCTCATCGGTCGCACCCGAGGCGCGTCGGGCCCGGCGGGGCGCGGTGCGCGACAGGAGGTGCTCCTCGCCCTCCTGCCAGCGGGCCATGGTCCACAGCAGGTCCGAGCACCGGTTGAGGTACTCCCCGACGAGGGATCCCTGACCCAGCTGGCCCACCCCCCGCTCGGCCCGCCGGACCGCCGTCCGGGCGACGTCGAGGGCGGCCGAGGGTCGGTTGCTGCCGGGGATCACGAACTCCTGGGGCATGGTGGTCCGGGCGGTGAGCTCGTCGATGGCCGCCTCGAGCGCGCGCACCATCTCGGCGGTGACCAGGGTCTGGGCCGGAACCAGCTTGCGCCGGTTGGACGGGGCGGTCGCCACTTCGGCCATAAGGACGTAGAGGTCGCGCTCGAGGCTGATGAGGCGCTGGTCCAGCTCGGAGCCCGGCTCCGACTCCGCCCGCGCCAGGCCCATCGCCGCCTGTGCCTCGTCGACCGCTCCGGCCAGGGCGATGCGCGCCGAGCCCTTCGACACCCGCCCGCCGAAGAGGAGACCGGTGGTGCCGTCGTCGCCCCGGCGCGTGTAGATCCGCACGGCTGCGGATGTTACCGGTCGGCACCGGTAGCCTTTGCGGCGATGACCAGCCTCACGACCCTGCTCGGACGGATGGGCCCCGACCAGTCGTCGTACCTGTCGGCGCTGCGGGAGCGCGTCGTGGTGTTCGACGGCGCCACCGGCACCAACATCCAGCTGATGAACCTGGGGCCCGACGACTTCGGCGGGGCGGAGCTCGAAGGCTGCAACGAGGTGCTGGTGGCGACCCGCCCCGAGGCGATCCGCCAGCTGCACCGCAGCTTCTTCGACGTGGGCGTCGACGTGGTGGAGACCGACAGCTTCGGCTCGTTTTCGGTGGTCCTGGCCGAGTACGGCCTCGCCGACCGTGCCCGCGAGCTGAGCCGCACGGCGGCCGACCTCGCCCGGGGGGTGGCGGCGGAGTACGGCGGCGACGGTCGTCCCCGGTGGGTCGCCGGCAGCATGGGGCCGGGGACGAAGTTCCCCACCCTCGGCCAGATCCCCTACGCCGGCCTCTCCCGCTCCTACGAGGAGCAGGCCCTCGGACTGCTCGAAGGCGGCGTCGACCTGTTCGTGATCGAGACCATGTTCGACCTGTTGAGCGCCAAGGCGGCCATCAACGCCTGCCGCCGGGCCATGGTGCAGCTCGACCGGCAGGTCCCATTGCAGGTACAGGTGACCATCGAGCTCACCGGCCGGATGCTGCCCGGCACCGAGATCGCGGCCGCGCTGGTCGCGCTCGACGCCATGCAGGTCGACGTCATCGGCCTGAACTGCGCCACCGGCCCGGCCGAGATGGGCGAGGCCCTGCGACACCTCGCCGCCCACAGCCGGGTGCCCATCTCGTGCCTGCCCAACGCCGGCCTGCCTTCGGTGGTCGACGGGCGGATGCACTACGACCTGACCCCCGAGCAGCTGGCGACCCACCTCGAGCGCTACGTCGGCGAGCTCGGGGTGAGCGCCATCGGCGGCTGTTGCGGCACCACCCCCGCCCACCTGAGTGCGGTGGTGGAGCGGTGCGCCTCGGTGCGGCCGCGGTCGCGCACGCCGGTGCACGAGCCGTCGACGAGCTCGATCTACTCCGCCGTGCCGATCCGGCAGGAGACGTCGTTTCTGGTGGTCGGGGAACGCACCAACGCCAATGGCTCGAAGCGGTTCCGCGAGGCGATGCTCGGCGGCGACTGGGACACCTGCGTCGCCATGGCGCGCGACCAGGTCAAGGAGGGCTCCCACGTCATCGACGTCTGCGTCGACTACACCGGGGCCGACGGCGTGGTCGACATGCGCGAGACGGTGGGGCGCTTCGTCACCCAGGCGAGCGTGCCCCTCATGATCGACACCACCGAGGGCCCGGTGGCGCGTGCGGCGCTGGAGTGGATCGGCGGCCGACCCATCTTGAACTCGGTCAACCTCGAGGACGGCGACGGCGACGGAACCCGCCTCGACACCTTCCTGCGACTGGCCCGGGAGTTCGGCGCCGCGGTGGTGTGCACGTGCATCGACGAGGAGGGTCAGGCCCGGTCGGCGGAGTGGAAGCTCCGCGCCGCGCGGGCCATCCACGACGTGGCGGTCGACCGCTACGGGCTGGAGCCGACCGACCTGATCTTCGACCCGCTGGCCCTCCCGCTGTCAACGGGCATGGAGGACAGCCGTCGCGACGGGGTCGAGACCATAGCGGCGATCACCGCCATCAAAGAGGCGCTTCCGGGCGTGTCGACCATCCTCGGGCTCTCGAACGTGTCGTTCGGCCTCAACCCGGCCGCCCGCCAGGTGCTCAACTCGGTCTTCCTCCACGAGTGCGTGGCGGCGGGGCTCGACGCGGCGATCGTCCACGCGTCGAAGATCCTCCCGCTCGCCCGGATCGACGAGCGGGCCCGGGCGGTCTGTCTCGACCTGGTCCACGACCGCCGGCACGACGGGTACGACCCGTTGCAGGAGCTGCTGGCGCTCTTCGAGGGAGCGACGGTCCACGCTGCGGCAGCCGAGGACCACACCGACTGGCCGGTCGAGCGACGGCTCGAACAGCGGATCGTCGACGGCGACCGCAACGGGATCGACGACGACCTCGACGAAGCGCTCGGCTCGGGCCTCGGCGCCCTCGGCATCGTCAACGACGTGCTGCTGGCCGGCATGCGGACGGTGGGGGACCTCTTCGCCAGCGGTGAGATGCAACTGCCGTTCGTCCTGCAGTCCGCCGAGACCATGAAGGCCGCGGTGGCCCACCTCGAGCCGCACATGGAGAAGGCCGAGCAGGGCGGCAAGGGCACCGTGGTGCTGGCGACGGTCAAGGGCGACGTCCACGACATCGGCAAGAACCTGGTGGACATCATCTTCACCAACAACGGCTACCAGGTCGTGAACCTGGGCATCAAGGTCGGGATCACCGAGATGATCGCCGCCGTCAACGAGCACCGGGCGGACGCCCTGGGGATGAGCGGGTTGCTGGTGAAGTCGACGCTCATCATGCGCGAGAACCTGCAGGAGCTCAACGAGCGCGGCCTGGCCGACCTGCCGGTCCTGCTCGGCGGCGCCGCCCTCACCCGCACCTACGTCGAGCGGGACCTGCGCCAGGTCTACGAGGGCCGGGTGTTCTACGGCAAGGACGCCTTCGAGGGGCTCCGGACCATGGACCGGCTGGTCGAGCTGGCCACCACGGGCGAGCCCGACCCGGCGTTCGGCCGGACCGTCTCCGAGCGGGCGGTTCCGGCCCGGCGGAGCGCGGCGTCGCCCGAGCCCGAGGGCGGGCCACCGGTGCCGGCCCGGGCACCGAGCGTGGAGCGGGCCAACGAGGTGTTCGTCCCCCCCTTCGTCGGGAGCCGGGTGGCCAAGGGCATCGCCCTCGACGAGGTGGCGGCCTACCTGAACCTGACGGCGTTGTTCCGGGCCCAGTGGGGGTACCGGCCCGACAAGCGGGCGGCCGAGGACGACGCCGCCTTCAAGGCCCGGCTCAGCGCGGTCCTGCGCGACCAGCTCGAGCAGGCCACCCGGGCGGATCTGCTGGTGCCCCAGGTCGCCTACGGGCACTTCGCGGCCAACAGCGAGGGCAACGACCTGGTCGTCTACAAGGACGAGAGCCGGAGCGCCGAATGGCTGCGGTTCACCTTCCCCCGCCAGCGCCAGGATCCGTGGCTCTGCATCGCCGACTTCTTCCGCCCGGCGGACTCCGGCGAGCCCGACTGGGCCAGCTTCCAGCTGGTGACCATGGGTGACCGGGTGTCGGCGGAGACGGCGCGGCTCTTCGCCGCCGACGAGTACCAGCGCTACCTGCACCTCCACGGCCTGGGGGTCGAGATGACCGAGGCCCTGGCCGAGTACTGGCACCGCCGGGTACGCGAGGAGCTGGGGTTTGCGGACGAGGACGGGCCCAGCCTGGCCGGTCTGTTCCGCCAGCAGTACCGAGGAGGCCGGTACTCGTGGGGCTACCCGGCCTGCCCGGACCTGGCCGACAACGCGAAAGTGGTCGAGCTGCTCGGGGGCGAGCGGGTCGGGGTCAGCGTGAGCGAGGGGTTCCAGCTCCACCCCGAGCAGTCCACGACCGCCATCATCTGCTCGCACCCCCAGGCCAAGTACTTCGTGGCCTAGGCGCTCCCGCCGCGGGCCCGAGGGAGGGTCGTTGACCCTCGCACCGGGCGGGCAGTACGTTGGCGCAGCATGGGAACTGTGTCGAACCCTTCGGGGGTCCTTCTTGCCGCGCTCTCGACCTCCACGAAGATCATCGAGATCGTCATCGTGGTCGTCGTCGTGGTGCTGCTCATCGTGACGCTGGTGCTCTACCGGCGCAAGAGCAACCCACCCAAGGCGGCGGCGGCGCAAGCGCCGACGACCCAGTCGTACTACTCGGACGTGGCCTCCCTGCCCAACGGGCAGGGGTCGCTGGCAGGAGGCGCGGCCGCCCAGAGCGACCCCTTCGGCGGCTTCGC
Organism: Acidimicrobiales bacterium; assembly: GCA_036501425.1. Taxonomy (GTDB): domain Bacteria; phylum Actinomycetota; class Acidimicrobiia; order Acidimicrobiales; family RAAP-2; genus DATKRB01. The sequence continues at coordinate 22,499 of DASYAI010000039.1, read as the reverse complement.
CCCCGCACCGGCGGCGCCGGTCACCAGTCCCCCCGGCGCGGCTCCGGCACCGGTCGCCTACGCGCCGGCTCCGGCCGCCGCTCCCGCGCCGCCGCCACCTCCCCCGGCCCCCGCCACGCCTCCCCCCGGGACGCCCGCCGGCTGGCTCCCCGAGCCCAGCGGGGTGCCCAACACCCTGCGCTACTGGGACGGGTCCGCCTGGACCCAGCACGTGGCGCAGCGCTCCTGAGCGCCTGACCAGCGGCCCTCCGACCTCAGACGGCGAGAGACGCTCCGACCGGCGAAAAGAAGCTCAGACCGGTGAGGGAACGGCTCCCGCCGACGCGGCGGCCTGGCGGGCGTGGTAGCTCGAGCGGGTGAGCGGCGAGGCCTCGACGTGGCGCAGCCCGAGGGCGAGGCCCTCCGCTCCGAGCCGGTCGAGCTCCGCCGGCGTCCACCACCGGGCGACCGGTAGGTGGTCCCGGCTGGGCCGGAGGTACTGGCCGATGGTGACGATCGACACCCCGACCGCCCGGAGGTCGGCGAGAGCGCCGCGGACCTCGGGTTCGGTCTCGCCGAGGCCGACCATCAGGCCGGACTTGACCACCAGCCCCCGGTCCGCCGCCCGGGCGAGCACACCCAGGCTCCGGGCGTAGGCGGCCGAGGGCCGCACGGCCCGCTGGAGGCGGAGCACCGTCTCGAGATTGTGGTTCAGCACGTCGGGGCGGGCGTCGAAGATCATGGCCAGCGCGTCCTCGTCGCCCTTGCAGTCCGAGATGAGCACCTCGACCGTGGTCGACGGCCGGCGCGCCCGGATCGCCGCCACGGTGGCCGCCATGGCCGAGGCACCCCCGTCGGGCAGGTCGTCGCGTGCGACGCAGGTGATCACGGCGTGGCCCAACCCCATCCGCTCGACCGCCTCGGCGACCCGTTCGGGCTCGGAGGGGTCGAGCGGCAGCGGCCGGCGGGTGTCGACGAGGCAGAACCCACAGGCCCGGGTGCACCGTGATCCGTTGATCATGAAGGTGGCCGTGCCGTCCGACCAGCACTCGTAGATGTTCGGGCACCCGGCTTCCTCGCACACGGTCGCCAGGCCGAGGTCGTGGACCGTCCGGCCGAGGGCGAGGTACCCGGCACCCATCGTGGCCGGGACGCGGAGCCACGGCGGCTTGCGGTCGCCAATCGGGACCCCGGCATCGGGATCGACCCCGGCCCGGCGGAGCCGCCGGTAGGCAGCCGGCTCGTCGGGGTCGCCCGGGCGCCCCGGGGAGCGGGTCGGGCCCAGCGCCACCGGAGCCCGGTCGGGCGGCGGGGGTGCCGCGGCGGGGGCCGGGACCACCGGGGCCGACGGCGAGGTGGCGCGCTGGCTCTCGTCGGTCCTCGGGGTCGACCACGCCGCGACGGCCCGGGCGATCACGGCCTCGGCCACCGCGTCGATGGGCACGGCCAGGCCCTCGGCGAGCAGGGAGGTCACGGGACGGTCGGGGATGCCACAGGGGACGATGTGGCCGAACATGGCCAGGTCGCAGTCCACGTTGATGGCCACACCGTGGAGGCTTCGCCGCCGCCCCGGATCGGTCCGCACCGTGCGGACGCCGACCGCGGCCACCTTGCGGGGCTGTGGACCATCCACCCCCACCCAGACCCCGGGGTACCCGGCCAGGCGCCCGACGCCCCCGGCGAGCCGGTCGAGGCCGAGATCGCACAACGCGCCGATGACCACGTCCTCGACCCGCCGCACGTGGGCCGGCGCGCCCCCCGGGCCGACGTCCACGTCGACGATCGGGTAGACCACCAGCTGGCCCGGCCCGTGATAGGTGACGTCACCACCCCGGTCGGTCCGCTCGAGCGTCGCTCCCACCGTGGCCGGGTCGGTCAGCACGTGGGCCGGGTCGGCCCGGACCCCCAGGGTGAAGACGTGGGGATGCTCGAGCACCAGCAGGTAGTCATCGTCGGACCGGGTGGCCACCGCCTGCTGCAGCAGGCGAGCCTCGGCGTAGGGCACCACTCCCAGGCGACGGATCCTCAGCACGTCAGCGTCCGCTCAGAGCTCGCCGGCCCAGTCGCGCTGGTCGAGCAGCTCGGCCACCTTGGCCAGGAACGACGAGACGTAGGCCCCGTCGACCGCCCGGTGGTCCCAGCTCATGCCGAGCATGCCGGTCGAGTGGATGGCGATGGACTCGCTCCCGTCGGGCAGCTGGACCACCACCGGACGGCGCTTGATGCCGTCGGTGGCCAGGATGGCGACCTGGGGCTGGTTGATGATGGGCACCGTGAAGTAGGTGCCGAAGGGTCCGTCGTTGGTGATCGAGAACGTGCCCCCGGCAATGTCGTCCGCCCGCAGCTGCCGGGTCCTCGCCCGGTCGGCGACGTCGCGGATCCGGCGGGCGATGCCCCGCAGGGTCACCTCCTCCGCCCGGTGCAGGACCGGCACGATCAGGCCCTCGTGGTCCAGGTCGACCGCGATGCCCAGGTTGATCTGCTGGTAGACGACGAGCGAGTCCTCGACCACCGACGCGTTGAGGTTCGGGAACTCGCGCAGCGCCTCCACCGAGGCGCGGGCCACGAAGGGCAGGTAGGTGAGCGAGAAGCCCTCCTCCGCCCGGAACCGGGCGCCCCAGGCCCGACGCACCCGCTCGACGTTCTCGAAGTCCGTCTCGTAGGCGATGAACGCGTGGGGTGAGCGCGCCTTGGACCGGACCATGTGCTCGGCCGTCCGGCGACGCACGTTGGAGAAGGGGATCACGTGCTCGCCCGCCTGCCGCAGGGTGGGCGCGGAGGACTGGGGCACCGGTGCGGGCGGCGGGGCGGGTGCGGGTTGCGGCGGCGGGGCGCTCTGCGGGGCGGGCGCCGACGGCGCCTCGTAGGCGACTCCCGGCGGCGGCACCTCGACCGCCGGGGGCGGCGCTGCAGGCGGGGAAACCGGCGCAGGAGCCTGGAACGAGGGCGCGGTCGCCGAGGGCGCGCTCGCCGCGTCCACCACCGGCGCCGGCACGGCGCCGACGGCACGACGCTGGTCGATGACCGCCAGGACGTCCTCGCGGGTGATGCGACCTCCCAGCCCGGTCCCGACGACCTCGCCCGGGTCGATGCCGTTGTCGCTCAGGAGGCGCCGGACCACCGGCGAGAGGATCCGATCGTCGGGCCCGATCGCTGCCGGCCCCTGGGGGGGTGGCGAAGAGGCGGGCGTGAACCCCGGCGGAGCAGCTGGGGGCGGCGGGGGCGGGGCGACCGACGGCGCCACGACCGGGGACGGGGCGGGAGGTGGCGGGGCCGCCGCCTGCATGGCCGGGGGCGGCGGGGGCGGGGCGGCGGCCTCCGCTGCGGGGGGAGCCGGTGGCGCGGTCCCGTTGCCCTGGGCGTCCCCGATGACCGCGAGCCGTGCCCCGACTTCGACCGTGTCGCCCTCACCGACGAGGATCTCGCTCACGAACCCCTCGAACGGCGACGGCACCTCGGAGTCCACCTTGTCCGTCGACACCTCGAAGAGCGGCTCGTCGCGGGCGACGGCGTCGCCCACCGACTTCATCCACCGGGTGATCGTCCCTTCGGTGACCGTCTCTCCGAGCTGCGGCATCGTGACGTCAGGCAACGTGCAGACCCCTTCCGGTTAGTGCGAGCACCGTCTCGCCGAACGCCTCGGACAACGACGGGTGCGGTTGGATGAAGTACGCCACCTCGCTGGGGGTGGCTTCCCAGTTGACCGCCAGGTACCCGGCGCCGAGCTGTTCGGTGACCCACGGCCCGGCCATGTGCACCCCGAGGATACGTCCGGCGGAACCGTCGTCGAGGCGCTCGGCGACGACCTTCACGAGGCCTTCGGTCTCACCGATGATGCGGGCCCGGCTGTTGCCGCCGAAGGGGTCCTTCTTCGTCACCACGTTCAGGCCCCGATCGATCGCCTGCGCCTCGGTCAACCCGGCGAACGCCACCTCGGGGTGGCAATAGATGGCCCACGGGACGCGGTCGTAGTCGACCGGGACTGCCGGCTCGCCCAGGATGGCCCGGATCACGACGATCGCCTCGGCGAACGCGACGTGGGCGAGCTGCGGCGTCCCCGCGACCAGGTCGCCCACCGCCCAGACCCCTTCGGCGTGGGTCTGCTGGAACCGATTTGTCACCACGAAGCCGCGCTCGTCGACGACCACGCCGGTGCCCTCGGCCACCAGACCCTCGCTCCGCGGCCGGCGACCGACCGACACCACGACCGCGTCGACGGCCAGCTCCTCGCCGTCGCCGTAGCGGACCACCGTGCCGGGCTGCCCGGGCGCCGGCGAGTGCCCGTGGACCTCCACCCCGGTCACCACCTCGATGCCCCGCTTGCGGAACGATCGCACCACGACGTTGGCCACGTCGGGGTCGCAACCGGCCAGGATGGTCGGCAGGAACTCGAGCACCGTGACCTTGGACCCGAGGTCCGACAGCAACGAGGCGAACTCGCAGCCGATCGCCCCGCCCCCGACGACGGCGACCCGGGGCGGGAGGTGGTCGAGATCGAGGAACTCGTCGGAGGTGAGCACCAACCGCCCGTCGACCTCCAGCCCGGGGAGTGTCCGGGGCACCGACCCGGCCGCCAGCACCACGTGACGGCCCACGATCTCCCGCCCGGCATCGAGCCCGTCGACCACGCGCACCCGGTGGCCCGGCAGCAGCATGCCGGAGCCGGAGAGCACGGTGACGCTCCGACCCTTCAACAGGCCCGAGAGCCCGCGGAACAGCTGGTCGACGACGGTGCCCTTGCGGGCCTGGCTCACCGCGAAGTCCACCGTGGGCGAGCCGCCGGCGCTGATGCCGAACTCCCCCGCGCCCACCACGGTCCGATGGACGGCCGCCGTCTCGAGGAATTCCTTGGCCGGAACACACCCTCGGTGCAGGCAGGTGCCCCCGACCTTGTCCCGCTCGACGATGGCGATCGAGAGCCCGGCCAGCGCGCCGTGTAACGCCGCCGCGTATCCCCCCGGACCGCCGCCGATGACGACCAGGTCGTACTGGGTCTCGTCGGGGCTCGTCAACGGTTCCTCCTCGTCGTTGGTCCGCTCGTCACCGGGGCGGCAGGCCTACCCCGGGGCAGCGCCGCCGGGGAACGCCGGAGCGAGCCTACCGGCGTCGCCCGGCCGACCCGGCGGACGCAGGAGGTCACCCGTCGGGCGGTGCTCCCCGTCCGCGGGCTCAGGCCCGCAGGCCTCGGGCGGTGCTCCGGATGCGGTGACCGAGCCGGGTCGCGCCGGTCCGCAGTGCCGTCCGCAGCGTCGAGGACCCGGCGACCGGCTCGAAGGCGGCCGACGCGGCCGAAAGGGCGGCGTCCTCGTCGGGACCGAGCTCGATCTCGGCCGCGGCGGCGTTCGACTCGGCCTGCTCGACCGACGACGCGCCCGGAATGACCACCACGTTGGGCCGGCGCAGGAGCCACGCCAGGGCGACCTGCGTGGGTGTCGCCCCGTGGGTCGAGGCGACCTCCCTCAGCATCCCGAGCAGCGGCGCCAGGCGCCGCAGGTTCTCGGGGTCGAACGTGGGGGTGAGGGCCCGGGCCCCCCGAGGCCGGTGGTCCTCGTCGTAGCGGCCCGACAGCACCCCCTGGCCCAGCGGGCTGTAGGCGATAACGATCCGGTCGTGGGTCTGGGCCCAGGGCAGCACGTCCTGCTCGATCCCCCGCTCGACGAGCGAGTAGCGCACCTGGTTGGAGAGCACCGGGCCGAGGAGGGCCCGCTCGGCGGACCGCCACTGCTCGAGCGAGAAGTTGCTCACCCCGACGTGGCGGAGGCGCCCGCTGCGCTGCTCGGCGGCGAGCGCGGCCATCGTCGTGCCGATGGGCACCAGCGGGTTGGGCCAGTGCAGCTGGTAGAGATCGATGGTCTCGATCCCGAGCCGGCCCAGGCTGCCAAGCAGGCGACGGTGGACCACCGGGCCGACGGGCGCCACCGGAAAGAGCTTCGAGGCGACGAACGCCTCCTCGCGGCGACCGGTGAGGGCGACACCGACCGCCCGCTCGGAACGACCGAAGCCGTAGATCTCGGCGGTGTCGACGAGGTTGACGCCGAGGGCCAGGGACCGTTCGACGATCGACGGGGCGACCGATTGGGCGTAGTGCTGGCCGTAGCCCCACTCACGCGAACCGAACTGCCAGGTTCCCAGACCGACCGCCGACACCCGGGCGCCGGCCGCTTCCACGTACCTCATCGGACCTCCTTGGATCAGCCCCGGCGGATCAACCCCGGCCCGACGCGCCGGTCCCCGATGCCGCGGCGGCCGTCGCCAAGCCGTCGACGACCTCGTTCCAGCGGTCGCCCGAATGGCCCTTCACCCAGCGGAAGCGCACCTCGGGCTCCGCTTCGAGGGCCAGCGCGAAGAGGGGCTCCCACAGGTCGCGGTTGGCGACCGGCTTGCCCTGGGCGTTGCGCCAGTCCCGCCGGTACCACCCCTTCCACCACCCGTTCCGGAAGCAATTCACCACGTAGGTGGAGTCGCTCGCGACCTCGATGGCCCGGCCGCTCGGCCGGAGCGCCCGCAGGGCCTCGAGCACCGCGGTGATCTCCATGCGCTGGTTGGTGGTCCGGGGCTCGGCGCCGCTGGCGTACTGGCCGCCCGGGACCACCCAGGCCCAGCCACCGGGCCCGGGGTTCCCCAGGCACGAGCCGTCGGTGTAGACGAGGAGGGGGGACGCCGACTCCGGCGCCTGGTCCTCGGTCGCCGATCGGTCGTCGGAGAGCGGCAGGCGGGGCACGACGCCATGTGTAACACGCCCAGGGGCGGGGCCCGAGCTTTCGTCTGCCCGGTACCGGTGGGAGAATGGGTCCGTGCTGTTCGACGGAATGTCGCACCAGATGCCCGACATCGATCCGGGCGAGACGTCCGAATGGACCGACTCGTTCGACGCGATCGTGAGCGTGCACGGCCGGACCCGGGCCCGCTTCTTGCTCATGAAGCTGCTCGAACGTGCTCGGGCGCTGCAGGTCGACTTTCCGGCCACCGTCTCCACGCCCTACGTCAACTCGATCCCGGCGTCCGAGGAGCCCTGGTTCCCTGGCGATGAGGACCTCGAGCGCCGTATCCGGGCCTACATCCGCTGGAACGCCGCCGTCATGGTGACCCGGGCCAACGCCCGGACCGACGGGATCGGCGGCCACCTCTCGACCTACGCCAGCTCGGCCGCCCTCTACGAGGTGGGCTTCAACCACTTCTTCCGGGGCAAGGCCGACGGCGGTTTCGGCGACCAGGTGTTCATCCAGGGGCATGCGTCCCCGGGGATCTACGCCCGGGCCTATCTGGAGGGGCGGATCAGCGAGGAGCAGCTCGACAACTTCCGTCACGAGGTCGGTGGCAACGGCCTGCCGAGCTACCCGCACCCGCGCTCGCTGCCCGACTTCTGGGAGTACCCCACGGTGTCGATGGGGCTCGGGCCGATCAACGCCATCTACCAGGCCCACGTCAACCGGTACCTGCACCAGCGACGCCTGGTCGACACGTCGGCCGGCCGGGTGTGGTGCTTCGTCGGCGACGGCGAGATGGACGAGCCCGAATCGATCGGGGCCCTCGGCGTGGCCGGCCGCGAGCACCTGAGCAACCTGATCTTCGTGGTCAACTGCAACCTGCAGCGGCTCGACGGTCCGGTGCGCGGCAACGGCAAGATCATCCAGGAGCTCGAGGCGGTCTTCCGGGGCGCCGGGTGGAACGTCATCAAGGTCATCTGGGGCTCGCGTTGGGACGAGCTGCTCGCCCGCGACGTGGACGGGGTGCTGCTCGACAAGATGAACACCACGGTCGACGGCGAGTTCCAGAAGTACGCCGTCGAGAGCGGCGCCTACATCCGTGAGCACTTCTTCGGTCCCGACCCCCGGCTCCGCAAGCTGGTGGAGCACCTGAGCGACGACGAGCTGCGCACCCTGCCGCGGGGCGGGCACGACTACCGCAAGCTCTACGCCGCCTACAAGCTGGCCACCGAGCAGACCGCGGCGCCCACCGTCATTCTGGCCAAGACCATCAAGGGATGGACCCTCGGCCCCCAGATCGAGGCCCGCAACGCCACCCACCAGATCAAGAAGATGTCCAAGGACCAGCTCCGGGCCCTGCGCGACCGGCTCTACCTGACCGACGAGATCCCCGACTCGGCCCTCGAGGCCCATCTGCCCCCCTACTACCGGCCCCCGCTGGGCTCCGAGGCGCACGAGTACCTGATGAGCCGGCACAAGATCCTGGCCGGCCCCGTGCCGACCCGGACCGTCCGACCGACCCGGCCGGCCCTGCCCGACCCCAAGGTCTTCGCCGACCTCCTGAGCGGCTCGGGCAACCAGTCCGCGTCGACCACGATGGCGTTCGCCCGCCTCCTGCGCAACCTCGTACGCGATCCGACGATGGGGCCGCTGGTGGCGCCCATCGTGTCCGACGAGGCACGCACGTTCGGCCTCGAGTCGATCATCGCCGAGGCCAAGATCTTCGCCCCCGACGGGCAGCGCTACGTGTCGGTCGACGCCGATCTGCCCCTCAATTACGCCGAGAGCAGCTCGGGCCAGCTGCTCGAGGAGGGCATCACCGAGGCCGGGGCCCTGGCCTCGTTCACCGCGCTCGCCACGTCGTACGCCACGTGGGGCCAGCCCATGCTGCCGGTCTTCCTCTTCTACTCGATGTTCGGCTTCCAGCGGGTGGGCGACCTGACCTGGGCCCTCGGTGACATGCGGGGCCGGGGGATCCTGGCGGGGTGCACGGCCGGCCGGACCACGCTCCAAGGCGAGGGCCTCCAACACGACGACGGCCACTCGCCCCTGCTGGCCTCGTCCAACCCGGCCGCCCGGGTCTACGACGCGTCGTTCGCCTACGAGGTGGCGGTCATCGTGGAGGACGCGGTCGCCCGGATGCTCGGTCCTGATCCCGAGGACCGGTTCTTGTACCTCACCCTCTACAACGAGAACTACCCGATGCCGCCGCTGCCCGAAGGGACCGACGGCGACCGCATCCGCCGGGGCATCGTCGAGGGTCTCTACCGTTACGCCGCCGCGCCGCAGGGCGCGGCGGCCCGCCGGGCCACCGTGTGCTTTTCGGGGCCGATGTGGCAGGCGGCGGTCGAGGCCCGTGACCTGCTGGCCGCCGAATGGGGGGTCAGCGCCGACCTGTGGGCGGTGACGTCGTGGGCCACGCTGCGCAGCGAGGCGCTGAGCGTCGAGCGCGCCAACCGCCTCCACCCGACCGAGGAGGCCCGCACCCCCCTGGTCACCAACGCCCTCGCCAGCGGCTCGGGCCCGGTCGTGGCGGTGACCGACTACATGCGCGCCGTTCCCGACCAGGTCGCGCGGTGGGTCGGCCGGCCCTTCACCTCGCTGGGCACGGACGGCTTCGGCCGCTCCGACGCCCGGACGGCGCTACGACGGCACTTCGAGGTCGACGCCGGGCACGTGGTCGTCGCCGTGCTGGCCGCCCTGGCCGACAGCGGCGAGGGCGATCCGGAGGAGGTGGCCAAGGCCATCGCTCGCTTCGACATCGACCCCGCCAGCCCCGAGCCGTTCCGGGCTTGAGTCTCGGAGTCTTCCGGGGCACCTGGGCAGCGCGCCGAGGTCCCCGGGCGCTCATGCGCTGAGTGCGCTCAGTGCGGTTCCCAGGCCTCGGGGTCGTCGGTCAGGCGGATCACCGACTTGGGGAACTTCCCGCTGACCACGTCGGACAAGGTCAGCGTCTCGAGCACCGAACGTAGGCTGGCTCGCACCGCCACCCAGACCGACTGCAGGTGCTGCGCCGCCCCGGTGTACTCGGTGGCCTCGGGGCGGAACCCCCGGACCTCGGCAAGCGGGCCGTCGAGGGCTCGGATCACCGTGGCCAGGGTGACGTCGTCGGGCGACCGGGCTAGCCGGTAGCCCCCGTCGGCGCCCCGCTGACTGGCCACCAGGCCGGCTCGGCGCAGGTCGGCCAGGATGGCCCCGAGGAACCGCGGCGGCAACCCTTGCTCGGCGGCAAGCATCTCGGTCGTCTGTGGGGCGCCGGTGGCCGCCAGGGTCAGCAGCGCGCGGAGCCCGTAGTCGACCTTGGCGGGAACGTGCACCCGGTGATTCTGCCCCAGGTTGTGCCGTCGGCGGGACCTGGGCCCGGCGGCGACCGACAAATGGGCCCCGAACCTTCGCCGGCCGGACACGACCGGCTGCGGCGGGATCGGTACGCTGCCCGGATGACCACGCCGATACCGTCGGGCTCGCCGGTCCGGCTCCAAGAGCCCCAAGCGGTGCTGTCCCCGCTCACCGCCGCCGCGCTCTTCCTCGTCGCGACGATCGACGCCGGGGCCGAGGGGGTCGCCCGAGACCTGCTGGCCGATCTGGCCGGCCTCGAGCGGACGGTGGGGTTCCGGGTCCCGACCGCCGGGCTGACCCTGGTCACCGGCATCGGATCGGACGCCTGGGACCGGCTGTTCACCGGATCAAGGCCAGCCGAGCTCCACCCCTTCAGGGAGCTGCGGGGCGAGCACCACCACGCCGTGTCGACCCCAGGGGACCTGTTGTTCCACATCCGCGCCGCGCAGGCCGACCTCTGCTTCGAGCTCGCCTCGCAGATCATGGACCGCCTGAGGGGCTCGGTCGCCGTCGTCGACGAGGTCCACGGGTTCAAGTACTTCGACGACCGCGACCTGCTCGGGTTCGTCGACGGGACGGAGAACCCGACCGGGGAGGCGGCGGCGGCCGCCGTCGCGGTCGGCGAGGAGGACCCCGAGTTCGCCGGATCCAGCTACGTCATCGTGCAGAAGTACCTGCACGACCTGGTGGCGTGGAACGGGCTCACCGTCGAGGCCCAAGAGCTGGTGGTCGGCCGCCAGAAGCTGTCGAACGTCGAGCTGCCCGACGACGCCAAGCCCGGCAACTCCCATGTCGCGCTCAACACCATCGTCGGGCCGGACGGCGCTCAGCGCCAGATCCTGCGGGACAACATGGCGTTCGGGTCGGTCGGCCCGGGCGAGTTCGGCACGTACTTCATCGGGTACGCGGCCACGCCGGCCGTGACCGAGCAGATGCTCGAGCACATGTTCGTCGGCGACCCCCCGGGGAACCACGACCGGATCCTCGACTTCTCGACCGCCGTCACCGGGAGCCTGTTCTTCGTCCCGACCGCCGACTTCCTCGACGACTTGCCGCCGGCGCCCGGCGAGGCGGCCGAGCTGCCGGCCACCGAGGGCGAGCTGGACGCGAGAGGCCGGACGTCGGTGGCGACACCGCCGACGACGGCGTCCGAGGGATCGCTCGGGATCGCCGGGCTGCGAGCACGCGCCGACTAGCCGGCCGGCCCGGTTCGGCCCGAACGCGGCGGCTTACACTTGGCCCAATGGCCCGCAAGAACCTCTGCCTCTCCGGCGATCCGAAGGCGGACGCCCTGCTCTCCTCGGACCCGTTGGCCCTGCTGGTAGGCATGGTGCTCGACCAGCAGATCCCCCTCGAACGGGCCTTCGCCGCTCCGGCGGAGCTGGCTCGGCGGCTGGGCGGCTCGTTCGACGCGGCATCGCTGGCGGCCATGGACCCCGACCAGCTGGTGGCGGCGTTCTCCGAGCGCCCCGCCCTGCACCGGTTCCCCGGATCGATGGCCGCCCGGGTACAGGCCCTCGCAGCGGTGGTGGTCGAGGACTACGGGGGCCGGGCAGACAAGGTCTGGGCGGGCGCCGCCACCGGTCGCGGCCTGCTCGACAATGTGAAGGCGCTGCCGGGGTTCGGGGAGCAAAAGGCGCGAATCTTCGTGGCCCTGCTGGGCAAGCAGCTCGGGGTCCGCCCCGACGGCTGGGAGGCGGCATCCTCGCCCTTCGGCGACCCCGGCACCTTCCGGTCGATCGCCGACATCGTGGACGCCACCAGCCTGGCCAACGTCCGAGCCTTTAAGCAGCAGATGAAGGCGGCCGCCAAGGTCGCCGCCCCGGCCGCGGCGGGCTCGGGGCGGGGAGGGACCAAACGCCGGTGAGCGACCGGCTCGCCCGGTGCCGCCTGTACCTGTGCACCGGCGAGCGTCCGGACCTGGTCGAGTTCGTGGCCGCGTGTGTCCGGGGGGGCGTCGACGTGGTCCAGCTACGCGAGAAGCACCTCGACGACCGGGCGCTGCTCGACCGGGCCCAGCGCCTGCAGGCACTCTGCGCCGGGGCCGGGGTCCCGTTCATCGTCAACGACCGACCCGACCTGGCGGCACGGGCCGGCGCCGACGGGGTGCATCTCGGCCAAACGGACCCGGCGCCCTCGCTGGCGCGAGAGCTGCTCGGCCCCGACGCCGTCATCGGTCGCTCGACCCACGCCGTCGCCGACCTCGAGCGGGCGCTCACCGAGCCGGTCGACTACCTGTCGGCCGGACCGGTGGTGCCCACTCCCACCAAGCCGGGCCGGGCGGGAACGGGGACCGGCTATCTGTCGACGGCAGTCGAGCGCTCGGCGCTGCCCGTGTTCGTCACCGGTGCGGTGGCGCCCCACAACGTCGGACCGCTGGTCGCGGCGGGGGCGCGCCACTTCGTGGCGGTCCGCTGGCTCACCGAGTCGTCCGACCCCGAAGGGGCGGCTCGGGCCCTGCGCACGGCGATCGAGGAGTGCCTGCGGGCGGCTCGACCAGGGGGCGGCGCCGGCGAACGAAGCGAAGGCGCCCGCGGAGGGCACGGCGCCGGCGGCGAGGAGGGTGCCGCCCGGTAGCGGGCGATCAGATGCCGATGCGCTGGCCGAGGAGCTCGCGGTGGTATGCCGGGTCGCCCAACAGCAGCTCGGAGGACTTGGCGCGCTTGAAGTACAGGTGGGCCGGGTGCTCCCAGGTGAACCCGATCCCGCCGTGGATCTGGATGTTCTCGGCGGCGGTGTGGAAGTAGGCCTCCGAGCAGTACGACTTGGCGAGGCTGGCCACCACCGGCAGCTCGTCGGTGTCCTCGGCGGCCACCGACGCGGCGTAGTAGGCGGCGGACTTGGCCGACTCCACCTCCAGCAGCATGTCGGCGCACTTGTGCTTGATCGCCTGGAAGCTCCCGATGGGCCGGCCGAACTGGATCCGGGTCTTGGCGTACTCGACCGACATGTCGAGCACGTGCTGGGCGCCGCCGACCTGCTCGGCCGCCAGCGCCACCGCCGCCAGATCGAGGGTCTTGCGCAGCCCGGGCTCCGCCTGGCCCTCGGCACCGATCAGCCAGGCCGGCGTGCCGGAGAACTCGAGGCGGGCCTGCTTGCGGGTCTGGTCCATGGTGCCGAGCGCCGTCTTGGTGAGACCCGGAGCGTCGCCCTTGACCCCGAACAGGCTGAGACCCTTGGCCGTGCGACCGACCACGACGACCAGGTCGGCGATGGCGCCGTCGATGACGTAGGACTTGTGCCCGTCGAGCGTCCATCCCTCGGCGCCCTCGGCCGCGCCGAGCTCGATCCCCTCGGCGTCCCAGCGCCCGTTGTCCTCGGTGAACGCCAGGGTGCCGATGGTCTCCCCCGAGGCCAGCCCGGGCAGTAGGTACTTCTTGGCCGAGTCGTCGCCCGAGGTGAGCACGGCGTTGGTGGCCAGGGCCACCGAGGCGAAGTAGGGGGCGCACAGCAGCGCCGCCCCCATCTCCTCGAGCACGATACCCAGCTCGACGTACGAGAAGCCCGACCCGCCGTACTCCTCGGGCACGATGAGCGACTGGAGCCCGAGCTGATCGGCCATCTGGCGCCACACCGCCGGGTCGTAACCGGTGTCGGTCTCCATGAGGCGCCGCACCTCGGCCTCGGGCGACTTTTCGGCGAGGAAGCGCCGGACCGCCCGCCGCAGCTCCTCCTGCTCCTCACTGAATGCGAAGTTCACGGGACTCCCCCTTCTGGGCGGCCCGGCCACACCCCGAGGGGGTCGGGCCCGGACGGCCGGGTGACCCGCTCGTTCTAGCCGATCGGCGGCCCCCCTGACCAGCACGCCGACGGGAACCGCGGAGCCCGCTGTGGGATCGTGGAGGGATGCCCGAGCTGGTGTGCATCTGGAGCGACGCGGCGTGCGAGGTCCATCGGATGGTCGTCGGCCCGCTGGACAACAACGTGTACGTGGTCCGGTGCCGCCGATCCGGCGACGCGGTGCTGGTGGACGCGGCGAACGAGCACGAGGCGCTGCTCGAGGTGTGCCGCACGCTCGGCGTCCGCCAGGTGGTCGAGACGCACGGGCACTGGGACCACATCCAGGCGGTGCCGGCGGTGCGCGACGCCGGCATCGCGGTGTCGGTGACCGCGGCCGACGCCGGGATGCTTCCCTCCTACGACCTGCTGCTGGAGGACGACGCCGTGCTGGAGGTCGGTCGGCTGCGGCTGCGGACCGTCGCCACCCCCGGCCACACCGCCGGCTCGATGTGCTTCGCGGTGGAAGGGACGCCCCTCCTCCTGACCGGCGACACCCTCTTCCCCGGCGGCCCGGGCAACACCTCCACGCCCGGCGGGGACTTCCCTACCATCATCCGGTCGATCGAGGCCCGGCTCTTCAGCCGCTTCGAGCCGGCGACGGTGGTGCTGCCGGGCCACGGCGCGTCCACCACCATCGGCTCGGAGGTCCCCCACCTCGGGGAGTGGATCGACCGGGGCTGGTGACCCGGATCCCGCCGCCCGGCGGAGCGCTCAGATAGCGGTGGCCGGGTGGCGCGGCGTGCGGATGAGCTCGATCCCCGCCGGCAGCCCCTCCACCACGGCCTCCCCGCCCCGGATCTCGACGTCGACCCGGGCGCCGGCGAGGGGGATGCCCTCCACCCGGAAGGGACCGAACTCCTCGGGCACCATCGGCGCCAGCCACGTCTTGCCGTAGGGCACCCACGGGTCGAACCGCAAGAGGGTGCGCAGGCACAGCAGGGGCGACGCGGCCGCCCAGGCCTGGGGGGAGCACGACGTCGGGTAGATCACCGGCATGGCGACCTCGTCGCGGCCGAGCCCGGTGAACAGCTCGGGCAGCCGGCCGCCCTGGGCGGCCCCGGCCGCCAGCAGCCCCATCACCACCCGCTGGGCCCCCTCCTCGAACCCGTACCGGGCCAGGCCCGAGGCCACGATGGCCGAGTCGTGCGGCCACACCGACCCGCAGTGGTAGCTGACCGGGTTGTAGCCCTCCATGGTGGTGGCCAGGGTCCGGATCCCCCACCCGCTGAACATCTCGGGCCCGAGCAGGTGCTTGGCCACCGCGTGGGCCTTGTCCTCGTCGACGATGCCGGTCCACAGGCAGTGGCCGATGTTGGAGGTGAGCGAGTCGATGGGCCGCTTCTCGTGGTCGAGGCCCACGGCGAACCACTCGCGGTCCTCCAACCAGAAGTCCCGGTTGAACGCCACCTTCAACGCGGCCGCCTTGGCCCGGAAGTGGTCATGGGTGGCCAGGTCGCCGGCCTCGAAGGCGAAGTGGGCCCGGGCGAGGTAGGCGCCGTAGACGTAGGCCTGCACCTCGCACAGGGCGATCGGCGCGTTGGCCACCCGGCCGTCGGCGTAGCGGATGCCGTCCCAGCTGTCCTTCCAGCCCTGATTGGCCAGCCCGCGCGAGGTGGCCCGCTGGTACTCGACGTAGCCGTCCCCGTCGCGGTCACCGAAGTCGCGGATCCAGTCCAGGGCCCGGTCGGCGTTGGGCAGCAGCTCGTCGACCTGCTGGCGGCCGAGCCCCCAGCGCCGGAGCTCGCCGAGCAGCATCACGAACAGCGGCGTGGCGTCGGCGGTGCCGTAGTAGATGCTCCCCCCGCCCAGGGACAAGGAGCCCGCCTCGCCGAAGCGCATCTCGTGCAGGATCCGGCCGGGCTGCTCCTCGTGGACCGGGTCGACGACGGTCCCCTGAAATCGCGCCAGGGTCTGGAGGACGCCCAGCGCCAGATCGGGGTCGACCAGCAGGGCGCTCCAGGCGGTCAGCAGCGAGTCGCGGCCGAAGACGGTCATGAACCACGGGGCCCCGGCGGCGACCACGACCCGCTCGGGGAAGTCGGGGTCGAAGATCCGCAACGCCCCGAGGTCCTCGGCGCTGCGGGACAGCACCGCGCGCAACCCTTCGTGCTCGGTGGTCACGTGGGGCACCCGCTGGCGCCAGGCGGCCAGGCGCTCGGAGGGCATCGCCCGCTCGACCGGCTGCCCGCACCGGTAGCGGGGCAGGATGAGCGCCGCCTCGATCATCGGGACCACCTCGACACAGCCCGACCAACGCCCCGAGGCCGGCACCAGCACCTCGGCGGCGACCCGCTCGGCGCTGACCCGGAACGCCCGCCGCACCGCCACCTCGGGCCCCGACGCCATCGCCTCCCCGTCGGCGGGCCCGGTGACCACGAAGCGGAGCTGGATGCCGCGATGGGTGGCACCGCGCTGGCAGGACACGGTCAGCGCCCCGTCCTCGGCCGCCCGGACGAACTCCCCTTCGGGGGGGCCGACGCGCCCCTCTTTGACCGCGAAGAGGTCGGCGAAGTCGGCGTCGGCGACGATCTCGACCAGGCACACCGCCGGCTCGTTGGCGTAGTTGTGGATGACCAGGTCCTCCCGCATCCCCTGGCCCACGTAGCGCGACCGGAACACGAGGAGGCTCGAATCGGCCTTGCCCGGCTCGGGGCTGGTCCGGGTCACGAAGGTGGCGCTGAACGGATCAGGGGTCGACACGCTCAACGGCTCGAGGCGCTGCCCGTCGATGCGGATCTCGAGATGCGACAGGACCCGGGTGTCGCGCACGAACAGCCCCTGGGCCGATCCGGGCAGGATGTCGCCCGACCGTTCGGAGATGGCGAAGGTCGACTCGTCGACCAGGGTGACCACTCCCTCGGCGGCCTCCACGCTGGCGACCTTGCCGGCGTAGGTCCACGGGTCGGGCGCCACGGAGTTCCAGCGTAGGGCACCGACCCCCGCACACCGAAACCGGGCCCAGCCGGCGGGGGCACGCCGGCGGATCCGGGGGCCCCGGCGACGGCGGCCGGTCCCGCCGGGACCGTCAGGCAAATCTGACCAAAGAGGTAGACTTTCGGCGATGGCCCCCCTTCTCGACGTCGAGGATCTCCATGTGTCGGTCGACGGCACCCCCATCCTGCGCGGCGTCGACCTGCGGATCGAGCCCGGGACGGTCCACGCCCTGATGGGCCCCAACGGCGCTGGCAAGTCCACCCTGGCGGCCACCCTGATGGGCCACCCCGCCTACGAGGTGACCCGGGGCGCCATCCGGCTGGACGGCGAGGACGTCACCGGCTGGCCCACCGACGTGCGGGCCAAGGCCGGCATGTTCCTCGCGTTCCAGTACCCCGAGGCGATCGAGGGGGTGTCGGTCACCCAGTTCCTCCGCCAGGCGATGTCGGCCCGCAAGGGCACCGAGGTGTCGGCACTGGAGGTGCGCTTCGCCATGAAGGAGTGGATGGACCGGCTGGGCATGGACCCGTCCTTCGGCGAGCGCCACCTCAACCAGGGGTTTTCGGGCGGTGAGCGGAAGCGCAACGAGATCCTCCAGCTGGCGATGCTCGAACCGAGGCTCGCGGTGCTCGACGAGACCGACTCGGGCCTCGACATCGACGCCCTGGGCGTGGTGGCGCGCGGGGTCCGCACGGTGCGTGAGACCCATCCCGAGCTGGGCGTGCTGGTGGTGACCCACTACCACCGGCTCCTCGAGGAGCTGGTGCCGGACCAGGTGCACCTGCTCTTCGACGGTCGGGTGGTCGCGGTCGGGGGCGGCGAGCTGGCCGATCGGATCGAGCAGTCGGGCTACGAGCAGTGGAGGACCCGATGAGCGGGCCGCTCGACCCTGGTGCCCTGCGCCAGGACTTCCCGCTCCTCACCCGCACCGTCCACGACCGGCCGATCGTCTACCTCGACTCGTCCGCCACCGCCCTCACGCCCCGCCCGGTGCTCGAGGCGATGGACCACTACTACGAGACCACCCACTCCAACGTGCACCGGGGGGTGTACCGGACGGCCGAGGAGGCGACCGGCCTCTACGAGGGCGCCCGGCTCGGGGTGGGGCGGTTCATCGGCGCCCGCGACCCGGCCAACGAGGTGGTGTTCACCAAGAACACCACCGAGGCGCTCAACCTGCTGGCCCACAGCTGGGGGCGCACCAACCTCGCCCCGGGCGACGTGGTGGTGCTCACCGAGCTCGAGCACCACGCCAACATCGTCCCCTGGCTGCAGCTGGCCGACGAGCGCCACATCGTGCTGCGCTACCTGCCGGTCGACGGGGCCGGGCGGTTGGACCTGTCCCACCTCGACCAGGTTCTCGACGGGGCGAAGCTGGTCAGCGTCTCGGCCATGTCCAACGTCCTCGGGACCGCGCCGCCGGTGGCGGCCATCGCCGCGGCGGCCCACGACGCCGGCGCGCTGATCGCCGTCGACGGCGCCCAGTCGGTGCCCCACTTTCCGGTGGACGTGGCCGGCCTCGGCGTCGACTTCCTGGCCTTTTCGGCCCACAAGATGCTCGGGCCGACCGGCATCGGCGTGCTGTGGGGCCGGGCCGAGCTGCTGGCCGACATGCCGCCGTTCCTCGGGGGCGGAGGCATGATCCTCGACGTGCGGACCGACCGCTTCTTGCCGGCCGACCCGCCCCGGCGCTTCGAGGCCGGCACGCCGCCCATCGCCGAGGCGGTCGGGCTGGGGGCGGCGGTCGACTACCTCTCCGGGGTCGGGATGGACCGGGTCCGGGCGCACGAGCTGGCGCTGACCCGCTATGCGCTCGACGCGCTCGACGCCCGCTTCGGGAGCTCCTGCCGGGTCTTCGGGCCGCCGGCCGGCCCCGACCGGGGCGGCGTCCTCTCCCTGGCCCTGGGCGACATCCACGCCCACGACCTCGCCCAGGTGCTCGACCAGTTCGGCGTGTGCGTGCGACCCGGGCACCACTGCGCCAAGCCCCTCATGCGCAAGCTGGGTGTGTCGGCCACCGCCCGGGCGTCCTTCGGGCTCTACAACGACGAGTCCGACGTCGATGTCCTGATCGAGGGGATGGTCGAAGCCGGTAAGTTGTTCGGGTGACCTGTGGGCGTTGGAGGGGCTGATGCCCGACCTGGAAGAGCTCTACCGTGAGATCATCCTCGACCATTACCGTTCGCCGCGTAACCGGGGCGAGCTCGCCTCGCCGCCGGCCCACCGGGTCGAGGGGTTCAACCCGCTGTGCGGGGACGAGGTGGTGCTCACCCTGGTCGTCGAGGACGGGACTCTCGCCGACATCAAGGTCGGCGGTACCGGCTGCTCGATCAGCCAGTCCTCGGCCTCCTTGATGTCGGCCGCGGTTAAGGGCCGGCCCCTGGCCGACGTCGAGCACCTCATCTCCACCTTCAAGGGGATGATGTCCATCCATCAGGCGTCGCTGGCCGAGGAGGCGGAGGGCGAGGAGCCCGGCACCGCGGCCGACCACGGCAACGGGCTGGCGCCCGGCCCCGAGACGCTGCCCGGCGAGCCCGAGCAGGTCGACCCCGAGGAGCTGGGCGAGCTGGCAGCCCTGCAGGGCGTGGTGAAGTTTCCGGTGCGGATCAAGTGCGCCACGCTGAGCTGGAACGCCCTGGCCCAGGGACTCGACGAGCTGGGCGTCCGCTCCGCCTGATCCCTGGCCCTCCCGACCTCAGCAGGGCGTCGGGTCGAAGGACGGGACGGTCGGGGCCGTCGTGCTGGGCACGGTCGTCGCGCCGGGCAGGGTGGTCGTCGGCACGGTGGTCGTCGGGACCACCACCGGGGGCGGCGAGGGCTCCAGTGCGGTGTTCGGGGGCGGCGCGGTGGGCGCGATCAACCCGGATCCGAACAGCGACACCAGCATCTGCTGCGCGGCCGGCTGGTCGACGAAGAGCACGTCGCCCCACGGCGAGACGTACCCGTCGCTCGTCGTGGGCAGGGTCAGGGTCTGGATGCTGGCCGGGTCGATACTGTGGAAGTCCTCGGCCAGCCCGATCAGGTCGTTGAGGGTGAGCTGGTCGTCGATCACGATGCCCTGGGGGATCGAGCCGATCAGGGCGTTGAGCGTGAGCGGGTTGTACTTGGACTTCGCCTCGTCGATCAGCGCCCGCAGGAACGCATCCTGCCGCTGGATCCTCCCGAAGTCGCTGCTCGGGTCCGAGTGCCAGTACCCGTCCTCGTAGTACTCGTAGTGGCGGCTCCGGGCGACCGCGAGCGCCTGGGTCCCGTTCAGCAGCTGGCACCCGGCCGAGGGGATGTTGAGGGCGGACCACGCGTCCTTGGCCGGGTAGGGGAAGTCGAGGTGGATCCCACCCATCGCATCGACCGCCCCCTGAAAGCCGGCGAAGTCGACCTGCATCACGTGGTTGATCGGGATGCCGAAGTTCTGCTCGATCGTCTGGACCAGCCCGTCCACGCCGGAGTTGAAGGCCGAATTGATCCGGTTGAACCGGCCCTCCTCGTCGACGTTGGCGCCGACCATCGACACCAGGGTGTCCCTCGGGATGGAGACGATCGAGATCTGCCGGGTCGCCGGATCGATGTGCCAGATCATGACCACATCGCTGCGCTGGCCCCCGACCTCGGCCGCGTTGCCGGCCTGGGACTGCTCGCCCGGGGCGAGCCCCGAGCGCGAGTCCGAGCCGATGACCAGCATGTTGAACGGCTGGCCGCTGATCTGGGGCTTTTCGGACTTGATGTGCACCTTGGGGATCTGGTCGTAGCGGTAGCGGGCGTAGCCGTACCCACCGGCGACCACCAGCACCGCCAGCACGACCAGCACCGACAGGGCGGTCAGCACCTTGCGCCGGCGGCTCCAGCGCCGTCGCCGGCGCCGGTGCTTGCGCCCCGGGGGGGCACTGGCGGCGCCGGCGGCGTCGACCCGGGCCCCCAGCGCTCGAAGGCCGGCCTCGTTCGGCACCGTCGCGCCGGCCGGCTCCCCCCCGTCCACCCGGGCCTCAAGGGATCGGAGGCCTTGCTCGTTGGCGACCCGGCGCCGCCGGCGGCGGGAGTGAGGAGGCGGCGCGTCGCCGGGCGGACGACCGCTATCCATCGAAAAAAACTAGCAACCTCCCGACCGGACCCGGGGTCAGCCGGGTCGGGTCGGGATCACGTGGGCTGGCGCACCGGGCGGTGTCACGCGCCTGCGTAGGCGGTGTAGCCGGTCCGTTCGAGCTCGCCGGCAAGCTCGGGCCCCCCGGTCGCCACGATGCGACCGTCGACCAGCACGTGGATCCGGTCGGCGTGGAGCTCGACCAGCAGGCGCCGGAAGTGGGTCACCGCGAGCACCCCGAGGCCCCACTGACGGGTCGCGCCCTCGATCCGGGTGGCGACGGCGCGCAACGCGTCGATGTCGAGACCCGAGTCGATCTCGTCGAGAATGCCGAAGCGCGGCCGCAGGACCCCCAGCTGCACCACCTCGCTCCGCTTGCGCTCACCGCCCGACAGGTCGACGTTCACGGATCGCTCGAGATGACGGCCCTCGAACCCGACCGCGGTGGCCTCGGCCGACAGCCTCGAGGCCACGGGGTCGCCCGGAGGCTCGCCCCGCAGCGCCTCGGTCAGCAGGTCGTGGAGGCGGACGCCGGGCACCGCGATCGGTTGCTGCAGCGCCAGAAAGAGACCGGCCCGGGCCCGCAGCCAGGGGGCCAGGCCCAGGACGTCGACACCGTCGACCCGCACCTGGCCCGAGGTCACCGTGGTGCCCGGCCGCCCCATCACCGCGTGGGCCAGCGTGCTCTTGCCCGATCCGTTCGGCCCCATGACGACGTGGACCTCGCCCGCGCCCACCCGCAGGTCGACCCCCCGGAGCACCGGGCGGCCGGCCACCTCGGCGTGCAGGTCCTCGATGACCAGCTCGTGCCCCGGCGCGCCCGCCACCGCCGTCACAGCACCACCACCACGTCGTCGCCCTCCAGCTGCACCTCGTACACGGGGACCGGCTTGGTGGCCGGCAACGAGCACGGCTCGCCGGTGCGCAGGTCGAACGTGCTCCCGTGGCGGGGGCACTCGAGCTCGCATTCGTCCGCCCACACCTCGCCCTCCGACAGGGAGTAGTCCTCGTGGCTGCAGCGGTCCCCGATGGCGTAGAAGTCGTCGCCCAGCCTCACCAACGCCACCCGGGTGCCCGGAAGGTCGAAGCGGCGAGCTTCGCCCGGGGCGAGGTCGCCCCGTCGGCAGACCACCACCCGGTCAGCCACGACCACGGCTCGCACCATCGCCCCCGCCATCGGCCGTCGGCCGTTGCGACTGGCCCTCGCGCCGGTCCCCGAGGCCGGTGGCAGCCAGGCGGGACGCAATCGCCGCTCGGACCGGTCCCACCGCCGCCTCCACCGGGAACTGGTCGACAACGTCGTCGAAGAAGCCCTGCACGATGAGCCGCTGGGCCCGTTCGGGCGGGACGCCACGCGAGCCCAGGTAGTAGAGCTGGTCCTCGTCGAGCGGGCCCACGGTAGAGGCGTGACTGCACCGCACGTCGTTCTCGGCGATGTCGAGGTTCGGCACCGAGTCGGCGTGCGCGCCCTCGTCGAGCACCAGGTTGTTGTTGGTCTGCATGGCGTCGGAGCGCACCGCTCCCCGCCGCACCCGGATCATCCCGCTGTAGATCGAGCGCGACGTGTCCGCCACCGCCCCCTTGCACAGCAGGTCGCTCGTCGAGCGAGGCGCGTCGTGGTCCTGCTGGGTCCGCACGTCGTGGACCTGGGTGCCGGTGCCCAGGTAGACGGAGCGCAGCTGGCT
>DASYAI010000038.1:0-78882 GCA_036501425.1 Acidimicrobiales bacterium | reverse complement strand
CGTTCGACCGTGATGGCGTGGATCGCGGCGGGGCACTGCCCCCGCCGCGATCCACCCCCGGTCCCCGAATCATCAGTTTTCCCTTGAGGGGCGTAATGAACTGCATCATGAAGACCGTGTCGACCTGTATCGGCGCAATCCTCGGCCTCACCGTCGGTGTCACGTTGTTCGCCGGGACGAGCTCGGCCGGAGCGGCGGCGGCGGTGCCCGATGTCCCGGTGCTCGTCTACCACGAGCTGAACAACGGGTGCGACCCCACGGCCGCCCAGTGCAACGCAACCGACCCTGAGAGCGTGAGCACCGCGCAACTCACCGCGGAGCTCTCCTACCTGGTGGCCCAGGGCTACCAGACGATCGATCCCGCCCAGTACGTGGCGTGGACGAAGGGTGACGATTCAGGACTGCCCAGCAAGCCGATCCTGTTGATCGCCGACAACGGAATCGGGAACTTCCTGACGGGAGCCCAGCCGATCCTGAAGGCCGACGGCTTCGAGATGACCGCGGCCGTCGTGACCGGCTTCGCCGACGCGGCCGGCGGGACGTGCCCGGATGCGGGGTTCGAGCCCGGGTGCCCGGCGATCAACGAAGACTGGGACTTGACGTGGAGCGAACTTCGGGCGCTCGACCCCTCGGTTTACAACTTCGTGCTGGAGGCCGGCGCCGACGGCCATTTCGTGCAGGACTACGACCCGAACTGCACCGAGTACTACGCCTGCGAGGTGCCCGCCGAGACGGCATCCGCGTACGAGCAGCGCGTCGAGACGGAGAACGCGGGCGGCCAGTCGGAGCTGGCCGAAGAGCTGCCCGGCAACGTCGATCCCCAGGTCTGGATCGACCCCTACAGCGACTTGGGCTATCCCCAATGCGCAGCATCCGACTGCACCGCCCAGAGCTACGACGGTCCGCCGGGGTGGCTGACGTCGTGGGCCGCGTCGACGTACGCCGTCGTGTTCGTCGAGGATGCGTTCCGCAACGGCGTCCAGCACGAGCGCTTCCGCCTCGACGTCCAGGGTTGGATGTCCGAGAGCCAGTTCGAGAGCACCCTGAGCACTGACGTCGCCTCGGGCGACTTCGATCTCGCTGCGACCTCACCCCAGCTCGAATCGATCGCGGTGGCGGCCTCCCCGCTGCAGGTGGGGTCGACTGAGCAGCTGGTGGCGACCGGCACCTTGTCGGACGGCACGACCGAGGACCTGTCCGGCCAGGTCACCTGGGATGTGAGCGGCCCCCTTTCGGTTTCGGCGACGGGGGTGGCCACGCCGCTCGGTTCGGGCAGCGCCCAGGTGAGCGCGCAGATCGGCACGGTCCTGTCGGCGCCGGTGTCCGTGGACATCTCGAGCTCCGCCCCTCCGCCTCCCCCTCCGCCTCAGCCGCCGGTGACGCCTCAGCCCCCGGTGACGCCTGCTCCAACCGTCCAGTGTGCCGGCGGGAGCTCGGTGGGAGCCGTGGCGCTGGTCGCCGCCCGGGTGGACGGTTGCACCGGCTATTGGACCGTGACGTCGTCGGGCGTGGTCACCGCCCACGGGTTGCCAGGCACGTATGGGGACGCGACGGGAACCGGATCGCCGGTGGTGACCATGGCCTCGACCCCCGATGGTGAGGGTTACTGGATCGCCACGGCGAACGGCAGCGTCGTTGCCCGGGGTGACGCGCAGCAGTTCGGGGACATGTCGGGGCGCCCGCTGAACCGGCCGATCATCGCCATGTCGACGACCGCCGACGGGAAGGGCTATTGGCTGCTGGCCTCCGACGGCGGGGTGTTCTCGTTCGGGGACGCCCAGTTCAACGGTTCGACCGGCGGGATGAGGCTGAACGAGCCGGTCGTCGGGATGGCCACCGACCCGGCAGGGGGCTACTGGCTCGTCGCCTCCGACGGGGGTGCCTTCGCATTCGGGGCGCCGTTCCTGGGCTCGATGGGAGGGCAACACTTGAACGCACCGGTGGTGGGCGTGACGTCGACCAACGGCGGCTACCGCATGGTTGCCTCCGACGGCGGCATCTTCAGCTTCGGGGCGCCGTTCTTCGGCAGCCTCGGCGGCCAGCCCTTGAGCGCCCCGGTCCATTCCATGGCCTCGTCGGTCGACGGAGCCGGGTACTACCTGCTCGAAGCCGACGGGACGGTCTCGCGGTTTGGCGACGCCGGGTGAAACGGACGGCAATGGCCGAGCCGCACGTCGCCGCTTGCGCGGCGCCGACTGCGAGCCCGGTCCGGGTGCCGCCGGTCTGGGGACTCGCCTGCTCGTGGGAGCCGGCGTCGTTCGAGCCGACGCTGGCCTCGGGGCTGGCAGCCGGTACGTTCAATGGCTAGACGTGTCCCGGCCAGGATCCTCGGCGTGCTCTCGGTGCCGATGATCGCCGTCGGTCTGCTGGCCGGCGGCGACGTCGTCGTCCAGGCGCACACCGCCTCGCCGGCCGTGCAGGTTGCCACCCCGACCCAGCCGCCCACCGCCGGCATGCACCGGGTGCTCGATGACGGCTTTGCCGGATTGAGCCTCGACGGCGCGGTGTGGGACACGTGCTACCCCTGGGCTCCCAGCAGTCCGGGCTGCACGAACTGGGGCAACGACGAGCGCGAGTGGTACCTGCCCTCTCAAGACGTCGTGTCGGGGGGCGAGCTCCATCTCGTCTCGCAGGGGATCCCGACCGAAGGTACCACCCGCTCGCTGCAGCCCCAGCAGTACCCGTGCCGTTCGGGCATGGTCACCACCTATCCGGGGCTGCGCTTCACCTACGGGTACGTCCAGGTGCGGGCCAAGTTGCCGGCAGGACCATTGTGGTCTGCCATCTGGCTCGTCGCATCCAACTTCCAATGGCCACCCGAGATCGACATCGCCGAGAGTTGGAGTGACGGTACGCCGGCCAGCTTCCTCAAGATGGGCAGCATGACCGAGCCCAACGAGATCGCGGTGGACGCCAAGGACTCCTTCAGCGGCGTGCCCACCCACATCGACGCCGGATGGCACACCTACGGCCTCCTCTGGACGGCCAAGTCCGTCACCTGGTACCTCGACGGTCGCCCGATCGCGCGTACGACCAGGGGGGTGCCGGACCAGTCGATGTACCTCGTCATCGACCTGGCCGACGCCTCGTCGACGGTGGTCACCCCCTCGTGCAACGGTTCCCTCGACGTTCGCAGGGTGCAGGTCTGGCAAAGGAGCCAGATCGGCTCTTGACCCGGTGACCTGACCACCGCAAGCTGAACGGCCATGGTCGGCCCCTCGGACAGCATGGCCGCCTCGTCCGCTGCTCGCCGGCCCGACGGCGATCCGTGAGCGTCGTCTGCGCGTTGTTGGCGGCGCTGTCGAACGCGCTGAACGTCACGACCCAGCACGTCGCGAGCACCTCCGGAGCGGTGGGAGCGCGGGGGTGGAGGCTGGTCCGTCACCTCTTCGCCGACCCGCTCTGGCTGGTCGGGTGGGTAGCCCAGATCGCGGCGTTCGTGTTCCAAGCGATCGCGTTGCACGACGGCCTGCTCTCGGCCGTCCAGGCCCTGTTGATGACCGAGCTGGTCTTCGCGCTCGTCCTCCGGCGCCTCTGGCTGCGGCAGGCCATCAGTGGCGGCGCGTGGGCCTCGGCCGTGTTCACCTGCGGCGCGGTCTCGATCTTCATCGCAGCCTCCGAGCCCCGGGGCGGCAACGCCGCTCCGACGTCCGGCGCGTGGGCGTCCTCGATCCTCGTGACCGCCGGGATCGCCGGGGGGTTGGCCATCGCCGCGCTCCGAGGTTCGCCGGCTCGGCGAGCGGCGCTGTTCGCCACCGCCTCGGCCATCGTGTGGGCATTGGAGGCCACCTTCATCAAGACGATGACCGACACCCTCACCCGCGACGGCATCGGGCCCATGTTCCTGCGCTGGCCCATCTACGCCGTGGCGGTGGCCGGGGCCCTCGGGGTCCTGCTCGTCCAGGTGGCGCTGCACGTCGGACCCCTGCGCGTCTCCCAACCGTTACTGGTCATCGTCGATCCTCTGGTGAGCATCGTGCTCAGCATCCACCTCTTCGACGAGCGTTTCACCAGCGACCCGCTCGAGGTCGCCATCGCCGCGGCGGCCTTTGTGGCGATGGGCGTGGGCGTGGTCCTCTTGACCCGGACCGTGCCCGCCACCATGGAGCCGGACGCCTCGTGAGCCGATGACCGAGGCAGCCGTCCCGACCCTGGTGCTGATCGCCGCCGCGGCGGCGCTGGCGCCGATCATCGGCGAGCAGACCCGGCGGTTCCGGGTCCCCTCGGTGGTCATCGAGCTGGCCCTGGGGATCTTGATGGGCCCCTTCGTGCTCAACCTGGTACGGCTGAACGACGTGGTCACCGCGCTGTCGGACATGGGGCTGACGTTCCTCATGTTCCTGGCCGGCTTCGAGCTGGACCTGAGCCGGGTCCGGGGACGACCGCTCCGGCTCGCGTTCGCCGGATGGCTCTCGTCGGTCGCGCTAGCGCTCGCCGTGGCGTTCGCCCTGGTCTCGTCGGGCCTGGCCCTCGACACGTTGATCGTCGGTTTGTCGCTGACCACGACGGCCCTCGGCACCCTGCTGCCGGTCCTGGGCGACACCGGGGTGCTCGGGACGCCCTTCGGCGCCTACGTGCTGGGCATCGGGACGGTGGGCGAGTTCGGGCCGATCGTGTTGGTGGCGGTGCTCCTGGCGCACAAGGACCCGGTGCTGAGCAGCCTGCTGTTGGTGGCCTTCGTGGCCATCGCGACCGTCACCGCGCTGCTGGCCACCCGCGCCCACCCGCCGAAGGTGGTGGCGCTGCTCCGGCGGCACCTGCACTCGAGCGCCCAGCTCCCGGTCCGGGTGGCGGTGCTGCTCGTGCTGCTGCTCGTCTACCTCGCCCTCAAGCTGGGGCTCGACGTGCTGCTCGGGTCATTCGCTGCGGGCATCGTCGTCCGGCTGTTCACATCGGGTCAGGACAGCGAGGTCGTCGAAAGCAAGCTCGAGGCCATCGGCTTCGGATTCCTCGTCCCCATCTTCTTCGTGGTGAGCGGCGCCCGTTTCGACCTGCAGGTCCTGCTCACCCGGGGGAGCGCCGTAGTTCGGCTCTTCATGTTCCTGCTGGCGCTGCTGGTCGTCCGGGGGGTGCCGACGCTGCTCTGGTATCGCCGGGCCCTTCCCCGCGTCCAACGGCTGCCGCTGGCGCTGTTTTCGGCCACCGGGCTACCGCTGATCGTGGTCATCACCGCCATCGGGACGTCCGAGGGCCGGATGCGGCCCGAGAACGCCGCCGCGCTGGTCGGGGCCGGCATGCTGTCGGTGCTGCTGTTCCCCATGCTCGGCCTCCGGTCGCTCCGGGCTGCCTCGGGAGCGGCGAGGGGCACGGTGGAACCCCCGCTCGATCCGGGCGTGCCCGGTGACCGGGAGCTGCCCCCGGTCGAGGAATAGCTGTTGCTCGGGATGCCGGCCCCGACGGACCCTCTCCGGGGCGCTGGTGGGGTGACCGGCCAGGCGCTCGTGGGGCGGGTCAGCGGTGATGGGCGGAGATCGCCTGCTCGTCGGCGCGCGCGATGCGCAGCGCTCCGGACACCGTCGGGTGCAAGGGGGCACTGCTGGTCATGGTCTGCACGTCGGGCTGGTTGCTGCAGACCTGGTGCCCCGAGAAGTTCGGGTGGACGGGCACGAAGCCGAACCCCTGCGCCCCCCGGGCCAGCACGGCGTTCAGGGCGTTCAGGTCGGTGACCAGCACCTTGACCTTGGCGGGCGTCAGGCCGAGCGGCTCGAGGCAGCGGGGGTCGGGGCCGAAGGGGTCGTAATACATATTGACGAGCACCAAGGGGTGCCCTCGAAGCGTGGTCAGCTGGCGCAAGAGGTCGTCGTACTGGTCGGTGAACTGGGTCAGGTTGCTCTGGAAGGCGTCCGTGGCCGCCTGGTCGGCACAGTCCTGGGAGAGGGCACACAGCTCGATGACGGCCGACCAGCCCACGTCGTCTGCGCCGATGCTCAGGGCGACCACCGACACACCCGTGGTCTGCTCGGCCACGCCGAGCTGTGGTGGCACCACCTGGCCACCGACCTTCTGACTCCCGAGCACCCCGTCGGCGATCGTGGCGCCGCTACACGCCAGGTTGCGCACGCTCGAGTGGCTCAGCCGGCCGAGCGCGACCGCATAGGAGTCGGCGCTCCGCCGGCAGGCCCGATCGAGTGCGCTCGGCGCGGCCACGAGCGGGTAGCCGACGCCGGCAGCGGTGGAGTCGCCCAGGACGATCGCCTTCGCCCCGCCGCCCGCTGCGGCCGCGGGGGCCGCCGTCGGGGCCGCCGTCGGGGCCATCGACGCGAGGCCGATCGCCACCACAAGGATCACGAACCCGCCGCGGGGCCGGCCCCGACCGGCCGCCCGACGGAGGTCGATCCGGACCCCCGAGGTCCGACGGTCGCTGACCCGCACGACCCTCGTTCTATCCCGCCCCGTTCCCCCCGTGACGTTCCAGGGAGAGGGGCTCGCGCTCGGGGCCGGCGAGGCGAGTGCTCCTGCTACTTCCCGCCGAGATGGTCGAGCGAGCGACCCGAGGGCTCCGGGAGGGGCACGGTGACCAACAGGCCGAGTGCACTGGCGGCCGACGCGATGGCCAGCATCCCGCGCAGGCCGATCTGGTGCTGGAGCTGGGGCACGAGGAAGACGCCGGCGAAGGCCCCGAGCTTGCCGATCCCTGCCGCGACGCCGTGGCCGGTGGTCCGCAGCCGCGCCGGGAACACCTCGGACGGGAGGACGAACGTGGTGGTGTTGGGCCCGAACTCCACGAAGAAATAGGAGAGGCCGAAGATGGCGACGAACGGTGCCACGGTGGTCGTGAGGGCAGGAACGGCGGCCAGCAGCGCGAACGCCCCGCACATCACCGCGAAGCCCACGATCTGGAGTCGGCGGTGCCCGAACCGGTCCATGCGCAGCACGGCGAGGAGGTACCCGGGCACCGCGAAGAGCACGAACATGGCGAGTGTCAGCGCCAGCTTGGTGGTCAGCGTCGCGGTCGGGTCCACCTCGCGCAAGATGGTGGGCAGCGAGAGGGTGTTGCCGTAGTAGGCGTAGTCGAAGAAGAACCACGCACCCGCGGTGCCCACAACCAGGGTCGCGAGTCGACGCGACCCTGCGGCGGGTGCTCGCCCCCCGGTCGGGCGCTCGGCCGGGGCGCCCCGGGTGGGCCGGCGGGCTGGGCGATCCGATCCGGCGCGTCCGGCCTCGAAGCGGGGTGATTCGGGGATCTTGGATCGCAGGTAGACGACCGCCGCGGCCGGAACCGCACCCAGACCCAGCAGGAGCCGCCAGGTCAGCTGGCTACCGGCACCGGCGCCGAAGAGGCCCAGGGCGACCAGGGGGCCGACCACCAGACCGACCGCCTGCATGGAGAAGACGAGCCCGACGAGCCGCCCTCGATCGCGACGGTTCGAGAACTCGCTCATGAGCACCGCCGAAACCGGATAGTCGCCGCCGATGCCCAACCCGAGGACGAAGCGGGCGGCGACCAGCCACACCACGTTCTGGGCGAAGGCGGACGTGATCGCCCCGAGGGCCATGACGATCGCCACGGCCAGGTAGACCCGTTTGCGTCCGTGCACGTCGGCCAGCCGCCCGAAGGCGAACGCCCCGACGAACGCGCCGAGGATCGCCGAGCCGGTCACCCAGCTGGTGGCGGTGGTGCTCAGGTGCCATTGGGCTCCCACCAGCACCGCCACCGTGCTGATGACGAAGAGGTCGTAGGCGTCGGTGAAGAAGCCGACACCCGAGGTGAGCACGACCCGGCGATGGAGGGGCCCGATGGGCGCTTCGTCGAGGTCACCCCGATCGGGCCCACCCCGATCGGGGCTCGTCAACGCCGAGCCCGGGGCCAGGGGCGACGCGGAAGGTCGCCCGGGACCGCCGGCCCGCCGGCTCACCGCCGCTGGGTGCGGCTGCTGGGTCAGTGCCATGGCCACGGCCAGTGTGTCGGTCGTAGGTAGTCGGATGGTTATCGAAAGATGAACGCAAGCCAAACGTCAAGCGAACGTTTCGCAAACCTCTCGGCTCGGCGGGTGCTCCGGGCTGGGGTGCCGCCGGCCCCGAACGCGGTTGGACGAGCCTGCACCCGTGGCGACCGGGGCCTAGAGTGGCCGCCATGTTCACGATCGGCAAGAACTTCCACGTCATCCACATGAGCGACGACCTCGACACCCTCGACGCCTGGTACGACGACGTCTTCAGCGTGGCCCGCTTCATGAACCACCAGTTCTCCGACGTGCTGAAGCGGGACGCCTCGCTCGTCCTGATCGGCGACCTGTGCATCGAGCCGATGCAGCCGTCGTTCCGGGTGGAGGACTGGGACAAGGTGGCCATCGGGCGCTTCTACAACCGGTTCGGCAAGCGGTGGCACTCGATCGCCTGGTACACCGAGGGGCCCGACGACATCGCCCCCCTGTACAAGCAGCTCATCGACAACGACGTGCGGGTGTACAGCGGCACCGGGGTGCCGTCCGCCGACGGACCGCCGGCCGGCGCCATCTTCACCCACCCCGCCGACACCTTCACCCAGCTCGAGTTCATGGCCCCCGCGGCGGGGCTGGGCGATCCCCGGTTCCACGGCTGGTTCAACGCCGACTGGTGGGCCACCGGCCACCCCCTCGGGATCGTCCAGTCGTCGCACGTGACCCTGGCCGTCCGGGACGTCGAGGCTGCTCGAGACCGCTACGTGCACGCGGTGGGGGGCAAGCTCCTCCACGAGGGCGACGTGGCGCTCACCCAGTCGCGCAGTGCGTTCGTCGCGGTGGGCGACCTGGTGGTCGAGCTGGCCCAGCCGATCGAGCCCGATTCGACGCTCGCCAAGGACATGGAAGCGCACCAGCAGAGCCTCTACGCGGTGACCCTGCAGGTCCGGGACCTCCCCGCGGCTCGTCGGTACCTCGAGAGCAAGGGCATCGCCATCGCCGAGAGCGACGACTCGACCCTGCTCACCGACCCGTCCACCACCCACGGCGCGGTGTTCGGCTTCACCACCTGGCAGATCCCGAACGACGCCCGCCCGCGGCGCGGCTGATCCCCGATCGGGTCCCGATCGGGTGCCGATTGTCTCGGGGATCGCGCTCGGGGGCCCGGCCGACCCACTGGCACGATCTGTCAGACTGGCTAGAGTGAGGGCACACGGTCGACTTGGGAAAGGGGACCCCAATGGCGCTGGCAACTGACCGGACCGCAGCGGAAGTCACGGCGGAGATCGGCTTCCCGATCTTCGACGCGGACAACCATCTGTACGAGACGAGAGACGCGCTGACCCGCTACCTCGAGGGTCGCTACAAGGGGGCGATCGATTACGTCGACGTCCACGGCCGGACCAAGATCGTCGTCCGGGGGCAGATCAGCGACTACATCCCCAACCCCACCTTCGACCGGGTCGGGCGGCCCGGCGCGCAGGAGGAGTACTTCAAGGTCGGGAACCCCGACGGCAAGTCGTCGCGCGAGATCATCGGCCGGGGGATCGACGCTCTGCCGGGCTTCCGCTCGGCGCCGGACCGCCTCAAGCTGATGGACAGCCAGGGGCTGCAGTACGCGCTCATGATCCCGACGTTGGCCAGCCTGGTCGAGGAGCGCATGCGCGACGATCCGGACCTGGCCGCGGCCAGCATCCACGCCCTCAACCGCTGGATGGTCGACGAATGGCCCTTCGTCTACGAAGGTCGGATCTTCTCGACCCCGATCATCACGCCGGGGCTGGTGGACAAGGCGGTCGAGGAGCTCGAGTACGTCGTCGACCAGGGTGCCAGGGTGGTCCTGATGCGGCCCGCCCCGGCCTGGGGATATCGAGGACCCCGCTCGTTCGCCCTGAAGGAGTTCGACCCGTTCTGGAAGCGGATCGAAGAGACCGGCGCGCTCGTCGTCATCCACGCGTCGGACACCGGCTACGGGCGCTACGTGAGCGAGTGGGAGGGCGCCGGCGGTGAGACCATCGCCTTCGGAGAGCCCTCGCCCTTCGCGGCGAGCGTGGCCGGGCAGCACCGTGACATCAAGGACGCGGTGACCTCGCTGATCTGCCACGGGGTGTTCAACCGGTTCCCCGGGGTCCGGGTGGCACTGATCGAGAACGGCGCCGGCTGGGTGCCCGAGCTGCTCGAGCAACTCGACCACGCGTGGCGGTCGATGCCCCAGATCTACGAGGAGCGCCCGTCGGCCACGTTCAAGAAGCACTTCTGGATGCACCCCTTCCACGAGGAGGACCCCCGGGGGCTGGTGAAGCTGCTGGGGGCCGATCACGTGATCTTCGGCTCGGACTACCCGCACGTCGAAGGCCTGGCCGAGCCGCTCTCGTACCTGGGCGAGCTCGAAGGCCTGGCGCCCGAGGAGCTCCAGCGGATCATGAGCGGCAACATGATCGACCTCCTGAAGGTCGACGCCTGAGCGCTTGAGCGGTCAGGGCCGGGGTCGGGGTCGGGAACCAGTCGGTCCGACGCGGCGCGCCGGCGACGCGGTGGGGGATCGACGACCGAACCCGACGCTGTCCAACGCCGGACCTGTCGCCCGCCGCCGGGCACGATATCGTCGCTGCATGGCTGAGCTCGTGGGTGTCGCGCACCTGGTCCTGCGGGTGACCGACTGGCGGCGGAGCGCGACGTGGTACCAGGAGACCCTGGGGTTCGAGCGGCGCCAGGGAAAGGGCTTTTCGGGCTTCTCGCATCCGGGTTCGAACTTCGTGCTGCTCTTCCGTCCCGCGGACGAGGCCGGGGTGTCCTCCGGCGAGCCGACCCAGCGCCTCGAGCACATCGCGCTCCACGTGCCGTCGGTGGAGGCGCTCGAGCAGTGGGGAGAGGATCTCCGGGGCAAGGGCATCGATACGGAGATCGAGCACGGCGGGGTCGGCTCGTCGATCACCCTGCACGATCCCGACGGTCTGGAGGTCGAGCTCTTCGCACCCCGCCTCGGCGGCGTGCTGGACCCCGGCGTGCCGGCGGCCGAGGTGGCTGCTTCGTAACAGGCGCTCGTCGGACGGGGATCGCCCCGACGAGCAGGGCTCGGCTTCGACGGGCGAGGATCGGCTGAGGCTCGGCTCCCCGGACCGGCGGCGCCGGTCGAAGCCACATGGAGAGGTGGGGAGATGCTGCTCGACATCACGTCGGACCAAGACTTTCTGCAGGAGACGACCCGCAAGTACATCGAGGCCGAGTGCGCGGTGGCGACGATCCGGGCCCTGCGCCACGACAGCGCGGGGTTCGACCCGGAGTACTGGCGCCGGGGGGCCGAGCTGGGCTGGACGTCGCTCCTCGTGGCGGAGGCCGACGGGGGTGGGAGCGTGAGCGGGTCGGGGCTGCTCGACCTGACCCTCATCGCGCACGAGTTCGGGCGCCACGCCGCCCCGGGGCCGTTGCTGTCCTGTGGAGTGGTGGCGGGCGCGCTGAGCCGTTGGGGCACGGCGGAGCACAAGGAGTCGGTGCTGCCGGGGTTGATGGCCGGCACCACCGTGGCCAGCTGGGCCCATGCCGAGCCGCCGCCCCACCACCGGCTGGGCGAGGTCCGGCTGGAGGCGGCGCGGCGCGGCGGCGACGTCGTCTTGAACGGCACGAAGGGCCCGGTCGAGGCAGGGGCTCAGGCGGCGTACCTGCTGGTCAGTGGCCTGCTCGAGGGCCGCCTGACCCAGTTTCTGGTGCCCGCCACCGCAGCTGGGCTGAGCATCCACCCCCTCCAGAGCCTCGATCTCACCCGCCGCTTCGCCCGAGTCACCTTCGACGACGTCGTCGTGCCGGCGTCCGCGGCGGTCGGCACCCCCGGAGGGGCGGCCCCTCAGATCGAAGAGCTGCTCCGCCTAGGGCTGGCGATCCAGCTGGCCGAGACCGCCGGCGCGATGGATGCCGCGTTCACGATGGCGCTCGAGTGGGCGTTCAGTCGGTACACGTTCGGCCGGCCGCTGGCCTCCTACCAGGAGCTCAAGCACCGGTTCGCCGACATGAAGACGTGGCTCGAGGCGAGCCACGCGATCGCCGGCAGGGTGGCGCTCGCGGTCCAGGACGGCGACGACGATGCGGGCGAGCTCGCCAGCATCGGCAAGTCCTATATCGGCTCCTACGGGCCGGAGTTGGCCCAGGACTGCGTGCAGATGCACGGGGGGATCGGCGTGACCTTCGACCACGACCTGCACCTCTTCCTGCGCCGGATCACCGTCAACCGTGCCCTGCTGGGCACGCCGACCGAGCACCGCGACCGGTTGGTCGGTGTGCTCGAGTCCCATCTCGGCGACCCAGGGGAGGCCATCCGATGAGCACGGCCGACATCGAGAGCCTCGACGCCTTCCGTCAGCGGGCCCGAAGCTACCTGCGGGACACCATGCCGCCGGCCCGACCGGCCCGGAGCGGTGCGATGAGCGACGAGGAGGAGCTGGCCGAGATCGAGCACAGCCGGATGCTCCAGCGCCTGCTGTTTGACGGGGGCCTGGCCGGGATCCTGTTCCCCAAGGAGTACGGGGGACAGGGACTGACCGAGGCGCACCAGCGGGTCCTCAACGAGGAGATCGTCGGGTACGACCATCCGAGCCGGATGGGGGTCACGTTCGCCCCGTGCGGCGCCATCGTCAACGAGTTCGCCAGCCACGAGCTCAAGCTGCGGCACATCCCGCCGATGTTGCGCGGCGAGCACATCTGGATGCAGCTGCTGTCGGAGCCCGGCGGCGGCTCGGACGTGGCGGGCGCCCAGACCACCGCCACGCGCGACGGCGACGAGTGGGTGTTGAACGGGTCGAAGATCTGGTCCTCCGGGGCGTGGTACGCCGACTACGGCTTGTGCCTGACCCGGACCAACTGGGACGTCGAGAAGCACCGCGGCCTGAGCGTCTTCGCGGTGGACCTCCACCAGCGGGGGATCGAGATCCATCGGATCGAGATGCTGAACGGCGCCCGGGACTTCTGCCAGGTCTTCCTGACCGACGTGCGGATCCCCGACACCGAGCGGGTGAGCGCGGTCGACGACGGCTGGACCGTCGGCATCCGGTGGCTCTTCCACGAACGCTCGTTGGCCGCGGGGTCGCCGTACTTCACCCGCCCGGCCACCGGGGATCTGGCCCCCCAGCGCGGGACCTCGGCCGAGGACCTGGTGCGCATCGCGTCCGAGCTCGGCGTGCTGGGCGATCCCCGGGTACGGGACCTCCTGGGCGAGGCGCACACGCTGGCCCACGTCGGTCCCGAGCTCGCCAAGCGGATCTTCCACCTGATCGCCCAGAAGTCGATCTCGGACCAGGCGGCAGCGGTCAGCCGGCTCTACACGGGGTGGGCCCGGGCCCGTAACAACACCATCGGGCTCGAGATCGCCGGTCCCGAGGCGGTCGCGTGGTCGGCCGACGACGACGACATCGGACAGCTCGGGATCGACTACCTCACCCGCCAGGCCGGCTCGATCGGGGGAGGCACGGTCGAGATGGCCCGCAACGTGATCAGCGAGCGGGTGCTCGGCATGCCGCGCGAGCGCAGCGGCGATCGCGACATCCCCTTCCGCGACGTTCCCCGAAGCGCCCCCAGCCGCTGACCGGGCCGCCGGCGCGGCTCAGGGAGCCTGCCGCTGGATGGCGAGCAGGGCGATGTCGTCCTCGCCCGCCCACGCCCCGACGAGGCGGGCCATCACCTGGCGACAGACGAGCTCGGGCTCTTCGGCCCGCACGGCGCGCCGGAGGCGCTCGAGCCCGAGCGTGAGGTCCTGGCCCCGCCGCTCGATCAGGCCGTCGGTGTAGAGGACGAGGACGCCGAAGCGAGGAAAGTCCAGCTCGTGGACGTCGGGTTGGAGGCCGGGGACCGCCCCGAGCAAGGGGGCCGGCGTTCCGCTCAAGAGCCGGGCGGGCTGCCCGGGCGTCGCGAGCACCGGGGGCGGGTGACCGGCGGAAGCGAGCCGGAAGCTATCGAGGGACGGGGGGAACACGGCGCTCACCACGGTGGCCGTGGCTCCCTCCTCGAAGTGCTGCAGCTTGCGGTCGGTCAGGGCGAGCACCTTGTCGGGCGCCCACCCTTCGAGGGCGTAGGAGCGAATGGTGCTGCGGAGCCGGCCCATGACCACCGCGGCACGCAGACCGTGACCGCCCACGTCGCCGGCGGTGAGCCACAGCTCGCCCGAGGGAAGCCAGAAGGCGTCGTACCAGTCGCCACCCACCCCACCGCGCTCGGCCGGCACGTACCGGCTGGCCAGCCGGAAGCGCGGTGAATCGGGCAGGGCCGGGGGGAGAAGGCTCCGCTGCAGCACGCGGGCCGCGGCCCGCTCGCTCCGGAGCTGATTGGCCTGGATGGCGCCGGCCACCCGATGCCCCACCATCTCGAGCGTGTGGACGTCGCTCGGGCCGAAGCGCCGCCGGGTGAGGCTGCCGACGTGGAGCACGCCCAGCACTTGGCGCCCGACGACCAGGGGCACGCCGAGCATCGCCCGGATGCCCTTCTCCCAGAGGATCGGATTGGTGACGGTGGAGGGATCGACCCGATCGAGGGCCACCGGGCGCTGCTCGGCCGCGATCCGGCCGGCGAACCCCGCGCCCACCGGGATCCGGACGCCTTGGCGGACCTCCTCTTCGATGCCCCGGGCCGCCCGGGCGACCAGTTGGTTGGTGGCCTCGTCGAGGAGCAGCACCGCCGCCGTGTCGCAGGACAGGATCTCCAGCACCCGGTCGAGCAACACCGTCACGAGCTCGTCCTCATCGAGCTGGCTCAGGGTGGAGTCGGTCAGCGACTCGATGGCCCGGAGCCGCTCGGCACTGTCAGCACTGTCGACGCTTTCGGCACCGTCGGCGGGGACGGCACTGTCGGCAGCGTCAGGACTGTCGGCAGCGTCAGGACTGTCGGCGGGCACCGCGCTGTCCTCGGGGTTTGTTCCGGGGAGAGGCGTCACTCAACGGGGCCCGAGGGTGAACCAGACCACCTTGCCCTGGCCCGGGATGGACCGGACCCCCCAGTCGTCGGCGAGCAGGGAGACGAGGTGCACGCCCCGTCCCCCGCCGGCCGCCGAGTCGACCACCAGGTCGAGCGGGAGCCGGTCGCTGTCGTCGTGCACCTCCACCGTGACCCGAGGGGGCTCGTAGCGGATGGTCAGGCCGATGGCGCTCTGGGCGTGAATGACCGCGTTGGTGACCAGCTCGCTGGTGAGGAGAATGGTCGTGTGGGTGTCGTGGTCGCCGTCCCAGCCGACGAGCGCGTCGTGAACGAACTGGCGTGCCACGGCGACCTGGGAGACCGTGGGATCGAGCTCGATCTGGGATTCCACGACCCTATAGTGAGGCTTTGGCGGGCGCTCCGTAAACTTGCCCGGGGTGGCAACGGGCCCAGGCCGCTCCGGATGTTCCCAAAAGCCGTCTTGAGCTGGATAGACGGGTGACGCGGCGCCTACTCGAGGACGGGCAGCGCATCGGATCGGTCGGTCAGCTCGACGCCGGCGGCGCTGCGCGGCCGGAGCGCCACGACCGCCACCGCCAACGCGACGGCCGAGCAGACGGCGGCGACGCGGAACCCGAAGTGATAGCCCGCCGCTCGGGCTGCGGTGCGCGACACGTGCTCCGCCAGCAGGCGGGTGGTTCGTGACGCCGAGACGCTGGCCAGCAGGGCCACCCCGATCGATCCGCCCATCTGGACCGACACGTTCGTGAGGCCTGACACGAGCCCTGCCTCGTCGGGGGCCACGTCGGAAAGGGCGACCCCCACCGTCGGGGTGAACACAAGGGCGAAGCCGGTCCCGATCAGCAGCAGGGCCGGCAGGACGTCGGTGACGTAGTGGGCGTGCACGGGCGCCCGCGAGAACACCAGCAGGCCGCCGATGATCAGCGTGAGCCCGGTGAGGATCAAGGGCTTGGGGCCCACCCGACCGAGCAGGACCGGCACCCCGAGCAACGAGATGACCCCGATCAGCAGGCTGTTGGGGATGAAGGCCAGCCCCGAGCGCAGGGGGTTGTAACCCACGACGAACTGCAGGTACTGCGAACCGATGAAGTTCAGACCGAAGGCCCCGATCGGGTACAAGAACCGGACGATGTTCGCGCTGACCAGGTTGTGGTGGCGGAAGATCCGTAATGGGATCAGCGGTGTCCGGACGTGGGATTCGACGAACACGAACAGCCCGACCAGGGCGGCCGAGCCGGCGAAGAGCCCGATGGTCTCCACTGATCCCCACCCGTCGCCCGACGTCTCGATGAGGGCATAGACGACCAGCATCGGGGCGGAGGTCACCAGAAGGGCCCCGAGGACGTCGGCGCCCTCGCGGATGCCCAGACCCACGTGCGGCTCCAGCAGGCGGGCGCTCATCACCAGGGCGGTGAGCCCGAAGGGCACGTTGATAAAGAAGATCCAGTGCCAGCTGAGCTCGATCAGCCCGCCCCCGATGGGGAGACCGAGGGAGGCCCCACCGAGGGTGACCGCGGCGAAGACGCTCAGGGCCCGGGTGCGCTCCTTGGGTTCGGGGAACATGGGCGAGAGCGTGCCCAGCACCATCGAGGACATCATCGCCGCGCTGGCGCCCTGCAAGAACCGCGAGGCGACCAGCATCGCCGCGCTGGAGGCGACGCCGCAGAGCATCGACGAGGCGCAGAAGGCGCCCAGCCCGATGAGGAAGAGCCGCTTGCGGCCGACCAGGTCCCCGAGCCGGCCCGCCAACAGGAGCAGGCCGCCGAACGTGATGAGGTAGGCATTGACGACCCAGGCGAGGGAGGCCTGGCTGAAGTGGAGCTCGCGTTGGATGGTCGGAAGGGCGACGTTCACGACGGTGGCGTCGAGCGCCACCATGAGCTGGCCGACCGACAGGACCACGAGCGCGAGCCATCGGCGGCGGCCACTCAGGGTGCGCGCGGTGTCCTCGTCGGTGCTCGCGGTCACTGCCGATCTCTCCTCGTCGTTGGGCCGACCCGTCGCCGGCGGTCGAACAGCTCCCTGCGGAGCGGCGCCGGTGGCGGGTCGCGCCGGCGAAGCTAGCCCGTCGGGCACCGCCCTGGTGGCCAGGCTCGCCTCCGGGACCCCGACCACCGGCGGTCCACCGTGGGGATCCCCCGGTGGCCCGCGCCGACAGGCGCCCCGGATGATCAAATCTGCACAGGTAGGCAGGTGTCGGCGACTGTGGCAGGATCGTCGGATGCACCTGGTCCCCCCCGAACGCCGACATCGTCGGATACTCGACGAGGAGCGCGTGTGTGAGGCGATCGGTGCCGTGCGAGGGGCCGGTGACCTGGCGATGTGGGCCGAACGGTTCGCCGTGGTGGGGGATCCCAGCCGGCTCACCCTGCTGCTCTGCATCGCTTCCGCCGGGCCGATCAGCGTCACCGACCTCGCGACCGCGGCGGACATGAACGACACCACCGTCTCCCAGGCGCTGCGCCTCCTCCGGGCAGCGGGCACGGTGGTGGCCCGCCGCGACGGCAGGGTGGTGCGCTACCAGCTGGCTGATCCCCAGATCGGTCAGCTGCTCGCGCTGGTGGCCCCGCCGCGCCGCCGGCGGAGGCCGAGTGCCTGATTCCCCCGCGGCGCCGGCGGCCCGGGCGTGTGAGGGCCGGCCTCGCCGGGTATCAGGCGTGGAGCCCGAGGTCCGAGGAGGCGACCGATGAAGCGCATCATCTCCATCGCGATCGCGCTGGTTGTCAGCGCGATCGGCTGGCGGTTCCGGGGCCGGCTGCGCGCCGCGGCCTCGCGGGCCCGTTCGCCGCACGTGTCGGTGTCCAGCGTCACCGGCACGGTCGCCGACGGCGCGGGGTCCATCGTCGACAAGGTCAAGGACGCCGCTGGCACGGCGATCGACGCCGCCGAAGGGGCGCTCGGCACGGCGGGTCAGGGCGCCAAGGCGGCCATCCACGAGACCACGGGGGCGGCGAAGGCCACTGCCCGCTCGGCCCGTCGGCGCGCCGCGTCGTAGGGCGCTGCCCGATATCCCCAGGATTCGCCCCTTTCTACGCACAGGCCGCGTCCGCCACGCTGGTGATGGGCGAGGTTCGAGGAGGAAGGGTCATGGAGCGAGCGGGTCAGGGGCCGGCCAACATGGGTCGGCCCAGTTCCGAAGCGTTCCGCCGGCTGGGGGAGCGCGCTGGGGCCCGAGTCGGGTCGGTCGCCGCGTGGTCGACCCGCTCTCCGGCCGACCGGGGTTCAGTCGACCCGTTTGCGCTGCTGCCCCGCCGGTGCTTCTGCATGATCCTCCGGCTCGACGGAAGCGGTCACACCACACCCTGCCCGGTCCGGGTCACGATGGAGGGCTGTTACACCGACGGGAACGGCCGGGGCTGGTACGTCTACAGCTGCCGCGATCACTCCCAGGCGCTGCGTGACGCCCGACTCATCGTCGGCGCGCCGCGCCCGTCGGGTGCTTTCACCCCGGGTTCCGGGCAGCGGGACGGGCGAGACGAGCAGGCCAGTCGTCCCGCCGGCGACCCCGGGCCGGCGGGCGCCGGCGCCTGAGGTCCCCTCGAGCCCCGGAGGGGCCCCGGCCGATCGGCGCGCATGACAGGGACCGCCCCGGGACCACGGCGCGGACGCCGCTGATCACTTGGTCGCCCGATGCGGGGCGGCGAAGGTGATCGCCACGGTGGCGGTGTCGCCACCTTTGGCGTTCCCGGCGTTGATGACGCAGCGCCCCCGGTTCGCCGTGGTGGTGCCGCAGGTGCCGCTCCCCACCTTGCCGGTCACCACCTTGAAGCGCGTTCGGGGCAGCACCCCTTTGGCCGAGATGGTGGCCGGGGTGGCGGTCGAGATGTCGCACTGACCCTGGCCGGTGGCCGACGCCAGGCACTCGACCAAAAAGACCTGGTCCCGTGGCCGGAAGCCCGAACCGCTGACCTCCACGACACTGCCCCGATGCAGGCCGGTGGCCGGAACAGCGTGGAGCTGGGGCTTCGCTGCCGCTGCCGCCGGCAGCGCCTGGGAGGCGACCAGGGCCCAGAGGCACAGACTCAGCAACGCTGCCGAAACGGCTCGCCCCGCCATCGGCCTGGGCCCCACGCCGCCTCTCTCCGCCATTCGGTTGGGCCCCACGCCGACCATCCGGGCCCTGCGCATCTCGTCCACCTCCGCCTGCCGGCCGTTCGGTCCGTCGCCTTCTCGCAGCCTCACCGAATGGCGCGCCCGTGCTACCCCGGCCGGCGCACAGACCGCCTCCGGTGCGCCAGGCGACCCTCCGGCGCCGGCCGAGCCGGGCCGAGTTCCGGTTGGCGAAGGGTCAGACTATTCGGCCACCGGCTGGGCGGGTGCGACCGGTACCGCGGGCTCGGGCGCCGACCCTCCGGCGAGACCCACCTCCCGATGCCTTGAGGCCCACCCGACGGCGAAGGCCCCGCAGGCGATCACGATCCCCCCGGGTCCGAGCGCATAGCCGACCTGGTAGGCCAGCTCGCGTAGCGCACCCGCACCGACGAAGTAGGGCCGGCTGGCCTGCAGGACGGGCCAGGCCAGCGGCCCGACCACGAACCAGGCGCCGCAGGCCACAGCCAGCAGCCCGGCCATGGTCAAGCTGCCGCGACCCCGGCCGACGATCACCCGTGGCGCCTCGGCCACGAGCAGCAGACCGATCACCACCGCCACCGCGCCGGGGGCCAGGCCGACGGCGGCGTGGCTGGCGTCGAGGTTCCACGAGCCGCTGCCGTCGCCGCTGAAGCCGATGGCGGGCCCGAGGAACGGGACGATGCCACCCCACGCGCCGACCACGACCATCAGCAGGCCGACGCCGCCCAGCCCCACTCGGCCGAGCCGCACCGGCATGGACGCCCGGCCCGTGCCCAGATATCCGCCTCGATAGTTGGTCGTCACGGTCATACCCCTGCACCTCCTGTTCCTTCACCGGTGCCCACCCCGACGCCTCCCGAAACATCGCCGCCCCACTCTGAGCAGCTCCGACGGAGTCCGGCAGTCCCCCGGTGGCCCCCGGCGCCTCTGAAGGGCGGCCCCGCCGGGCGTCGGCAATCGGCGTTTTGAGGACAGCGGCCCGGGTATGGCGGCCAGCGATGACCAAGACCGAGTTCGTCCAGCTGCTCAACGACGACCTGAGCACCGAATACCAGTCGATCGTGCAGTACAACCTCCACATCGCCACCATCTCGGGCCCCGAGTACGTGTCGACGGTCGGGGAGCTCGTCGGGCACCTGACCCAGGAGCTCGGGCACGCCCAGGTGCTCGCGGCGCAAGTCGCGTTCCTCGGCGGCGAGCCCACCACGACGGTCCGCGCCGTGCCGGACACCGCGGATGCCAAGGACGCGCTCGCGGCCGACCTGGTGCTCGAGGAGGAGCAGCTCGAGCGGTACCGCGCCCGCTTCGCCCAGGCGACGGAGCTCGGATTGGCCGACGTCGGCGAAGCGCTCCGCCCGCTGCTCGAACAGACCCAAGAGCACGTCCGCGATCTCACGACCGCCCTCGGGGCCTGAGCGATCTCCGCGGCCGGCGCCCGAGCGGCGCCCCGGCGGCAGCGGTGCGCCGGGCCGGTCCTCGGACGTGCCACGGTGTTAAGACGTGAAGAACTGGCGGGACGTGCAACGTCGAACCGGCAGGCTGCAGGTAGGTTCGGACCGGAGGATCGGCATGTCCCCACCCCACAGCACCGAGGTTGGAGCCCACACCGACCCCGAACCTGCCTCGCGACG
The DNA here is from genome assembly GCA_036501425.1 of Acidimicrobiales bacterium. Lineage (GTDB taxonomy): Bacteria > Actinomycetota > Acidimicrobiia > Acidimicrobiales > RAAP-2 > DATKRB01. The sequence goes on along the minus strand of DASYAI010000038.1, from coordinate 58,385 downwards.
GTCGGTCGCGCTTCGAGTGACGGACCACTGGGCCCGCGTGCGCCCGGTGGTCTCCGACGTGCGGCCCCAGGTGGACGGCGGGCGCTACCCGGCCAAGGCGACGCGTGGCGACTGGGTTGCCGTCGAGTGCGACGCCTACGTGGACGGCGCCGACGCCCTGGCCTGTGACCTGCTGTACGCGGGCAGCGGCCAGGCCGACTGGACGACGGTGCCGATGCGGCCGCTGGTCAACGACCGGTGGGCTGCCGAGTTCGCGGTCCCCGAGCTCGGGTACTACCGCTTCGCCGTACGCGCCGCCCTGGACCGGTTCGGCACCTGGCGGCGCGACCTTCACCTGCGGGCCGAGGCCGACCAGGACCTGGCGCTCGAGCTGCGCGCCGGGGTGGATCTCCTCGCTGCCGGGGCCGGCCGCCTGCCCGACGGCGACTGCCAGACCCTCCGGCGGGCGGCGGAGGCACTGGGACAGGTGGCCGAAGACGCCCGTGAGGGCGGAGCGACTCTCGCGTCGCCCCTGCGGGTCGCGCTCGGGGAGGCCCGAACGGTCGGCGAGCTCGTCGATGCGCCGTGGTTGATCGGGCTGGCGGCCGCAAGCCGCGACGTGAGCGCGGCGGCCGAATCCGAGGCGTTGATCGTGGTGGTCGAGCCCGAGCGCGCCCGGTTCAGCACCTGGTACGAGCTCTTCCCCCGCTCCGCGTCGCCGGACCCGGGCCGGGCCGGCACGCTCGACGACGTGCGGGACCGGCTGGACTACCTGGTCCGGCTGGGGGTGGACGTGTTATACCTCCCGCCGATCCACCCGATCGGGGCCACCAACCGCAAGGGACGAGACGGGGCGGTGCAGGCCGCCGCCGGGGAGCCCGGAAGCCCCTGGGCGATCGGGAGCGGCGCCGGGGGTCACACGGCGGTCGACCCCGAGCTCGGCGGGCTCGATGCGCTGCACCGGCTGGTGGCCGCCGCCGGCGCCGCCGGGATCGAGGTCGCGCTCGACCTGGCGTTCCAGGTGTCCCCGGATCATCCCTGGGTGCGCGAGCACCCCGAGTGGTTCCGCCGGCGGCCCGACGGATCGATCCGCCACGCCGAAAACCCGCCGAAGCGCTACGAGGACATCTACCCGCTCGACTTCGAGACGCCGACCTGGCGGGCCCTGTGGACCGAGCTCCTCGACGTGGTGCTGTTCTGGATCGAGCAGGGGGTGCGCACCTTCCGGGTGGACAACCCCCATACCAAGCCGTTCCGCTTCTGGCAGTGGCTCATCGGGTCGGTCAAGGCCCAGCATCCCGACACGGTCTTCCTGTCCGAGGCGTTCACCCGGCCCCGGGTGATGGAGCACCTCGCCAAGGTGGGCTTCTCCCAGTCGTACACCTACTTCGCCTGGCGCACCACCAAGTGGGACCTCCAGACGTACCTGGGCGAGCTGACCCGGACCGACGTCGCCGCCTACCTGCGGCCCAACCTGTGGCCGGCGACCCCTGACATCCTGGCCGAGCCCCTCCAGAGCGGAGGACGGCCCGCCTTCATCACCCGCCTGGTGCTCGCGGCGACCCTCGGGGCCAGCTACGGCATCTACGGTCCCGCGTTCGAGCTGCAGGAGCACGTCCCGCGATCGAGCGGTTCGGAGGAGTACCACGACTCGGAGAAGTACGCCATCCGTCACTGGGACCTCGATCGACCCGACAGCCTCGCCCCGTTGATGGCCCGGCTCAACGAGGTGCGCCGGTCGCACCCGGCTCTCCAGCGCAACGACACGCTGCGCTTCCATGGGGTCGACAACGACCAGATCATCGCCTACTCGAAGACCGCCCCGGTCACCGGCGAGGGGGCGGAGGGCCGGGCCGATGGCGTCGCCGCTCGGGTCGCCGGGTCGCCCGGGGCCAGTCGCCTCGACGCGATCGTGACGGTGGTCAACCTCGACCCGTTCCACGCCCAGTCCGGATGGGTGGAGCTGGATCTCGGGGCGATCGGCCTCGCCGGCGCCGGCGCCTACATGGTGCACGATCTGCTCACCGATGCCCGCTACCGCTGGGAGGGGCAGCGCAACTTCGTGCTGCTCGACCCGGCGGGGGTGCCCGCCCACGTGCTCGCCGTCGAGGGCCCCGCCCCGGGCGGGGCGGAGAGGGAGACCAGATGACCAGCGTCGTCGAGCGGGGCCAGGAGGTCGTGCCGGTCACCGGCTCGGACACCGCACGCTGGTACCAGGACGCGATCCTCTACGAGATCCACGTGCGGGCGTTCCGGGACAGCGACGGGGACGGGGTCGGCGACTTCCGGGGCCTCATCGAGCGGCTGGACTACCTGCAGGGGCTGGGGGTCACCGCACTGTGGTTGCTGCCCTTCTACCCGTCGCCGCTGCGCGACGACGGGTACGACATCTCGGACTACCGCGACGTCCATCCCTCCTACGGGACCCTGCGGGACTTCCGCCAGTTCTTGCGCGAGGCCCACCGGCGGGGCATCCGGGTGGTCACCGAGCTGGTGCTGGCGCACACATCCGACGAGCATCCCTGGTTCCAGCGGGCCCGGCAGGCACCGGCGGGCAGTGTCGAACGCGACTTCTACGTCTGGAGCGACACGCCGGACCGCTTCGCCGAGGCGCGGGTCATCTTCCAGGACTTCGAGGTCTCCAACTGGGCGTTCGACTCGGCGACCCACTCGTACTACTGGCATCGCTTCTATTCGCACCAGCCGAGCCTCAACTACGACAACCCAGCGGTCCGCCGGGCGATGTTCGACACCGTGGACTTCTGGCTCGGCATGGGGGTGGACGGGCTGCGCCTGGACGCGGTCCCGTACCTCTACGCCCGCGAGGGGACGACCTGCGAGAACCTGCCCGAGACGCTCGCGTTCCTCCGGGACCTCCGGGCGCACGTGGAGTCGCGCTTCGAGAACCGCATGCTGCTGGCGGAAGCGAACCAGTGGCCCGAGGACGCGGCGATGTACATGGACGACGGCACCAGCTGCCACATGGCCTTCCACTTCCCGCTCATGCCCAGGATGTTCATGGCGGCCCGGCAGGAGGACCGCTTCCCGATCGTCGACATCTTGAACGAGACCCCGGCCATCCACCCCGACTGCCAGTGGGCGTTGTTCCTGCGCAACCACGACGAGCTGACCCTCGAGATGGTGACCGACGAGGAGCGGGACTACATGTACCGGGTCTACGCCCAGGACGCCCAGGCCCGGGTCAACATGGGCATTCGGCGGCGGCTGGCGCCCCTGCTCGGCAACGACCGCAAGCTGATCGAGATGATGAACGGGCTGCTGCTGTCGCTGCCCGGAACGCCGATCATCTACTACGGCGACGAGATCGGCATGGGCGACAACATCTACCTCGGGGACCGCGACGCGGTGCGGACCCCGATGCAGTGGGACGGCGACCGCAACGCCGGGTTCTCGAGGGCCAACCCCCAGCGGTTGTACCTGCCGGTCGTGATCGACCCCGAGTACCACTCCCAGGCCGTGAACGTCGAGGCCCAACAGGGCAACCCCAGCTCCCTGCTGTGGTGGATGAAGCGCCTCATCGCAATCCGCCAGCGCTACCAGGCCTTCGGGCGCGGCTCGCTCGAGGTGCTGCGGCCCGACAACCGCAAGGTGCTGGCGTTCGTCCGCCGCTACGGCGAGGAGAACATCCTGGTCGTGGTCAACCTGTCCCGGTTCGCCCAGTGCGTCGAGCTCGACCTCGGCCAGTTCCGGGGGGCCACTCCGGTCGAGGTCTTCGGCAACATGCCCTTCCCCAAGGTCGGGGAGCTCCCGTACTTCGTGACGCTGGGCCCCCACGGCTTCTACTGGTTCTCCCTCGAGTCCGAGCCCGCCGAGCCGGCCGGCCGCCGGCCGCTGTTCGCGGTCACGGGCGAGTGGGACGCGCTGTTCCGCGGCAGCGCCCGCCGCGACCTCGAGGCCTTCCTTCCCTCGTACATCGCCGAGCGCCGATGGTTCGCCCAGAAGTCCCGAGCCATCACCTCGGTGCACGTGATCGACGCCGTCCGGGTGCCGCTGTCGGGCGAGGGACGGCAACGCCAGGCGGCGTACTACGCCATCGTTCGGGTGGAGCTCGACAGCGGGAGCCCCGAGCAGTACACCTTGCCGCTGGCCTTCGCCGCCGGGGAGCGGGCCGAGGAGCTGGGTCGCTGGCACCCCGAGGCGATCGTCGCCGACCTGCACACCTCGGGTGGCCCGGGCGTGCTGTTCGACGCGCTCTACGAGCCGGACTTCGTTCGGGCCGTCGTCGGCCTGCTGTCGCACCGGCGTTCCCTTCCCGGACCGATGGGGCGCCTGGTGGGCGTCCCGGGCGGAGCGGTGCGCGCCGTCGGCGAGGCGGTGGCCCCCGAGGTCCCCGTCGTGACGCTCGCGGCCGACCAGTCGAACAGCTCGGTCGCCCTCGGCGACCGCATCATCACGAAGTTCATCCGCCGGTTCGAAGAAGGGGTGCATCCGGCGGTGGAGATCGGCCGGTCCTTGGCCCAGCACCGGTTCTCGCACGCTCCGGCGGTTGCCGGCAGCATCGAGTACCGCTCGGAGGGGCCGGCGAGCGAGCCGGCCACCGTGATGGTGGCCGAGGAGTTCGTGCCCAACGAGGGCGACGGCTGGAGCTACGTGGTCGACGCCCTGACCCACGGGCTCGAGGAGGTACTGGCCAACCCGGCCGCCGAGGAGCTGGCGGTGCCACCGCCGCCGGGACTGCTCGACCCGGGTGACCATCGCCTCGAGCCGGGTCACCTGCTGGTCGGTCCGCACGTCGAGTGGGCCTCGCTGCTCGGCCGGCGCACCGCCGAGCTGCACCTGGCACTGGTCGCCGACACCGGGCGGCACTTCGCGCCCGAACCCCTGACCGCCGTCGATCGGCGGGCGGCCTACCACGGCGCCCGGAGCTCGGCCCGCCGGATCTTCCGCCAGCTCGAGACCGCGGTGGCCCGCCGGCCGGACCTGGGGGGAGACGGCTCGTCCGCGGTCAGCGAGGTCCTCGCCCGCCAGCCCGAGGTGATCGCCCGGTTGGGGTCGCTCGTCTCGCGCCCGATCGAGGCGCAGCGCATCCGCTGCCACGGCGACTACCACCTGGGCCAGGTGCTGTGGACCGGCAAGGACTTCGAGATCATCGACTTCGAGGGGGAGCCGGCCCGCTCGCTCGGCCAACGGCGGCGCAAGCGGCCGGCCACCATCGACCTGGCCGGAATGGTGCGCTCGGTGCACTACGCGTCCCGGGCGGCCGCCATCCGCCTCCAGCGGGACCTGCCCGGGTCGGTGGGGTCGGTGTCCCCGACGGTCCTCGAGGCTTGGTTGTCGCAGTGGTACCGATGGGTGGCCCGGATCTTCCTCGGCTCCTACCTCGAGGTGGCCGGAGAGGCCGGCTTCCTTCCGGTCGACCGGGGGGCGTTGGGCGCGCTGCTGGACTTCGCCCTGATGGAGAAGGCGGTCTACGAGCTCGGCTACGAGATGAACACCCGACCCGCCTGGCTCGAGGTCCCGGCGAGCGGCATCCTCGAGCTGCTGGCGGCGCCGGCGTGAGCGATCCGTCGGTGCCGGGCCCGCCCACCCTGTCGGACGACGACGTCTTCTGGTTCAACGAGGGCACGCACCGGCGCCTCGGCCTCAAGATGGGAGGGCGCATGCTCGGGCCGGGGGCCGCCGGCGCCACCTTCGCCCTGTGGGCGCCCAACGCCCGGGCGGTGGAAGTGATCGGCGACTTCAACGGCTGGCGGCACGGGTCCCACCGGCTGGTGCCCCGGGCCAGCTCGGGCATCTGGGAGGGCGTCGCCGGGGACGCCGCCCGGGGCGACGTCTACAAGTTCTTGATCACCACCGCCGACGGCGCCAGGCTCGAGAAGGCCGATCCCTATGCCCTCCGGGCCGAGGTGCCGCCCCGGACCGGCTCGGTCCTGTGGGACGTCGACTACCGGTGGACCGACGACGAGTGGATGCGCACCCGGGCCGACCGGGCCCGCTTGGACCGGCCGATCAGCGTGTACGAGCTGCACCTGGGCAGCTGGTACCGCGACCCAGCCCACCCCGGGCGCCTCCTGACCTACACCGAGGTCGCGCCGAGGCTCGTCGATCACCTGGTGCGGACCGGCTTCACCCACGTCGAGCTGCTCCCGGTCATGGAGCACCCCTTCTACGGGTCGTGGGGGTACCAGGTGACCGGATTCTTCGCCCCCTCCAGCCGCTACGGCACGCCGCAGGACCTGATGGCGCTGATCGACCAGCTGCACCGGGCCGGCATCGGGGTCATCCTCGACTGGGTGCCGTCGCACTTCCCCGACGACGCCTTCGGGCTGGCGCGCTTCGACGGGACCCATCTCTACGAGCACGCCGACCCCCGCCTCGGGGTGCACCCGGACTGGGGCAGCCTCATCTTCAACTACGGCCGGCACGAGGTCCGCAGCTTCCTCGCGTCGTCGGCCGAGCACTGGCTGTCCGCCTTCCACGCCGACGGGCTGCGGGTCGACGCGGTGGCATCCATGCTCTACCTCGACTACTCGCGGCCACCGGGGGCCTGGCTGCCCAACCCCTTCGGCGGTAACGAGAACGTGGAGGCCATCGGGTTCCTGCGGCAGCTCAACACCGGTATCTACGCCGACCATCCCGACGTCCAGGTGATCGCCGAGGAGTCGACCGCCTGGCCCGGGGTGACGCGCCCGGCGGACGGGGGCGGGCTGGGCTTCGGCCTCAAGTGGGACATGGGCTGGATGCACGACACCCTGGCCTACCTCGAGCGTGATCCGGTGCACCGGCGCTACGCCCACGACCAGCTGACCTTCCGGGCGGTCTACGCTTCGAGCGAGCACTACGTGCTCCCGCTCAGCCACGACGAGGTGGTCCACGGCAAGCGGTCGCTGGTGGCCAAGATGCCGGGCGACGACTGGCAGCAGCTGGCCAACCTGCGCCTCCTGCTCGGTTACCAGTACGGGCTGCCGGGCAAGAAGCTGCTGTTCATGGGGGCCGAGCTGGCCCAACGGCGCGAGTGGGATCACGGCACCGGCCTGGACTGGCCGTTGCTTGAGCAGCCGGCCCATCGTGGCGTGCTGGGGCTGGTGAGCGACCTCAACCGGCTCTACCGGGCCCGGGCGCCCCTGCACGAGCTCGACGACGACCCGGCGGGCTTCGAATGGGTCCAGCCCGACGCCTCGGACATCAGCGTCTTGAGCTTCCTGCGGCGCAGCCGCACCGGAGCCCCGCTGCTCGTCGTGTGTAATTTCACCCCGGTGCCCCGCCACAACCACCTCGTCGGGGTGCCCGAAGGGGGGCGGTGGCTGGAGCTGCTCAACAGTGACGCCGCGGAGTACGGGGGCAGCGGGATGGGGAACCTGGGGGCGGTGGACGCCCAGCCGGTGCCGTGGCGGGACCAGCCCCGGACCCTCACCCTGACGCTGCCTCCTCTCGCCTGCCTCTACCTCGCGCCGGCGTGATCCGCCACTGCCACCGGCCGGCTGGCGGCCGGCGCCGACCCGGATCCACCGGCTTCCCCCCGGAGGGGCCCCGTTGAGGGTCTGGCCCGGAAGCCCGCACCCGTTGGGTGCCACCTGGGACGGGGAAGGGGTCAACTTCGCCCTGTTCTCCGAGCACGCCACCTCGGTCGAGCTGTGGTTCTTCGCCCAGCCCACCGACGGGGAGCCCTCGGACCGGGTCGCCATGCCCCAGGCGACGGACCGGGTGTGGCACGCGTACCTGCCCGACGTCCGCCCCGGCGCCCTGTACGGCTACCGGGTCGACGGCCCCTACGAGCCCCAGCGCGGCCACCGGTTCAACCCGGCCAAGCTGCTCATCGATCCCTACGCCAAGGCGCTCAGCGGCACCATCAGGTGGAGCGACGAGCTGTTCGGCTACACCATCGGCGACCCGGCTGCGGACCTGTCCCGCGACAGCCGGGACTCGGCGGCGGCCATGCCCAAGTGCCTGGTCGTCGACCCGGCCTTCACCTGGGGGGACGACCGGGCGCCCAACACGCCGTGGAACCGCTCGGTCATCTACGAGGCCCACGTCCGGGGCATGACGATGCGGCACCCGGGGGTGCCCGAGGCGCTGCGCGGCACCTACCTCGGGCTCTGTGCCGATCCGATCGTCGACCATCTGCTCGGGCTGGGGGTCACCGCCCTCGAGCTGATGCCGGTGCACCACTTCGTGGCCGATCGCCACCTGGTCGAGCGGGGCCTCACCAACTACTGGGGCTACAACTCGATCGGCTTTCTGGCGCCCCATGTCGGCTACGCCACCGCCGGGCTGGGCCAGCAGGTGACCGAGTTCAAGTCCATGGTGCGGACCCTGCACCGGGCCGGCATCGAGGTGATCCTCGATGTCGTGTACAACCACACCGGCGAGGGGAACCACCTGGGGCCCACCCTGTCGCTGCGGGGGATCGACAACGCGGTCTACTACCGGGCGGTGCCCGACGACCCCCGGTACTGCCTCGACTTCACCGGCACCGGCAACAGCCTCAACATCCTGCACCCCCGGGCGATGGCCCTGATCACCGACAGCCTGCGGTACTGGGTCACCGACATGCACGTCGACGGGTTCCGCTTCGACCTGGCCCCGGTGCTCGTGCGCGGCTTCGAGGCCGGGCAGCCGAGCGCGTTCTTCGAGATCATCCAGCAGGACCCGGTGCTCTCGAAGGTCAAGCTCATCGCCGAGCCGTGGGACGTCGGACCCGACGGGTACCAGCTGGGCCGGTTCCCGCCCGGCTGGTCCGAGTGGAACGGCGCCTTCCGTGACTGCGTCCGCCGGTTCTGGCGCGGCGACCCCGGGCAGGTCCCCGAGCTCGCCTCGCGCCTGACCGGGTCGAGCGACATCTACGCGCCCAGCGGTCGGCGCACCTACGCCAGCGTGAACTTCGTCACCTGCCACGACGGCTTCACCCTCGAGGACCTGGTGACGTACGAGCACAAGCACAACGACGCCAACGGCGAGGACGGCCGCGACGGGGCGGACGAGAACTTCAGCCGCAACTGGGGCACCGAGGGACCGACCGAGAACGTGCGCATCCAGCGGACGCGCGATCGGATGAAGCGCAACCTGCTCGCGACGCTCTTCTTCTCCCAGGGAGTGCGCATGGTCCTGGGCGGCGACGAGATCGGGCGGAGCCAGTCGGGGAACAACAACGCGTACTGCCAGGACAACGAGATGAGCTGGCTGGACTGGGACCTCGACCCGGCCGAGCTCGAGCTGTTCGACTTCGTCCGCGACCTGATCTCGATCATGCAGAGCAATCCCATCCTGCGCCGCCGCGACTTCTTCTCCGGCAAGGTGGTGTCCGGTACCCACACCAAGGACGTCACCTGGATCCGGCCCGACGGGCAGGAGATGTCCGACGCCGAGTGGACCGATCGCGAGAACCGCACCATCGGGATGCTGGTCGTGGGGCGGGCGGCCGACGAGGTCGACGTCCGCGGGCGGGCGGCCCGGGGCGACACCCTGCTGCTGCTCCTCAACGCCGGGGCGCGGTCGCGCTCCTACGTGCTGCCCCGGCTCGAGTGGCCGGGCCGCTGGCAAGAGGTGCTCAACACGGCCCGGATGGGCTCGTGGAGCCGTGAGGTGCGCAACGAGGCGGTCAACGTGCCGGCCCACTCGAGCCTGATGCTGCGCCACGCCGAGCGGCTGGTCGGCTGACGAGGGGAGGAGCGGTGCCCGAGGTCGAAGCGGTCGACGTCAGCGTCTACGAGGTCCCGACAACCGAGCCGGAGGCCGACGGCACCCTCCAGTGGTCGGCCACCACGGTCGTGGTGGCCGAGCCCCGCGCCGGCGGGCAGCGGGGCCTCGGGTTCACCTACGCCACCGCCGGATCGGCCCGGCTGATCGAGGACATCCTGGTGGGCGCCGTGGTGGGTCTCGACGCGTTCGACCTGCCCCGGGCCTGGTCGGCGATGGTCCGGGCCGCCAGGAACATGGGCCGTCCCGGACTCACCGCCATGGCCGTGGCGGCGGTGGACATCGGGCTGTGGGACCTGAAGGCCAAGCTGCTCGACCTCCCCCTGGTCACCCTGCTCGGAGGGGCCCGAGACGACGTGCCGGTCTACGGCAGCGGGGGCTTCACCTCGCTCGACGACCGAGCGCTGGTCGAGCAGCTGTCGGGGTGGACCGAGGGTCTCGGGATCCCGAGGGTCAAGATCAAGGTCGGGGAGTCCTGGGGCTCCCGCCCGGAGCGCGACCTCGAGCGAGCCGCCCTGACGCGCCGGACGATCGGCGACGGGGTGGAGCTGTTCGTCGACGCCAACGGGGCCTACGGCGCCAAGCAGGCGCTGCGGATGGCCCGGGCCTACGAGGAGCTGGGCGTCTGCTGGTTCGAGGAGCCGGTGTCCTCCGACCATCTCGACGTCCTGGCCTCCATCCGGTCCACCAGCTCGTTGGACGTCGCCGCGGGCGAGTACGGCTACGACCTCTTCTACTTCAAGGCGATGTGCGACGCCGGCGCGGTGGACTGCCTGCAGGCGGACGTGTCGCGCTGTGCCGGGGTCAGCGAGTGGCTCCGGGTCGCCGCGCTGGCCGAGACCTACGGGCTCGAGCTGTCCGGCCACTGCGCACCGTCGCTGCACCTGCATCCGGCCTGCGCCACGACCAACGTGCGGCACCTCGAGTACTTCGCCGACCATGCCCGGATCGAGCGCCTCCTCTTCGACGGCGCCGTCGACCCCCTGGGCGGGCGATTGCGGCCCGACCGTTCCCGCCCGGGCATCGGGCTCGAGCTCAAGTCATCCGACGCGGCGGCGTTCCGGACCCGGTGAGGGGCAACGGGGTGCGCCGGCTCGCGCCCGGCGACGAGATCGCCCGGCTGCTCGCGGTGGCCCGGCATCGGTGGTCGCTGGGCACCCGGCCATGGCTGGCCGCGGGAGCGGTCGCTGCGGAGCTCGCGGTGCACCTCCTGCTCGGGCACGGGCGGATGGGCGCCGAGCTCTGGCGGTGGGGCGACGTCCACGCCTCGTTGCCATGGGCCACCGAGATCGCCCGTCTTCCCCTGTCGCTGTTCCTCCCGACGCCCTACCTGCCCCTCTGGGGCGCCGTGCTCCAGTTGGCCCTGGTCGTCGGCCTGGGCGAGCTGGTACTGGGGCGGGGGGTCACGGTCGTTGTGGGGGCCCTTGGTCACGTCACGGCGACGTTGGGGGCGCGGGTCCTCTTCGAGCTGGCCCTGTTCCCCGTTGGGGTCGGCCGGGCACTGGACAGCGGCCCGTCGGCGGCCGTGACCGCGGTGGGGGGGTGTGTCCTGGTCGCGCTGGCCTTGCGACGGTGCACCTGGCTGCTGGCAGCCGGACTCGGCATCGCGTGGGCGCTGGCACCGGGTCTCGACGGGTGGGAGCACGCCATCGCCTTGGCGTGCGGGACCGCCGGCGGCCTGGCCGTCCGCCAGTGCCCGGGGTGGTGGGCCGGCTCGTCCCGCTGGGCCTTCCCGTTCAGGATCGCCCGGCGGTCCCGGAGCCGGTCGGTCCGGTCCAGCTGATCGCCCGGCTCAGCTCTGGATGCCTCGTACCTGACCCTCGACTTCGGCCAGTTCCTCCACCTCTTCCTCGACCTCGCACTCGTCCCAGTGGCCGTCGTGGGCGCGGTGGCGATGACCGTCGTGGAGATAGTCGATGTGGTCACCGTGCTGCACCGCCTCGTGCCCGCAACCAGGTCCGTGGACGTGCTCGTCGTGCCCGGCATGCGTCTCGTGTGCCATGTGACCTCCTCGCGCTCTGAGACCCTCTCGCCCGCGCATCCGTGCGAGCCCCTGCGACCCGTGATCCAGTTACCCGTTCGGCGCCGGGCCAACCGGCCGGACCGCTTACCGGCTCGGATTAGCCGTTTCGGCGCCGGACCGCCCGAGACCGGCGCCCCAGGGCGCGGCGCCGGTCCGGGCCCGGTGTCAGAGGGCCAACGCCTGGTCCAGCGAGGGGGCGATGACGAAGACCTCGGTGAGGCCGGTGATCTCGAACACCTTCAGGATCCGAGCCTCGTTGATCACCAAGCGGAGCTCGCCCCCGGCTTCGCGGCAGCGCTTCAGGGCGCCGATGAGCACGCCGAGGGCGGTCGAGTCGAGAAAGGACACCCCGAGGAGGTCGACGACCACCGTGGCCGAGCCCTGGGCGACGCGGGACTGCAGCCGGTCTCGCAACACCGGGGCTGTCGCCACGTCGATGTCACCACGGACCGACAGCACGGGCACCGAGCCCTTCGTCTCCTCCGCGATGCCGAACGCCTGATCCATCTGAGTCGCCTTCCGGTCGGTGCTTGCCAGATCACCACATCGTCCTGTTCCGAGCAACCCCGTGCCCTGTCCCGAGTACCCCGTCAGGCACCCGCGCACCCCTTACAGAGTGGTTGGCGATCCTGGTCCGCCACCACCTCACCGGCCTCGGCGGGGCAACGCTAACGGTCAACATGATATTGAGGTCGAGGGCGGGTGGAGTGTTCCGTCGGTCTGTTCTCCCTGGCCATGGCGTTGTCCGCTGGTCACGTGCCGATTTGGGCCGGTGTCGTTTACCCGGTCGGAGCGCGGGTACCGGCGGCTCTGAGCAACCCCGGGGGGGGAGCGATCCACCGAGCGGGGAAGCGATCCACCGAGCGAGAGGCGAACGGCATAATGCGATCTCGACATCACACCCTGCTCCGCTGGTCCGGTGCGGCCGCCGGATCGGCGGCGCTCGTGCTGGGCGGATCGGCGATGGTGGCGTCCGCGACGACCACCGCGGGTCGTTTCGGCCACCCGCACCGGGCTCCCGACATCGCCTGGCACCACCGGGCGTTGCATCGGGGCCAGCCGCCCCGGGTGCTGGTGACCGTTCCGGCGGACCGGGCACCCCAGATCACCAGCCCTGACCAGGTCGGGGCGGTCGAGGGCACTCCCTTCGGGTTCGTGGTTACGTCGGTCGGCTACCCGGCGGCCACGTTGAGCGAGACCGGTGCCCTGCCGACGGGATTGACCTTCGCCGACAACGGCAACGGCACGGCGACCATCTCGGGCGATCCGACCGTGGACCAGGTGGCCACCATCGCCGTCGGGGCCGACAACGGGGTGGGGCTCGGCGCGAGCCAGAATCTCACCATCACGGTTGGCCAGCCGCCGGCATTCACCAGCGCCGCCACGGCCTCGGCGACGGTGGGCAGCCCGTTCAGCTTCACGGTGTCGACCACCGGCAGCCCGGTGGCCACCCTGAGCGAGACCGGTGCCCTGCCGGCAGGGGTGAGCTTCGTCGACAACGGTGACGGCACGGCAACCCTGTCGGGCGATCCGAGCGCCGGTGGAACGACCAACCTCACCCTCTCCGCCACCAACGGCGTCGGTCCGGCGGTCGACCAGTCGTTCGCCCTGATCGTCGGCCCCGCCACGAGCGGTGGCTCGCCCGTGGTGCCACCGACGACGACGGCCGCCACCCCTCCCGCCACGGGGAGCGGTTCCCCGCCGTGTGACCACCATCCGGATGGCGGCTGGTCCTCGGGTGCCGCTGCCCCGAGCGCAGCCTCACCGCCGGCCGCCGCCTCGAGCGGCTCCGTGAGCGGCTGGGGCGGTTCGTCGCCTGCGTCGCCCAGCCCGGCGTGGTCGGCCCCGGCGGCAGCGTCCCAGCCGTCCTCGTCGGCGGCAGCCACCACGGCGTCCTCGTCGGCCTCCAGCTCCGTGGAGGCATCGACGGATTCGAGCGGTGGACCGGTGCCCGGCCGTCCGCCCTGCCCGCACTCGGGGCCGGGCGACGCCGCAACTGGCGACGGGGCGTCGTGAGCAGTAGTCGTGAGCAGTAGTCGGGAGCAGTAGTCGTGAGCAGTAGTCGTGAGCAGTAGTCGTGAGCAGTGGTGCGGCGTGACCCCCCTTAGTGGGGTCCCCGTCGCCGCCTGACGTTGCCAGCAGCCCCCGGACCGCCACGGGGGCTGCTGGCGCGGCTGGAGCCTGGCCGCGTCGGTCCGGACCAGCCGTCGGAGATGATCGGGCATCGCGACGGTTGCGTGGTCGAGCCAAGGGTATGGGAGCTGTCAGCCACAGCTGGGTGGAGGTGAGAGGTGCCCAAGACGGTACGAGGAAATCAGGAGCACCAGCCCGGGGGTCACCGGGCAAGCGTGCCGGGCGACGTCACTGCGGGCGCGCCGGCCGGGACGAGGGCGAGACGGTGGCGGCGACCCCTGCGGTCGGCGCTGCGAGCCGATCTCCGGCAACTGCTCGGCAGCTTGGGCGCGAGTCCCAGCCTGGTGGCGGCACGGATGGAAGGGGCGGGCGCCCGGGGTCTTCGCCAGGACGCTGAACGGTGCGTGCTCGCCTCGTACCTGAACGCGGTCCTGGGCGCAGATGCCCGGGTGGGGACGGTCGCGGTGGGGACCGCAGTGACGGTGATCAAGCCCTCCCGCCGTTGGGCTCGCAAGGTGACGGTGCGGCACCCGGCCGGCGTCGAGGCGTTCGTCCGGGCGTTCGACGCCGGCACCTATCCGGTGCTCGAACGGCCGGTCTCGCACGAGCCTCGGGCGAGCTGACGGTCCGCCGGCCCAGGGGCCGGAGGCCCCGGCCAGTGGCGTTCGACGCCAATCGGCGGGCTATCCTCGGAGCGTCGAACCAGGAGGGCGGTCACGTGTCGGATACCACGCAGTCACCAACCATCTGGCGTTGCGCGGGCTGCGGGGCGTTGGTGCACCCGGCCGACGAATCGGCGCCCGCCGCCTGGTGCCCGCGGTGCCAAGCGGTCACCCTGGCCAACCGGGACGGCGGCTGAGGTCAGCGCGCTCGACCCGGGAGCACGGCCACCCGCCCGACCTGCCGGCCCAGTGGGTCAGTGACCCTTGTCGTGGCCGTGCTTGTCGTAGTGATGGTTCCCGTTGTGGTGGTTGTTCCCGCCGTGGTGGTTGTTCCCGCCGTGGTGGTGCCGGTACGGGAAGGCATGGGGAACCTTCACCGTGATGCTGGTCGACGCGGTGTCGCCGGTCGATCCGGTCGCAGTGATGGTGTGGCTGCCCGCGGTCGTCCCCTTCGGGATCGTCACCGACACGGCGAACGAGCCCCGGCCGGAGGTGGTCGTCCCGGCGAGGACCACCACCGGGGATCCGAGCGTGATGGTGATGTGCTCGTGGGGAGCGAAGTTGACCCCGTCGACGAGGAAGGAGCCGCCGGGGGACGAGACCGAGGTGCTGGTGAAGATCTGCGGGGCGCTCGGGCCGTAGCCCGGGGGATGCGGATGATGATCATCACCAGCCACCGCCGCGGTCTGCCAGGCGACGCACGTGAGGGCAGAAGCGGCGACGCATGCCGCGACGAGCCGGTGTTTCATGGCACCCTCCCTTACGGTCCGCCCACACCGGATGGGATCACCAAGCATGGCCGAGGCTATGGGCCGCTCCGCGACATGTCAAGGCTATCACCGGGTCCTCCGTGCACGAAAAGGCCCACGGCTTCCAAAGAGGCTTCTCTCGACGCGCCACTAATCGTGGAACCGGCTCTCCCAGCAAGTCGTTGCGGCTCGTGGAACCGACTTTTCCAGCAACTCTTTGCGACAGACGTCGGAGAGGACCGCCACCTCGAAGGGCGTCGCTCAACGGTGCACGAAGCGGAAGGTGCGTTGCTGGCGCATCGCCGGCCCGAGGTCCCAGGTGTTGTCCCCGGCGCGCTCCGCCGCCCACCCGCCGGTCGCGCCGACGGTGACGCGGGCATGCACCGGGTGGGCGGCCGGCTGGAGCCGGACCCCCATCGACAGCTCGGAGCGCTCGGCTACCGTGCCGCTCAGCTCGACCCGCACCGTCGAGGTGGCGCCCGGAGGGATCTCCACGTAGGTGCTATAGGCCCAGACCCCCAGCTCGCGAGTGGCGGACATGGTGGCTGGCGCCCCGTCGATGTGTACCGCGTTGAAGGCCAGCGGGCTGTACACCGTCAGCCAGGTCTCGTTGACGCCCGGTGCGAGCGCCGGGTCTGCTGGGCTGTCGATCACGATCCCCGGCAACCCGCTGGCCGGCGCCGCGTTCTCGAGCGACACGGTCACCGAGGAGCGCACCGAACCGGTGCCCGGGTCGACCTCCACCTGGTCGTCGACCGTCGTGTGGAGATAGGCGTCGATCTTGTTGTTGCCGGTGTTGGCGGTCGTGACGGCGAGCAGGTCGCCACGCCCCGGGCTCGGGAACCGTCCGTCCACGCCGAGCCGGGCCAGCAGGCCGTCGTCGACCGCATGGAAGCTCCACAGGCCGATCCTCCCGTCCCGCACCGCCGGGTCGAGGACCGACGAGATCTCCTGCGGTGCGGGCAGGCCGCGAGCCAGCAGCGCATCGACGCCGGTGTGCAAAGCGGCGAGGAGGAAGTCCTGCCGCGAGGCGTTGCCCTCGGCAGCCGAGGTGTCGAAGGTGGTGTACTGCTCGGAGAGCAGCACCCGGGTCGCGTTCGACGAGTCGAGGGGCGTCGGAAGGCCCGGCACCGACACCGGGCCGGTGAAGTGGAGGAGCGCCGCCAGGCCTGCGGGGTCGACCGCCAGGACCCCGTCGACCGGACCGCCGATGCTCTGGCCGTACAGCTCGGCGAAGACCTTGGCATCCGTGGGGAGGTCGGGGGAGTACGCGGCGTCCTGGGGGAACTCGCCCGGGTCGAAGCTCCCGTATCGGGCCAGGTAGCCGGGCACCCCGGTGAGGGTGGCGCCGCCCGGCGGGAGCGCGTTCTGGACGTCCGAGATCTGGCCCGAGGCGCTCAGCTCGAGGTGGCCGGCGTCGGCGGTGAGCACCCCGTAGCTGCCGATGAGCCCGTCGTAGCCCCGGCTCTCGGCCGGGGTCATGAAGGCCACCAGGTAGTGGCGGGTGCCGTTCGCGCCCAGCATGCCGGGCAACACCCGGGCGGCCTGCGTGGCCAGGCCGGCCGCCTGGGCCGCGTGGGTCACCTGGGTGCGAAGCGTGCGGGCCCGGTCCGCCAGCGGCGCGACCAACCAGGGGGAGCCGACGGCGCCGAGCCGTGTATCGGCGAGGCGCAGGGCGCCGTCGAGCACCCGCATCGGGGTTGCGAGGGCCTCGAGCTTGGCCAGGTCGACCTGGCCGTCGGCGTAGTCGAGCCGGTAGTCGACCGCCGGTGCCTCGCGCTCGGCCACCTGGGCAGCGGAGGACGCGGCCCGGAGGGCGCCGACGGCGAACCGCTGCTGCTGGGCCACCACCGGCACCCCGAGCGCGCCCCAGCCGAGCCAACCGGCGAGGCGATGGGCCGCTGCGGCCGTGTCGGTGGCTGCCTCGGTCATCTGCGAGGTGAGCGCCGAGGTGCTCGAACCGCTCCCCACGCTCGACAGTGCGCTTCGTGCGGCAGCTTCCCCCCGCGTCGCATCGTGCCGGACCAGCGCCACCGCCACGGCGAAGAGCACGGTGAAGAGGACGGCGGCTCCGCCCACGATCGCCCCGGCGCGGAGCACCCGTCGACGGGTCCGCCGTGAGCTGCGCCGCCACGCCGCGGGGCCGCACGCGACGACGAGCGCCCCGGCCACCGCGGCGCTGAACCCGTGGCCGACCTGCGGCGGCCAGCGCAGGATCACCTGCACTCCCAGGGCGCCGATCAGGGGCCCGACCCACCGGCGGGCCGGCCGGACGCCGAGCCCGACCGCGGCGAGGGCGACCACAGCGCCGGCGGGCGCGAGGAGTGTCCCCCGAGCCAGGGCCACGGTGACGAGAGCCACTCCGACCCAGACGATCGGGGTCACCCGAGCGACCAGCACGGTGAAGAAGGCGGCGAAGACGGCGGTCTCGACAGGGTCGACCACGTGGGTCCCGGTCGGATGGCACTGGGCAAACGCACCGCCCACCGCGGCCGCCAGGGCCATGGAGCCGGTCAGCCACGACGGGGCGCGGCCAGGAGCCCGTCGGCTGTCGTGTGCGTGACCGGGGGCAGGCTGGCCGGCGAGTCGGCGCTGATGGCTCTGGCGGAGGGTGGCGTCGATATGCGCCCCCTGGCGTCGGTGGTAGCGCTGCTCGCGGTGCTCGTGCCGCGCGCGTCGCCACCGTCGCCATCGCCGCGCCCAACGGCTCCGATGTCGATGGCGCGACCGGCCCACCGGGGCGCCGCTGTGGCTCGCGGGACGCGATCGGGCCGTCCCGCCGCTCGGATCCACGGGTCGAGACTAGGGGAGCGAAGGTCGCTGGGCGCGGCTACGTGAGGCGCTCGGCCCGCGACGCGCGTGGTGCGCTGCGCCGGCGCGCCCTGCCCCAGAGCAGGTCGGTGAGCTGGTCGACCAGGGTGGCGATGGCGGTGGCGGTGGCGGCGTACTCCGCCGCGGTCCCGCCGATGGGGTCCGCCAGGTCGTCGGTGGTCGATGCCCCGAGCAGGTCCTGGCGCTCGCGGCCGCGATGCACCTCGGCCAGCCAGTCGGCCAGTGCCTGGTGGGCTGGGCGGGGACCGGCGCCCGAGCCACGCCGGACCAGCTCTCGCAACGTGAAGCACCGGGGCCACGCCTCGCCGTCGCTGAGGAGGACCGCGTGGCGCACGTGGCCCCGCTCGAGGCCCACGACCAGATCGGCGCCCGCCAGGTCCTCGGGCACCAGCTCGCGGCTGCGGTGGTCCGATAGGTCCACGCCGTGCCGGCGCAGCGACTGGACGGCGTCGGGTGGCGGCGCCTGGCCGTCGGCCGCCACGCCCGCCGAGCGGATGCTCGCGCGGACACCCAGGCGGGCGAGCCGCTGCCCGAGGAGCCCCGCTGCCATCGGCGAGCGACACCGGTTGGCGGTGCACACGAACAGGATCCGGGGCTGGGGCTGGGGCGGCTCCCCGTCCGGTCGGCGTGATGCCCTGCCCCACGCCGTGCCCGAGGATGTGCCCGAGGATGTGCCCGAGGATGTGAGCCCGTTCACGCCGTGCCCGACGCCGCACCCGACGCCGTGTGCCCGCTCACGCCAGCACCTGGTCGGCGAACGCCTGCAGCCGGCGGGCGAAGCTCTGCTCGTCGAACCTGGCGGCGTGCGCCGCGATCGCGCCCGCATCGAAGGGGGTGCGGGACAATCGGACGACGGCGTCTCTCACCTGCTGAGGTTCGGACCGTTCGAAGAACACGCCGTTCTCACCCTCGGCGACCGTTTCGGCGAACCCGGCGGCCCGCAGGGCGCAGACCGGGCGTCCGAACGCCATGGCCTCCAGCGCCGCCAGGCCCAGGTCCTCGCGGGACGCCGACACCAGGGCAGCACAATTGGCGTAGAGCCAACGTAGTTGGGCGTCGGACACCGATCCGACGAACGAGCAGTTCGGGGGGGCCTCGTGGCGCAGTCCCCGGGCCTCGGGACCGGTCCCCACCACGACCAGGCGCTGGCCGGGCAGGTGCTCCATGGCTCGGGCCACGACGTCGACCTGCTTGTGCGCCACGAGGCGGGAGACCACCAGCAGATAGCCCGGCTCGATGTGCCCGACCGCTTCTCGAGGAGCGGCGACGTCGGCGGCGTGCGGCGGGTAGAGCACCTCGGCGTCCACGTTCCAGTGGCGGGCCACCCGATCGCGCACCGTGCGCGAGTTCGCCAGGACCAGCTCGGCCGACCGCCCGTGGGCGCGGTCCCACCGTCGCAGCGGGCTACCGAGGAGGTGGGCCAGTCCCTGCACCGCCGGTCGCTGCCCGCGCAGGTAATCGTCGACCTGGTAGAGCCAGCGGGCCGTGTTGTGGACGTACAGGAGCCGGCGACCCGTGGCGGCCATGCCGTGCGCCCATCCCGAGGTGCTCGCCACGACGAGCTCGGCGTCCACCTGGGTGTGGGCGAAGACCGGTGCGTAGAGCGGGAGGCCCAGTCGGTGATGGCGCCGGAGCAGCCCCGATCGCTGCAGGACGCTGGTCGTCACCTGACGGTGGGCGAAATCGGAGAACGTGGCCGGGGCCTCGTAGAGCGAGGTCACGATCGGGGCGGTCGGAAATGCCCGGGCCATCGCCAGGACCACTCGCTCCGCTCCCCCTCGCTGGGTCAGGTAGTCGTGGGCGATGACGACCCGTGCCCGGCCGGCGGCTTCGGATCCGCTCGCCCCCACGAGGGGGCGCGGCGGGGATAGCTCGGTCCCTCGGTCGCCGGTCGGGGGCCCGGGGGAGGGCCAACCCGTCCACGGTGCGCCTCGGGGTGCATTGGTCATGTCCGTCGCTCTCCATCCGAGCGTCGCGCCGCCTTGGATGCCCCGGGCCGCCGCACGATCTCTCCGGCGCCCACCCTAGCGAGCGGGCTCCCCGCCTTGGCTGGGGCGGCGGAGACGTCGGCGCCTCGCGACGTCGGACATCGCCGACGTCGGACGTCGTGGACGTCCGATTGGCAACACAGCATTCACATGACACCGGATGACCCAGGCAGTAGGGTCCGCGGGAGGCACATGGCCCGCCTGGAGGGGGCGGAGCGGAAAGGGGCGCCGATGCGGTCGCCGGGTGTCCGGCAGCCCCGGGGTAGGTGGTGGTGAGCGGGCAGGCGCGGGCGGGTGTTGTGGCGATGAACCAGGGCGGTGAGGCGCTCCAGACGCCGGTGGGGCTGGGCGAGCAGCCTGACACGGTCGGGGATCGGCTGGTCACCTGGCGGTCGTGGCGGTCATGGCGGTCGTGGTACCTGGCGGGCCTCCTCGTCGCCGACTCGTTGGCCGCGGTCCTCGCGCTGATCTTCTGCTATCTGGTGCGGCCCGAGGCGCAGCGCTATCACCTCGATGTGCTGGGCTGGATGATCAATTACCGCACCTTGGGCGGGGTATCGCTCGGAACCTGGCTGTTGGCACTGCTGCTGGCCGGCTCGTACCGGCCGCGCTTCCCCTCGGAGGGCCTGCGCGAGTACCGGGTCCCCGTGGTGACCGCGCTGCGGCTCATGGCCCTGGTGGCGATCGCCTCGTTCGCGTTCCGAGCCCAGGTCTCCCGCCTGCTGGTGGTGGTGTACTTCCCGAGCCTGGTCGTGGCGTGCCTGAGCACCCGCTGGTTGCTGCGCCAGGTCACGGCGAGAGTGCGCCGCCGGGGGTACGCGCTCAACCGGATCGTCCTGGCGGGCGACGAGCGATCCGTCGAGCGGTTCGCCGACCATTTGTACCGCGATCCGAGCCACGGCTACCAGGTGGTGGGGGTCTGTGTGCCCGGGGGGTCGTCGGACGGCGAGGGCGAGTTCCGCTCGGCTCGCGGTTGGTTCCCGGTAGTGGGGAGCATCACCGAGATCATCGATGCCGCCCGGCGGCTCGACGCCGACTCGGTCGCCGTGGTGGGAACGCCGCTCTTCGAGGACGCCAGCCTCCAGCAGATCGCCTGGCAGCTCGAGCGGCACCAGGTCGACCTTCTGGTGGCGCCCGACGTCGTCGACCTGGCAGGGCCTCGCATCCGGATCGCCCCGGTCACCGGGCTGCCCCTACTGCACATCACCGAGCCGCGGATCCAGGGCGCGGCGCGCTGGCTCAAGCCGGCCTACGAGCGGATCCTCGCCGTCCCGCTGCTCATCCTGGGCGCCCCCGTCCTGGCAGCGGTGGCCTTGGCGATCGTGCTCGACTCGGGCCGGCCGGTCTTCTTCCGCCAGCAGCGGGTGGGCTACGGGGGTCAGACCTTCGAGATGCTGAAATTCCGCACCATGGTCCACGAAGCCCCCGCCCTCCGGGCCACCTTGGTGGCGGCCAACGAGCACGACGGTCCCCTCTTCAAGATCCGCAACGACCCGCGGGTCACCCGGGTCGGGCGCATCTTGCGCAAGCACTCGGTCGACGAGCTGCCACAGCTGCTGAACGTCCTGAAGGGCGAGATGGTCCTGGTGGGTCCTCGCCCGTGCCTGCCCGAGGAGTCCGAGGACTTCGGCGAGGCGGCCCGTCGGCGCTTTCTGGCCCGGCCCGGCCTGACCGGGCTGTGGCAGGTGAGCGGGCGGTCGGACATCCGATGGGACGAAGCCGTGCGGCTCGACCTCTACTACGTCGAGAACTGGTCGCCGATGCTGGACTTGCTGATCCTGTACCGGACCCTGCGGGTCGTGACGGGTGGCCGCAGCGGCTACTGACCGAAGGCCGGGTGGCCGGTGCCGGGCGTGTCGCTGTGCCCGGCGGTCGTCAGGCGTCGCTCACCACCCGGGCGGTCAGCGGGCCGTCTTCGAGCACGTCGGTTTGCCAGTCGCTGCCGCGCAGCACCCGCAGGGTCATCTGGCCCAGGGTGAGCTCGATGGTCGACGGCCCGTTGTTGTGGACGATGGTCTTGGTCCGGTTCGGGGTGGCGTCGATCGTGGCCGGTGTCTCCCCCACGTTGAGCAGCGTGCGGGTGGGTCGACCGGCGCTGGCACCCGTCACGACCACCTGGACGATGTTCGGCACGTCGACCTCCTCTCCGTGACGAGCACGCTATCCCCAGGTGCTGCCCGAGGTGGGGGACCGGTGCCCCGCGGCGGTCGCCCCGTGATCCGGGCCCGCCCGGTCGAGGGTGCCGGTTGACGTCCCGGTTGAGGTCCCGGAGGATCAGCGGCCGGTCCACACCGGTGGGCGCTTGGCGGTGAACGCCGCCGCGCCCTCCCTGGCGTCGTCGCTCGCGAACACCGGGGCGGCCTGCGCTCGGATGACCCGCCATTCGGCGTCGTCGTGCATGCCCTGCTCGCGAAAGATGAGCTCCTTGGTGACCCGGAGCGCCAGCGGGGCCGCCAGGGCCAGGCGGTCGACCAGCGCGAGGGCCTGTGGGAGCAGGTCGCCGATCGGCACCACCTGGTTCACCAGCCCGAGGGCCATGGCACGCCGGGCGTCGAATGGGGTGCCGAGGAAGGTCAGCTCGGCGACCAGGGCCGGCGGGAGCCGGGCAGCCAGGCGGGTGGTGCATCCGGCGCCGACCAGGCCTCGCAGGACCTCGGGGACGGCGAAGGTCGCGTGATCGGCGGCGACCACGAGGTCTGCCGCCAGCATCAGCTCGAACCCACCCCCGACCGCTGCACCGTTGACGGCGGCGATCACCGGCTTGGGGTAGCAGCGGTTGGTGAAGGCTCCGAGCCCGGGACCCCGAGCCACCGGGTCCCTCGGGGCCTTCAGATCCATCCCGGCGCAGAAGGCCTTGTCTCCGCTGCCGGTCAGCACGACCGCGCGCACGTCGTCGTCGGCCTCGGCGGCGACGAACGCGGTGCCGATGGCCTCGATGGTCGGGCCGTCGAGCGCGTTGCGGCGTTCGGGCCGATCGATGGTGACCACGACCGCGTGACCGAGACGCTGGGAGCTGACGGGCATGGACGAAACGCTACCAACGGCCGCGGACCGCGCTTGGGCACGGTCGGTCGCCCGGCGATAGCGTGCGATCGATGACGACCCGCCCCCTGCCATGAGCCCGGCGCCATGACCACGTTCGACGCCGCCCAGTCGCCGCCGGTCCCCGAGCCGGACGATCTCACGAGGTTCTACTGGGACGCGGTGCGCGAGCACCGGCTCGACCTCCTTCGCTGCGGGGACTGCGGGCACTTCGTGCACTACCCGCGGCGACTCTGCGACCGGTGCCGCTCGACCAACCTGGCGCCCGAGCAGGTGTCGGGGCGGGGCACGTTGTACAGCTACTCGGTGATCATGCACGTGTCGCACCCGTATTTCGCCGACAAGATCCCCTACGTCATCGGGGTCATCGATCTGGAGGAGGAGCCCGGCGTGCGTCTGCCCACCGGCATCGTGGACTGCCCCGAGGAGCGCCTCCGTTGCGGCCTGCCGATGGAGGTCGTCTTCCGCGAGGTGACCCCCACGCTGACCCTTCCCTTCTTTCGTCCAGCCTGAGGAGATCAGATGCAGCATCAAGAGGTGGCCGCGGTCGGTGTCGGGTACTCGACCACCGGTCGACGGACCGGACTGACCTCGTTCGAGCTGGCCCGCCAGGCGACCGAGGCGGCGCTCGCCGACGCCGGGATGACCACCGCCGACCTGGACGGGATCACCCTGCTCTGGGGCGTCGCCGGGCCGGCGCCGGCCGGGCTCGACGTCGTCGAGCCGCTCGGGTTCGCCCAGGCCATGGGCATCGAGCCGCTCGACTGGTACGGGACGGCAGGGCCGGCGTACATCGGTCCGGCGCTCGAGGCGATCTCGGCCATCCGGGCGGGGTTCGCGCACACCGTCCTGACGCTGCGGATCATCAACCAGCGCCTGAGCTCCACGGCCGAGATGGCAGAGCTGCGGGGCCGCGAGGGACCGGTCACGGTTCCGGGTGACATGGGCTTCACCGCTCCCTACGGCTTCGGCGTCGCCGGGATGATCCCCTCGATCGCGGCGATGCCGGCCCAACGTCACATGGACCTCTTCGGCACCACCGAGGAGCAGTTCGGTGCCCATGTCGTGGCGCAGCGCTGGCACGCCTCGATGAACGAGGACGCGCTCCTGCGTGAGCCGCTCACCATCGAGGACTACCTGGCCTCCCGCTACATCGCCAAGCCGGTGCACCTGCTCGACTGCGATTACCCGGTCGACTCGGCGTCGGCGGTCATCTACACGGCCGGCGACCGGGCCCACGACTGGAGCAAGAAGCCAGTCTGGGTCGAAGCGGCTTCTTGCTCGGCCGTCGGGTCGAGCTTCGACCTGATCGACATGAACCAGAACTCACCCTTCCACGCCGCCTCCGAGCTGTGGAAGCGCACCGATCTGGGTCCGGCCGACGTCGACTGCGCCCAGCTCTACGACGGCTTCACCATCATCGTGTTCCAATGGCTCGAGGCCCTGGGCTTTTGCAAGTTGGGTGAGGCGGGGCCGTTCGTCGAGGCCGGCAACACCCGTCTCGGTGGCTCGCTTCCGGTCAACACCGACGGCGGTGCCTGCAACGTCGGTCGGCGCCATGGCGCGAACTTCTGCATCGAGTCGGTGCGTCAGCTCCGAGGCGAGTGCGGGGAGCGTCAGGTGGCCGACGCCGAGGTGGCCGTGTGGGCGAACGCAGTGGGTCCGTACTCCGGTGCGGTGCTCATGACCAAGGACCGCTGACCAACAGCTCCTGACCGGGGGGTTCCGGTCGCAAGCGGTGCCGACCGGCGGGTTCCGGTCGCAGGCGGTACCGACGGCGGGGGCCACCCCGGTCCGACCAAGGGCGGCCCCGGCGGGCCGGTCACTCCGGTGGGGCCCCGCCCCCGAGCGAGAGGAAGGTGACCTCGTCGCGGAAGGTCTGGTACATGCCTTCCTCGAGCGACTGGTTGAGCTGGCTCTTGATGTGCCCCACCCGGACGCTGAGGTCGGGCGCCGGTCCCGGCGGCGTGGCGACGCCACCGCGCGGGCCTCCGGTCGGTGCCGAGATCGTGGCCAGGCGCTGGGCCCAGTCGCGGGCCGTGGCCTCCAGCTCGGCGGCCGGCACGCAGAGATTGATCAGGCCCCACTGCTCCGCCGTCGTCGCCGGGAGGGGCTCGCCGAAGAGCGCCAGCTGCTTGGCCCGGACGAGGCTCACCAGGCGGGGCAGGATCCACGCCCCGCCCCCTTCGAGCGGGAGGTTGCGCCGGACGAACACCTCCCAGAAGCTGGCCTCGTCGGAGGCGAGGATCAGGTCACACGCCAACGCCAGCTGGCAGCCGCCGCCCGCGGCGACCCCGTTCACCGCGGCGATGAAGGGGGTCTCGCTGCGCCAGATGGCCTCCATCAGCCGGTACCAGCCGTAGAGGATGCCGTCGGCCCGCCCGC
Organism: Acidimicrobiales bacterium; assembly: GCA_036501425.1. Classification (GTDB taxonomy): domain Bacteria; phylum Actinomycetota; class Acidimicrobiia; order Acidimicrobiales; family RAAP-2; genus DATKRB01. The sequence continues at coordinate 32,935 of DASYAI010000038.1, read as the reverse complement.
CGTTGGGGCCCGGGATCCGACGCGCGGGCGGCACCTCGATGGGGCCGCCCTCCTGGGTAAGGTCGGCTCCCGACGAGAAGGCCACGCCGTTGCCGGTGATCACGGCCACCTTGACCGCAGGGTCCTCGCTCACCTCGTGGATCGCGTCGAGCAGGGCGTCGCGCAGGGGGCGGTCGATCGCATTGCGCTTGTGGGGCCGGTTGAGCCGCAGCCAGGCAACGCCCGCGTCGACCTCGTACTGCAGCCCGGCCGCGTCCCAGGCTTCGACCTGCGCGCCGTGGTGAGCCATCGATCGTCTCCCCTCTCAGTTGATGCGGACGAAACGCATCCGTCCATGGAACCGGGCCAAGACTGCCACGATTCGCCCCCGGCCTGTGGGGCCGCCACCCGCGTCCCCCGCCACCCGGCTCGCAGCTCAGCGTTCGGCGAGCTCGATGAGGCCGCCCAAAGTCGCTGCCGGGTCGATGAAGCGAGACGCTCCCGCGCCGGGTACCACACCGACCCCGAGATCGGCCAGGTGGGCCAGTGCGGCGCCGAGGTCGACCACGGTCAGGGACAGGGAGTGGATCCGCTCGCCACGCTGCTCGACGAACTGGCGGAGGGGGCCGTCGCCGATCGGCTCGACGAACTCCAGCGTGTGCCCCGCCAGGACCACCCCCACGGCCCGGCCGCCCAAGCCGGGGCAGCCCTCCTCGTAGCTCGGCTCGACGCCGGTCACGTCGGCGAGCCAGCGGGCGGCCCCCGCCGCGTCGCGAGAGGCGACCCGGACCGTCGGCGATCCGGTCACGCCGAGCGGCTGGTCGTCGCTCCAGAACGTCGGTGCCCAGCCAGGCTCGTCGCGGGCATCGCCCGGAAAGTGGGCCGCGGTGAGCTCGAGACACAGGCCGTGGCAGTCGCGTGGATGGGTGAAGACGTAGGCGTCCTCGACCCGCTCGGTCAGTCGGATGCCCAGCTCGCCGGTCACCGTCACCGCCTGCTCGAACGACGGAAGGGTCCACTCGAGGGAGTGCCAACCGGGCCCTTGGCGGCCCATCCACCGTCCGACCGAGCCGTCCGGATCGGTCACCCCGAACAGCTCGAGGCAGGTCTCTCCCACCAAGAGCAGCGCATTGGACGAGCCCGCATGGGGCTCGTCCCACTCGCGGAAGACGTCGGCGCCGAAGACGCCGGCGTAGAGCGCACGGGCAGCGGCATAGTCCCCGGCCACGTGGTTGAGGTGCCCCATCCGCTCGACCTCGAAGTGTGGCATCGGACCTCCGATCCTTCACCGCCGCACCGAGCAGCCCCTCCGCCGGTGCATCGAACGGTAGCCGGGGCGACCGACGCGGACCCGGTGGGCCCTCAGGGTCTCGCCGCCGACCCGATCCCGCCGTCCCGGGCCGGGTCGAAGGCGGCCCACATGGCCGCATAGGGGCCGCCATTGGCGATCAGCTGCTCGTGGGGGCCGGCCTCGGCGACCCGGCCCTGATCGAGCACCACGATGCGGTCGGCCGACTGCGCGGTCTGGAGCCGGTGGGCGATGATGACCGTCGTCCGCCCCCGGGCCACTTGCTGCATGGCGGCCGACACCTGCGCTTCGGTGGCCAGGTCGAGGTTCGAGGTGGCCTCGTCGAGCAGGAGCACCGCCGGGTCGACGAGCTCGGCTCGGGCCAGGGCGATCAGCTGGCGTTGCCCGGCGGACAACGAGCGTCCCCGCTCGGAGAGCTCGTGGTCGTAGCCACCGGGCAGCGAGGCCACCCACCGGTCGGCGCCCACCGCCCGGGCGGCGCGCACCACGTCGTCCTCGGTCGCCTCGGGCCGGCCGTAGGCGATGTTGTCGCGGATGGTGCCCGAAAAGAGGAACGCCTCCTGGGGGACATACCCGAGGTGCTGGCGGAACGAGAGGAGGTCGAGGTCGCGCAGGTCGTGGCCGTCGACGCGCACCCGGCCGGCGTCGGGATCGTAGAAGCGGGCCAGGAGCTTCATGACGGTCGACTTGCCGGCGCCGGTTGCGCCGACCAGCGCCACCGTCTCGCCGGCGGCGATGTCCAGGTCGACGCCCCGGAGCGCCTCGGGGGGTCGTGGCCGGGCGACCTCGGGCTGGTCCGGGCGGCGCGGGACGGCAGGGTAGGCGAAGCGCACGTCGTGGAGCGACAGCGCCCCGGTGAGCCGGTCGACCCGGCGCGCTCCGGGAGCCACCGGCGTGCGGGTCTGGAGCGCCATCAGCTCGGAGATGCGCCCGACCGACACCCGGGTCTGCTGCCAGGCGTCGAAGACCTGGGACAGCTGTTGGATCGGGGAGAAGAAGAGGTCGACGTAGAGGATGAACGCGATCAGCGCGCCGGGCGCCAGCCGGCCCGAGGCCACCAGGCTCGCGCCCACTCCGAGCACGATGGCGTCGGCCACCGAGGAGAGGAACTGCACGAACGGGAAGTAGGTGGCGACCAGCCGCTGGGCGGCGACGCGCGACTCGAGGTAGTCGGCCCCCAGGTGGTGGAACCGCTGGCGGGTCCGGTCCTCGTGGACGAAGGCCTGCGCCTCTCGAACCCCCGACAGGCTCTCCTGGAAGTCGGCGTTGACGATGGCGATCCGCTCGCGCGACAGCTCGTAGAGGCGCGCCGCCCGCCGGCGGAACCCTACGGTGGCGACCGCCAACGGGACGACGACGGTCATCGTGCACAATCCGAGCTCGGGATCGAGCACCAGCAGGGCGGCGCCCACGCCGACGAAGGTGACCACGGACACCAACGCCGAGAGCAGGCCGTTCTCCACCAACGACTCGAACTGGTCGACGTCGGTGGTCATCCGGGTCATGATCCGGCCGGCCATCTCCCGCTCGTAGTAGTCGAGGGAGAGCCGCTGGAGCTGGGCCCAGATCCGGATGCGCAAGGACAACATGATCCGCTGGGCGGTGCGGCCGGTGACGAAGGTCTCGAGTACCTGGTCCACCAGGTCGGCCAGCGTCACCACCAGGTAAAGGGCGGTGGCCCCCACCAGCGCCCCGATCGAACCCTTCGAGACCCCGGCGTCGATGCCGGTCTTCACCAGGACCGGACCGGCCAGCGAGGCCAGCGCGTCGAGCACCACGAGCACCAGGCCGACGGCGAGGGGGCGGCGGAACTCGCGCAGCAGGTGGGCCAGCCCGAACCTCGGATCGGGGCGTGTCTCGTGCTCGAGGTCGACGTGCGCCTGGTCGGTGACCGGTCGGAGGGCGTCCACCCGGGCCAGGAGCTCGGGAGTGGGCGCCAGGTTCCGGCGCCACCGGCCGCCGCCCCCTCCGAGGCCAGCACCCAGGCTCGGACGACCGATACCCGGGGGGCCGACACCCGGGGGGCCGAGCCGCCCGGCCCCGGGCCGAGCGCCGGGCGCACCCCCCGGGGGCGGGGTCGGAGTGCCGATCCGGGCGTCGGGGTCCCGGGCTGCCGGTGTCGCCCCGACGCGCCGGTTTCCCGACGGCTCGTCGATCCCGTTCGGCTCGTCGATCCCCGAGAGCAACGAGCGATAGGTCGGGCAGGTCTCGAGCAGGTAGTCGTGGGTCCCGCTGGCGACGATCCTCCCCCCGTCGGTGACCACGATGCGGTCGGCCAGGTGGAGGGTCGAACGCCGGTGGGCGATGAGCAGCGTGGTGCGGCCGGCCAGGATGGTGGCCAGTGCCCGGTGGATGGACTCCTCGGTCCGCGAGTCCACCGCGCTGGTGGCGTCGTCGAGCACCAGGACCCGGGGATCGCACAGGAGCGTGCGCGCCAGTGCGATGCGTTGGCGCTGGCCGCCCGACAGCGTGAGGCCGCGTTCGCCGACCACCGTCTCGTAGCCGTCGGGCAACGCCTCGATGAAGTCGTGCGCCTGGGTCGCCCGAGCCGCCGCTTGGATCTGGAGGTCGGTCGCCTCGGGCCGCCCGTAGGCGATGTTCGCCCGCACCGAGTCCGAGAACAGGAAGCTCTCCTCGAACACCATGCCGACCTGGCGGCGCAGCGACTTCAGGCGAACGGTGCGCACGTCGTGGCCGTCGACGAGGACCGCTCCGCTCGTCGGGTCGTAGAAGCGGGAGACGAGGAGGGCGGCAGTGGTCTTCCCGCTGCCGCTGGGTCCCACCAGCGCCACCCGCTCGCCCGGGGCCAGCCGCAGGTCGAACCCGGCCAGCACCGGCGGGCCTTCACCGTACGCGACGTGCACGCGGCGGAACTCGACCTCGCCCCGCAGCTCGGGCAGCTCCACCGGATCGGGCGGATCGACGATCGCCGGTTGCAGGTCCAGCAGCTGGAAGATGCGCTCGATACCGGCGCGCGCCTGTTGGCCGACCGTCAGCACACCGGCCAGCTGGCGTGCCGGGGCCAGCATCTGGACGACGTAGCTCGAGAAGGCCAGAAACGTGCCCAGGGTGATCCGGTGATGGAGCGCCAGCCATCCCCCCAGGCCCAGGATCGCCACCTGCCCGAGCGCGGGGATGGACTCGAGCAGTGGCTGGTAGCGGGTCTGGAGCCGCACGGCGCGCATCTGGGAGCCGTAGAGCGTGGCCGAGGCGGCCGCCAGTCGCCGGAGCTCGGCTTGCTCGCGACCGAACGCCTTGACCACCCGCACGCCGTTGACGTCCTCGTCGACGATCTGTGCCACGTCGCCCTCGCGTTGCTGGCTGTCCCAGGTGGCCGGAAAGACTCGCCAGCGCATCCGGTAGGAGACGACGAGGAGCGCCGGGGCCACGGTGACGCTGACCAGCGCCAGGAGCGGCGACAGGTACACCATGACGCCGAGGGCCAGCGCCAGGGTCAGCACGTTGCCGCTCATGTTGGGGAAGAAGCTCAACAGGCCCTGGACGAGGGACGAGTCCGAGTTGGCCCGGGCCACGAGTTGGCCGGTCGGCAGGGCGTCGAGGCTGGCGAAGTCCATTGCCTGCAGGTGGTCGTGCATGTCGTTGCGCAGGTCGTACTGGACGCCGAGGGCAACCCGGCCACCCCGGTACCGGCGCAGGTGGGCGAACCCGAAGGCGGCAGCCGCCAGCACCAGCAGCAGGGTCAGCCAGGGCCAGAGTGCCGAGTGGTGGCCCAGGACCACGCCGTCGACGATCTGGCGTTCGATCAGCGGCACGACGGTCTGGCACGCGCTGCCCAGCACCGCGGCCGACAGGGAGAGGGCCACGTCCCGGCGGTGCCGGAGCATGTAGCTCCACAGCCGGCGGACCCAGCGGGATTGGGGATCGTGCTCGGCGATGCTCACCCGGACGGCCGGTCGGCGGGCACCAGGCGCCTCAGCGGCTCAACACGACGCCGCCCCGCGCCGGAGCATCCGACGAGGCGGGTGCGGGCGGTCGGGCGACGGGCGTGCGACAGGGCATCTCCGGAGTCTCCCAGCTGCCCCGGCCCCGTTGCCACGCGCCGGAGCGGGGGGAGCTGGGCGCGTGGCCGGCGGGGAGCCCGCCCGCGGGACCCTCAGCTGGCCTTGGGATCCTGGATCGACCGGCCGACCTTCTTCGCCCAGCGGACGATGGCATCGCGGTCCCAGAGCCGGCCGGTCGCGAGAGTGGCGATCGGCCGCGGAAAGGTCGGATCCTCGCTCGCGAGCTGGGCCACTCGCTGCCGTGTGACCCCGAGGAGGTGGGCCACCTCGACGGTCCCGACCGGCTGCACGCCATCACTGTAGGGGCCTCGGCCCGCCAATTCGTGCTTGTCGACCCGACAAGCACGAGGAGCTCCCGACTGCCGTCCCGGACCGCCGAGCGACCGCCGCAGCTGCCCGTTTGTCCACCCGACAAATCGGTCCTATCGTCGCCGGCGGCGACCCGAGGGATTCGTGGGGGAGGAGCATTTGCATGCTGGCGGAGCTGCACATCTGCACCGTGATCGAGCTCAGCGGCGTCGAGCGCCTTCCTGACGGGGCTACCCATCGGGTCAGCTGCCCCGACTGCGTGTGGTCGTGGCGAGGGCGGGGCCGGGGGTCGGCCGACGGGGCGGCATTCGGCCACTTCAAGAGCTCGGCCCCTCCGCCGCGGCCGGGCGACCACAGCTCCGACGAGTACACCCGGGTCGCCGTGGGTCCGGGGATGCGGCTCGAGCCAGCGGGGCCGCGAGGTTGTCCCACCAGGTGAGCCGGGGCGGCTGCGGGCCAGTTGACCTTCACGTCAACTGCCGGTAGGTTCGGCGTATCAGCCGTTCATCCTCCAGTCAGCGATCCGCCGCCAACGGGAGCGTACCGATGATCTCGAGCCGAACGTCGCCCGCGGTGGCGCCCGCCACGGTCGAGGTGTCCGACCGGTACAAGTGGATCGCGCTCGTCAACACGACCATGGGCGCCCTCATGGTGACCATCGACGGGTCCATCGTCCTGATCGCGATGCCCGACATCTTCCGGGGGATCGGGCTGAACCCGCTGCTGCCCGGTAACAGCTTCTACCTGCTGTGGATGATCCTCGGCTTTCTCGTCGTCACGAGCGTGCTGGTGGTCAGCCTGGGCCGCCTGGGTGACATGTTCGGTCGGGTGAAGATGTACAACCTCGGTTTTGCCGTCTTCACGTTCTTCTCGTTGCTCCTGACCGTCACCTGGCTCCATGGGCCCGCCGGGGCGATCTGGCTGATCGTGATGCGGGTGTTCCAGGGGGTCGGGGGCGCCATGCTGTTCGCCAACTCCTCGGCCATCCTCACCGATGCCTTTCCCTCCAACCAGCGGGGCATGGCCCTCGGGATCAACGGGGTGGCCGCCACCAGCGGGACGTTCATCGGTCTGGTCCTGGGCGGCGTGCTCGCGCCCATCAACTGGCGGCTCATCTTTTTGGTCTCGGTGCCGATCGGGCTGTTCTGCACGGTGTGGGCCTACACCAAGCTGCGCGACCTCGCGCCGGCAAGGCGCACCCGCATCGACTGGGCCGGCAACGTGACCTTCGCCGTGGGCCTGATCGCGGTGATGATCGGGATCACCTACGGGATCGAGCCCTACAAGAACCACACCATGGGCTGGACCAGCCCGGCGGTGATCGGCGAGCTGGCCGGGGGAGTGGCCCTCCTGGTGGTGTTCGGTTTCATCGAGCGCCGGGTGGCGGAGCCGATGTTCCGGCTCCCGCTGTTCAAAATCCGGGCCTTCACCGCCGGTACCCTCGCCAGCTTCTTGTCGGCGGTCGGTCGGGGCGGGCTCATGTTCATGCTGATCATCTGGCTGCAGGGCATCTGGCTGCCGCTGCACGGCTACGACTTCGCTCGCACCCCGCTGTGGGCCGGCGTGTACATGCTGCCGCTGACCGCCGGCTTCCTGATCGCCGGCCCGATCTCGGGGATCCTGTCCGACCGTTACGGGGCGCGGCCGTTCGCCACCGGGGGGATGCTCTGCACGGCACTGGCCTTCGTGCTGCTCGAGCTCCTGCCGGTGAACTTCAGCTACTGGGTCTTCGCGCCGCTGCTCTTGTTGATGGGGCTCAGCAACGGGCTCTTCATGTCGCCGAACCGGGCCGCGGTGATGAACAGCCTCCCGCCCGAGCACCGGGGGGCCGGCTCCGGCATGACGACCACCTTCCAGAACTCGGCCCAGGTCTTGTCGATCGGGATCTTCTTCTCGCTCATGATCATCGGTCTGGCCTCGTCCCTGCCGACCAGCCTCTACCACGGGCTGGTGCACCAAGGGGTGTCCACCTCGGTGGCCACCCAGGTGGCCCACCTGCCCCCGGTGTCGACGCTGTTCGCCGCCTTCCTCGGCTACGACCCCATGCAGCAGCTCCTCGGTTCCTCCGTGCTGGCCCACTTGCCGGCAGGGCACGCGGCGGTGCTCGAGGGCCGGTCCTTCTTTCCGCACCTCATCTCGGCGCCGTTCCAGCAGGGATTGCACACCGCGTTCGACTTTGCCATCGGGGCCTGCCTGGTGGCAGCCGTGGCCTCGTGGAGCCGTGGCCGCCGGTACGTGCACTCGGAGGCCGCAGGGAACGCGCCGGTGGGCGCCGACGACGTGGCCGAGGAGGCCCTCACCATCTGAGCACCTGCCCTGGGCGCGACGGAGCGACGCGAGCAGGGCAACGACCGGCCTAGGGGCGTCTACTCCTCCGCGTCGCTCGACCCACCTTCCGCGGCATCCTCGGCGGGGGCGCTGCGCGGGGGTGCGCTCAGAAGCTTGCCCACCGAAACGGCTGCGAGGGTGCCGCCGACGAGGATCGAGAAGGCCGTGAGCTTGCGAGACAGGTGGGGGCCGAGGCGGTAGATCCCCGGACCCGAGGCGGCGATGGCTGCCGCCGCGGCGAGGTTGGTGAGCGGCAGCTCGAAGCCGCTGTTCGCCGACAACGGGCCATTGGCCCGGTGGGTCACCGACGCCACGCTCATCGCGCCGACGATGGCCAGAGGACCCAGCGGATCGGCGATCCCGGCGGCGGTCAGGACGCCGCCGCCGAGCTCGGTCGCGCCGGCGAGCGCGGCCATCGGCCGGCCCGGGGTGAGCCCCAGGGACTCGAACCCGGCGCCGACCGCGTCGAGCCCCGGTCCGTCGAACGACCCGAAGAGCTTCTGGGCACCATGGACCGCCAGGTACCCGCCCAACACCAGCCGGGATCCCAGCAGTGCAACGTTGCGCATTATGTCCTCTCCTTGTGCTCTTCCTTGTGCTCTGTCGTGTGGGTCGGTGCGATCAGAATCCCGGGAACATCGATCGCAGGTCGTCGAGGCTCAGCGGCGCCTCGAGCCGGACGGCCGGCGTGTGCTGCGGGTCGAGCCGCCCGTAGACGAGACGGAGCAGCGCCTCGGACGGCAGCTCGAGGACGCCGGAGACCGCCTGGCCGGCTTGGGGTTCGAGGCGCACACCATCGGCGACCAGCGCGAATCGGCGCTCGGGGTCGGTCGTGGTCACCCCCACGACCGCCGCTCTGGAAAGGGGCTTGCCGGTCCGAGCGGCGGTGTCGCCCACGTGGTCCACCAGCAGGCGCACCGCGTCCTGACTCACCTCGGTGCGGGGATCGAGCGCCACTGCGACGTCCCAGACGTGCACCGCGTGCTCGGACAAGCGCATCCGTGCGACGGCGACCACGTCGAGCTGCTGGCCGAACGCGTCGAGCGAGAAGTGCTCCAGCTCCCCGGGTCCGAGTGCCTCGAGCCGAGCGACCAGACGCTCGTTGGCGGCGATGCTGTCCGCCACCTGATCGGTTGGCGCCTTGGCGTTCCACCGATCCCAGATCGCCGGAAAGGTGTCGGGCTCGGGTGCGGGGCGTCCGGCCAACCCCGCGTCGACCAGCCCATCGAAGATCTCCGCCTGGCTTCCCAGGTGGGACAGGACGTCGGCGATGGCCCACTCGGTGTCGTAGGAGGGACCGCCGACCTGAGCGGGCGACAGGGGAGCGACCAGCGCGCGCAGACGATCGTGCGAGCTCCGGAGGGCGGCGATCCAGGCGGGTGGTCCCGAAGGCATGCCCGCATCGTAGAGGGTCGCTGCGCCACCTCGACCGGGGTGCCGACGCTCGCCGGGGCGCTCAGTGGAACGAACCGACCTCGCTCAGCCCGGCTGGCTGGTCGACCAGATCGCCCTTGGGCACTCTGATGACCACCACCGACACGATCACCCCGAGGGCGGCGATGCCTGCGGCAACCGCGAACGCAGCGGTGTAGCCCGAGGTCGTGGCGATGGCACCGGCCTCCTTGGTGTGGGCCGTTCCGGCGGCAGCAAGACCGCGCAGTTTGCTGGTCGTGGCATTCACCGCGATGGTCGCCAGGACCGCCAGGCCGAGCGCCCCGCCCACCTGCTGGGCGGTGTTGAGAAGGGCGGAGGCGAGCCCCGTCTCCTCGTCGGGTACCCCCGCTACTGCCGTCAGGGTCAGGGGAACGAAGGTCACGCCCATCGCCAGGGCGATGATCAGCAGGGGACCGAGCAGGTCCAGATACCCGCTCGACACCGTGATCTGCGTCAGCCATGCCAACCCGATCGTCGCCCCGGCCGGCCCGATCACCAGCATCGCCCGGACACCGATCCGGCCGACCAGCTTGGACGAGATCCCGGCGGCGACGATGATGCCGGCGGTCATGGGCAAGAACCCCAGGCCGGTTCGGATCGGGCTCCAACCCAAGATGTTCTGGAGGAACTGGGTCAGGAAGAAGAACATCGAGAACACCGCGGTGGCGATGCACAGCATCATGGCGAAGGCGCCGGAGCGGTTGCGGTTGGCGAAGATGGCCAGCGGCATCAGCGGCTCGTCACTGGCCCGCTCCGCCAGGCCGAACGCCGTCAGGAGGACGGCTGCCCCGATGAGGGGCACGAAGGTGGACGGGCTGGACCAGCTGTGGGTCGAGGCGTTCGAGACGCCGTAGACCAGGGCCAGCATGCCTCCGGTGGCGGTCAACGCCCCGGGCACGTCAAGCCGCCCCGCGGTGGTCTCGGACTCGTGGAGGGCCCGGGGAGCGGCCAGCAGCACGAGGGCCGCGATCGGCACGTTGACGAAGAAGATCCACCGCCACGAGACCGCGTCGGTCAGCACCCCTCCGAGGAGCAGCCCCACGGCGCTGCCGCCGCCCGACATGGCCGCGTAGACCCCCATGGCGCGGTTGCGCTCGGGACCCTCGGGGAAGTTGGTGGCGATCAGCGAGAGGGCGGTCGGGGCGGCGATCGCCCCACCGATCCCCTGCGCGCCTCGGGTGAGGATGAGCCAGATCTCGTTCTGGGCCAGGCCTCCGAGCAGTGACGCCGCGGCGAAGAGGACGATGCCGACCATGAACATGCGGCGCTTCCCGTAGAGGTCGCCGGTCCGTCCCCCGAACAGCAGCAGCCCGCCGAAGGTCAAGGCGTAGGCGGTGATCAGCCACTCGAGGTTGGCAGCCGAAAAGTGCAGGCTCCGATGGATGGTGGGGACGGCCACGTTGACGATGGTGGCGTCGAGCACGATCATCAGCTGGGCAGCCGAAATGACCAGCAGGGCAAGCCCCAGGTGCTTGGCGGTTCCCGTGCTTTGGTCGGGGTCCGGCCCGGCGGGGGCGCCTTCGGGTCGGGCAGGGTCGGGTGCGACGGTCACTGGTAGCTCTTTCCTCTTCCTCGATTTCGCTGGTCGGGTGCGTCCTGGGTGCAGGTCGAGCGGCGGCGACACTCGAGACCTACACTCGGGGGGTAGCAGAGGTGCTCGGCTCGATGGGGGAGGCGGACATGGAACGCGACGAGATGGTCCTGGTCAGCATCGATGATCATGTGATCGAACCGGCCGACATGTTCGACCGGCACATGCCGGAGCGGTACCGCGATCGGGCGCCCAAGTTCGTCCACGATGCCGCCACAGGGAAAGGCTACTGGGAGTTCCAGGGTCAGCAGACCGGCATGTCGGGCCTCGGCGCGGTGGCGTCGTGGCCCCACGAGGAGTGGGGCTTCGACCCGATCGGCTTCCCCGAGATGCGCCCGGCCACCTACGACGCCGACCTGCGGGTCCGGGACATGGACGCCAACGGCCAGCTGGCCGGCATGTGCTTCCCGACCTTCGCCGGGTTCAACGGGATGTCACTGGCCCGGTCCACCGTTGACCGTGACCTGACCAATGTGGTCGTGGCCGCCTACAACGATTGGCACATCGACGAGCTGGCCGGCGACCATCCGGGCCGCTTCATCCCGCTCGGCATCCTGCCGGTCTACGACCCCGAGGCCATGGCGACCGAGATCCGTCGGATCGCGGCCAAGGGTTGCACCGCCGTCTCGCTGCCCGAGACCCCATACGGGGTCGGTCTTCCCGCCTTCGACGAGGACGGCTACTGGGACCCGGTCTTCGCGGCGCTCTGTGACCACGATATGGCCATGTGTCTGCACATCGGCGGCGCGTTCGGGCTCTTGAACCGGGCCAAGACGGCCAGCGCGGACCACTTGATCGTGCTGGCGCCCCAGCTCTCCGCGGTGACCGCGGCCGACTTGATGGTCGGGGGGGTCTTCAACCGATTCCCCGACTTGAAGGTCGCCCTTTCCGAAGGGGGCATCGGCTGGATCTCCTTCTTCCTCGACCGGATGGATCGGCACATCGACAACCACCGGTGGACGGGCCTGCAGGTGGCCAAGGGCAAGACGCCCAGCGAGCTGTTCCGGTCCAACTTCCTCGGCTGCTTCATCACCGATCCCTCGGCCCTGCAGGTGCGCCAGCGGATCGGGATCGAGGCGATCGCCTGGGAGTGCGACTACCCGCACTCCGACTCGACCTGGCCCAACTCGCCCGAGCTGCTGTGGGACGAGTTCGTGGCCGCCGGTTGCACCGATGCCGAGATCGAGGCGATCACCTGGCAGAACGCGTGCCGCTTCTTCCGATTCGACCCCTTCGCGGCCATCTCGCGCGAGAAGGCATCAGTCGGTGCGCTCCGTGCCACCGCCGGCGACGTCGACGTCGCCGAGACGTCGAAGGTGGAGTACCGGCGCCGTTGGGACGAGGCACACCGGGCCGCCTGAGATCCGGGTCGCGCCCGGCGGGGCCGGCCCCCGCCGGGCGCGCTCAGCCCCTGGCGCCCGGGGGCACGAGACCGTCCAGCGCCAGCGTGAGGGCCCGGCTCGCCGCGGCAGCCCGCGCGGCGACCCCGTCGGCCCTCGTCATGGCCCCCCTCACCATCAGCAGGACCACGAAGACGTCCTCGAGCGACGTGTCGCGCCGCAACGCCCCCGCGGCCTTGGCGTCGCTCAAGGGCTGGCGCATCAGCTCGGCGATCCGCTGTCTGTCCCGCTCGAGCTGGGAGTCCACGCCCGCATCCTCGCGGGCCAGCTCGCCCAAGGCGTAGAGATCCACCGCGGTCTCGACCAGCCGCCGGAGCAGCACGAAGAAGGCGTCCGGGTCGCCGGCGCACTCCGCCGCGAGCCGGGCGATGCGGTCCAGGTGCTCGCCCAGCAGCTCTGCCGCGAGCGCCCGGCGGTCGGGAAAATTGCGGTACAAGGTGGCTTGGCCCACCCCGGCGCGTCGCGCGATCTCGCACATCGAGACCTGGGCGGATCCGGCGAACAGCTCTCGTGCGGCATCGACGATGGCCTCGCGGTTGCGCAGGGCGTCCTTGCGCACCGGACCGTTCGAGAGCGTCACCCCCACGGCCGTGATTATTCATCCGGACCACGCTGTCCGCAAGGAGGGGCCTTGTGGTTGGCCTCCAAAATGGCCGCTGACTAGGAAACTGGAGATGACCCTCCGATTGCTGCTAGAACCCGGTACCGGCGGCAGGCGCCGCTCCGGCTGATGCTCCGCCCACCCGGCGCCACCACCCCGAGCGGGCACCACGACTCGGTCCGACCCCACAAGTCCGACACCACAAGGAGGGCGATGCAGCGCCCGCGTGATCTCGCAATGCTCGACGGAGGGGATTGATGCGCCAGGGACCGCTCGCGGGGCGGTACTCCGCGGTGGCGACCATGGTCATGTTCGCCCTGATCCCCTACCTGGCACTGTCGGCGGCGCTCGGCCCGCTGACGCCCATCATCACCAAGCAGCTCCACATGAGCCTGCAGACGATGAGCCTCGGCTCTGGACTGGGCAACGCGGCCTATGCCGTGGGTACGGTGCTCGCAGTCCAGTTCGCCCAGCACCTACCGCAGCGCAGGATGCTGGTCCTCTACGCCGTGCTGCTCGTCGTCGGATCCGTGCTGACGGCCTCCGCCGTGGACGCGGGCATGTTCATCGCCGGCCACGTGCTGCAGGGCCTCTGCACCAGTCTGCTGCTGATCGCCGCCGTTCCGCCCCTCGCGATCGGCTATCCGGCACACAAGCTCCGTGACACTGCCGTGATCATGAACATGTGCATCTTCGGCGCGGTCGCGCTCGGCCCGTTCGTCGGCGGCCTGCAGGCGGAGGCGAACGCGTGGCGACCCCTGTTCTGGATCGTCGCCGCGATCTCGGTCGTGGCGCTCCTGCTGAGCCTGCTGACCTTCGACGACGCGCCGCCCGCCAACCCCGACTCCCCCCGCGACCTGCCGGCGATCGGGTTGGCCGCGGTGGGGTGCGTGGCCGCCTTCTTCGGGGCTTCGGAGCTCACCAGCCACCCGTTCGTGCACGTCGAGACGATGCTGCCGTTGCTGGGCGGGCTGGCGGTGATCATCGTGCTGGTCACCTACCAGTACCGAGCCACTCGCCCGTTGCTGACCATCCGGACCATGCTGACCAGCTCCATCCCGGTTGCCGGCATCGTCGTGGCGCTGTTCGCGGCGGCGGCGTCGGTGTCCGCGACGGCGCTCACCGCGAGCGTCCTGGTGGGGCGCTACAGCCCGGTGCACATCGGCTTGCTCTACGTGCCCGAGCTCGGCGGCGCGGTGGTCTCGGCGATCGCGCTCGGGGTGGTGATCCGGAAGCGTGCGATCCACTACCTGCCGCTGGCCGGCATGATCGTGCTCGCGGCCGGGATCGCGGTCTTCCGCATCGAGGTGCCTTCCAGCCAGGTGCTCACCCTGGTCGGCTCGGGGCTGACCGGCCTCGGGCTCGGCGCCACGGTCGCTCCGGCGCTGTTCGTGGCCGGGTTCTCGCTACCGTCCGCCAGCCTCCAGCGGGTCTTCGCGATCGTCGAGCTCCTGCGAGCGGTGGCGGCGTTCATGGTGGCCCCGATCTTCGCCCACTTCGCCGCGACCGGTGGCGGCAGCCTCGACGCGGGCACGGCCACGGCGCTGTGGATCGGTCTCGGACTGGCCCTTGGCGGTGGGGGTATCGGCGTCGCCATCTACGCCCTCAGTTCCGCCCGCCCCCAGGCACCCGACCTCGACCGCTTCCTGGCCGGAACGAACCCGGCGTGGGAATCACCCCCTCTGATGGGCCGGCTCCGCTCGGGTTTCGCCGTCGTCGGCCCGGCAGCCGAAGGAGCCGACTGAATGGCCTCGACCGACGCTGGCGCCGGGACCGTCGGCCCGATCCTGTTCGCCTACGACGGCTCGGAGCTGGCGGGGCTGGCGATCGAGCAGGCCGGCAGGCAGCTGGCATCCGGCCAGGACGGGCTGGTGCTGTGCGTGTGGCAACCGGCCGACGTCGGGTTCGTACCGGTCAACGCACGCCATTTCGACGCCGACCAAGCCACAGAGGTCCTCCGGGCGGCCGAGGAGACTGCCGCGCAAGGGGCGTCGCTGGCCCGATCGGCCGGGTTCGTGGCCGAGAGCATGGCGGTGGAGGCGGCGCCGACCTGGAAGGGCATCGTCGAGACGGCCGAGGCTCGCCGAGCGAGCCTGATCGTGCTCGGGTCCCACCGGCGCAGCGGCCTGGTGGGACACCTCCTGGGCAGCGTTGCGGCGGCCGTCGTGGCCCATTCGGGCTGCTCGGTGTTGGTCGTGCACCACCGTTCCTGACTTCTTCCCCGGGGCAGCGGTGCGCCTCGCGGCGACGGGGCGGCTGCGGAGGCGAGGCGAACCGGGGAGCATGGCCCCCCAGCGCTCGGAGGAGCGGCCCGTCCCGGTATAGTTGCTTGCTAGCAGGTATCTATATGGGAGGAGCGGGTGATGGCTGGGGCACGACCGGGGGGGCGATCCGGTGGGCTTCCGGGGCCGGTCGGCGCGGCCGTGGTACCGGCGAAGGACGACGTCCCCGAGCTGGCGGCCCACCTGCGCAGCGTGACCGGCCGCCTCAGCCGCAGGCTCCGGCGAACCGAGGCCGGTGCCGACCTGTCACCCAGCCAGCACGAGGTCCTGGTCTCGATCGTCCGGGGCGGCCCGTTGCGACCCTCGGACGTGGCGGCCATCGAGGGGCTCAACCCGACGATGCTCTCGCGCATCGCCGGCAAGCTCGAGGTGGCGGGGCTCGTCCGTCGGTCCCAGGACGCGGCCGACGGTCGGGTGGCCCTCCTCGAGGCCACTGACCAGGGGCGTGAGCTGGTCGATCGGATCCGGCGCGAGCGGACCGGCGCCTTGATCACGGCGCTCGACGAGCTGGACGAGCGGGCACGGTCCCTGCTGGCCCGTGCCCTGCCGGTGCTCGACGCGCTGGCCGAGTCGGTGAAGGACCGATCCGGGTGAGCCTCCGCGGTTCGCTCGGGAGCGCCTTCTCGTCCCTGTCGGTCCCCAACTACCGGCGGTGGTTCGTCGGCCAGGCAATCTCGCTGATCGGCACGTGGATGCAAACCACCGCCCAGTCGTGGTTGGTGCTCACCCTCACCCATTCGGCGACCGACCTCGGGATCGTCGTCGCCCTCCAGACGCTGCCGATGTTGGTGCTCGGGCCTTACGGAGGAGTGGTTGCCGACCGGGTCGACAAGCGGCGCCTGATGGTGGTGCTCCAGTCGATGATGGGGGTGCAGGCGCTGGTCCTCGGGCTGCTCACCTTGACCCATCACGTCAACTACCCCGAGGTGTGCGTCCTGGCGGTCGTCCTCGGGCTCAACAACTGCTTCGAAAACCCTTCCCGTCAGGCGTTCGTCCTCGAGATGGTCGGCCAGCGGGACCTGCGCAACGCGGTCAGCCTCAACTCGACCCTGGTGAACGCGGCCCGGGCCGTCGGGCCGGCGGTCGCCGGGGTGCTGATCGCCACCGTCGGCGTCGGCTGGTGCTTCGTGCTGAACGCCGGCAGCTTCGTGGCCGTGGTCACCTCGCTGCTCACCATGGACCGCACGCACCTCCAGCCCAGCAAGCCGACGTCGCGCCGGCGGGGCCAGCTGCGCGAGGGATTCCGCTACGTGGCCCGCACCCCGCAGCTCGGGCTGCCACTGCTCATGATGGCCCTGGTGGGCATGTTGGCCTACGAGTTTCAGGTCACCTTGCCCGTGTATGCCAAAGGCGTCTTCCACGGGGGTGCCGAGACCTTCGGCGCGATGACCGCCGCGATGGGAGCGGGGGCGGTGATCGGTGGGCTGGTCACCGCGGCGCGGGGCCGGACCGGTCTGCGGGCGCTGATCCTCGCGGCGGGCGGGTTCGGGGTGGCGATCGCCTTCGCGGCCGCCTCCCCGGTCCTGGCGGTGGCATTCGTGGCGCTGGCCCTGGTCGGCTACGGGAGCGTGTCGTTCCTGTCGATGGCCAATTCCACCCTGCAGCTGGCCACCGATCCTCAGATGCGCGGCCGGGTCATGGCGCTGTGGTCGGTCGCCTTTCAGGGCTCGACACCGATCGGGGGCCCGGTGATCGGTTGGGTCACTGCCGCCTCTGGCGCCCGCGCCGGCCTCGGCGTCGGCGCCGGGTCGTGCTTCGTGGCCGCCGGCCTCGGCATCGTTGCGGCGCGGCGACTCGCCGCGCGCGCCGCCCGGCCGGCGGTCGAGGTCATCGTCTCGGAGGACGCAGCGCCCGGTGTGGCGACGACGCCGAGCGGCGGGGAGGACCTCCGGCGCGATGACCATGCCCCTGGCGACCCGTTGCCCGGCGCGATACTCAGGCGTCCCTCGAGGTGACGGAGGATGCGGTGTCGGAGCGTTCTCGAGAGCGGTCGGTGGCCTGGCGGTGCTCGGGTTGCGGGGCCGCGGTGCACCGACCGGATGACGGTGCGCCGGTGGTGTGGTGCCCCGGCTGCAGCAGGGTCACCGGCGTCGTGCCGACGCGGGCCGGGCCGGCCGCCCGCCCATGGGTTCGTCGGCATGCTCGCCCCCGCCGGGCGCGCTCGGCGGGGGCGGTGGGGGAACACTGAGGACGAGGCGAGCGACGCGCCGGGGTTTGCGGCGCGTCGTGGTGACCGCGGCGAGCGTGCTGGCCCCCGCACTGGTGCTGACGGCGTGTCGAGCGTCGTCAGACCCGTCGGCGGCGCCGACCACGCGAACGACCCGCGCGCTCGACCCGCCGACCACGGCCACCGCCCCGCCCGCCCTGTGCCCGCTCACCGGAGCGCCGGTACCCGGCGGCGGTGCCGTCCCGAGCCGACCGGCGCTCGCGGTCAAGGTCGACAACTACTCCGCCGCGCGGCCCCAGGCCGGACTGGGAGCGGCCGACATCGTCTTCGAGGAGCCGGTGGAGGGCGGCATCACCCGGTACGCGGCGGTGTTCCAGTGCCAGCAGGCCAGCCTTGTCGGACCGGTCCGCTCAGCCCGGAACATCGACATCGGGATCCTCGGCGAGTTCGGGCAGCCGTTGTTCGCCCACGTCGGGGGCATCGCGCCGGTGCTCGCCAACGTCGTCGCCTCGCCCCTGGTGAACCTGGACCTGGGCAGCGAACCCGGAGTCGTCCACGGGGTCCCGGGCCGGGTCGCGCCGTACGACGACTACACCTCGACCGCCGCCCTGTGGGCCCTGCGGCCGACCGACGTGACGCCGCCCAGCCCCGTGTTCAGCTACTCGGCGGCGCCGCCCGCCGGTGGCTCGCCGGCCACCGGCCTGCACATCGCGTTCTCGAGCGAAGCCAGCGTCAGCTGGGCGTACGACGCCGCCCAGGACGACTGGCTGCGCTCCTACGGGACGGCGCCCGACCTGGCGAGCGACGGGTCCCAGCAGAGCGCGACCAACGTCGTCGTCCAGGTCGTCCACGTCACCTACGGTCCTTGGGCCGAAAACAGTTCCGGCAGCCTCGAGGTCCAGGCCAACCTCTACCAGGCGGCCAGCGGCCCGGCCCTGGTCCTGCGCAACGGGCAAGAGATCGTCGGCACGTGGCACCGGTCGTCCCTCGGTTCGCCCACCCAGTTCGTCTCGGGCGACGGAGCGACGATCCCGCTCGCTCCTGGCCGCACGTGGGTCGAGCTGGTCCCGAGCACCGTCAACGTGGCGGTCTCCCCGTCCGGGGCCCCCGGGTCGACCCCGCCCCCGTGACCTCGCCCCGGCATCCCGTGGGCAGCGGTGCAGCCGGTGGACTCTCGTAACGCCGAGAAGCCGGTCAGTCCTGGTCGGGGAGCTGGTAGAGCTCGATGCTGAACGGGGTGGTGTCGAGCGTGCCCGAAAAGGCGCTCGGCTCGACCACCGTCGCCATCTCCCACTCCCAGCCGTCGTCGCCGGCCCGTTGGCCCAGCAGCTGGATCGCGCCCGGGTCGCTCGCCGGGCCCGGGCCCGTCACGTGCCATCCGAGCCGGGTCATCTCGACGTCGTAGAAAGTGACGACCGACTGCTGGCTCGCCGTCACGGCGAACCGGACCGACCGGTCGAACTGGGAGGCGTTCTGGTCGATGTCGGTCGCACCCACGTAGCGGGCGTGGTCGGGGACGGCCACGGCGTCGGCGACGTTGCGCGGCGGGTCGCCGGCCTCGGTGATGTGCCGCAACGCCGAGGTGGCGGGGACGGCGAGGAGATCGGTGCCTTTCACGTGGCTTGGGGTGGCCCGGAGGGGCGGTCCGTTCGAGCCCCCGCCCGACAGCGCGGAGCCGACCCCGAAGACCACCACGACGAACAGCGCGACACCGAGCACGACGAGCGCCGGTCGCAGGCCGGGTCCGCCGCGCGGCGGGGGGGTCGGGTCGGTCGAGGGCGACGGCACGGTCGGCGACCGGGTACTCACCGGACGGCGGCCGTTCCGGGGGCGGTCGGCACCGCGGCCGCCGGCATCAGGGCCCGGCAGGTGGACTGGCCGCCCCGCCGCCCGCCGCCCGTTGCGGGACCGGATCGGCTGCCGTCCGGCCCTGCCGCCACCTGGGCCCGCGTTCGGGCCGGGGACGTACTTCGAGGCGCCGACGGCGACCCAGCAGGCTCAACGTGTAGAGGAAGAGGGCCCCCAGCGCGATGGCGTAGCCGGCATCGATGTACTTCAGGTCCTCACCTCCGCCGGTCGGTGGGGGGCCTCGGGCGGAGTGAGGATCGGCTCCCCTCCGTCCCCGGCCACGTCCCCGTCTGGGCTCACCGACTCGACGGGAGGGGCGAGGATCCCCTCGGCGCGGCGCTCGGCGAGCGAGATCTCGAGCTCCTCGTCCCCGGCCCGGTCCCGCAGGACCTCGATCTGGTAGCGGACGCTGACCATCCAGACGAACACCAGGGTCAGCGCGACGAAGCTGAGGAGAAGGGTCCAGGCCATCGAGCCGTGGATGGTGGGGGACAGGTTGGCATTGAGCACGGTGGCCCCCTGGTGCAGCGTCTGCCACCAGACCACCGAAAAGTGAACGATCGGGACGTCGACGAAGGCGACCAGGGCGGCGACGGCGCAGCGACGCGCCCGGATCTCGGGGTCCGCTGGTACCCGGCGCAGCGCCAGGTAGCCGAGGAAGAGGATCAGGAGAAGAGCCGTGCTGGTCAGGCGGGCATCCCAGGTCCACCAGACGCCCCAGGTCGGCCGGCCCCAGATCGTGCCCGTCACGAGGGTGAGGGCGTTGAACACCACGCCGACCTCGACCGACGCGGCGGCCAGCCGGTCCCAGAACAAGGACCGGGTGCGTCGCCACAGGTACAGCAGGCTGGACAGGGCGGCCAACCCGAAGGCCACGTAGAGCGCGTTCCACGCGATGGCCGGGTGCAGATAAACCAGCCGCACCAGGTTCTTCTGCTGCCGGTCGGGGGGTGTCACCCACAGGCCGAGCCAGACGGTCGCCGCGGTCGAGATGATGGCGGCGACGCCGATCGACCGCACGACGAGAGGCTTCACGACCCGGTCCGCGAATGAGGTGCCATGGACTCGTCGTCATGCTACGCGTCCGGCGTCGGGCACGGCCAAACGCCCCCCGAGGGGCACCGGCGTGCCCGACAGCGGGACCCTCCGGCTGGTCTGGCGGCGGTTCGCGAAACTTAGGCCGCTCATAGGGCGCGCTGAAGCGCCTCTTATCGGGCCCACGTTGAATGGGATCCGGTGCGGCTGTCACCGCCGCATCGAGGGACGACGAGGGGAGCCACGGTGAGCGAGATCGACCGTTCACAGACACCAGCACCTGACCCCATGGGCCATGCCGAGCCGATGTCGGCATCCGAGCCCCCCCACCTCGGGGAGTGGTCCTGGGCGCCCCCTCCGATGGCCAGCCGGCCCCGCCGGCGCCGGGCGAGGAGGGCGTTGGTCGCCCTCGGCACCGCCGCGGCGACCCTGGCCGGGGTCGGGATTGGCTACGGCGCGTTTGCCCCTTCGGGCAACGCCTCTCCCGAGGCCTTTCACGAGCCGGCCGGGTCGAGCGGGAGCGCGGCCGATGCGTCGTCGCTGGCGGCGGAAGTGGACCCGGGATTGGTCGACGTCAACGTCACCCTCGGGTACCAGGGTGACGAAGCGGCGGGCACTGGGATGGTCCTCACCTCCGACGGGGAGGTGCTCACCAACAACCACGTCATCGACGGGGCGACCAGCATCAGCGTCACCGATCTGGGCAACGGGCGCACTTACGGGGCCCAGGTGGTCGGCTACGACCGGACGGCCGACGTTGCCGTGCTCCAGCTGGAGAGCGCATCCGGGCTGCGCACGGTGTCGGTCGGGAGCTCGTCGAACGTGACGGTCGGCGAGGCGGTAGCGGGCATCGGCAACGCCGGTGGCACCGGGGGCACCCCCAGCCTGGCGGAGGGCACCATCACCGGGCTCGATCAGTCGATCACCGCGACCGACCAGGAGAGCGGGACCACCGAGACGCTGTCCGGCCTGCTCCAGACCGATGCCGACATCGAAGCCGGAGACTCGGGTGGTCCGTTGGTCGATGCCTCGGGCCAGGTGATCGGGATGGACACCGCGGGGTCGAGCGGATCGTCGGGCTTCGGTGCGACCTCGGGAACCGAGGCGTACGCCATCCCGATCGACACCGCCGTGGCGTTGGCCCGGCAGGTCGAGGCCGGTAACGCCTCGACCACCGTGCACGTCGGCAGCACGGCGATGCTCGGGGTGGAGGTCCTGGCGGCCGCCAGCAGCACGAGCGCTTCGGGAGCGGTGGTGGCGGGCGTGGAGGCCGGCACGCCGGCCGCGACCGCCGGGCTGGCGGAGGGAGACGTGATCACCTCCATCGGGGGCGTGCCGGTGAACTCCTCGGACACGCTCGCTGCAGCGCTCCTCGCCCACCATCCCGGCGACTCGGTCGCGGTTGGATGGGACGACGGTTCGGGGGCGTCGCACTCGGCGACGGTCACCCTTGCCCAGGGGCCGCCGCAATGACCGCCGGCCGCGACCGGCTCGCGACGACCAGCCGGCCCGGACCCGCTCGCTCGACCGGCGGTCGCACCGTCGGCCGCTGCCACGGCAGCTCGCCTCCTCCCTGAACGATACGGTCACGACATATCGTGATATGCTGTTGAGCGATCGGGAGGATCCCGACGATCGGACGATGGAGGCAATCATCCATGCACGAGCATCACCATCAGCATCTGCACGAGCATCACCAGGCCGGAGCGTCCGGCCCATCGTGGGGGGCGGGGAGCAGGTCCCGACGGGGGCGGGGCAACCGCTACGCGTTCGGCGGCTTCCCCGGCCCGTTCGGGCCGCCCTGGGGCGACTTTGGGTTCGGGCGAGGCCGGGGCCGGGGACCCGGCGGTCGGGCCCGCCGGGGCGACGTCCGGACCGCCGTCATCTCCTTGTTGGCCGAGCGGCCCATGCACGGCTACGAGATCATCCAGCAGCTCGCCGAGCGCACCAACGGGGTGTGGAAGGTGAGCCCGGGATCGGTCTACCCGACGCTGCAGCTCCTCGAGGACGAGGGCCACGTGGTGGCCGAGCACGATGCCGGCAAGCGGCGCTTCTCGCTCACCGACAGCGGGCGGGCCCTCGCCGCCGAGCAGGCGACCCACCGCTCGCCGTGGGAGGAGGTCGTCGAGGGGATCGACCCGGGGGCCATCCGCCTGCGCGAGAGCCTCGGGCAGCTGGCCGGTGCCATGTTCCAGCTCATGCGTGCCGGTACGGCCGAGCAACAGGCAGAGGCCGTGACCCTGCTGGACGAGACCCGCCGTCGCCTGTACGCCCTGCTGGCCGCCGGGTCGTGACTGCGCGGGTCGTGACCGCGCGGTCGTGACCGCGCGGTCGTGACCGCGCGGGTCGAGGCACGGCCGCTGGGCGGCCCGGGGGTCCTTCAGCGGCGGACCGCCCGCAGACAGAACCCCACCAGATGCTCCACGTCGGTGGTGGTCGGGGCGACCACCCAGAGGTGGTGCTCGAGGCGCCCGAACACCAGCTCGGCGATGGCCTCGGCGTCGCGTGGCGGATCGGGCGAGCCCATCGCGCGCAGCGGCTGGAGGAGCAGCGCGGCGACGCCGCCCCATCGGTCGCCCGGCCCGCCGTCGCGCGGCAGCTGACGGAAGTTCCACATCACCGCCCGGGTCGCCTGGGCGACCGCCGGCCGGGTGGACTGGGAGAGGACCGACTCGATCCAGATCCGGACCCGACCCTCGGAGTCGTCGGGGGCGGCCTTGCCCATCTGGTGGTCGACGTAGTCGACCAGCCGAAGCGCTCCCGCCTCGACCACCGCGGCCACCAGGTCGTCGCGCCCGGCGAAGTGACGGTAGAAGGTCTGGTTGGACAGCCCCGACGCCGCGACGATGTCGGCCACCTTGGGCGGGCTCGTACCCGACTCGCGCATCACCTCCAGCGCGGCGTCGAGCAACCGGCGGACCTCCTCGTGGGCCACCGCCTCGCGCGGCGCCAGGGCCCGCCGCACGGCGCGGGCTGCCAAGGGGGTCGCCTCGTGGTCGGGCATGTCGACCTCTCGTGGATTCGCGGACCTGGCTGTCATGTTCTTCGATGCTAGAATGCCATTCTCGCAGGTGACGGGGAACCCACGGGTCGCGCGGTCGGCAGCATCGACGGCGGCGGCAGCGTAGGGCAGACAAGGGGGAGCCGCGGTCATGGGGTGGGATTTCTCGACCGAGCCCGAGTGGCAGGAGCAACTGGACTGGATCGAGCGGTTCTGCCGCGAGCAGATCGAGCCGCTCACTCTGGCGTTCCCGATGGCGGTCCTGGGCCGGGGGGACCTCCCTGCAGCGGTCAAGGCGCTGGTGGACGGGCTCAAGCAACAGGTGAAGGACCGGGGGCTCTGGGGCATCTTTTTGGACCGTGAGATCGGGGGCCCCGGGTTCGGTCAGCTGAAGCTGGCGCTCGTCAACGAGATCCTGGGGGGCTACGGCGCCGCGCCGGGCATCTTCGGGTGCCAGGCCCCCGACACCGGCAACATGGACATCCTGGCCCGCTACGGCACGCCCCAGCAGAAGAAGAAGTACCTCGAGCCGCTGTTCAACCAGACCATGCGCTCGTGCTACTCGATGACCGAGCCTCAGGGTGGGTCCGACACCCGCAACTTCAAGACCCATGCGGTCAAGGAGGGCAACGAGTGGGTCATCACCGGTGAGAAGTGGTTCTCGAGCTTCGGGAAGACCGCCGACATCATCATCGTGATGGCCAACAACGGCATGTTCATCGTGGAATCGGGCACCCCCGGGCTCGAGTTCCTCGAGGGGGCGGGCATCCACGCCCACATCCGGTACAACGGTGTCCGGGTACCCGAGGAGAACCTGCTCGGACCCGAGGGCGGCGCCCACCAGGTGGCCCAGTTCCGGCTGGGGGGAGGCCGCATCCACCACGCCATGCGCACCGTGGCCCAGGTTCGCAAGGCGTTCGAGATGATGTGCGAGCGGGCGGTGTCCCGCCAGTCCCGGGGGCAGCTGATCTCCGAGTACCAGATGGTGCAGCGCGACATCGCCGACTCCTACATGCAGCTCGAGATGCTCCGCCTGCTCGTCCTCCAGACCGCCTGGAAGATCGACAACTCGAGCGGGCAGGAGGCGCGCAAGGACATCGCCGCCTGCAAGATCACCGCCGCCCGGGTGCTCAAGGACGTCGTCTACCGGGCCCACCACATCCACGGCGCCCTCGGCACCACCGACCTGCTGCCGCTGCAGGCGATGTGGGCCGGCTCGCCCACCATGGCGATGATGGACGGACCCGACGAGGTGCACCTGGTCACCATCGCCCGACAGGTGCTCGCAGGCCGCCAGCCCCACGAGGGCCTCTTCCCGACCGAGTACCTGCCGGCCAAGCGGGCCGCAGCCCGCGAGCAATTCGCCGACCTCATCGCCAGCGACCCCGAGGTCAAGGAGCACGTCGAGATGATGGACCGGTACGCGGCCCGGCTCGCCTGAGCGCCGAGCGAGAGCGACCCTGCACCCCGAACCGCCCAGCGAACCGCCGACCGAAAGGACGCCATGCCCGCCAAGCCCCTCGACGAAGCCGAGCTGAACGCACGCCTCGCCGCCTCCTTTCCCGCCCGTTCGGTCGACCCGGTCACCCCGCTTACCGGTGGAGCCTCGAGCCTCACGTTCTGGACCACCCTCGACGGCCGGGACAAGGTGGCGGTCAAGGTGTGCCCGCCCGGGCTCGAACCGGTCCGCAACCGCGACGTGCTGCGCCAGGCCCGGGCGCAGAAGGCCCTCGAGGGCTCGGGCGTCCCGGTCCCGCGGGTTCTGGCGGAGGACGAGGGTGATCCGCCCGACGTGCCGCCGTACTTCGTGATGGCCTTCGAGCCCGGCGTCTGCCTCGAGCTCGGGTTCATGGCCCCCGAGGAGGTCCCGCCGCCCGGGGACGTGCGCGGCCGGCAGCTCGACTGTGCCCGGCTGATGGGCTTGTTGCATCGGGTGGACCCGGTGGTGGTCGGGCTGGGCGACGAGCCGGTGACCTCGCTCGACGACGAGGTTAAGCGCTGGACGGCGTCGCTGGAGGTGTGCGACGAGGATCTGCGCTCGGGGACCGAGGACGTCGGGGCGGCGCTGCTCGACCACGTGCCCACGGCAGAGCCCTCCACGCTCCTGCACGGCGACTTCCGGACCGGCAACGTGCTCGCCGAGGGCGACCACGTCACTTCGGTCATCGACTGGGAGATCTGGTCGCGCAGCGACCCCCGGATCGACTTGGCGTGGTTCCTCCTCTTCGTCGAGGACGCCCGCCGCACCAACCCGCCGGGCACACCGACGGTGCCCGAGCTCATCGCGACCTACGAATCGGCTCGCGGTGCGGCGGTGAGCGACCTGGACTGGTTCCGGGCCTTGGTGCGCTACAAGCAGGTGTCGGCGGGCGCGTTCATCGCCCGCAACGCCCGACGGCGGGGCGGTCCGGTGACCCCGGTGGACAACAGCGAGAACTGGCTCCTCATCTCGGCCCGGCAGCTCCTGGGCGCCTGAGCGCGCACCCCGAGGCACCGAGGATCGTGGACCGGGGCGATTTCGGGGTGGTCGGCGGGGGCCTGCTCGGGCTGGCCGTCGCCCGCCGCCTGCTGGAGCTCCGACCCGGCGCGTCGGTGACGGTGCTCGAGAAGGAAGGCGAGGTCGCCCGCCACCAGAGCAGCCACAACAGCGGCGTCGCGCACGCCGGGGTGTACTACCCCGCCGGATCCCTGAAGGCCGAGCTGTGCCGGCGGGGCGTCGGGCTGCTGAAGGAGTACTGCGCCGAGCACGATTTGCCCTTCTCCGAGTGCGGCAAGCTGGTGGTCGCCCTGGATGGACCCCAGGTCGTCCGCCTCGACGCGATCGAGGATCGAGCCCGGGCCAACGGGGTGCCCGGCCTGCGGCGGCTGACCGGGGACGCCATCCGCGAGGTCGAGCCAGAGGTCGCCGGCGTCGCCGCCCTGCACTCGCCGACCACGGCCATCGTGGACTTCGCCGCCGTCGCCCGGGCCCTCGGACGTGACGTCGCGGCTGCAGGCGGCGAGGTGGTGACCGGGTTCGAGGTGGAGCGGATCGAGGACGGGACCGCCGTGGTCGTGGGCTCCGGTCGGCGGATCCGGCGCTTCGGCGCGGTGGTGATCTGCGCCGGGCTGCACACTGATCGGGTGGCCGCCCTGGCCGGCGGGGACGCGGAGCCTCGGATCGTCGCCTTCCGGGGCGAGTACCACCGGCTCCTGCCCGAGCGCAGCCACTTGGTGCGCGGGCTGGTGTACCCGGTCCCGGACCCCCGCCTGCCCTTTTTGGGGGTCCACTTCACCCGGCGAGTCGGGGGCGGAGTCGACGTCGGGCCCAACGCCGTGCTCGCCCTGTCGCGCGAGGGCTACCGGCGGCGCGACGTGTCGGTACGCGACCTGCTCGACACCCTGGCGTGGCCCGGCACCTGGCGGATGGCCCGCCGCTACCCGGGGGTCGCGGTCGCCGAGGCGCTCACCTCGCTCAGCCGGCGCCAATTCGTTCGTCGCGCCCGGGCGTACGTCCCGGTGTTGCAGGTGGAGGACCTGGCCCCGGTGCCCGCCGGGGTACGCGCCCAGGCGGTCGCTCGCGACGGGGCCCTCGTCGACGACTTCGTCCTGCGGCGCCACGGTCAGGTGCTGGCGGTGCGCAACGCACCCTCCCCGGCTGCCACCTCGTCGCTGGCCATCGCCGAGCGGATCTGCGCCGAGCTGCTCGTCCCCTAGGTGGCGTCCCGGGTCATGCGGAACCGACCGCCGGGACCCGACCCCTCCACCGTCTGGAGCTCGACGATCACCGCCACCCCCTGGCGCCGGGGGTCGAGGTTGCGCTCGCCTTCGATGGAGTTGTCGTACACCTCGTCGCGCACGCTCGGATCGTCGTCGGCCCGGGCGGTGCCGGCGAACTGGTAGCTGGTGCGGGTGGCCGGATCGCGGTACCACAAGGCGAGGGCCGGGTTGGACTCGATCGCCGCCAGCAGCCCGCCCTTGGGGTCGCGGATCCACATGGCGAGGGCGTGGTCCCCGTGGGTCTGGACCGAGCCCCGCAGGGACAGGTGGGGCGATCCGGACCGGTCGACGTAGGCCACGACCACCGGTGTCCCGTTGGCCGCGGCCCCGTTGACCGCGGTGGCGATCTCGGGCGTGAGCTCGAGGGCGACGGCCGGGGGCGGCGGAGCCGGGATCATCTGCTGTCCGACCGTCACGAGCTTTCCCGATCCGTCGAGCGCCGCGGTGATGAGCAGCCCCGCGATGGGCGAGCCGGCGGGCAGTGCCGCCTCCAGCGAGATCTCACCATCGTCCACGGTGGCTTCCCCCCACGTGGCGGCGGCGAGCAGGCGCGAGCTGTTCGGGGCACCCAGCGCCTCGAGCACCGCTTGGCGCCCCGAGCCGGGCGCGACCGGGCCGCGCACGACGACGCCCTCGGCCAGGTGGGCGCCGAGGGCCTCGATCGTCTCGACGCCGGGGCTCGAAAGGGCGCGGACATAGGCGTCGAGCGCGGGCGAGGAGAGGGCGGGGGAGGGGTCGGTCATGTGGTCGTTCCTTTCGGCTCCGGTCGGGAAGGTCGGTTGTCGGGTCCGGCGGACGATTCCTCGATCGTGTCGAGGAGCCGGTGCAGGGAGAGCGCGGTGGCGAAGCTGGGCTCGAGCAGCTCGGGGTCCTGACCGGACCCGATGGCCCGGGCCAGGGTGAGGTAGAGCCCGGCCACCTGCCGGGCCGCGGTGGGTCCGAGGGCCTCGGGTCCGGTCCGGTACCCGTTGGGGACCCGAAGGGCTGCCAGCTCGCCGCGCCCGTCGCGAGTGGAGCGGCCGAGCAGCGTGTCGGCCCCGTGGAGCACGCTGCGACCGCTCATCACCAGGGCTCCCTCGGTTCCCTGCAGCTCCAGCCGGCTGCCCGAGCCGCCCGGCAGGCCCCCCAAGACGCTCACCTGGACGAAGGCGCCGCGCTCGAGCCGGCCCTGCACCATCACCGAGTCAGGGCTCGTGACGGGCACCGATCGGGTGGTCCCCACCAGGGTGGCCACCGGCCACCGCACCGCCACCCGGGACTGGAGCTCGACCAGGTCGCCCACGATGTAGCGCAGGACGTCGAGGGTGTGGCCGCCGATGATGGGCAGCGTGCCGGCGCCGTTGGCCCGGTCGGTCGTCCAGACGAGGTCTTCGGGTACGACGCCGCCCGGGCCGGGGAGCGCCACGGTGAGCCCCACGCTCAGCAGCTCGCCCACGAAGCCCTGGGCGAGGAGGTCGCGCACGTAATTGACCATCGGGCTGCAACGGCCCTGCAGCCCGGTCACGTGGCGGACACCCCGGGCCCGGGCCAGCGCGAGGAGCTCGCCGGCCTCGGTCGAGCTCGGGGCCAGCGGCCACTCGCAGAACACGTGCTTGCCGGCCTCCAACGCCGATCGGACCAGGGCGACGTGGTCGGGGACCTTGACCGACACGGTGACCAGGTCGACGTCGGGGTGCTCGATCAGCCCGGCCGGGTCGCCGAAGGCGTGGGGCACGCCGAATCGCTGCGCCGTCTCGCGCGCCGACGCCTCGCGGGTCGTGGCGACGGCGACCAGCTCGAACTCGGGCAGGGCGGCGAGCGCGGGCAGGTGTGCGCCGAGCGCCCAGCCTCGGGTCGGGTTGGCGCCGACGACGCCGACGCGGATGGGATCGGGCATGGTGAGGGATCCTCGATCGATGGGTGGTCCGAGACCCTAGCCAATCCGCCGGATGGGGCTCCCCGCCAGGAAGGCCTCGATGTCCTCGACCGCCTGTCCGTACATCACCCGGAACCCTTCCGGGCTCACGTAGCCGACATGGGGGAGAAGGATGGCGTTGTCGAGCGTGGTCAGGGGATGCCCGGCCGGCAGGGGTTCGCGGTCGTAGACGTCGAGCCCCGCCGTCAGGACGCCGCGTGCCAGCGCATCGACGAGGGCCGTCTCGTCGACGATCGGACCGCGCGAGGTGTTGATCAACACCGCTCCTGGCCGGAGCAGCGCCAGCTCGGGCGCCCCGAACAGGCCGCGGGTGCGATCGCTCAGCACCAGATGGATCGACAGGACGTCGGAGCGTGCGAGCAGCTCCTCCTTGGAGACCCGCTGGACGCCGAGCTGTTCGGCCCGCTCGTCGGTGAGGTTCTCGCTCCACGCGACGACCGACATCCCGAAGGTCCGAGCGGGAGCCACCATGGCGCCGCCGAGCCGGCCGAGGCCAGCCAGCCCCAGGGTGGTGCCGCCCAGGGTCGAGGGGAGGTCGAGCTGCCACGATCCCGAACGGATGGCCCGGTCCTCCACCGTCACCCGCTTCACCGCCGCCAGGATGAGCGCCCAGGCCACCTCCACCGGCGAGGGCAGGCCGGGCGGTTGGGGCCCGCTGGTTCCGCCCGTCCCCGACACGATCACCCCCCGCTCGCCCAGGTACCCCACGTCGACCGAGGCGTTGGCCATGCCGGTGGTGACCAGCAACTGGAGGTTGGGCAGTCGCTCGAGCACCGTCCGGGGGAAGGCCGTGCGCTCGCGCATGAGCACCAGCACTTCGAAGCGCTCGAGGGTCCGGGCCAGGTCGTCCTGCCCGATCGGCTCCCGGAAGAAGTCGACCGACACCGCGGGTCCCAGAGAGGCCCAGTCGGCGAGCTCGCGCGCCCGCCCCTGATAGTCGTCGAGAACGGCCACATTGGTCACTGCGGCAGTTTCACCCGCAGGTGCCGAATCCGTCCACCGCTGCCCTACGGAGTCCCTTGACGGGGAGGTTTGGCAGCCCTACGTTCAGGGCAGGCCAAGCGCACGGCACACGCGCACGGCACACGCGCACGGCACGGCAAGGGGGCAGCAAGTGCGAGCAGACCGGGCGAAGGGGGGAGCCGGGTTGCGCCGGGTGGACTGGATCCGCCTGGTGGTGGCCGGGGGCACTACCCGTGCCCAGGCGGTGGGGGTCGGCTTTCGCCTGCCGGTGTCGTGGCCGATCCCGATGGCGGTGGCCGCCGGCCTGATCGAGGCGGGCACGCCCCACGTGGTGCATCGCCAGGCGACCGACGCCATCGTCACCGAGCCGCCGGCGTGCGAGTCACCGAGCGCGCCCCACTGAGGAGCTCGGGGCCGGCACTCCGGGGCCGCCCAGCACGGCGGTGAGCTGGTCGGTGGTCATGGGCGGGTTCGCGAGACCGGCGCCGTCGGGACGCAGACCGGCCATTGCCAACTCCAGATGGCGGGCCGAACTGGCGGGGACCTGCGGGTCGAAGAAGTCGGCTACCGCCCGCACCGACATCAGCAGCACCGCCAGATCGGCGAAGACGACGTCGGGTCGGATGGCGCCACTGCGCCGGGCGTTCTCCAGCAGGCGGTCGACGACCGGGACGATCTGGTCCACCCCGTGGCGGGCGGTCTCGCCGATGCCGGGCGCCCGGGCGGTGATCACTCGCCAGCACGACGGTGTGGCGATACATCGCCGGAGGAACTCGAAGACGCCGTCGGCAGCCGGGCACTCGGCCAGCACCGCGACGGCGATCTGACGGGTCCGGGCGTGGGTCGTCCGCACCACCGCGCTCACCAGGGCGGCCTTGCTCGGGAACCGGCGGTACAGGGTGCCGATGCCGACGTTGGCCCGCTCGGCAACCTGCTCCATCGAGGCGTCGTAGCCCTGTTCGGCGAAGACCTCGCCGGCCGCGCTCAGGATCCGCGCCAGGTTGGACCCCGGGTCGCGCCGGCGGGCTGGGGCGTGCCGGTCGGCCGGTACGTTCATCACTGCCGCGATCTTCGCGCACCGTGCCTGCGGCGGCCCGGGCGATCGACCGGGGCATTCGACCGGGTCGATCGACCGAGCGTCGTCGTGCCGGGGAAGGGGCCGGAGCGCGACACTGGGGCCGTGGGAAGCACGACCGACGGGGGCGCAGCAGGGGGCCCGGATGGACCCGACGGGCTGGCTGGCCTGCCGTTGCCGGCCGACTCGGTTGGTCTGCTGGAGGGCGTGACCACTACCCGGGCGATCCGGCGCTACCTGCCCGAGCCGGTGCCCGAGTCGGTCCTTCGGGCCATCCTGTTCGCCGCCACCCGGGCGCCCAGCGGATCGAACCGTCAGCCCTTCCGGTTCGTGGTGCTGCGCGACGGCCCCAATGCACGGGCGGCCAAGTCGCTGATCGGTCGCAACGCCCGCCGGGGATGGGGGACCAAGCGAGCGGCGGACGACTACGACCGGGGATCGGGAACCCAGGTGGGCTCGACCAAAGCGCGCCTGGCGCGCACCATGGAGGAGTACGTCGAGAGGTTCGAATCGGTGCCGGTGCTGATCCTGCCGTGCCTGCTGCGCTACCGGCCGCCGGTGCCGACCGAGGGGGCCTCCATCTACCCGGCGTGTCAGAACCTGCTGCTGGCGGCCCGGGCGTTGGGCTACGGGGGGGTGCTCACCGGTTGGCATGTGGGAGTCGAAGCCGAGCTCCGGGCACTGCTCGGCGTGCCCGACGATGCGTTCATGGCAGCGACGATCACCCTCGGCCGTCCCGAGGGCCATCACGGACCGGTCCGCCGACGGCCCTTGTCGTCGCTCGTCTTCGAAGAGGACTGGGCGCAGGCGCCGGCGTGGGCCGTCGACCCTCCCGACGTGCAGCACACCAGTGCCGGGCCGCCCCGCTACCGCGCCGAGCGGGGCCTGTGAGGTCGCCGCCCCGCGCCGGCCGGGCGGCTGCGTGCAGGCTTCGGTGAGCTCGCCCGTCGGCGGCGGGGCGCTGGGCGGTGGCTCGCCGCCCGCCGGCTTCTTCGATCGCCTCGACCCCTCGAGGGACACCATCTTCTACGACCAGCCCCGGCTGGTCACCCATATCGACCAAGCTGCCGTCGACTCGGTGGGAGACCTCTACGAGGAGCTGTCGATCGAGGGCGACGTGCTGGACCTGATGGGGTCGTGGACCTCGCACTTCCGCCGAGCCCCGCGCCGCCTGAGCGTCCTCGGAATGAACCCGGTGGAGCTGGCCGCAAACCCTGCCGCCCGCCATTGGGTGGTGGCCGACCTGAACGCCGACCCGCAGCTCCCCTTCGGCGACCGGTCGTTCGACGCGGTCGTCTGCTGCGTGTCGGTGGACTACCTGGTCCGCCCGGTGGCCGTGTTCAGCGAGGTCGCCCGGGTGCTGCGGGCGGGTGGCCCGTTCGTCTGCACGTTCTCGGACCGGTGCTTCCCGACCAAGGCGATCCGCGGCTGGCTGACGGCGACCGACGAGGAGCGGTGCGAGATCGTGGCCGGCTACTTCGAGCGGTCGCCCGGATGGGGCCCGCCGGTGGTGCAACGTCGAACGGCGCCCGAGTGGCCCGGCGACCCGCTCTTCGCCGTATGGGCAACCCGGATGTCGGCTCCTGCTATTTGACGTTTACGTCAAGTAGGGGTAATTTCCGCACATCGCCCGTCGCCCGCCGGATCCGGCCATCTCGAACGGAGACACGTCTCTGCCGCCACTCGGTGGCCGGGCCCTCAACGGCTCGTTGAGCGCCTACGGGATCGAGAACGCCGATCGCTACAAGTGGCTCACCCTGGTCAACACCACCTTGGGGGTGTTGATGGCGACCATCGACGGGTCGATCGTGCTGATCGCCATGCCCGACATCTTCCGGGGCATCAAGCTCGACCCGCTCGTCCCGTCGAACAGCTTCTATCTGCTCTGGATGATCCTGGGCTACCTGGTCGTCTCGA
>DASYAI010000037.1:0-70203 GCA_036501425.1 Acidimicrobiales bacterium | reverse complement strand
GCGAGCCCCAGCTGGCCGGCGACTCGCTCGGCACCACGTCGTCGAGATACTGGCCGAGCCCGACCACGTTGACCGTCCGCTGGGCCCCGGTCGAGGTCTCGACCGCCTCGAGCTGACCGCCGACGCTCAGGTTGCCGCCGGACAGGCACAGCTGGACCGTGGTGCCGTCGGCGGCGGCCGTCGTAGGGGTGCTGACGGTCCCCTGCAGGGTCCAGACGCCCCCGGGGCTTCCGGCGCAACCTTGGCTGGTGAAGACGTTCCAGGCGCCCCCAGCAGCCGGCTGGAACATCACCGCGCCCGCGGTCGAGCCGGTCGAACCCGGCGCGACCCCCGGGACCGTGACCCCCGAGGGGGCGGTGGCGATGAGGAAGTTCCCGTCGTCCTCGGTCAGATCGACCCGGACCGTCTGGGCGGCGTCGTCTCCCAGGGTCTGGAGGGTGGCCGGGGCGTAGAAGTGCGAGAGGATCCACCCGTAGGGCTCGGACCCGAGCCCCCCGTCCTGCCCGAGGGCGTAGCCCACGGCGCCCCACTGCCCCATCCCGATCCCCGAGCCCCACCCCTGCCCCTCGAGCGCGACGGTGGACAGGGCATCGGCCCCGGCGGGGACGGCCGGGGCCACCAGCCACACCGCCCCGGGCAGGACCAACGCGAGCACCAGCACGACGAGGCGGCCCGCTCTCGGGGGGACGTGGAGCCGTCGGTCGGGGCGACGGACCGCGTCGAGACGGTGGAGCGAGGTCGAGCGGATGGCTGACCCTACTGCCGGCCCGACGCCCGAAGGGCTCCGGAAGGGGCCGGTACACTCTCGCCGTGCGTGTCGACCAGGTCGTCCCGTCCCTGGCCAGCCGCGATGCGATCGGGGTCCACACGCTCGCCCTCACCGACGCGCTCCGCCAGGCCGGCTACGCGTCGGATGTCTACTACGGCACCTGCACCCCCGACGTCGCCCACCGGGCCCGTCCGGTCGTCGACCTCGGCCGGGCCTCCCGGGACCGCTGGCTCCTCTACCAATCCTCCATCGGCAGCCCGGTCTACGACATCGTGGCCGCCCGGCCCGAGCCCAAACTGGTCAACTACCACAACATCACCCCGGCGGCCCTGCTCGAGCGCTGGGAGCCCGAGGTCGGCTACGAGGTCCGCCTGGGCCGGGCCCAGCTCGAACGGCTCGCCCCCGACAGCCGGCTGGCGGTGGCCGACTCGCAGTTCAACGAACAGGAGCTGCTGGCCGCCGGCTACCGCACCACCGCGGTCGTGCCGTTGCTCATCGACATGACCCACACCGGCGAGCCGGCGGACCCCGCGGTGTCGGCTCGGCTGGCTCGCGACAAGGAAGGCGGCGGGGCGGACCTGCTCTTCGTCGGCAAGATCTCGCCCCACAAGGCACCCCACGACCTGGTCAAGCTGCTGTCGGTGCTCCGCCGCCTCTACGATCCCGGGGCTCGCCTCCGCCTGGTCGGCTCCCCCCTGGGGGAGACCTACGCCAAGGCACTCGGGGCCTACATCGAACAGCTCGGCCTGGCCGACGCGGTCACGATCACCGGCTCGGCCACCCCGGCCCAGCTCGAGGCCTACTTCGACGCTGCCGACGTCTTCGTCTGCGCGTCGGACCACGAGGGTTTCTGCGTGCCGTTGGTCGAGGCCATGGGCCACGGCGTGCCGGTGGTCGCCTACGGGACCACCGCGGTGCCCGAGACGATCGGCGACGCCGGGCTGGTGCTCCCGGACAAGGACCCACTGCGCTTCGCCGCCGCGGTCCACCGGGTGCTGGGCGATGCCAGCCTGCGAGCCCGCCTCACCGCCCGGGCGGCGAAGCGGGTGGCCGGCTTTTCGCTGGAGACCTCGCGGCGGCGCTTTGTCGAGCTGATCGGGCAGACCGTCGGCAAGCCCTGATCGCCCCCGGGGGTGCGCCGCGGGCCCGGTGGGCCGCGGGGACGGCCCCGTCAGGTGGACCGGGTGCCGAGGCGCTCGAGGACCCGGGGACCGTCGGCCTGCAGGGCCCTCAGCAGGGTGCCCAGCCGCTCGCCGGCATCGTCGAGGTGCAGCTCGGCCAGGCGTCGGCGGCCCCGGTCCACCAGGTCGGCCGCCCGGCCTGGGTCGGCGCAGACCCGGTGCGCCGCCCGAGCCAGATCGAAGGGGTCCTTGCCGGCGACGAGCACCCCGGCGTCGGCGAGCACCTCGGGCAGCGCCCCTTGACGGTACGCCACCACGGGGACGCCATAGGCCATGGCCTCCACCACCGGCAGGCAGAACCCCTCGTGCTCGCTGGTCACCACCAGCACGTCGGCCCGCCCGTACTCCTCGGCCAGCCCGGCGTCGTCGACCCGCCCGGCGAAGCGCACGGCGTGGGCCAGCCCGAGGGCCGCCACGTGGTCGGCCAGCGCCGCCGCGTACCCCGCCAGCGCCGGCTTCCCGACGACGGTGAGGGTGGCCTCGGGGTCGAAGCGCCGGCGATGGACGAACAGGGCATCGACGGCCGCCTCGACCGCCTTGTTCGGCGCCAGCCGGCCGACCACCAGCCACCGGGCGCCGGCTCGGGGGCGAGCGACCCCGGCCGCCGGCTCCGGCACGCGACCGGCCTGCCGAGGGAGTGGGTCCATGATCGGCGGGACGGTCACCGTGGGGCCCAGGCCGGCCGCGACCAGGTCGGCCCGGTTGAACTCGGACACCGCCACGCCCAGCAGGGCCCGCCGGGCGAGCAGCCGCAGCTGGCCCTGGGCCCGCAGCTGAGCCCGGGCCAGGGCGTTGTCCCAGGGCGCGAACAGCTCGGGCGGGGTGACGTTGTGGTAGTTGACGACGAGCGGCTCCGAGCGGGCGACCAGCCAGGGCACCAGCGCCGACTCGGTGGCGAACTGGTACACGAGGAGATCGCCGGCCGTGGCCACCTCGGGGTAGTGGCGCGCCGCCACGGTCAGCGCCGAGGTGTCGGGGTCGTCGCGCTCGACGAAGATCTGCGACTCGACGCCGCCGGCCCGCACCGAGGCCTGCAGGGCGAGGGTGTGACGCCCGACGGCGTCGCCCACGTGGAGCATCGGCACGAACTGGTGGATGCCGCCCACCGGACGGCTCACCGTGGGAGGCGACCCGCCACGGCGTACCCCTCGGCTCGCGGCGGCACGTTCAGCGCCGAGGGGTCGACCAGGCCGGCCCCCTCCAACAGGAGCGGCCAGGTCTCGGGGTGCAGGGGCCGCCCCGGCAGCAGGTCGCGGGCCACCGCCCCCCAGCCCACGGCCCGCTGGTCGGGCGAGGCCGACAGCACCACCAGCGCCCCGCCGGGCGAGAGGCGCTCGGCAGCGATGCCCACCAGCTCGACGAGGTCCTCCAGCGGGGCCCGGTCGACGATGCCGCTGAGCACCAGGCCGCCCAGGCTCCCCCGCTCGGCCGCCGCCACCTGCTCGCGGGCCCCCTCGAGCGCCACCCGCACCCCGCGCTCGGCCGCCGCCCAGACCAGGGGGCCGCGGGGCTCGGCACCCGAGGCCGCCGTGCCCCGGGCCCGCAGCGCTTCGACGAGCGCGCCGTCGCCGCACTCGGCGTGCAGCACCGGAGCCCCGGTGCCGGGCTGCTCGAGGAACCCGACGATCGTCGCCACCCAGGGTGCCACGGGCGGCGAGGGCGCCAGCTGCTCGACCGCCCGGACCGGCGTCCGGCGCCGTGCCTGGGCCGCCTCCAGCTCGGCCACCCGTTGGCCGAGGAACCGCAGCGCCTCGACCGACTGGGCAACCCCGCTCCGCCCCAGCCCCTCCCGCAGGGCCTGCTCGGTGGCCGCCGCCGCCGCTGCCTCGGCCCGCCCCTCCACCCAGTCGCCCAGCCGGGCCAGCCCGGCCCGACGGACCAGGCCCCTCAGGGTCGAGTGGCCGCCGGTCCCGTCGGGCCGACCGTCCACCGGGCCCTCGGCCCGGCGTCGGGTCCCCCCGGTCTCGGTCACCTCGGGGAGGGCCAGCGGGTCGGGCTCACCCGATCCGAATTGCTCGTCGAGCAGCGCGAACGCCACCTCGTAGTTCCAGCGCAGGCTCCCCTGGGGCCGCCGGCGGGCGAAGGACTCGGCCAGGACCTCCGCCAGGACCCCGGCGGCCCGCTCCGGGTCGTCGCCGGGCGCGCCATCGCTCACGCCTGGGGATGCTAGGACACGAAGCACCAGCGTGACGCGCCACTCCGGGCACCGCGACGGGGCAGTGCAACCGGACGCAGCGCCCCGTCTGCCACACTTGGCCTGCAAGGGATTTCGGCGGAGACCTCTGGAGGCCGTACATGCACAGGTGGAGCGGGGCGATCCGGCGCGGGCGTGCGGCGACATGCGCAGGTGCGGCGCCATGGGCGAGAGGGACCGTCGTGGTCGGCGCCCTGGTGGCGGCGTTCGCCGTCGCCGCTCCGCTCGGCGCGGCCCAGGCGGCCGATCCGGTCCCGAACCTCTCGCTGGCCACCAGCTGGTCGGTCGTGCTGCCCGACGCCGGCGGCCCGATCGCCGAGTCGTCCCCCAACCTGGCCAACCTCGACGGATCGCCGGCGGTCGTCGTCGGCGACCGGGCCGGCAAGGTCTACGCCCTGCACCTCTCCAACGGCTCGACCGTCGCCGGATGGCCCTACAACGCCGGCGCCCCGGTCGACTCGACGCCGTCGGTGGCCGCGGTCGACGCGGGCGGGCTCGACAGCGTCTACGTGGGCTCGGGCAACGCCTCGGCCCCCACCACCGGGGGCTACCAGGCCATCAGCCCGTCGGGTGGCGACCAGTGGTTCGTCCAGGAGACCAACCCCGCCACCGACCCGACTGCCCACAGCGGGGTCCAGGCGTCGCTCGCCGTCGGAGCCCTGCAGGGCACGACCGCGGTGACCGCGGGGTCCCTCGGGGAGAACCAGTACGCGCTCGGGGCCACCAATGGAGCGGTGCTCGGCGGGTTCCCCTGGTTCCAGGCGGACAGCGACTTCAGCACCCCGGCGATCGCCGACCTCTACGGCAACGGCCAGAACGAGATCGTCGAGGGCGGGGACTCGACCGCCGGGCTGGCCTACAACGAGACCTACGCCAACGGCGGGCACATCCGGGTCCTCAGCGCGACGGGCAACGCCGGCACCCCGACGCCGGCCGGCGGCCTGGACTGCGTCAACGACTACACCCAGACCATCCAGTCCTCGCCGGCGGTGGGCGAGTTCCTGGGCGGCTCGACGGTGGGCATCGTCTTCGGCACCGGCACCACCTTCTCGGGTTCGGCCAACACCAACCAGGTGATCGCCACCGACGCCCACTGCAACAACCGTTGGGCCACCACGCTCAACGGCAGCACCGCCACCTCCAGCCCGGCGCTGGCCGACGTGCTCGGCAACGGACAGCTCCAGGTGGTCGAGGGCACCAGCGCCGGCACCGTCTACGTGCTCAACGGCTCGAACGGCTCCGTCGCCTGGAGCGCCTCCACCGCCGGCCCGGTGCTCGGGTCGGTCGTGACTGCCGACCTGTCGGGCCAGGGCTACCAGGACCTCGTCGTCCCGACCACCAACGGCGTCCAGATCTTCGACGGGCGATCGGGGAAGCTCCTCACCACCGTCCTGCCCAACGAGGGCTTCCAGAACGCGCCGCTCGTCACCGACGACGCCGATGGCACGATCGGGATCACCGTCGCCGGCTACGTGGAGAACGGTGGCCAGCTGCAGGGGGTGGTCACCCACTTCTCGCTGGCCGGGACCAACGGGGCGGCGGTCAACGAGTCGGGCGCCTGGCCGATGTTCCACCACGACGCCCAGCTGACCGGCGACGCCGGGACGCCCCCGCCCGTGGTCGTGGTCCCGTGCAACGCGCCGCGCGGGGGTCCCCAGGGCTACGTGCTGGCGGCCAGCGACGGCGGGATCTTCAACTACGGCAACCTGCCGTTCTGCGGGTCGCTCGGCAACCTGACGCTGAACGCCCCGGTGGTGGCGGTGGCCGAGTCCCACGACGGGGGCGGGTACTGGATGACCGCCTCCGACGGGGGCATCTTCGCCTTCGACGACGCCGGCTTCTACGGCTCGATGGGCGGGCGGCCGCTTAACGCGCCGATCGTGGGCATGGCCGCCACCCCCGACGGCGGTGGGTACTGGCTGGTGGCTGCCGACGGAGGCCTGTTCGCCTTCGGGGACGCCAGCTTCCACGGCTCGATGGGCGGGCAGCACCTCGACGCCCCGGTGGTGGGCATGGCCGGGGATCCGGCGACCGGCGGCTACTGGGAGGTGGCCTCCGACGGCGGGGTCTTCGCCTACGACGCGCCGTTCTTCGGGTCGATGGGCGGGCGCCCGCTCAACGCGCCGATCGTGGGCATGGCCGCCACCACCAGCGGGGCGGGGTACCGCTTCGTCGCCGCCGACGGCGGCATCTTCTCCTACAACGCCCCGTTCTTCGGGTCGATGGGGGGCCAGCCGCTGAACCGGCCGATCGTGAGCATGGCCGGCTTCTGAGCCCGCGCCCGGGGCTGGGTCTGTACCTCCCGGGCTCCGGACTTGGGTTCGCCGGCCGGCTCGGATCGGCGCCGGCCGTGGCGGGGTCTCACCCGACCCAGCCGCTACGGTGATGGCTTGTCGATCTCACCCGCCCCGGCGCGCTGGCGCGCGGCGGCAGCCCTGGCGGTGGTCGTCGGAGCCCTGTGCGCGGGGACCCTGTGGGCGGCGCCTCCGGCCCGTGGCGCCACCTCGATCACGCCCACCTTGGAGTGGAGTCGGACGCTGCCCGACGCGGGCGCCCCCGTGGCCCAGTCGTCGCCCATCGTCGCCCAGCTGGCCGACGGTCCGGCGGTCGTGGTGGGTGACCGCTCCGGCACCGTCTACGCCCTCGACCTGGCCACCGGCACCGCGGCACCGGGCTGGCCGGTCAGCACCGGCGGCGTCCCGGTCGATGCCACCCCCTCGGTCGCCCAGCTCGGCGGCGGGGGGACCGACACCGTGTTCGTGGGCTCGGGTACCGCCGCGGTCCCTGACGAGGGTGGCTACCAGGCCTACAACACCACCGGCACGCAGACCTGGTTCACCCAGGTGATCAACCCGCCGAGCGACAGCGAGCCCGACCAGGGGGTCGCGGCCTCGCTCACCGTGGCCCCGCTGCAGGGCACGACCGCCGTGGTCGCCGGCTCCCTCGGCCAGGAGGAGTACGCCCTCGCCGCTGCCAGCGGGGCGCCGTTGGCCGGCTGGCCGTTCTTCACCTCCGACAGCGTGTTCGCCACCGCCGCGGTGGGCGACCTGTACGGCACCGGCCAGGACGACATCGTCGACGGGGGCGACCAGACCACCGGCGCCGGCCGGGGCCAGCAGTACGTGAACGGGGGCCATGTCCGGATCCTCAGCCCCACCGGCAACCTAATTTGCCACGACGACCCGGACCAGACGGTGGACTCGTCGCCGGCGATCGGGGGCTTCCTGACCGGCGGGCAGCCGGGCATCGCCGTGGGCACGGGCGGCTACTTCGCCGGCACGTCGACGACCGACGAGCTGATGGCCCTCGACGACCGGTGCCACGTGGCGTGGGCCGACCGGCTCGACGGGGCCACCGGGTCGAGCCCGGCCCTGGCCGACGTGCTCGGCAACGGGCAGCTCGACGTGGTGGAGGGCACCGACAACGGCTCGGCCGGATCGGTGTGGGCGGTCGCCGGCGCCACCGGCCAGGTCCTGTGGCACCAGGCGGTCGGCGGCCGGGTGATCGGATCGGTGGTGACCGCCGACCTGTCGGGCGGCGGGCACCAGGACGTCGTCGTCACCTCCACCGCCGGGGCGTCCATCCTCGACGGCGTCGACGGCCAGGTGGTGGGCCAGCTGGCCCCGGCCGACCCCGGCTGCCCGGTCGGGTTCCAGAACTCCGCCCTCGTCACCGAGGACCCCGACGGCGCCGTCGGGATCACGGTGGCCGGCTACAACTGCAACAACCAGGGCGTGGTCGAGCACTACGAGGTGAGCGGCGCCGGACCGGTCGACGAAGCGGGATCGTGGCCGATGTTCCACCACGACCCCCAGCTGACCGGGAACGCCGGCTCGCTCCCGCCCGTCGGCTCGGTGCCGGCGTGCAGCGTGCCGGCGGCCGCCATCGGCGGGTACGACCTGGTCGGCGCCGACGGCGGCCTGTACGACTTCGGACAGCCGTTCTGCGGCTCCGCCGGCTCGCTCCCGCTCAGCCGTCCGGTGGTGGGCATGGCGGAGGACCCGACAACCGGCGGGTACTGGCTGGCGGCCTCCGACGGCGGGGTGTTCGCCTACGGGGGCGCCCCGTTCGAGGGCTCGATGGGTGGCCGGCCCCTCGTGTCACCGATCGTCGGGATGGCCTCGACGCCCGACGGCGGCGGGTACTGGCTGGTCGCCGCCGACGGCGGAGTGTTCGCCTTCGGCGACGCCGGGTACTTCGGCTCGATGGGCGGGCGCCCGCTCAGCGCGCCGGTGGTGGGGATGGCGGCGGACCCCGACGGCATGGGCTACCGCCTGGTCGCCGCCGACGGCGGGGTGTTCGCCTTTGGCGACGCCCAGTACTTCGGCTCGATGGGCGGCCGGCACCTCAACTCGGCGGTGGTGGCGATCTTCGACGACGTCGACACCGGCGGGTACTGGCTGGTCGGGGCGGACGGGGGCCTCTTCGCCTTCGGCGCGCCCTTCGACGGGTCGATGGGCGGCCAGCGGCTGGTGGCCCCGGTGGTGGGGGCCCAGCCGGGGCCCGATGGCGACGGCTACTGGTTGGTGGCGTCCGACGGCGGGGTGTTCGCCTTCGGCGACGCCCAGTACTTCGGCTCGATGGGCGGGCGGCACCTCAACGCGCCGGTGGTCGGCATGGGGAGCGGCTGAGCCGGCCCGCAGCGGAGGCGGATCAGACCCGGGCGTGCACCAGGGCGCGGTACGGGGTGGTGGGGGCCGAGGGTGCCGGTGCCGGACCGGCCAGGCCCAGTCGGCGCCCCAGCCGGACGAGCCCCGGCTCGGGATCGGTGGGGGGCGGCGGCGGTCCGATCACCCGGTCGACCTCGGCGAACCCCGCCGCCCGGCACAACGACTCGATCGCGGCGATCGTCGGCACGTACCAGTTGCCGAAGTCGGCCTGCACGTCGTGGCCCGGGTGGAACTCGAGCAGGCTGACGTCATCGAGCCGGTTGAGATGCACCGCCTCGGTCTCGATCACCGCCACCCCGGCGGTCACCGACCGGAGCCGCTCGAGGCAGGTGAGGGGCTCCTTCATGTGGTAGAGGACGCCCAGGTAGAGCACGATGTCGAAGGTCCCGACGGTGCTCAGGTCCACAGTCGTGAAGTCGGCCACCATCGTTTCGACCTTGCTGTCGAGCGCCTGATGGGCGAAGTCGAACCCCCGGCGCCCGGGGAGCTCGGGTCGCCAGAACTCCTCCATGTCCCGCCGGTGATCGGGCAGGACACCGCGGGCGGCGCAGTCGGCCCAGTAGGCGCCCCGGGCGGCGAAATCGATGCCCCAGGCGTAGTGGTCGAGCGCCACCACCCGGGCCGCCCCCTCCCGCTCGGCGAGGAACGAGTAGTAGCCGTCCCAGGCGCCGATGTCGAGGACCGACTTGCCGGCGAAGTCGGGGAACTTGTCGACGCCGAAGGCCAGCTCGGAGAGCCCCTTCGTACGCACGCCCCGACCGAGGTCGATGGAGTGGAACCAGGCGAACGAGTCCGCCTCGGCCTGAAGCTCCTCGGGGCTCACCACGGGCACGGCGATCCTGACATGACCGACGAGGTTACCCAGCGACCCGGCGGCGCGCGGCGATCATGGCGCGCCGGCGGCGCGCGGCGATCATGGCGCGGCGGTGTCGCCGGACGGCTCGGGCTCCGCCAGGACCTCGTCCACCCGGCGCTCGACCCGGCGCTCGATGACGAACGCCAAAAAAGGCAGGAAGCCGGCACCGACCATCGCCGCCATCTGCAACAGGGTGAAGCGGGCCCGGCGCGCCAGGTCCACCGCGGCCAGCAGGTAGACGATATAGAGGAACCCGTGGATCGGCCCGACGATCTCGGCCACCTGGGGAACGTTGGCCCCGTACTGCAGGGGCACCCCGACGAACACGAGGATGAGCAGGCCGACGCCGACGATGAACGCCATGACCTTGTAGCGCAGCAGTGCACCGGTAAGCCCGCTCACCGGCGCCGCCACGACTTGGGCGCATCGGATCGGGCCAGCTCGGCGAGCCGGTCGTTGTAGGCGGCCAGGGCCGGGTCCTCCTCCTCGCGCCGGCGCGCCGGTCGGCCCACCCCGGCGGGCAACTCACCCCATTCGGCCGACGGGACGGGTCCGGCCGACGGGACGGGTCCGGCCGACCCGGCCGGCTGTCGGGTCGGGGCCATCCCCGCCGGCTGCTCGGTCTGCCCGGGCTGGGGCGCCTCCCCGGCCCGCTGTTCGGGCTGTTCGGGCCGTTCGGACTGTTCCGCCGCCCCGGCCGCGCCGGCCGCCCCCGCCGTGCCAGCCGCCCCCGCCGCCCCGGCCGCCATGAGCCGCCGCTGGGCGCGGGCACCCACCGTCTCGGGATCGGTATGGACCAGCGACCACCAGGCGAACACCCCAACCACGGCGAAGATCGGCCACTCGGCCGAGTACAGGTAGCTGAGCCCGTTGCCGTCCAGAGCCCGGGTCACCTGCCACCAGCCGGCCACCAAGCAGCCGGGCACCCACAGCACGACGGCCAGGTGCAGGGTCAACGCCCGGCGCGACAGCCACCGCGTGCGCATACGTGCCGATGCTACCGACGTCCTCCCGCCGCTCCGGTGCGGCCGGGACCTCGGGTCGCCGGCGCCGGTCACCGGCCACCACGGCTCGGCGCCCAGCGCGCTCACCTCACAGCACCCCGACCGGGCCGCGGCCCCGGGCCGCCACCTGGCCGAGGAAGTCCCCGTAGCGGGCGATGAGCGCCGGCCACTGGTAGTACCGGTCGACGTAGGCCTTGCCATTCGTCGCCAGCCGCCGGCGAAGGCCGGCGTCGGCCACCAGCCGGTCGACCACCGCCTCGAACTGGGCATAGGAGCCGAACCACAACCCCCCGGCCGAACGCTCGCAGTGCTCGCGCGTGGGCGCGCAGGCGGCGTTCACCACCACCGGGACACCGGCCTCCCACGCCTCGAGGACCACCAGCGAGAACGACTCGAGAGCCGAAGGGGACACCGAGGCCACGGCGCCTCGGACGATGTCCCACTTCGCGGCCTCGTCCACCGCCCCGGTCAGCACGATGTCGGGCCGGTCGGGCACCTCGCACACCACCTGGCCGACGAGGGCCAGCGTGAGGTCGGACGGGTGGCGGTCCTTGTAGGAGGCGAAGAAGCGGGCCAGCATGGCCGAGCCCTTGTGCTCGTCCACCCGGCCCACACTCACCAGGTAGGGCCGGTCGCCGATGCCGAGGAGCTGCCCGCCCGGGCGTCCCGAGCCGCTCGGTTCGCCCACCCCGAGCCCGAGGACGATCTGCGGGCGGTCGGCGACCGGGTGCACCCGTTGGACCAGCCGGCGCTCGGCCGCCGTGGCGTAGCACAGGGCGTCGGCGGCGGCGTAGGTGCCCCGGAAGACCTTCAGGTAGAGCGACGGCTCGTCGTGGGCCGCCGGGTGCAGGACGGCCGGCACCGAGACCCGGCGGATCGTGGCCACCGTGGGGTGGTACAGGTAGGGGTAGTAGCAGACCACGTCGGCTCGGCTGGCCAGCACGGCCTCGACCAGCTCGGGGCTCACCGGACCGTTCAGGTCCACCCAGCGCAGCGACTGCTCGCGGCTGGCCTCCAACGGGGCCAGCCGGACCTTGCCGTCGAGGTCGTAGAAGGCCCGGCTCCGGCCGGCAGCCCGGAACCGGTGCACGGTGACCCCGTTGACGGCGTCGTCCCCCGGGCGAAGGGCGTCGTCCCAGGTGACCGGGTCGAGGGCACAGGTCGAGTACGCCTCGACCTCCCAGCCG
This sequence comes from Acidimicrobiales bacterium, assembly GCA_036501425.1. GTDB lineage: Bacteria > Actinomycetota > Acidimicrobiia > Acidimicrobiales > RAAP-2 > DATKRB01. Next base: position 58,342 of record DASYAI010000037.1, on the reverse strand, counting down.
AGCGTGGCGACCAGGTGCTCTGCCAGCATCCGGGCCGCCGTCTCGGCGCCGCCGGTGACCTCCAGCCCGTAGCGGGGCGTGACAAACGCGACCCTCACCGGCGGCCCGATCCGGCCGTCGGGGAGGTGGTGGCCGGGGTGACCGCTCGGGCCGGGGGCCCGGCCGGTGCCGGCTGGCCGGCGCGGCCCTGCTCGACCAGGTCCACCAAGGCGGCCACCGTGACCGCGGTGCTGGTCGCCAGCGCGAGCTGGCCGGCCCGCCGCCGGCCGGCACCGACCAGGGCGGCGTGCAGACGGGGGTCCCCCAGGATCCGGTGCACCGCCGCGGCCACCCGGAGAGCACCGGCGGGGGCGAGCACCACCCCCGCATCGCCCAGGGTGGAGCCGACCGCCCCCGCGTCCAGCGCCACCACCGGGGTCCCGGTGCCCATGGCCTCGAGCAGCGGGATGCCGAACCCCTCGTGCTGTGAGAGGCACACGAAGACGTCGGCCGCGGCGAAGTGGGCGGCCAGGGCGGCATCGCTCACCTCCCCGTGGACGACGGCCGCGTCAGCCAGGCCGAGGGAGTCGATGAATGCCGCCAACGCCCGGGCGTAGGGCGGGGAGGCGGGCAGGCCCACCAGGTGGAGCCGGGCCCGGGGGTCGTAGAGCCGCCGGTAGACCCAGAGCGCTTTCACGAGCTCGTGCTGGGCCTTGGAGGGGACCAGGCGACCCACGAAGAGCCAGTCGGCACCGCCGGCCGCCTTGCCCGCCGCCAGGGCGGCGACCGTCGGCGGGTCGGGCGGGACCCCCAACCGGCCGTGGTCCGACAGCACCGGCACCACCAGGGTGCGCCCGCAGCCGGCCGCCCGCAGATCGGCCTCGTTGAAGGCGCTGTCGGCCAGGCCCAGCACCGCCCGGGGCGCCAGAAGGCGCAACTGGCGCCGGGCGTCGGCGGCCCGGCGGGCGATGTCGGGCTCCCACGCCTCGTAGTGCTCAGGGCCGGTGATGTTGTGGTAGTGGATCACCAGGGGCTCCGGTCGGTCGGCCAGCAGCTCGGCCACCATCGACGACGTGGAGAACTGGTAGACGAGGACGTCGCCCGGCGCGGCCACCTGGGGGTAGCGCTCGGCCGGGATGCTCTCGGCGAGCAGCTCGTCGTGCGTCGCCTCGGCGAAGATCTCCGAGCGCAGGCCCGCCCGCCGCAGGGCGTCGCGGAGCAGCAGGGTGTGGCTTCCGGTGGCGTCCCGGGGGATCAGCGCCGGCACGAACTGGTGCACGGCCCCGGGCGAGGCGCCGCTCCCCTCGCTCACCGCCGGGTGGGCAGTGCGCCACCGAGGGTGGCGAGGACCAGGTAGTCCCGCCCGTCGCCCCCCGGGACGGCCCGGACGTCGAACCCGGCCTGCTCGAGCAGGGACCGCCACGTCCCGATGCGTAGCGGGTGCCCGAACGCCAGATCGGCGGCCACCGGCAGGTCGTCGTCGGCCCAGGCGGCCGGCGAGAGCGAGTGGACGGCCAACAGTCCGCCCGGCGCCAGCCGGTCGAGCACCAGCTCGAGCAGCTGCCCCCGCTCGCCGGGAGCCATCGACTCGACCACGCCGGTGAGGACGAGCGCCCCGAGGGCGGCGGGCGCGCTGGCCCGCAGGTGCTCGAGCACCGACTCGTTGCGCAGGTCCCGGGACCCCGAACCCCCGAGGTCGGCCGCCGGGCGTGGGTCCACCCCGTAGGCGTCGAGGCCCTCCTCCTCGCAGGCGGCGACCAACCACCCGTCGCCACAGGCGGCGTGCAGCACCCGGCCGGGCGCCGCGCCCAACGCCCGCAGCGCCTCGGGGACCCACCACGCGTCGGGGCGGTGGGCCCACGGCACCTCGACCACCTCGCCCGGGGGGATCCGCTGGGCCTCGAGCTGCTCGCGCACCGCCCGCAGCTCGTCGTTCACCAGGTGCAGCGTCCGGCTGACGGCGGTGGCGAACTGGCTCACCTGGTGGGTGACGTACCCCATGTACCAGAGGCTGAGCTGCCGGACCCCGCGCTTGACCACCGCACCGCCCGACTTGGCCGAGGCGACCGGCACGACCGGGTCGATGAAGGTGGCGCCGTCCACCATGCGCAGCGCCTCGCGCAGGCCGCCGGAGCGGCCGCCCACCGGGGAGAACTGCAGGAACAGCTCGTCGAGCTCGCGCTCGACCCGGGGGGGCAGGTCCCCCGAGGCCCGACGGGCCCGGACCTCCTCGTCGATCTCGGCCATCACCCGGACCAAGAACTCCGGGTCCTCCTCGGTGCCCGGGGCCTGGTCCCCGGCGTCCCCGGGCCGGTCGTCGGTGCCGGTCGGAGGACCGCTCGCCACCGTCATCGGGCCCCGCCGGCCGGGGCGCTCGGCACCGCCGCGCCATCGGCCTCGACGGGGCCACCCGGCGCCCCCGGCAGCCCGCCGTAGAGCAAGGTGGCCGAGGTCGGTATGGAGATCAGGCCGGTGGCCCGGCCGGGGTTCATCACCTCGACCGCGCAGGCCGGCTCCCGCCAGTCGAACAGGACGCCGCCGAAGCGGCTCTGGATCCCGACCACCACGTCGTAGACCCCGTCGAGGAGGGGGAAGGACTCGAAGACGAACTCCATCATCCCCGGGCCGCGGGCGATGTCGAAGTGCTCCCCCAAGATGCTGGTGTCGGTGCGGATGAACGCCGAGCCCTCGGCGTCTCGGACCTCGAGGGTGAAGACGATCCCCTCGACCGGCTCGAGGGCGTCGAAGCCGACCTGCACCGCCAGCGGCTGGCCGCTCAGCAGGTACGGGCGCTCACCGACGCCGGGGTACTGGACCCGGACCACGTCGAGGCGCACCGGGCGCTCGGCGTGCTCGAGCGCGCCGCCGGCCGGGCCCGACCCGGGTCCACCGGCCAGGGTCGAGCGGGCGCCAACCGATGCCGCCCGTTCCCCCCCGGCGCCGAGCAGGGACTCGGGCGCCACCATAGGGGACGACGTCGACGCGCCGAGGCTCGAGTCGCCGTCCACCTCGAGCAGGTGCTCGCGGAAGATCCGCACCGCCTCGCCCGGAGCGCCCATGCCGATCATCGACCCGTCGCTCAGCACCACGGCGCGGTCGCAGATCGAGCGCACCTGGTCGGGCGAGTGGGACACGAAGAGGATGGTCCGGCCTTCGCTCTGGAAGCGCTTGATCCGCTCCATGCACTTGCGCTGAAACCGCTCGTCGCCCACCGCCAGCACCTCGTCGACCACCAGGATGTCGGGGTCCACGTTCACCGCCACGGCGAAGCCCAGGCGCACGTACATCCCCGAGGAGTAGAACTTCACCTGGTTGTCGATGAAGTGGTCCAGCTCGGCGAAGGCCACCACGTCGTCGAAGACCCGGTCCACCTCGGCCTTGGACATGCCGAGCATCGAGCCGTTCAGGTAGACGTTCTCGCGCCCGGAGAGCTCCTGCTGGAACCCGGCCCCGAGCTCGAGCAGCCCGGCCAGCTTGCCCCGCACCACGACCCGTCCCGACGTCGGCTGCAGGACGCCGCAGATGCACTTGAGCAGGGTGGACTTGCCCGATCCGTTGCGGCCCAGGATGCCGACGGTCTCGCCCTCGCCCACGTCGAAGGAGATGTCGCGCAGGGCCCAGAGGTCCTCGTGCGGGCTGCGGCCGGCGTGGATCACCCGTTCCTTCAGCGACGTGTACCGCTCGTGGTGGAGCCGGAACCGCTTGGAGACGCCCTGGACGTCCACGGCGACGGTGCCCACGCTCAGAGCTCCTCGGCGAAGTTGCCCTCGAGCCGCCCGAAGATGGCCAGGGCGACCACGAAGAGCACCAGCCCGATGGCCAGCACCGCGAGGTCGAGGCCGGCGTACCAGGCGAAGCCGTGGGCCGGCAGCACCCGCAGAGGGGCGGCGGCGGCCGACGTCGTGTTCCCGACCACCACGTGGGCGTAGAGGGCGCGCTGGAAGCTCAGTACGAGCGGTGTGAGGGGGTTGAGAAAGTACAGCCAGGTGAGGCCCCGGGGACCCAGCCGGTTGCCGATGTTGGCCTGAAAGGCGTAGACGATCGGGCAGGCCCAGAACCACGCCGTCATGAGCACCTCGACCAGGTGCTGGGTGTCGCGCAGGTAGACGTTCACCGCCGACAGCACGAGGGCGAGGCCCGACCCGAGCACGAGCACCGCCACCAGCGCCAGCGGCACCAGGGGCAGGTAGCTCCAGTCGGGGGCCGAGTGGAGCACCACCATGAAGATCACCATCACGACGGCCTGGAAGACGAAGAACACCGACGCCGACCCCATCGAGGCCAGCGCCAGGATCTCGCGGGGGAACGAGACCTTCTTGACCAACCCGGCGTTGTTCACCACCACGCCGGTTCCGGTCTGGACCCCGACCTGGAACAGGTTCCACACGAGGAGGCCCGAGAACAAGAAGATCACGAAGTGCGGCACGCCGTTGCGGGCGATGTACTGGAACACGATGAAGTAGATCGCCAGCGTCATCGCCGGGGCGATCATCGACCACACGAGCCCGAGGACCGAGTTCTTGTACTTGACCTTGATCTCGGTCCGGACCAGGTACGTCAGGAGCTCACGCGAGCCCCAGATGTCGGCCATCCGCTGCCAGACGCTGACGTCGGCCGACACCACCCGGGTCACCTTGGCCCGGGTGGCGCCACCCGTCGGGAGGCCTGGGCCGGTCCCCGGTCCGGTCGAACCGGCCGGGTCGAGCGCCGACCGGGTTCGGGTCGGCGGACCCGAGGGGGCGGCCGACGCCGGAACTTCGAGGGTCACGCTCAGGCGCTCCCTGCCGGCGCGGGCGACCGGTCGATGACCCGGTCGATGAACCCGTAGTCACGCGCCTCTTCCGCCGTGAACCAGCGGTCGCGGTCCGAGTCGGCCTCGATGCGCTCGATGGGCTGGCCGGTGTGCAGGGCGATGCGCTCGGCCATCATGCGCTTGAGGTAGATGATCTGCTCGGCCTGGATGGCGATATCCGCCGCCTGACCCTGCATGGAGCCCGAGGGCTGGTGCATCAGGATCCTCGAGTGCGGGAGGGCGTAGCGCTTGCCCGGGGCGCCGGCGCAGAGCAGGAACTGGCCCATCGACGCCGCCAGCCCCACGCAGATGGTGCTCACGTCGCTGCGCACGTACTGCATGGTGTCGTAGATGGCGAGCCCGTCGGTGACCGAGCCACCCGGCGAGTTGATGTAGAGCGAGATGTCCCGCTCGTGGTCCTCCGCCTCGAGCAGGATCAGCTGGGCGCACACCAGGTTGGCGGTGTTCTGGTCGATGGCGCTGCCGATGAAGACGATGCGTTCCTTCAGCAGGCGCTGGTAGATGTCGCCCGTGGGGTCGGGACCCCCGGTGGCAGAAAGGATCTGGGGCAGCGAGGGTTCCGGGGCCATCTCGTGAGGCTACCCGCCCGAGCCGGGCCCCGGGAGCATCGCCCGCGGCCGAGGTGCCGGCGCCCCGGGCCCTATGATCCGGGCGGTTCATCGCTGGCCGCGCGGACGTGGCGGAATCGGTAGACGCGCCGGGTTTAGGTCCCGGTCCCTTCGGGGGTGGAGGTTCGAATCCTCTCGTCCGCACCGTCCGAGGCGGCACCGTCCGACCAGGCGCCGTCGGCGGAGGCACCGCCCGAGGAGGCAGCTCCCTGAAGATCGCCTATGTCGTTCCCCGCTACGGCACGGCGGTCCTGGGCGGCGCCGAGACGGCGGCCCGCCTGCTGGCCGAGCACCTGGTCGCCCTGGCCGGCTGGGAGGTCGAGGTGCTGACCACCTGTGCCCTCGACGCCCTCAGCTGGCGCGACGAGCTGGTGCCGGGCACCGAGGAGCTGGCCGGGGTCACCGTCCGGCGGTTCGCCTCGGCGGCCGGCCGGGCGGCCGATTTCCATCCCTACTCGGGCCTGTTGCTCCAGCACCCCGAGCAGGCCACGCCCGAGCAGGCGGAGCGGTGGGTGGACAAGCAGGGCCCGTGCTGCCCGGAACTGCTCGAGGCGGTTGCCGGATCGGATGCCGATCTGGTCGCCTTCTATCCCTACCTCTACTACCCGACCGTCCGGGGCCTGCCACTGGTGGCCGACCGGGCCGTGCTGCACCCGGCCGCCCACGACGAGCCGGCGTTCCGGCTCGGGGCGTTCATCCCGGTGTTCGAGCGCGCCCGGGCGTTGGTCTTCCACACCGACAGCGAGCGGCGCCTCGTCACGAGCCGCTTCCGGGTGGCCCAGGCGCGCCAGCTGGTGCTGGGCGCCGGGGTCGTCGGGCAGACCGGGGACCGCCAGGCGGCCCGGGTGTGCACCGGGCTGGGCGACCGCCCGTACCTGGTCTGCCTGGGGCGGGTGGAGGCGGCCAAGGGCACCTCGCTGCTCGCCGGGGCGTTCGCCGCCTACAAGGAGCGGCGGCCCGGCCCCCTGGCGCTGGTGCTGGCCGGATCGATCGTCGACCCGCCACCGGCCCACCCCGACGTGATCGTGACCGGTCCGGTGGACGAGGCCGCCAAATGGGGGCTGCTGCGCGACGCCGTCGCCCTGGTGAGCCCCTCCCCCCTCGAGTCGTTCTCCCTGTCGGTCGTCGAGGGTTGGGCCGCCGGGCTTCCCGTGGTGGTGAACGGCGCCTGCGAGCCCACCCGTGAGCACTGCGAGCGCTCCGGCGGCGGGCTCTGGTTCACCGACTACGGCCAGTTCGAAGCCCTCCTCGACCGGCTCGTGGGGTCGGTCGGGCTGCGCGAGGAGCTGGCCGGGCGGGGCGGCCGCTACGTGGCCCGGCACTTCGGCTGGCCCACCGTCGTCGATCGCTACCGCTCGTTCCTCGAGCAGGTCGCCCGCCACCGCTGAGCCGGTCGCAGCCGGCCCCGCCTCGACCGTTGTGCCCCACCTCCTCGCCGCCCCGGACAAGTTCCGCTCCACCGCCGGCGCTCGGGCGGTGGCCGAGGCGGCGTGCCGGGCGGCGCGCTCGCTCGGGTGGAGCGCCGAGCCGCTCCCGCTGTCCGACGGCGGCGACGGACTGCTGGACGTGATCGGAGGCGAGCCCCGGTGGACGTCGGTGCAGGCGCCGGTCGGGGACCGGGTCGTCGAAGCCGAGTGGCGCTACCTGCCCGACGCGCCGGGTGGGGCCACCGCGGTGATCGAGATGGCCACGGCGGCCGGCCTGTCCCTGGTGCAGTCGACCGCTTCGGCCGCCACGGGAGTGGTCGAGCGGGCCGCCGTCATGGCCGCCACGACGGCAGGCGTGGGGGACCTCATCCTCGCCGCCCGAGCGGCCGGCGCCCGGCGGATCGTCGTCGGCTGCGGGGGCTCGGGCACCACCGACGGGGGCCGGGGCGCGGTCGAGATGCTGGGGAGCGCCCGGGCCCTGGGCGACGTCGAGCTGGTGGCGGCGGTCGACGTCCGTACCCGGTTCGCCGACGCCGCCCGCCGGTTCGGGCCCCAGAAGGGCGCCGATGCCGACCAGGTCCGCCGGCTGACGGCGCGCCTGGACCGGTTGGCCGACCGCTACCGCGACGAGCTGGGGGTCGAGGTCCGCACTCTCGCCGGCGCCGGCGCCGCCGGCGGCCTCGCCGGAGGGCTGGCCGCCCTGGGTGCTCGCCTGGTCCCCGGCTTCGACCTGGTGGCCGAGCTGATCGGCCTCGACGCCGCCCTCGCCCGGGCCGACGTGGTGATGACCGGCGAAGGGCGCCTCGATGCCAGCTCGCTGGAGGGCAAGGTCGTCGGGAGCCTGATCGAGCGGGCGGCGCACGACCGGCCGGTGCTCTGCGTCGTGGGCTCGATCGACCCGGAGCTGGATGTGGGGCGCCGACCGGACACCCTGGTGTGCCTCGAGGACCTGGCCGGTCCCCGGGCGGCCCGGCACGAGACGTTGTCCCTGGTCGAGCGGGCAGTTCGCGACTCCCTCGGATCCTCGGGCGTCGGGGGTCCGACCGACCGGCCCCGGTGAGCGGCGGCCCTGCCGTCCGCTCGGGCTCGGGGGCGGCCCGCGGCTCGGCTCAGGGCTCCGGGGACGGCCCCGACGCCCCACCCAGCAGTCGACCCATGTCCTCGGCGGCCGCCCGGCACAGCTCGACCAGGGCCTCCAGCCGTGCCTCGGGTCCGCCGGCGACCAACAGCCGTTGGCGGTCGAGTGGGCCGAGAGGGGCGGCCGCACAGAGGTGCCACATCTGCTCGGTCGTGGTGCCCGGCGCGTCGGGAGCCATGGGCGGGTGGTCCCCCAGCTCGGACAGCAGCGCCCGGGCCCGGCGGACCCAGGACCTCGCCTCGGCCAGCAACCGGTGCTCGGGCGCCAGCTCCGGCTCGGAGATCGGGACCACGGTCGCCACCGGGTACGGGTCGTCGGGCAGCCAATCGAGCACCCGGATCGGCTCGACACCGCGGGCCGCCATCAGCCAGCGCCCGTCGGGCAGCTGCTGGGCCACCTCGATCCGCGCCAGGGTCCCGGTCCCGCTGCGCAGGTCCCCGCCCCCGACCTCGGACCCGCGCTCGATCATCACGACCCCGAATTCGCGCTCCGCCGCCAGGCAGTGGTCCATCAACACCCGGTAGCGGGGCTCGAAGACGTGGAGCGGCAGGGTGCCGTGCGGGAACAGCACGGTCGAGAGCGGGAACATCCCCAGTCGGCGCCGGCTCACTGACCAGCCTCCCAGCGCCCCGGCGACAGCTCAGCTGCCGCGCCGCTCGCCCAGCAGCTCGGCGAGGCGGCGGAACGCCCGCCCCCGGTGCGAGCAGGCGTGCTTCTCCTCGGCGGACATCTGGGCGAAGGTCCTCCCGCCGGCGCCGTCGGGAACGAAGACCGGGTCGTACCCGAAGCCGGCACCGCCCTGGGCCTCACCTGCGATCGTGCCCTCCACCACGCCCTCGGCGACCACCTCGGAGCCGTCGGGGAAGGCCGCCAGCGCCACCGTGCGGAACCGGGCCCGCCGATCGCCGCCGGCGCCGGGCCGGGCGGCCAGCTCGGCGAGGAGCTTGGCCACGTTGTCGGCGTACGTGACATGTTCGCCGGCGTAACGCGCCGCGTACACCCCGGGCGCCCCGCCGAGCGCGTCGACCTCCAGACCGGTGTCGTCGGCGACCGCCGGCCGGCCGGTGGCGTCCACCAGCGCCCGCGCCTTGAGTCGGGCGTTGGCCACCAGGGTCTCGCCGGTCTCCTCGACGTCGTCGACCTCGGGCGGGCGGCCCAGCAGCTCGATCCCGCCCGGCTCGAGGATGGCGGCGATCTCCGCCGCCTTGTCGGGGTTGGCCGTGGCCAGCACCAGCGTCAGCCCCCGGCCGCTCGACGGTGGATCGGTCACTGCCGGGCGCCCGGGCGCGGGGCGGGCGGCTCGGCCAGCACCGCCTGCTGCGCCGCCCCCAGGACGGCGATGCCCCGCTCCGCCAGCCCCAGCAGCTCGTCGAGCTCGGAGCGGCTGAACGCCACGCCCTCGGCCGTCCCCTGCACCTCCACGAACCGCCCCGAGCCGGTCATGACGACGTTCATGTCCACCTCGGCGCGGGAGTCCTCGGCGTAGGGCAGGTCGAGCATGGCCACGCCGTCGACGATCCCGACCGATACCGCCGCCACGGAGTCGACCAGCGGATGGTGGCGGAGGATCCCGCTCTGGACCATCCGGGTGAACGCATCGTGGAGCGCCACGTACGCCCCGCAGATCGAGGCGGTCCGGGTGCCTCCGTCGGCCTGCAGGACGTCGCAGTCCACCGTCACCTGCACCTCGCCCAGCGCCACCAGATCGCACACGGCCCGCAACGACCGGGCGATCAGCCGCTGGATCTCCTGCGTCCGTCCCGACTGACGCCCCCGCGCCGCCTCGCGGTCGGCCCGCTCGGGGGTGGACCCCGGCAACATCGAGTACTCCGCCGTCACCCAGCCCTTGCCCGAGCCGCGCATCCAGTTGGGGACCCGCTCTTCGACCGAGGCGGTGCAGAGCACCTTGGTGCGTCCCATGCCCACCAGCACCGAGCCGGGGGCGAACACCGTGAAGTCCCGTTGGAAGGAGACCGGACGCAGGTCGGCGATACCCCGCCCGTCCCCCCGGGCCGTCCTCGGATCGGCTACCGGGGCCCCGGGTACCCCCGCCGTCCCGACCGGTTCGGCCCCGACCGGATCCGTCTCGACCGGTTCGGCACCTGCCTGCGTTGCGTCGTCCATCCCTGCTCCTGCCTCGGCTCGTGCCCGTCACCAGCGGAGGATCCGGCCGGCGTGGGCCTGCTCGACCTCCCGACCGAACGCCTCGGCCGCCTCGTCGGCCAACGTGGCGACCGCCACCGTAGGCCATCGGTGAGTGAGCACCAGTTGGCCCACGGCCGCCCGGGCGGCCATCGAGCCCGCCTGGCGCCCGCTGAGGTGCCGGAGCTCGCCCTCGTGTTCCTTGGTGTAGCTGGCCTCGCACAGCAGCGTGCCGATGCCGGTCCCGAGCTCGGCCACCGACCAGTCGGGTCCGGTGTCGGCCGAATAGGTCAGGGCATCGGCCCCGGCCCCGGCCCCCGCCGCGTCGAACCGCACCGCGACGGTCGGCGGCCCGTGGTCGGTGCCGGCGAAGGTGCACGTCAGGTCCCCGATGGTGACCGTCATGGCCGGCTCGATCTCGATCCACTCCAGCACCGGGTCCTGGGCGTGGTACGAGCGATGGCGGACCCCCGGTGGGGCGTAGACCCGCACCGGCGGGTGTGCGACGTGGTGGAGCCACACGGCGTAGGAGTCGAGGTCGGCGCAGTGGTCCGGATGCTCGTGGCTGACCACGACCGCGTCGACCTGGGCCGGGTCGGCCAGCCATTGCAGGTTGGCGAATGTCCCCGGGCCGGCATCCAGCCACAGGCTGGTCGAACCTGCCGCCACCAGGTACCCGCTGCCCGCGCCCCGCGGGCCCGGGTAGCTCCCGTCGCACCCGAGCACCGTGAGCCGGCGCCCCGGCGACGACGGACAACTTCAAACTCAACCTCAACCTCAACCTCAACCTGAACCTGATGCTCACCGTCAACTTCAGGGTTTGGCGGCGTGGCCACGGGCAGGTCAGAAGTAGATGGTGTGCTTGGCCCGCTCGGTCACGTCGTCGAGATCATCGGTCCATGCTCCCGTCGAGAGGTACTTCCATCCGTCGTCGGGCGAGACCACCACGATGACCGCCGGCTCGCCCGGCGGCACCTGCAGGGCGCACTTGACCGCGCCGGCGAACGCCGCCCCCGAGGAGATGCCGAGGAAGAGCCCCACCTCGGTCAACCGGCGGGTCCACTCGATCGACTCCCGGGGGCGCACCACCGTCTTGCGGTCGAGCAGGGCGGCACCGCCCAGATTCTCGAAGATGGGAGGGATGTAGCCGTCGTCGAGGTTGCGCAACCCGTCGACCGTCTCCCCCGCCGGAGGCTCGACCGCCCAGACCTGGATCGCCGGGTTCTGCTCCTTCAAGTACCGGCCGGCTCCGAGCAGGGTGCCCGAGGTGCCCAGGCCGGCGACGAGATGGGTCACCGTCGGGCAGTCCCGCCAGATCTCGGGCCCGGTGCCCTCGTAGTGGGCCTTGGGGTTGGCCGGGTTGGCGTACTGGTACAGGAAGACCCACTCGGGGTGCTCGGCGGAGATCTGCTGCGCCAGCCGCACGGCACCGTTCGATCCCTCGGCCCCGGGGGACTCGATGATCTCGGCCCCCCACAGCTCGAGCAGCTGGCGGCGCTCGGGTGACACATTGGTCGGCATCACGGCCTTCAAGTGGTAGCCCCGGATCCGGCAGATCATCGCCAGCCCGATGCCCGTGTTGCCCGACGTCGGCTCGATCAGGACCTGCCCGGCACGCCCGGGCGCCAACAGCCCGTCCTGCTCGGCCTGGGTCACCAGGGACAGCGCCACCCGGTCCTTGACCGACCCCCCCGGGTTGCGTCCCTCGAGCTTCACCAGGATCCGGACGTCGGGCCGGGGGCTGAGGGCACTCACGTCGACCAGGGGCGTGTTGCCGATCAGGGCCAGGACGCTGTCGAGCTCAGCCACGTCGTCCCCGGTCAGCCACCGGCCACCGCGGGGAGAATCGACACCTCGTCGCCGTCCTTGACCGGGGTCTCGAGCTGGGCCAGGTACCGGACGTCGTCGTCGTTGACGTAGACGTTCACGAAGCGGTGGAGACCGCCGTCCTCGGTCAGGACCTGACCGCTCATGCCCGGATGATCGGCCACCAGGGACCGCAGCACCTCGCCGATGGTGGCGCCGGCCACCTGCACCGTGGGCTGACCGCCGGCATGGACCCGTAGAACGGTCGGCAGGCGTACGTCGACGGGCACTGGGCCTCCAAAGGGTCTGGGGATCGGCGGCGTGCAGCACACCGGAGCGGTCGATTGTTGACGGCCCGGCTCAACATTGTAGTGCCCGTCGCCCGACGCCAGGGCTGGTCCCAGGGCGCCACGTGCCCCGATGACCGGTCGAAGACCGGCCGGTGGTGGCCGGACGGAGCCGCGCAGATCAGGGCGCCCGGACGCCGCCCGGTGCCATCAGGACGACCGACTCCTCGACGGCCCGAGCGTCCACGATCGAGTAGCTGCGCACCACCGGATGGGTGTCGCGCAGCGACACGATGACGTAGTGCCACGAGGGGTCGGGGGCTTGACCGACGTCGGTCGGCGACGGGTAGGCGTCGGTATGCGTGTGGGAGTGGAAGACCCCCACGATGGCCCCGCCCCTCGTCTCGGCGTCTCGATCGGCCCGCAGGTGGGCGAGCGGGTCCACTGTGTAGACCCGGGCCGACTGGGCGACGTTTCGTACCGGGTAGCAGTACGTCACGTCGCCGGTGGCCGGGTCGCCCCCCAACAGCCCGCAGGCCTCGTCGGGCAGACCGGCGATGCAATGGCCGATCATCTGCAGGTAGACCTCCGACGGCAGCCGCAGCATGGGCAGGCAGCGTAACGACGTGGCACCCACCTCCCGCGGATGGGGCCGCCGGAGGTGGGTGGACCGCGACCGGCCCCCGAGCCGCCGGTTGCGGTCCGGGTGGCCACTAACCTCGCAGGCCATGGCCAGGGCCAAGCGGACCATCGCCCGGCGTCAGGCGGCCAGGGAGGGCGCCGGTGGTGACCGGACGGTGGCGTCCAACCGGCGGGCCCGGCACGACTTCGACCTCGTCGAGGTCTTCGAGTGCGGGATCGTGCTGCAAGGCAGCGAGGTCAAGTCCCTCCGCGAGGGCAAGGCCCAGCTGTCCGAGGCGTTCGCCCGGGTGACCGAGGGCGAGGTCTGGCTGTACGGGATGCACATCCCCCCCTGGCAGTTCGCCCAGGGCTTCGGGGCGCACGACCCGGACCGGCGACGCAAGCTCCTCCTGCACCGGGACCAGATCGACGAGCTGCTCGGCCGCACCACCCAGCAATCCCTCACCTTGGTCCCGGTGTCCCTCTACTTCAAGGACGGCAAGGCCAAGGTGGAGCTGGCGCTGGCCCGGGGCCGCAAGCTCTACGACAAGCGGCACGCCATCGCCGCCCGGGATGCCGAACGCGAGGCGGCCCGCGCCGCTCGAGCGGCGTCGCGCTGGTAGTTCTGGGGTTTGGGCAGGGTACACTGGTGGTCCGCCGGCTTCGGCGGGTCACCACAGCGGTGGCGAAGGAAACCGACCCGAGGGGGTGAATGGTCTCGACTTCGGTTGTCGAGATGGGAGAAGCGAGCCGTGGTCTCCGGAGCCACGTAAAAGAGCCGGAACCAAAAACAAACGCCGAGCCTCAGCTCGCGCTCGCAGCCTAAGAACTGCGACGTTCGTCCGGTCTCAGCCCCACGGGCCGGGTACGAGCGACATCAAGTGGGGCTTACCTGAGCGGTTGCACCGACTGGCCGTCAGGGACATCTTCGTCGGGTACGGGGCGGCACAGGTGCCGGCAGCAGTGTCGCCCCCGACAATCGCCTGTCGGCTGCGCTCGGAGAAGGCCCATCAAGGTGCCGGAGGACGCGGGTTCGATTCCCGCCACCTCCAAAGATGCTCAGGGGAAGCCGTGAGCGTCGTTGGAGGTGCACCAGACCCCACGTAGCGGTCGTAGATTTCACGCGCCCACTCGACGGCATCGCTGACGCGGATGCCCGAAGGCTGCGGCCGGGTCCACAACTCGAGGTTCTCCAGCCGGTTGTCGTCACGCACCCCGTTGCGGTGGTGCACCGACTCACCCTCGACGAGGTACCTCCCCAGGGCTCGCTCCGCCACGATGATGTGCTCGAACACGTAGGGGCTGCGCTGGGCCGCCCTCGGGTGGCCAGGTGCTCGGACCATCACGTACCCGGCCTTGTGACGGGTCCGGCCCCCTTTCCAGTTGCCATTCTCCTGCCCCACTTCCGTTCGACACGACCCGCAGGTGGTCGACTTCACCTGCTTGTCGGCGCCGCACGCGCAGCGATCTCGACCGCGGCATGCTGGGCACCTCCGGTGCCGGCTGGAGGGCCGAAACGGGCGCCCACACTGGCTGCATCGCCGCGACGCCGTACCGGAAGTGCTCGATGTCATGCCCGACACACGTACTGCGAGGGTGCGACTGACCCTCACCCGGATCGTGAATCGCGCCTGCCATACTGCGCTGGCCTGACTCTCCGCCGAACTGGACCCCTTCTATCCATCGAAGCACATGCGACACGCTCATGATGATGCAGCCCGCGGCCGTGACGTACATCGCTGCTGCTAATTGAACGGCCTTCGACCGTGTTGAGATCGAATGACCGGGTCGAGTAGCTAGCCGGATTAGCAGGCGCGCCATCGCCCATCCGGCAAGGGCTGCACACAAGGCGGCGCCAGCGATGGCGCCCGTGATGAAGCGCTGTCGGACGGCTCCGACCCCAATCATGGCGATGCTTATCACAGCTAGGGCCCAACCAAATCTGACCAAAGTCAGCCCACTCGTCGACGCATATGGGATCCGCCCCCGCGGTGATCGTTACTTTGGACGCAGTATTCAGACCGTTGCGTAAGTGGCGATTGCATTCGCCGATGTAAACGCCACGGCGAAAGCTTGGCCTGGCTGCACGTCCTTGAGTTGGCAACGCGGGGCGCATGCCCGGCACGTGGTGTCCACAATTGGGCTCGTTTGATGGTTACGTGGGTAGGAGACGTTACAGCTGCTACCGCATCGGCGTACGGAACTGGCTTTCGGCACATCTATGTGGAAGCGCTCAAACGCGGACCATGACGTCCGGCATTTCAGTTGCGAGACCGCGACTCGCACAGATCGAGCACAGATGCCGCGAGTGGTCTTTGCGCCCTGAGACCGCGAGTCAGGTCTGGCCTCACACGATCGGAGTCGGGACAGCGTCTGGACCTGGGCTACGCGGCCTTCTCGCCGTGGTGGCCTCGAAGCCGAGCGCCTCGACCTTGCGCTGGAGCCGCTTCGCTTCTTTGGCAGGGTGGTTGCGCCGCTCGAAGTAGTCGGCGCCGGGATCCTCATAAAGGGCACCGGAGTGGGGCCGGCGGGGATCGAACCCAAGTTGCGGCCGGCGTCCCCTCTCGACCAACCGGTTGGCCCCGGAGCTCACCGGCCGCGGTAGACGTTTCGGCGGTGCTCTATGCGGAGGACGACCACCTCATGAGATTCGTCGAACACCCGGTAGAGGATGCGGTAGGTGCCCCGACGAGCCGACCAGACACCCGCGAGGTCCTCACGAAGTGGCTTGCCAACGGTCCTCGGCTGGACAATGAGCGCAGTGGTAAGAAAGTCGATGACGGCTGTCGCGACTGCTTCGGGAAGTCGATCGGTGATGGCCCTCCGGGCTGGCGGAGTGAGGACGAGCTCGTAGTCACCTTCGCTCGCCGAGCTCACCGGCCAAGGCGACGCACCGCATCGACACCGCGTATGACGTCGCCACGAGCGTAAGCCTGATCGGCCTCACGGATGTCCGCCAGTGCGTCCGGATCGCTCAGCACGTCGATCGTCTCTTCCATCTCAGCCAGGTCGTCAGGGCTGATGAGCACGGCTGCGTCGCGCCCATTGCGCGTGACGACCACCCGCTCGTGGTGGTACTCGACCCGGTCGATGACTTCGGACAAGTGGTCCCGGACGGTCCGCAACGGCTCGCGACTCATGGCCACAATTGTGGCGCTCTGGCAGCGAGTCGTCAAGACCTTCGCGCAAGGTCGACGAGATGGCTGAGCTGGTCGCGATCCCAGGACGGTCCTCGATCCAAGACGGTTCTCGATGAAGAAGGCCCGGTTGTCACGGCTCGTGGAGTCGCGCCAGGTGGGCTTGCTGTCGCCCAGCCGGGGTCAATGGCGGAGAGCGGAGCCCGGCGGCCCGCAGGGACCCGCAGGGCCCTCGACGCCGGCGCGGCCGGAGGTGGCGAGGCCCAAATCATTGGACTGGGAACGCAGCCTCGCTGCGGTCCTTGGTCGGGGTCTCACGTGTCATGGATGGAGGTGGGCTCAGTTCTCTCTTGCGGTGGCCACTCGAGGCCGTGAGCGTCGTTGGAGGCCCCACGTAACGCTCGTATGACCTTGGCCCACGCCCGTGGGCCCGCTCCGCCACGGGATGTGCTCAAAACACCCGGGCGTCCAGCGCCGCCAACCGCCAGTTCGTCGCGTAGACGGGGCCTGCGCTGCTGCTGCGCATTGCCCGCACGATCGTCACCTCGCGCCGAACAGTCGAGACGGGTCGAGGGGGAGAAGTTCGAGCTCCGATCCGGCGTCGACTCCCTCCCCGTCCTCGAGGACGATGAGGGCATTGGAGTTGGCCATGGAGCGCAGCATGTGGGGGCGCTGCCCATCGGCCGGGGACGCATGGAGGCGACCGTCGTCACCGAACGCAGCCGAGGCAAGCAAGAAGTGGACCTTGCCGTCGGGCCGGCGCCTGACTGCCGAATCGACAACCGCGCCAACCGAGTCGCTCACAACCCGCCGACCAGCCATGATGGAGATTGCCGGCCTGACCAGAAGGTGGTACGCGACGAGGCAGGCGACGGGGTTGCCCGGCAACCCGAATACCGGCACCTCCCCTCCCGATTCGATCTCGGCGAACAGGAACGGACGGCCGGGCCGGATCGCTATCTGGAACGGCCGCACCCGCCGTCCCCCGGCCAGCTCGACCAGCGCCTGCCGGAGGACATCCCGATCGCCTGGACCCACCCCGCCGCTCGTGACCAACACGTCGCAATGCTCGGCCGCACGACACAGCTTCGCTCCGAGCGCGATCTCGTCGTCACCGACCATCCGAGGTCGAAACCGACCGCGCCGAGCTGCGCCAGGAGACCCAGCAAGGCAATGCGGTTCGCGTCGCGGATCCCAGCGGGACCGACGTCCACCCCACCGGGCTCTACCAACTCGTCGCCCGTCGACAGCACGCCGACAACCGGTCGCCGGTAGACCGTAAGGTCGTCCGCGCCGATACTGGCGAGCACGCCGAGATGCGCCGGCTCGAGCCTCGTCCCTGCGGTGAAGACGACCGACCCGGCAGCGACGTCCTCACCCGGCCTGCGAACGTTGGCGCCTGTCTCGATTACCCGCTCGATGACGACGCCCGCCGGGTCGTCGTGGGTGGCCTCGAGAACACATACCGCGTCAGCACCGAGGGGGATCGGCGCGCCCGTCATGATCCGGGCGGCCCCCCCGGTCCCCAGCGCACGTCCGGGGCTCTCGCCCGCCATGGTGGCCCCAACCAACCGCAGGGCGACCGGCGCTCCGATCGTGTCGGCAGCGGACAGCGCGAAACCATCCATTGCGGCGGCGGCAAAGCGGGACATGGGCTCGCCGGCGCTGACTGGCGCCGCGAGCACCCGCCCCAGGGCGGCGTCGATACGCACGTGCTCTGCGCCCAGTGGGCGCCGGTTGGCAAGAACCACGCTGCGGACCGAGTCAAGGAGCTCGGGCGGGCTCCTGGTGTGCTCGCGGCCACCGCCCACCGTCATCGCCCCACCCCCTACGGGGTCACCGGTTGCGCAGCGGCGCTCACGATCTCGGACCTGAGCGGGAGCAGCGCGGCGGCGATCTCCCCAATGGTGTCGTCAGGAACCGACAGCTCCGTGAGCGTCGCGGCGAGATGACCGACGACCGCATCGAAGGCGGCGTCGGTGACGCCCAGACCGGCGTGCGCCGGTCCCATGGCCCGTCCGGCATAGGCATCGGGTCCACCGAGAGCAGCGGTGAGGAACGCTCGTTGGTGCCGCTTGAGCAGAGCGAGGTCGGTCCCGGCGAAATAGCCGCGCAGTTGGGGGTCGCCGAGCACCTTCTCGTAGAAGATGTCGACGGCGGTACCGACCGCGCCGGCACCACCGATCTGGTCGAAAATAGGGCTCATGGGTCTCTCCTTGTTTGCATGCTCGTTCCTGCTGGATCGACTCGTAGGTGCCGCACCCCGGTGCTCATGCCACCGAGAGCGCGGGCGCGTCGTCAAGAAGACGTCGGATCTGTCCCACGCAGGAACCGCAACCGGTCCCTGCCCGAGTGGCCCGAGCGATCTCTTCGACCGTGCCGCTTCCCGCAGCGATGGCGTCGTTCACCGTGGCCTCGCTCACCCGGTTGCAGTTGCACAGGTCGGCGGCCCCCGGGGCCGAGGCAAACGCGTCGACCGTGCAAAAGAGGTCCACCCGATTGGGCGGTAGCGGCTCGGCCCGTTCGAACACCCGCACGAGACTCGCTCCGTGGTCGGGATCCCCGACGAGCACGGCCCCGGCCAGCCGGCCCTCGCGGATGACGAGCTTCCGGTACACCTCGCGGCGTTCTTCGATCGTCTGGAGCACCTCGTCACCCTCGGCCGGGTCCACCGCACCCATGGAGGTCACTTCGACCCCCGCCACCTTCAGCCGGGCAAAGGACGGGGTCGGACGGTAGCGGGCGGCCGGGTTGGTCCCCGCCAGCTGGTCGGCGACCACGGCAGCGTGGTCCCAGCAGGGGGCGACGAGGCCGACGACCTTGCCGTCGTGCTCGGCGCACTCGCCGATGGCCCAGACGCCCGGGGCGGAGCTCGCCAAGTGGTCGTCGACGACGATGCCCCGGTCCACCACGATGCCCGAGGCGGCGGCGGCGTCGATGCGCGGTCGGACCCCGGTGGTGAACAGGACCGTGTCGGCGGGCAGCACCCGCTGGTCGGCCAGTAGGAGGGCCTCGACACCGGACTGCCGGCACAGCGCCGTCTCGACCCGGCCGGTCACGACGGCGATGCCCAGCGCCTCGATGGCTCGGCGGAGGAACGCGCCGCCGAGCTCGTCCAGCTGGGCGTTCAGCAGCGTGTCCGAGGGGTGGACGACCGTGACGTGATGACCGAGGTCGCACAGCACCTTGGCGGCCTCCAGCCCGAGCAGTCCCCCGCCGACCACCACGACCTGGCGAGCCGGGCCACCCGTACCGGTCTCGTCTCGCAACGCCAGGCAGTCCTCCATGGTCCGCAAGGTGTGCACGCCCCGGGCCAGGGCTGCGCCCCGGCCGCGCAGGCCCCCCACCGGGGGGATGACCGGACTACTCCCGGTGGCCAGGACGGCGAGGTCATAGGCGACCCGTTCGCCGTCTCCGATGTCGCCTTGACGGGTCACGGTATCGAGCCGCTGCAACCACCGGCCGTCGATCAGGCAGATGCCTTGCTCCCGGTACCACCCGGGGGCCTTGGTCGCCACCTCCTCCGCGGGCGCACCGGCCAGCACGCGGGACAGCTGGATCCGGTTGTAGGCGACCCCGGGCTCCTCGCCGACGATCGTCACGGCGAACGAACCCAGCGCGTCGCGCACAGCCAGCTCGTCGAGCAGGCGGTCGGTTGACATGCCATTGCCTACGACGAGCAGCCGGGGCCGGTCGCCACCCCGTCGGCGGTCGGGCGGCATGGGCCGAGCGGCCATCAGGCACCCGCCTCGAGCGGGGTGAGCCGCACGGCGCAGATCTTGAACTCCGGCATCCGGCTGATCGGGTCGAGGGCCGGATTGGTGAGCACGTTCGCGGCGTCCCGCCCGCCCCAGTGGAACGGTGCGAAGACGGTGTCGGGGCGGATGTCGGCGTCGATGGAGGCCGCGAAGGTGACCGCGCCGCGCCGGCTCTCCACCCGTACCCGGCCCTCCGCAGTCAGGCCCAGGTGCCGGGCGAGTTGCGGATGGATCTCTAGACGCGGCTCGGGCCGGGCTTCGACGAGACGGGGGACCAACCTGGTCTGGGCTCCCGAGTTGTAGTGCTCGCGGTGCCGGCCGGTGGTGAAGTAGTAGGGGTACTGCTCGTCGGGTTCCTCCGCCGCCGCCCGATAGCGGATCGGCACCAGACGGGCCCGCCCGTCGGGATGGGCGAACCGCTCGGCGAACAGGCGGGGGGTCCCGAGGTGAGCTCGATCGGGGCATGGCCAGTAGATCCCGCCGGTGGCGTCGAGACGGTCGTAGGTGATGCCGCTGTAATCCGCTCGCCCACCGGCGCTCACCGCCGCCAGCTCGTCGAAGACCGCCTCGGGCGTGTCGGCCACAAAGTGGCGGCCGTGACCCAGCCGCTCGGCCAAGGCACGGAGCACCTCGAGGTCGCTGCGCACCTCCTCGGGCGGAGCCACGGCCCGGCGGCGTCGGAGCACGCGCCCTTCCAAGTTGGTCACCGTCCCGTCCTCCTCGGCCCACTGGGTGACCGGCAGGACGATGTCGGCGTGCGCGGTGGTCTCGTTCGGGAAGGCGTCGAGGACCGCCAGGCAATCCAGCCGTTCGAGGCCTTCGATGACCCGGCGAGCGTCCGGCGAAGCCACGACCACGTTCGAGCCCACCACCATCAAGGCGCGGACCCCGCCGTCGGCGCCGAGCGAGCCCAGTATCTCCGCCGCGCTCAACCCCTTGCCGGGGAGCGACGCCACCGGAACGCCCCAGGCCCGGGCCACGACCTCCCGATCGGACGCGTCTTCGATCAGACGGTAGCCGGGGAGCTGGTCGGCCTTCTGGCCGTGCTCTCGTCCGCCCTGGCCGTTGCCCTGCCCGGTCAGGCAACCGTATCCGCTGGCCGGACGGCCGATCTTCCCGAGCGCCAGCATGAGGTTGGTAAAGGCCAGCACGGTGTCGACCCCCTTGGACTGCTGTTCAGGGCCGCGCCCCGAAAGGAGGATCGACGCGGGCACGTCGGCCAGGGCGTGGACCGTCTCGGAAAGCGTCCGCCCCGAAATGCCGGTCACCCGCTCCACCCGGTCGGGCGGCCAGGCCAGGACCGAGCGGCGGACGTCGTCGAAGCCGACCGTGCGCTCGGCCAGGAAGCTCCGGTCGACCAGGTTGTCGGTGATGGCCAGGTGGAGCAGACCGAGCGCCACCGCCAGGTCCGTCCCCGGGACCATCTGGAGGTGGAGATCGGCTCGGCGAGCGGTCGCCGTCCGGCGGGGATCGGCCACGATCATGCGGCCACCCCGAGCCCGCTGCTCGTCGAACCACTGCCCGATCGGCGGCATGGTCTCGGCCCAGTTCGATCCCCAGACCAGGACCGTGTCGGCCCGGGCGATGTCGGCCACCGGAAACGGCAGTCCCCGGTCGATGCCGAACGCCAGGTTGGCCGCGGCTGCGGCCGAGGACATGCAGTAGCGCCCGTTGTAGTCGATGTTGGCCGTCCCGAGCGCCACCCGGGCGAACTTCCCCAGAAGGTAGGTCTTCTCGTTGGTGAGCGCACCGCTGCCGAAGACCCCAACCGCGTCGGCCCCGTAACGGTCCCTGGTGCTCGAGAGCCGAGCGGCCAGCTCGTCGAGCGCACCGTCCCAGCTGGCCCGGCGCAAGGTCCCCGCCGAGTCGCGGACCTGCGGGTAGCCCAGCCGTTCGGGCCGGCGCAGGAGCTCACCGGCCGTCCACCCCTTGATGCACATCTGGCCCCGGCTCACCGGAAACGCCGCGTCCCCCGCGACTTCGAGGCGCCCGTCCTCGGTACCCGGACTGAGGCGCATGCCGCACTGGAACGCGCAGTACGGACAGTGGGTGGCGGTGTCAGCAGCCATGGCGTCCACCGAACGACAGCTCGACCCGACCGTCGACCGCCCGGACCGGCCACACCGGGATGACCACCTCCTCCTCGTCCAGGCACTGCCCGGTGCGAAGGTCGAATCGCTGCTTGTGCATCGGGGACGCGACGTAGGCGGTCTCCCCGGCCGATCCGACGATGCCCCGGGCCAGGACGTTGGCGCCGCAGAACGGGTCCCGGTTGCCCACCGCGTACAGCTCGTCCTCGCTCGACGAGCCGTCGGTTGTCAGACCACGGAGCCGGAACACCGCCACCTGCTGGTCGCCGACGAGCACTGCACTCCCCCGGTCGGGATCCAGATCCTCCAGCGCGCAGACGTCCACCCAGACCGAGCCGGGCACGGCAGCCGAGCGGGGCGGTCGAGGCGTGGTGAGCGTCATCGGGAACCGCTCACGAACGCGACCCGAGCGCGATCCGCTGCCGGCTCGGAGCGGGGCGGGGCTGGCCTCGGTCGGTGACCATGACGATGTCGGGATCGGGTTGGTCGGCGTTGACGAACGTCCGGAACCGCCGGAGCCGCTCCGGGTCTTCCAGCGTCGCCTGCCATTCGCACTGGTACGAGCCGACATGGCGGATCATGGCGTCGTCCAGCTCGGCGCAGATGCCGAGGGCGTCGTCGAGGATCACGGAGCGGAGGTAGTCCAGGCCACCCTCAAGATGCTCGAGCCATGCCGCCGTGCGCTGCAGCCGGTCGGCGGTCCGAATGTAGAACATGACGAAGCGGTCGATGGTCCGGACCAGGTCGGTGGTGGCGAGGTCCTCAGCCAGGAGCTCGGCGTGACGTGGTCGGGTGCCTCCATTGCCGGCTACGTAGAGGTTCCATCCCCGCTCGGTGGCGATGACCCCGACGTCCTTGCTCTGGGCCTCCGCGCACTCGCGGGCGCAGCCCGAGACGGCCATCTTGATCTTGTGGGGGGAACGCAGACCCCGGTAGCGCAACTCGAGGTCGATGGCGAGGGTGGTCGAGTCCTGCACGCCGTAGCGGCACCACGTGGTCCCGACGCACGACTTCACCGTCCGCAGGGCCTTGCCGTAGGCATGGCCCGACTCGAAGCCGGCGTCGACCAGCCGGGTCCAGATGAGGGGCAGTTGCTCGACCCGGGCGCCGAGCAGGTCGATGCGCTGCCCACCGGTGATCTTGGTGTACAAGGAGAACTCCCTCGCCACCTCGCCGAGCACGATGAGCTTTTCCGGGGTGATCTCGCCACCGGGCACCCGTGGAACGACCGAATAGGTCCCGTCGAGTTGCAGGTTGGCCAGAAAGTGGTCGTTGGTGTCCTGCAGGCCGGCCTGCTCCCGATCGAGGACGTACCCGTTGCCGAGGGACGCCAGGATGGAGGCCACGACCGGCTTGCAGATCTCACACCCGCGCCCCCGGCCCCGGCGGGCGAGCAGGGTGGCGAACGAGGTGATGCCCTCGATCCGCACGATGTCGAAGAGCGCCTGGCGGGAGTAGGCAAAGTGCTCGCACAGGTGGTCGTCGACGGCGACGCCGACGCGGGTGAGCTGGGCGCGGACGAGCTCGGTGAGCTGGGGAACGCAACCGCCGCAGCCGGTCCCGGCCCGGGTCGCGGCCTTCACCGCACGGACGTCGGCCGCCCCGGTCTCGGCGACGCTGGCGGCGATGGCGGCGCAGATCGCGCCCTTGCTGACGTTCTCGCACGAGCACACCGTCGCCGTCTCGGCGAGCGCGTCCACCCCGACGGCTACCGCCACCCCCGAGCTCGGGCTGATCAGGGCCCCCGGTTCGTCGGGCGAGGGGATCTCCCCCCGAGCCATCTGGGAGAGGACGTCGTAGCCCGCGGCCTCGCCCACCAAGACGCCGCCGATGACGTGGCCGTCCGCGTCGACCACGAGCCGCTTGTGGACCAGCCCGGGCAGGTCCGTGTAGGTGATGGTGTTCGAGCCGGCGGACGACGCGTGGGCGTCGCCGAAGCTCGCCACGTCCACCCCCATCAGCTTGAGCTTGGTGGACAGGTCGGCGCCGTCGAAGCCCGCCTCGATCCCGCAGAGGGTGTCGGCGACGACTCGGGCCATCTGGTAGCCGGGCGAGACCAGCCCGTACACCCGGCCGGCGGCCTGGGCGCATTCGCCAATGGCGTAGATCGCCGGGTCGCTGGTCCGGCACTGGGCGTCGACGACGACCCCACCGCGCTCGCCGACCTCGAGGCCGCACGCCCGGGCCAGTCCGTCTCGGGGCCGGACGCCAGCCGAGAACACGACCATCTGGGCCTCGATCCGGTCGCTCCCGATCCCCCCGGCCTCACTGCTTCCCTCGGTTCCTCGTAGTGGTGCCACCCGGATGGCGCCCACTGCCCCTTGGGGTCCCCTCTCGACGGCCGTCAGGGATACGGAGGTGTGGACGGCGACGCCGAGCGCCTCGATCCGCCGGCGCAGCACCACGCCGCCGGGGTCGTCCACCTGCACCGGCATCAGCCGCGAAGCCAACTCGAGGACCTGGGTGCTCAGGCCACACGCGCGCAGCGCG
This sequence comes from Acidimicrobiales bacterium, assembly GCA_036501425.1. GTDB lineage: Bacteria > Actinomycetota > Acidimicrobiia > Acidimicrobiales > RAAP-2 > DATKRB01. The sequence continues at coordinate 34,046 of DASYAI010000037.1, read as the reverse complement.
TTGGCGGCCTCCAAGCCGAGGAGGCCGCCCCCGACCACCACCGCCTGTCGGCATCGCTCGGCCCACGCCTGGATCGCCTCGACATCGCCGATCGTGCGGTAGACGAAGCAGCCGGGCAGGTCCTGCCCTGGCACCGGCGGGACGAACGGTTCCGAGCCGGTGGCCAGCACGGCCGCGTCGTAGGGCTGGTGGTGCCCTCCCTCGGTGGTCATGACCCGGGCGGCCCGGTCGATCGAGCGCACCGGGTCGTCGAGACGGACCGAAACGGCGGCGTCTGCCCCGATGACGGGGTCCTCGAAGACGAGGTCCGTCGGGGCCGTCCCTTCGAACAGCGACGAGAGATGGACCCGGTCGTAGGCTCGGTGGGGCTCTTCCCCGAGCACGACGATGTCCCACGCGTCGGTCACACCCCGCTCGACCAAGGCCTGGACCAGCTTGTGCCCGACCATGCCGTAGCCGACGACCACCAACGTCCTGCGGCCCGAGCCCGACGCCGTACCCGGCGGCCCGCTCATCGGAGCACCGGCTCGAGGTCGCCGGGATCGGGCATCGGCACGGCGGGTTCGACCCCAGATGCGCCCTGGGTCACCTCGGCCCGTGCCATCCGCTGCGGTCCCGCCGGTCCCGGCACCGCCACGGGTTCGGGGAGGAGCTGGCCGACCACCAGACCGATGGCGACGGCGGCCAGCCCGATGCCCAGGAACATGGTCTGGGGCGCCACGTAGACGAGCAGGAACAGCCAGACGATGCCCCCGAGGTTGCCGTAGGCGCCCACCAGTCCGGCGATCTGGCCGCTCACCCGGCGGTCGATCTGTGGCGCGACGGCGAAGACGGCGCCGTTGCTCGCCTGGAGGAAGGCCGCGGCGCCGATGCCCAGCACAACGGCGCCTACGACGGGCCAGTCCTCGTGGAGCAAGGACATCAGGCAGAAGCAGACGGCCGTTCCCGTCAAGAGGACGACCAGCGTCCGTCGCCGTCGGCCGGTGCGGTCCGACAGCAGGCCGCCCACCGGCCGAGTCACCAGGTTCATCAGCCCGAACGTCCCGGCGGCGATGCCCGCGGTAGCCACGCCGAGATGCCAGGTGGCGCCGAAGAAGGTCGGCAGCGTCGACAGCACTGCCAGCTCGCCGCCGAAGGTCACGGCATAGACCAGGCAGCAGAGCACAACAGCACGGAAGGGGTATTGCTCGCGCGTCGGGTAGTCGCCGGCCAGCGCCGGCCGGTTCACCCGAAGGACCTGCGCCGCCTGCACGGCGACGAGGACGACCAGGACGACCACACAGATGGCGAGCGCTCTGGCGTCGATGACGTGGACCAGGTAGAGGCGGTAGGCCACGATGCCCAACACCCCGACGACCGGCATGGTGAGCAGCACCAGACCGATGGCGGCCGGTCGGCTGGTGACTTCGAGCGCACCCTGGCGACGGGGCCGCACCCAGGCGGTCCCGTCTGGAGTGTTCCGGGCGGCCCACAGGTAGACCACGCCCCAGGCGGCGGAGACCAGGCCACAGGCCCCGATCGACCAACGCCAGCCGTGGGCGCCTCCCAGGGCGTCGGCGAGTACCGGGAGCCCCACGGTGGCCACCCCCGAGCCGAAGTTGCCCCACCCGGCGTAGACACCCTCTGCCGTACCGAGCTCGGCGTCGGGCCACCACTCCCGCACCATCCGGATGCCCACGACGAACCCCGCTCCCACCACCGAAAGGGCCAGGCGACTGAGCACGAGGGCAGGGAAGCTGGTCGCAAGCGCGAAGACCGTGTTGGGAACGGCGGCGCCGATCAGGATGCACGGGAACACCCGCCGAGGGCCGAAGCGGTCCAGGGCGGCGCCGATCGCCATGCGGGCCGGGACGGTGAGGCCGAGGTTGCACAGTCCGATGGCCGCCAGTTGGGCAGCGCTCAGGTGGAGCTGGCGACCGATCGTCGCCGAAAACGGTGCGAAGTCGAACCAGACGACGAACGTGGCGAAGAACCCGATCCACGACAGGTGCAGCGCCCGGGCGCGGCCGTCCCAACCGACCATCGATCGAAGCGACTCCCCGACGTGCATACGCGCAGTATCACGGGCCAATGTTTCGGGGCCCGCGCCGCAGGATTACCGCTGGCGCAACACCGTCGCACCCCGAACATCGGACCGGCGTGCGGAACCTCACAGTGCCGCCGTGCCCGATGTGAGCCGGCCGGGCAGGACCATCTCGAGTCGACGACACCGTCGCCGTGGCGGATCGAGGCCGGTCGCTCCGCGACGAGACGGCCCGCCGGTATCCACTACGGTCGCCTCGACGTCGGGATCCCCGAGGAGGACGAGGTGGGCGCTGTGACTCCCAATCCGACGACCGTCGCCGGCATGGTGCTCACCGGCGGTTCCAGCAGGAGGATGGGGCTGGACAAGACGATGATCCCCATCGCCGGGGAGCCGTGCGTCGTCCGGGTCGAACGTGCGATGCGGTCGACGGCTTCACCCTGCATAGAGGTGGGCCCCGGAAAGACATCGCTTCCGTCCGTCCTCGAGGCAGAGCCCGGGCGCGGCCCGCTGACAGCCATCGCAGCGGGATGGAGGGCGTTGGAAGACCGCGGGCACGTGGGCCCGGTGCTGGTGGTGGCCGGTGATCTGCCGTTGGTCAGCGAGGAGGTCCTCCGGTGGCTGGCGGCGCTGCCGGGCACATGCTCGGTGGTCCCCGAAGTCCACGGTCGGCGGCAGCCCTTGCTGGCACGCTGGTCCAGCACCGACTTGCACTCGGCCGCCGCCGCCGCCGCGCTCGGTCGGCGCGCGTTGGGCGACCTCCCAGATGGTCGCGGGTCCAGGACGGTCGCCGAGGGCGAGTGGGCGACGGTTGCTCTGCCCGAAGTCTTCTCTGACATCGACGCCCCCGACGACCTGCGGCGGTTGGGCTTCCACGCCGAGTACCAGGCGACCTTGCGGGCACTGAGGACGCCATGAGGGAGGATCCGCTGACCCGAACCGCTAGGACCGGTCCGCTGCTGCCCGGGCGCCGCTCGGGCCCCGCATCGTTCCGCTCGGGCCCCGTGTCCAGGTTCCGGAACGACCGCCGGACTTGTGCCACAGGGTCAATCCATCGATCCGCGTCCCGGGGTCGGGGCCCAACAGTGCGTGGACGAGCACCAGGGCCGCCGGGGCACAACCGGTGAGGGCTTCCATCTCCACGCCGGTCCGTTCGTCGATCCCGGCCGTCGTCGTGACATGTAGGCCGTCCGGCGCCGCTTCGATGTCGATCCGCACGCTGTCGACCCGGATGGGGTGGCACAGGGGGATCAGGGAGGAGGTCTGCTTCGCCGCAAGGATACCGGCCCAGCGGGCGCTCTCGATGAGATCGGTGCCACCCGACGGATCGGCGAGCACCTCGGCGACATCGGCGCTCGTCTGCACCGAGCAACGGGCGACGGCCACCCGCCGCGTCGAGGGCTTGCCGGTGACATCGACCATCCGGGCCCGTCCATGCCCGTCGAGATGGGTCAGCCCCGTCGGGAAGGTCACCCGCCCGATACCGGCGGGAGCACCGCCACCTCGTCGTCATCGCCGACCGGGGTGTCGAGCTCGGCGATTTCGCCGTTCAACCAGACACGGGAGGACGCCACGACGGTCGCGAACCTCGTGCCGTACCGACCCCTCGCCGCTTCGAGCACCTCGGCGACGTCCTTGCCGGGCACGATGGCCTTTCCAACACCCGCTGCTTCTCGCGCCGGGCCGAACAGGCGGAGGTTCGCCATTGCTAGCCGCCGATCATCGACATCGACCGACCCGGTCGCAGGAACCCGGGCTCGTTGATGCCGTGGCCCGGGAGCTTCCCCCAGACGGCTCGTCGGAGCTCGAGGTCGAGGTCGGCATCGGTGCCTCCGCCGCGCAGCAGGTCCCGCACGGAGTGCTCGGCGTCGGAGAACAGGCAGTTTCGTATGGCCCCGTCCGCCGTCAACCGCAGCCGGTTGCAGGTGCCGCAGAACGGCTCGGTGACGCTGGAGATGAGCCCGATCTCTCCACGACCGTCGGCGAACCGGAACCGCTCGGCCGGCATCGGGGCGCCATGATCGCGGACCGGCTCGAGCGGCCATACCGACGAGACCCGCTCAAAGACCTCCCGTCCCGGCACCAGCTGGCCTCGGTCCCATTTGCCCTGCGCGTCGAGCGGCATGAACTCGATGAAGCGGACGATCCTGCCGGTCTCCCGCCCGAACGCGGCGAAGTCGAGGATCTCGTCGTCGTTGTGTCCCCGGAGCAGCACGACGTTCACCTTCAGGGGCGTGAGGCCCGCCGCTTCTGCCGCGTCCATCGCGTCCAGCACGAGGTCGAGATCGCCGCGCCGGCGGATCGTCGCGAACCGGTCTGCCCGCAGGGAGTCGCAGCTCACGTTCACCCGGCGGAGCCCGGCCGCGGCGAGCGCCTCGGCCATCGCGCCGAGCTGGACGCCGTTCGTGGTCATGGCCAGGTCCTCGAACCCGACAGCCGCGAGGCGGCCGATGAGTCCCGGAAGGCCCTTCCTCACCAAGGGCTCGCCGCCGGTGAGCCGGATCGACGAGACGCCCAGCCGTCGGGCCACCCCGGCCACGCGGACGATCTCGTCGAAGCTGAGCAGCTCGGTCCTCGGGAGAAACCTCATTCCCTCCTCGGCCATGCAGTAGGTGCAGCGGAGATTGCAACGGTCGGTGACCGACAGGCGGAGGTCGTCGTGGACCCGTCCGTAGCGATCGACCAGGGGCCCCTCGACAGGCATCCTCGCGGGCGGCGTGCCACCGTCAGCCACCGCGGAGCCCCGCTTCCACGCCAGCCACCGCGCCGCGAAGAGGCGCACCGGCGCCGAGGGAGCCGCCGGCGGTGAGCCGATCGGGATCGACGAGCATCACGTCGACGAGATCACCGGCCCGGGCACCGGTGCCGTCGGGCAGGACGACCAGCGCGTTGGCGTCGGCCATGGCCCGCAGCTGGTGCGAGTCCTGCCCGGTCATCGGGCGCGCATGCCAGGCCCCGGCGTGGTCCAAGGTGACGAGCGCCCGGACGAAGTGGGTCTTGCCGTCGGGGCGTCGCTGCAGGTCCGTCTGCGCGAAGGCGGGCACCGTCGGCCGGTCGAGGTCGCGGTAGGACGACATCCGCCGGACCCCCGGCCGGACGAAGAGCTCGAAGCCGACCATGGCCGACACCGGGTTGCCGGGCAGCCCGAAGACCGGTGTCCCGGTGGTGGCGAGGGTTCCGAACGCGAACGGCTTCGCCGGCTTGATGGCGACCTGCATCCAACGCATCGTCCCGCCGGCCAGCTTGTCGAGAACCACCTTCACGACGTCGAGATCGCCGACGCTGACCCCGCCGCTCGTGATCAGCGCGTCACAGGCGGCACCACCACGTTCGAGCGCCCCGGCCAGCGCCGCCTCGTCGTCGCCGACGATCCCGAGATCGACGGCATGCCATCCTTCACGGCGGACCAGCGCCAGAAGGGTGTGACGGTTCGCGTCCCGGATCTTGCCCGGAGCCAGCGGGCCGACCTCCGACGTCACCTCGTCGCCGGTCGAGAGCACACCGATGCGGGGGCGGGGCCAGACCGACACCGTCGTCATCCCCAGGTTCGCCAGCACGCCCAGGTGACCGGGGCCCAGGACCGTCCCGGCGGGCACCGCGAGATCGCCCACCTTCACGTCGTCGCCCGGGTACCGCACGGCCTCGCCTACGGCCAGCGGCTGGTCGATGACCACGACCTCGCCGCCCGCCTCGACCCGGCAGCCCTCGAGCATGCAGACAGCATCGGCGCCGGCCGGCATCGGCGCGCCGGTCATGATCCGCACCGCCTCCCCGTCGCCGATCGCCCGGCGGAGAGGAGCGCCCGCCATGACCGTGCCGAACACCGCCAGCCGTACGGCTGCGCCGGTGGTTCGGATCCCTTCGGTGTCGGCGGCTCGGAGCGCATAGCCATCCATCGCGGAGTTGACGAACGGGGGGATCGGCTCGGTCGCCACGACCGGCTCGGCTGCGACGCAGCCCAGTGCGTCGTCGATCGGGACCGGGCGCGGTACCCCCGGGGTGCACGCGTCGAGGACGAACTGGCGGGCTTCGGCGAGCGGGATCACGGCCGCGTCGACGGAACGGTTCGATCGCCCCCCGGGACATCCTCGATCTCGTAGGAGCATGCGCTCCAGCCTGCGCCCTCCAGCCAGGTCTCACGCTTCCAGATCGGCGCGGTGTGCTTCAACGTGTCGATGCAGAATCGAGCGGCCTCGAAGGCCTCGGCCCGGTGGGGCGTGGATGCGACGACGACCACGGAGATCTCGCCCACCTCAAGCCGGCCGACTCGATGCAAGAGTGCGAGGCGCCCCAGCATCGGCCACTGCCTTCGGGCAGCCGAGGCGACATCGGCCAAGCGCGGGACGACGTGTTCGGGATGGGCCTCGTACTCGAGAGAAGTCACCCCCGGACGTCCCTCGGAATGGTCCCGCACGGTGCCACAGAACGTCACGACACCGCCGCAGCCGGGCAGCGTGGTCCAGAGCAGCGCCTCGGCCACCGGGAGCACCTGGTCGGTGACCGCGATCCAGTCGCGTTCCTCGGGCGGCGGTGCGGACATCTGGTCACCATAGGGCGCGCGTCGCCTCGACGAGGCCCGGAGACGACACGGGCGTGACACACCGTGCGGTCCGGCGCATCTACCCGGCCTCCCGTAGACACCCAGAAGCAGGTGCGCACCGCTCCCCGTCGAGGTCACCGAGCCCGCGCCGTGCCCGACCCGAAGATCGGTTGCCGCCGGCGCCTGCGCACAGACGGCAAACGCCCAGTGAATGCTCAATGAACATCGCGTTTCGTGCCGGACCCCATGCGTGCACGGGGGCATTCCGTGCATACCGTGTCGCCCATGGATCCGGTGCCAGAGCTGAGTGGCTTCGCGGTCGGCGTGACCGCCGACCGGCGGGCGGACGAACAGTCGTTGATGCTGTCCCGGCTGGGCTTGGACGTCGTGTGGGGCCCGGCGATCCGGACGTTGCCGGTAGCCGACGACGCACGGCTGCGGATCGTCACCGAGGCGATCATCGCCGAGCCGCCGGACTACGTGGTGGCCAACACCGGCGTGGGGGTTCGCAGCTGGTTGGGGATGGCTGCCTCGTGGGGGCTGGAGGCGGATCTCCGGACGGCGCTGCGCTCCGCCCGCATCGCGGCCCGAGGACCCAAGGCCGCCGGTGCGACCCAGATCGCCGGGCTCGAGGTCTGGTGGCGGGCTCCCAACGAGCAACTGTCCTCGGTGGCCGATCGGCTGATCGATGAGGGGATCGCCGGCAGGCGCGTAGCGGTGCAACTCCACGGCGACGACCAGCAGGGGATCGCGGGGGTCCTGCGGGAAGCTGGTGCGGAGGTGACCGAAGTCCCCGTCTACCGTTGGACCCTCCCCGAGGACGTCCGCCCAGCCCAGCGCCTGATCGAGCAGTGCTGCACCCACCGCCTCGACGCCGTGACCTTTACTGCAGGGCCGGCGGCCCAGAACCTGTTCCGGCTGGCAGCCACCATCGGCCGCCGGGAGGAATTGCTGGCCGCGCTCAACGGGCCCGTTCTCGTGGCCTGCGTGGGGCCAGTGTGCGCGGGGATCGCTATGGACGAAGGAATATCTGAGCCCGTGATACCCGAGCACTGGCGGCTGGGCTCGCTGGTACGACTGGTTGCCGACCGGCTGTGGCTGCGGCGCCGGGCCTACCGGGTGGGAACGACGGAGATGATCTTGCAGGGCTCGGTGGCGGTGGTCGACGGCAACGCCCTCCGCCTGACCGACCGGGAGCGGGCGGTCCTCACGAAATTGGTAGACCGTGCGGGAGCGACGGTCACCCGCTCGGTCCTCCTGCGTGACATCTGGCAGGACCCCGGAGTCGACTCCCATGTGCTCGACATGGCGGTCCGACGGCTGCGCACGAAGCTCGGGCCCGGCGGGGAGGCGATAGAGACGGCGGTACGCCGCGGCTATCGCTTCAGCGCGACGGAGCTTCCCCAGCCTCGCTGATCTCACATCGCGCCAAGCGGCGCTGATAGGTCCCGCACGTCGCGGGCGACCGGCGAGTGCGACGGTGTTGCGCCTTCGCCATCCGGTTCGCCGGCTCGAACGGTCGGGGTTTCGGCCAGACCGGACTGTCGGGTCGCTCTACGTCTCGGTCGTCTGCTTGACGATCTCGACCGGGCTCATCGCGCTCTCCGGGATCCCGGTGGCGTACCTCCCCGCCCGCTCCCGGGGCCCGATTACCTCCTCAGTCGGGTTGCTGGTCCAGCTCCCGCTGGCCGTGGTAGCGGGTCCTCGAGATGCCGAAGACCCGGCAGGTCTCGGCCACGTTCCCCGTCCTCGCCGCGTGCTCCAACACCGCGATGCAGGTAAGGCAGCCACATGGTCCTGGCCTGTGCTGCTGCACCAGGAAGAATCGATGGCTTGCGGGAGACTCACCTCGCCTTCGGCGCCTGATCGCTATTGTCGTCCGGGCGCGTCGTGATCCTCGGGCGCCGCAACGAGTACGTTGATTCGGTCGCCGACACGCAAGGTTGTCTGGGCCGTTGGCGGGCAGAGTCGGCGGTCGCGAAGGAGCGAGACGGGCTGAACGCCCACCGGCCATGCGAGATCACCGAGACGTCTTCCGGTGGCTGGGGACCCCTCGCCGAGGGTTACCTCGGTTACTTGGTATCCACCAAGCGTTGGTCCGATCTGCTTCCCAAGGGGCCTATCAGTTGCGATACTCGGCGCGGGCGCCAAAGGTGTTCGAATGGAAGACTCTGCCGCGTTGATTCGACGGGCGAGGCCCTCCAAAACGTGCTGACTGGTAATCCAGCCTCTCACCTCCACCCCGTCGGTAGAGAGGACTGGCAAGCCGTCGCGCCCGAACGCGACCAGCTGCCGCAAAGCCTGGTCGAGGCTCTCGTTGGCAAAGACGGCCTGCGGTTGAGCGCGATGGGTCATCAAGCCGACCTGTGAGATCCATGCATCAGACATCGATCCGTCACGAGGCGGGTCGGCGGGAAGTGGATTCGAGAACTCCTCCATGACGTCGGCGACGGTCAGGCTCTCCAGTGCGTTCATCGGGGTGGGCTGATCGATGTCGATACCCCGGCGGAGGAGCTTCGTGGTGTAGATGGTGCCGTAGCTGAGTACACGTGAAACAGACGAGGCGACGGCCACCGCCAGCATGACCGGGAGGGTGAGTGTGAAATCGCCCGTCATCTCGACCACGCTGGCCAGAGAGGTGAGCGGCGCCCGAGCCGCCGCGGCGAAGACCGCCCCCATGGCGACCACGGCGTAGAGCGCGGGCTCACCCGCTCGGGCGCCGAAGAGATGGTCGGCAGTCACGCCAAAAGCCATGCCCGACGTGGCGCCGATAAACAGCGACGGGGCAAAGACGCCGCCCGATCCCCCGATGCCGATCGTAAGACTCGTGGCAATCATCTTCGTCACCGCTAAAAGGATGAGAAACCACAAGCCGTAGTGGCCATGCAATGCCTTGTCCATGACCGGATAGCCGACCCCGTAGAGTTCCGGCAGGGCTAACAACAAGAGCCCGAGCGCGACACCGCCGACCGCAGGACGGGCCCATTCTGGCCTGGGCTCCCAGAGGCGGTCGCACAGATCCTCGATCCAATAGAGGACCTTCTTGAAGCCAATGCCGAGGAGTCCGGCAATCACCGCCAGGACCACGATGAGCAGGTAGTTCTGGGCGTGATGCAGGGCGAGGCCCGAAGGGAACCCGCCGAAGAACTTCCCACTCCCCAAGATGACCTGGCTGATCAAGTCGGCGACCATGGCCGACAGCATCACGGTGAAGATGGCCTCGATCGAGAATGCTCGAAGAATGATCTCCACGCCGAAGAAGACGCCGGTTATCGGCGCGTTGAAAGTGGCCGCGATGCCCCCCCCGGCCCCGCAGGCGACCAGGATGCGCAGGCGATGCTCGGGCATGCGCACCCACTGCCCCAGGCTCGAGGCGAGCGAGGAGCCGATCTGGACGATCGGGCCCTCCCGTCCGACAGAGCCCCCCACGCCGATGCAGATCGCCGAAGCCAGAGCCTTGACCGCGCTGACCTGGGGCCTGATGCGCCCACCGTTCTCGGCGACGGCCATCATGACCTCGGGAACGCCATGACCGCGGGCCTCGCGGGCGTACCGGTAGATCAACGGACCGTAGATGAGGCCCCCGACGACGGGGATCACCACGAACAAACCGATGCCCAGCCACCGAAAGTGATCGCTCCCGACACGGCCGAACTGGCCGAACTGGGTGTGCCCGGTGGCCAGCCACGTCGCGCCGTAGATCAGGTAGCGAAATCCAATCGCGCCAAAACCCGAGCCGACACCGACGAGCAGCGCCAGAAAGAAGAGCCCGAAGACCGAGCCCCGTAGCCATCCGAGCAGTCGCGCTCGGCTAGAGGCAAGCGTCTTCGAGGCGGAGCTCAGAGGTCCCATCCGGTGCTCCAGTCCTGCTCGGGAACCTCACCGGCCGCTTCGGCCAGGCCCTGAAGGCCGGCGACCATGGACCGTTGGACTTCGGCGGGGATCGATGTCAGGAGGGCGGCGATCTCCTGGCGCCGGCGTTCAGTCACCAGGTCCACCAGGTGACGGCCGGCCTCGGTCAACGTGATCCGGACCTGCCGCCGGTCGTGGCGGTCCGCCCGCCGGCGGACCAGGCCCTTGCGAACCAGCCGCTCCACCAGGCGCGAGGCGGTCGGCGGCGTCACCGCGACCGCCTCGGCCAGGGCGTTGACGCCCTGTGGGCCACGGGACGCCAGCACGACCAGCGACCGGTACTGGGTGAGCGTCACCTCCTCGCCTGCCTCGGCCAGCGATCGGGCGGCGAGGGCCACGAACACCCGACTGGCCGTGAGCACGGCGTCGACGGTCGAGTCCCGGTCGGCTTCGGTCCGGGGCGGATTTAGCTGCACTAGCTAATTATTACCTAGACTGACGACATCCGCTGCCAATCCCCGTTCTGCCCGTCGCTTCGCCGGCCGGAGGCGCCGTGACCGTCCCCGAGTTCCCGAACGCGTTCCACTGGTTCGCCGATCGTCCCCGCTCCCGCTGGGGCCGACGGCACGTCGTCCCCCGGGCACTGCTTTCGGCGTTCGTCCTCCTCGGCCTGGGCCTGGTCGGCGAGGCAGGGGGCGCCGGCGCGTCCACGCCCAGTGCGCCCCCCGCCTCCATCGGCGTCACCGAGCACCGGACGGTCCCCGCCGCCATTACCGATCTTGCCTTCCAAGACCAAGACGGCCGGACGGTCACCCTCGACCAGTTCCGAGGCAAAGTGGTCCTGTTGGCTCCCTTCCTCACTTCCTGCCAAGAGGAGTGCCCCATTACGACGGGAGCGCTCTTGGAGATGGCAAAGTCGATCGCCAGAGACGGGCTGGCGCATCAGGTGGCTCTCATCGAGGTCACCGTCGACCCGGGCAGGGACACCCCGGCTCGTCTGGCCGCCTACGCCCGGTGGACGGGGTCGGACTGGCCGCTCCTGACCGGGACGGGCGCCACCATCGCCCAGTTGTGGCGATACTTCGGCGTCTACTACCAGACGGTGCCCGAGGGGTCGCCGCCGGGGATCGACTGGGAAACCCACCAGCCCTACACCTACGACGTCGACCACTCCGACGGTTTCTTCCTGCTCGACCAGCGGTTGCGGGAGCGCTTCTTCGCCGGTGGCATGGTCAAGGTAGGGAAGCTCCCGCCTCGACTGCAGCACCTTCTCGACCGCGAAGGTCGGTCCAACTTGAAGGACCCGGGGGGCGGGCATTGGACGGTGGCCCAGGGGCTGGACGCCATCGGTTGGGTGCTGGGCCGCCAGCTCCCGGACCGTCAGTAGGGACCGCGGATGTGCTGTCTGGCGCCTCGACCTCGAGCCAGATGGAGTCGGCGGGCGGCGAAAGCCCCAGCTGGGAGAAGCTCCGCTTGGCGTTGGTCGGCGCTCAGATGATGTCCTTGAACACCGCGGTGCTGTTGGCCGTCTCCTTGGCGACCGGGAAGTGGAAGCCACACTTGGGACAAGGCTCGGCCAGCACCTTGAGCTCCGACGCCAGGTCGTACTCCTTGTCCTGCAGGGTGCCGCAGGTCGGGCAGATGCGCAGCAACCTGGTCCCGTTGAGCTCGAAGTTGGTGATGATGTCTTCCATGATGGCGCCGTTGGCCGCCCACTCCTTGGCGTGCTTGTGGTAAGTGTCCATGTGCCAGTCGTTCACCGCCTCCTTGGACGACCACATGGAGAGCTCGACGTACCAACCGGGCTCGTCGGGGTGCTCCCACCACGTCAGGTGCAAGAACCCGGGCTTGGTCATGAGGTGGTGGCGCACGTCGCTGAAGACGGTGCGGAACTTGTCGTATGCGTCGGGGCTCGAGAACCGGACCCGCTGCATGCTGAGGTACATATCGGTGCTTCTCCTTGGACGTGGCGGATGGGCGTGACGACGCTCAGGGACTGACCCCCTCGACTTCGACGGCGGAGCCGACCTTGCGGGCCACCTCCTTGACCAGGTCCCCCTCCACCACCTGCCGCCAGCGCACGGCCTGGTCCGGCCGCACGACGATGACGTGCTCCACCGAGCGGGCCTGGGCCGCCGCCGCAATGGTCTTGGCCGGCTTCCGGGACACCGCGATCTGGCCCCAGGACTCGACCCCGCCCTTCTCGAGCGCGGCCACGGCCCGTTGGACGATGTCGCGCTGCTCGGCCATCTCCTTGCGGCTCGGCATCAGGCCCGGGTTCTGCAGGCCCAGGCTCGACCCATAGAGGCGGGCGATGCTCACCACCGCCACCGGCCGTCCCGCGCTCAGGCGCAGCCCGAGGCGGAGGGCGGCCCCGGGGATGGTCACCCCGTTGGCGGCGATGAGCACGGCCGCCGGCTGCGCGGGCTGCTTGTCGAATTTGCGTCGCCCGAACCTGCGCCGGATCGGGTGGGCGGTCCCGACGGCCGCGGTTGGGGCGATCGTCACAGCTCCGTGTCCTGCATGGTCGACAGCGTCGGCAGCCCTTCGGGCACCACCGTCGGGCCGGGCGTGTCATCGAGGTCGATGCCGCCCGGTGACCCGACCACCAGGGGCATGGCCTGGGATGTGTCGACCCCCCGCCGCTTGTCGCTCATCTTGCGCCACCAGTAGAGCGGGACGTAGGCCGCCACGATCACCAGACCGAGGATGTACAAGAAGTGTCCCTGCCCGGGCCCCACCACGATGTTCGGCGAGTTCCAGCCGCCCACGAAGTAGTCGAAGGTGAGGAAGAGTGCGATGGCGAGCGCCACCCAGCGGAACCAGCCCGGCATACGGAAGGGGCTGACACGCTCGGGTCGGAACTGACGGATGAGGAAGTACCCGTACATGGACGCTGCAACGGCCACGATGTAGCCAACGTTGGAGAAGATGTAGATCCGCACCGGCGAGCCGAACAGGCTGACCAGCAGGGCGCAGACCACGTTGAAGGCCATGGCCCGGTCCGGCACGTGGTGCTTGTTCGTGTGCTCGAAGAACCGTGGCAGGAGGCGGTCTTCGGAGGCCTGGAAGAGCGACCGGGCCACCCCCATGATGGCGTTGAGCACCGAGAGCAGCAGGGCGAAGATCAGCGGGATGCCGATGACGTACTTCACCCAGGCGGCGTTGCCGAAGATGTGGTCGCAAAAGCTCGTGTAGAGCGTGAGGGGATCCGCCGTCTTGAGGGAGGCCCCGAGGATTCCCACGAAGACGATCGCCGTGCCGATGTACACGAACACTCCGTAGAGGCCCTCGGCCGTCAACGCGATCTTGGCGTCACGGGCGGGATCGCGACACTCGCCGATGTAGCACGCCGCGGCCTCCATTGCGATGGCGTTCCAGGAGATCACGAAGATCCAGCTCATGAAGAAGATGAAGCCCGCCGTCTTCGGATCGGCGTAGTGGAAGCCCGAGATGTTCGACCAGTGGAAGCTCGAAGGCTTGAAGATCGGCAGGAGGATCAACAGGGTCAGGGGCACCATCGAGGTCACGCCCAGAACGGTGGCGAACGTGGCGCCCAGCTTGATACCGAACCAGCACAGGGCAAAGAGCCCCAGCAGACCGATGAACGTAATGGCGAGCACGCCGAGGGACACCGGTGTGCCCAGTGTGCCCAGGGGTGAGAAGGAGCGACCGAGCGGCACGTGGAAGAGAACGGCGATGTACCCGGCGGCCAGCAGCATGTTGATGGGAGCGACGGGAAACCACCCCAGCCAGTACCCCCAGCCCGAGATTCCGCCGATATGTTTCGCCGTCGTGTGCCCGAGGGGTTCGAAGCTCTCGTAGGCGTAGGACGGCATGCCGCCGGTCCGGTGGGGCAGGAGCGCGGCTAGCTCGCCCATGCACAGGCAGACCACCAAGCCGATGATCACCACCAGCGCGATGGCCGGGATGGCCGCCGCACCCATGGACGAGACGGCGAACGGGACGATGCCGGTCACCAAGATGGTGCCGGCCAGGCCGATCACGAAGGCGCCCCACCAGTTCGTCCCTCTGCTCAGAGAGGTGGCGACCTCGGGCGGGCTGGTCACGGTGCCGTGTTCACTCATCTCGTCTCCTCGTCCGGATCTGGCAGGGTTGGGGGCTGCTTGCTCGAGTGGTCGAGGGTCAGAACGCCTGCAGGTAGCGATCCAGCTCCCAAGGCGTCACCTCGCGGTGAGAAGCCCGTACCTCGTCGCGCTTGGTCTTCACGAAATAGTCCAGGTAGTCGCCTTGTGGCGTCTTGCCCAGGCCGTCGCGCAGCGCCTCGTCGATTTCGAGGTGGTCCAGCGCGTGCCACAGGGTCATGGGCATGGAGCGCAGGCCGAGCTCGGTCGCCTCGAGCGGTGACAGCGACAGCAGATCGAGGTCGCACGGGTCGCCCGGGTCGAGGCCCTTGGCCATGCCGTCCATGCCCGCGGCGATCAGCGCGCTCAGGGCGAGGTACGGATTGGCCGATCCGTCGATGCACCGGTCCTCCACCCGCCCCGGGTCCGGCACCCGGAGCATGTGGGTGCGGTCGTTGCCCCCGTAGGTGGCGTACGTGGGCGACCAGGCGGCGCCGGAGTTGGGCGCCGGCGCGGCCAGGCGCTTGTAGGAGTTGACGGTCGGGCAGGCCACGGCGGCCAGCGCCTCGGCGTGCTCGAGCAGCCCGGCGATGAAGGAATAGCCGAGCGGCGACACGCCGAGCCCGCGGGGGTCGTCCTCGCCCATGAAGAGGGCGCCCCCTTCGGCATCCCACAGGCTGAGGTGCATGTGCAGCCCATTCCCGGTCAGGTTGGTGAAGGGCTTGGGCATGAAGGTGGCCAGCATCCCGGCCTGGGCCGCCAGGCTGTGCACCATGTAACGGAAGACGATGACCCGGTCGGCGGTGGTCAGGGCGTCGGCGAAGCGGAAGTTCTGCTCGAACTGCCCGTTGGCATCCTCGTGGTCGTTGGCGTAGTTGGCCCACCCCAGCGCGTTCATGTGCCGGGACACCGTGGTCAGGTGGTCGAACATGCGGGTCAGCGCCCGGGCGTCGTAGCACGGAGCCGTCGCCGCGTCCATGGGGTCGGCCACGGTGATGCCACCCTCCGGGGTGCGGCGCACGAGAAAGTACTCGGCTTCCGCCCCGACATTCAGCGCATAGCCGGCGTCGGCCAGACGCTCGATCTGGCGTCTCAGGATCACCCGTGGCGCGAACGGCCAGGGCTCGCCCAGCACATAGGGATCGCACTGGATGATGCCGAGCCCCGGCTGCCACGGCGCCGGCATGTACGAGCTCAGGTCGGGCATGGCGAGGATGTCCGGTGAGGACGGCACCTGACCCATCGGGCCCGCGGCGAAGCCGGCGAAGCCGGCGCCGTCGGCGAGCAGTCCTTCGATAGCGGAGACCGGGACCATCTTGGCGCAGGCCTTCCCGTGCAGATCGACGAACATGGCGAAGAGGAAGTCCACGCCGTCCCGCTTGGTGGCCTCGGTCAGCTCCGCCGCGTTCGTGATCGAGGCGGACTCACGCTCCAGTGTGCTGGTCAAGACGACCACCTCCTCTGTCGCTCGCTCGTTGTCAACGATGTTGCCCTATGAGAAACAGGTGATGGTTACTAGCTCATTGCCAACTGTTGCGTGACTGTTAACAGATTCGCTGCTCGCGGCCCGAAACACCGCGGAAATCCAATGTGCCAGCCATTGGACCGCAGCTTTGGTGTTGCCTGTTCTTCTACGATGTTTCTTGACAGGTAACACCGGGCCGTCATAATGAGAGGCAGGCAGCGGTCCCCGGCCCGCCGACCACTCGGACCAAAGCCCCACCCACTCGGACGAAAGAGGACGTCGTGAGCGAACCCGCCTCGGAGCGCAGCACCTTGCACCGCTACGCCCACCGTGCTGCCTACGACCGTCAGACCATCGACGCCATCTTGGACGAAGGGTTCGTGTGCCATGTCGGGCTGTGCACCGACAAGGGCTTCCCCGTGGTCATCCCGCTCGCCTACGGGCGCGACGGCGACACCGTCTTCCTGCACGGCTCGGCGGCCAGCCGGCTCTTCCGGGGCGCCAAGGCGCCCGAGGTCGAGATCTGCATGACGGTCACCTTCGTCGACGGTCTGGTGGTGGCCCGCTCCACCTACAACACCGACATCAACTACCGCTCGGTGGTCGTCCTCGGCCGAGCCTCCGAGGTCAAGGACCTCGACGAGAAGCGCCACGGCCTCGAGCTCATGGTCGACCACATCATCCCGGGGCGCAGCCGTGACGCCCGGCCCCCGACCGAAAAGGAGCTTCGCAGCACCATGCTGCTGCGCCTTCCCCTGAGCGAGTCCTCGGCCAAGGTGCGCAGCGGCTTCCCGCACGACGAGGAGGAGGACTACGACCTCGACATCTGGGCCGGCGTCATCCCCCTCACCACGGTGATCGAAGCTCCCGTGGTCGACCCGGACCTCCGTGTCGCGGCCGAGGTTCCCCCCTACGTCAAGCGCTACCGCCGCCCCATGGCCCTGGCGGCGGGCTGAGCCATGTGCGGCGTCATCGGACTCCTGCTGCGTGACGGCTCCCTCGAGCCCCAGCTGGGCTCCCTGCTGGTGCCCATGCTCGAGGCGCTCGACGAGCGCGGCCCCGACTCCTCGGGCATCGCCCTCTATGCCGACCGCCGGTCGGTCGCCGGCCCCGCCAGCCTGCAGGTCTCGCTCGGGGCCGACGTCCCGGTGGACTGGGCGGCCGTCGCGCGCTCCCTGCTCGAGCGGTGCCCGACCGGGGCCGGCGTCGAGCCCTTCGGCGTCGGCGCGGTGCTCGAGGTGCCCGAGGCCTCGCTCGAGGGCGCGCTCGCCTGCCTGGCCGAGCAGTGGCCCGACGTGCGGGTGCTCGGCAGTGGCTGGCACCTGCGCGTGCTCAAGGACACCGGGCGGCCCAGCGACACCTGCGCCCGCTACGGCGTGCGCCAGTGGAAGGGCTACCTGGCCATCGCCCACACCCGCATGGCCACCGAGTCCGCCGTCACCGTGCTCCACTCGCACCCCTTCGTGCCCGACCGCGACCTGTGCGTGGTGCACAACGGCTCCTTCTCCAACTACGCCACCATGCGGCGACGCTTGGAGGACCAGGGCATCCGGTTCGACTCGGACAACGACTCCGAGGTGGGCGCCCGCTTTCTGGCCCACCGCCTGGCGGCGGGCGACGATCTCGAGGAGGCCACCCGCTGGGTCATGAAAGAGATGGACGGCTTCTTCACGCTGGTGATCACCAGCGCGGAGGGCATGTCGGTCGTGCGGGACGCCTTCGCCTGCAAGCCCGCCGTGGTGGCCGAGGCGCCCGGCTACGTGGCCGTGGCGTCGGAGTACCGGGCCCTGGCCGAGCTCCCCGGTATCGCGGACGCCGTCGTCTTCGAGCCCCGCCCCGAGGAGGTCTACACGTGGACCCGCTGAACTGCGACGTGCTGGGCACCCGGTCGGTCAACCAGGCCCTGCGCGCCCTGCCCGCCGGTGCCGGCGCCACCGTGGTTGCCCCCCGGGGTCGCCACAACCTGGCCGTGGGCCTGGCCGCCCCCGTCACCGTCACCGTCGACGGGAATGCCGGCTACTTCCTCGGCGGCCTGTGCGGGACCAAGGACGGCGCCGGACCCGACGTCACCGTGCACGGGTTCGTCGGCTGGTCGGTGGGCGAGAACCTGATGGGCGGCACCATCCGGGTCCGGGGTAGCGCCTCCCAGAGCGCCGGGGCCAGCGCCCGCGGTGGCCGAATCGTCATCGAAGGCGACGCCTCCTTGCGGGCCGGCATCTCGCTCAAGGGCGGCGCCATCGCCATCGCCGGCGACGCCGGGGCGATGACCGGCTTTCTGGCCCAGGCCGGCACCATCCTCATCGGCGGCGATGCCGGCCACGCATTGGGCGACTCCCTCTACGAGGCGGTCATCTACGTGCAGGGATCCATCGCGTCGCTCGGCGCCGACGCCGTGGTCGAGGAGATGACCGACGACGACCTGCTGGCGGTCCAGCAACTGGTGGCCGCCACCGGCTTCGACCACATCGATCCGGAGCGGGTGACCAAGGTGGCCTCGGGCCGCCAGCTGTACCACTTCGCCACCCAGAACCACAGCGCCTACTGAGAGAACGATGCCCGACCCGACCAGCCAGCCGGACAACCACACCTTCACGCCCGACGTCATCGCTCGGGTGCACCAGATGGCCGAGACCGGCCACTATCCCATCCGGGGCCTGGGCGCCCGGCGCAAGCTCCCCACCTTCGACGATCTGGTCTTCCTCACCGCGTCGGTCAGCCGCTACCCCCTCGAGGGCTACCGCGAGCGCTGCGACACCGCCACCACGCTGGGCACCCGCCACGCCACCAAGCCGATCCAGCTCGATATCCCGATCACCATCGCCGGCATGAGCTTCGGCGCCCTGTCGGCCAGCGCCAAGGAGGCCCTGGGCCGGGCCGCCACCGAAGTGGGCACCTCGACCACGACCGGCGACGGGGGCATGACGCCCGAGGAGCGCAAGGCCTCGGCCCAGCTGGTGTACCAGGTCCTCCCCTCGCGCTACGGCTTCGACCCGGCCGACCTGCGCCAGGCCGACGCCGTCGAGATCGTGATCGGCCAGGGGGCCAAGCCTGGCGGTGGGGGCCTGCTGCTCGGCCAGAAGGTGAACGACCGCGTCGCGTCGATGCGCACCCTGCCCCCGGGCATCGACCAACGTTCGGCCAGCCGGCACCCCGATTGGGTCGGCCCCGACGACCTGCGCATCAAGATCGAGGAGCTGCGTGAGGCAACCGACTGGGCCATCCCGATCTACGTCAAGATCGGCGCCACCCGGGTCGATCACGACGTGAAGCTGGCGGTGGCGGCCGGCGCCGACGTCGTCGTGGTCGACGGCATGCAGGGCGGCACCGCGGCCACCCAGGACGTCTTCATCGAGCACGCCGGCATCCCCACCCTGCCGGCCGTTCGCATGGCCGCTGAGGCCCTGCGCGAGATCGGAGCCCGCGACGAGGTCCAGCTGGTCGTCTCGGGCGGCATCCGCTCGGGTGCCGACGTGGCCAAGGCGCTGGCCCTCGGGGCCGACGCCGTGTCCATCGGCGTGGCCGCGCTGCTCGCCCTGGGCTGCAACAGCGCCACCTACCGCGACCAGAGCGGCGTTGCCATCGACGTCTCCGCCGACTACGCCGCGCTGGGCACCCGGCCCGGCGGGTGCGCCCACTGCCACACCGGCTCGTGCCCTGTCGGCATCACCACGCAGGAGGCCGCGCTCGAAGCCCGGCTCGATCCCGTCCACGCCGCCACCTCGGTGGCCAACTACTTGCGGGCCCTCACCATGGAGGTGACCGCGCTGGCCCGCGCCTGCGGGAAGTCCAGCGTGCATCACCTCGAGCCCGAGGATCTCGCAGCGCTGACGCTCGAGGCCGCCGCCATGGCCCGGGTCCCGCTGGCGGGCACCGGTTGGATCCCGGGCTGGCCCTCCTGACCACCGTGGTCTCTGCCCGCACGGCCGAGGTCGTCGTCATCGGTGGCGGCGTGGCGGGTCTGAGCACGGCCCGGGCTCTGGTGGAGCTCGGGCTGACCGATGTCCTGGTGCTCGAACGCGACGCCGTGGGCTCGGGCGGCACCGGCAAGTCGAGCGGCATCGTGCGCTGCCACTACGGCATCCCGTCGCTCGCCGCCATGGCCTGGCGCGCCCTTCCCGTGCTCGAGGATGCGGCCGAGATCCTCGGCGCGCCGTCGGGCTACACCAGGACCGGCTACCTGGTCGGCGTGGGCCACCAGAACCTCGCTGCGCTGCGGGCGAACGTAGACATGCAGCAGGCCCTCGGCATCCGCGTGGTGCTGATGGACCACGAGGCCGCGGGCGCCCTGTGGCCGGCCGCCCGGCTCGACGAGTTCGCCGAGTTCGCGTACGAGCCCTGCGGCGGCTTCGGCGACGGGCACCAGACCGCACTGGCCTTCGCCACGGCCGCCAAGCGCGGCGGTGCCCGCCTGCGCCAGCACGCCCCGGTGGTCTCGGTGCAAGTGCGGGCCGGCCGCGCCACCGGTGTTGTCCTGGCGGACGGCAGCCACGTCGGCGCCGCCCACGTCGTGCTGGCGGCCGGCCCCTGGTCCACCGCCCTGGCCCGCGGCGTCGGCATCGACCTGCCCGTGCGGGCCCAGCGGGCCCAGATCCTGCTGGTCGCCCCGGGTCGCCCACCCGGAGCGCTCCCGGTCTTCTCCGACCTGGTGTCGCTCCAGTACGTGCGGACCGACGGCGATGGGCAGATCCTGCTGGGCGACTCCGACCACTCCGATCCCGAGTGGGCCGACCCCGACGGGTACCGCGAGCGGGTGAGCGACGACGAGCTGGCAGCGGCCGTACCCAAGTTCGCCCACCGCTTCCCCGGCTTCGAGGGAGCGTCGCTCGCCCGGTCCTACGCCGGCTGTTACGACGTGACCCCCGACTACAACCCGATCATCTCGGCCTCGGCCGTCGAGGGGATCTGGCTCTGCGCGGGCTTCTCGGGTCACGGCTACAAGATCTCGCCGTCGGTCGGCGAGCTGATGGCCGACCTGATCACCAGCGGTGCGAGCCGCCATCCCGACATCGACCCCCACGACTTCCGCTGGGGGCGCTTCGCCGAGGAGGACCCGCTGCTCAGCCCCCACCCCTACGTGGGCGCGGGCCAGATGCGCTGAGCACCCCTGAGCACCGCGGATCCCTCTCACCTGGGGCGTAGAGTGACCGGTCGTGGCCACCCGCCGGACTGCTCGTGCCCAGTCGCCGCACGCCGGCACCCGAGCAACCCACAGCACCAGCACGCCGCCCGCCGCCAAGACCACCGGTACGGCACGCAAGACGCGCCGGGCTGGCGAGCAGGTGACCGTCGATAACGCCGGGCCCCCGGAGCCCGACAGCCAGCTGGGCCAGGTCATCGCCAACCACGTGCGGGCGCGCCGTCTCGAGCTCGGGCTCAACGTGGGCCAGCTGGCCGACCGCACCGGCATCTCCAAAGGGATGCTCTCGAAGATCGAGAACGCCCAGACCTCGCCGAGCCTCTCGACCGTCGAGCGGCTGGCCGGAGCGCTCGACATGCCCGTCACCGCGCTGTTCCGTGGCCTGGCCGAAGAGCGCGATGCGATGTTCGTGAAGGCGGGCAGCGGTCCCGAGATCGTGCGCAAGGGCACCCGGGCCGGCCACACCTACGAGCTGCTGGGCAGCCTGCGCGGACCGTACAAACGGGTCGAGCCACTGCTGGTCAGCCTGGACAACGAAACCGAGGTCTTCCCGCTGTTCCAGCACTCGGGGATCGAGATCCTCTACATGTTGAGCGGCGTCATGGAGTACGGCTACGGCCGCCAGCGCTACAAGATGGAGCGGGGCGACACGCTGCAGTTCGAGGGCGACATCCCCCACGGGCCGACCATGCTGATCAAGCTGCCGATCCGCTTCCTTTCCATCACCATCTACAACGGCGAGCGCGGCTGAGCCGACCTGTCAGCTGACGGCCGTCTCCTCGGGTACTCGCGACGCGGGCTCGAGCCGGCGGTTGACCTTGCGACCGAACTTTAGGGGCGCCGGAGCCGTAAGGGCGGGCAAGCCGGTCAGGGCGGTCACCCGCTCCCGCATGCCCGTGCCGAACCTGGGCAGGTGACGGCGGCGCTTGGAACCGAAGACGATCACGTCGGCGCCCCACTCCAGTGCCGATTCGGCGATGCGGTGATCGATGGTGAAGCAGTTGGCCAGGTAGTGGACGCCGTCGGCGCGTACCCCGGCGCCACGCAGTCGGGCGGTGGCCGAATCGACCACGTTCATGGCCTCGAGCTCGGTCTCCGCGCCATAGCCGCGTCCGCCGACCAGGAGCTCGTTCACGTGGACGACCCGCACCTCGCTGCCGAGGCGGCGCGCCAGGGCGGAGGTGAAGCTCACCGCGGTGTCGCCGGACTCGGTGTCGTCCACAGCCAAGAGGATTCGAGCGAACACTCGAGTCACCTCCTTCCACCGCTGGCGGCGGTGTCATCGTTCTTTGTTTCCAGCATGTTAACAGCCTGGATGGGCTGGGGATGCCTCGGCGAAGATGAGCGGATGACCGCCCCCGACGCCCCCCACCCCGACTGGGACGACTCGTACCGGGGGCCGCCCGCCCCCTGGGACATCGGCCGTCCGCAGACCGCATTCGGCCGCCTCGCCGAGGCGGGCGCGCTCAGCGGCGCGCTGCTCGACGCCGGCTGCGGCACCGGCGAGCACGCGCTGCTGGCCGCGCGCCACGGCGCCCGCGCCCTGGGTATCGACGTCTCGGGTCGCGCCGTCGAGCTGGCCCGCCGCAAGGCGGCCGAACGTCGCGTCGAGGCCCGCTTCGAGGTGCTCGACGCGCTCCACCTCGACCTGCTGGGCGAGACCTTCGACACCGTCGTCGACAGTGGGCTGTTCCACGTCTTCGACGACGCCGCCCGTGCCCGGTACGTGAAGGCGGTCCACGCGGTCCTCCGCCCCGGCGGCCACGTTCACCTGATGTGCTTCAGCGATCGCCAGCCAGGGGATTGGGGTCCCCGCCGGATCACCGAAGGCGAGCTGCGCGCCGCGTTCGGCGCCGGCTGGCGAGTCGGTTCCCTCGCCCCCGCCCACTTCGACATCAACCCGGGCCTCGGCACCCCCGTGGCCGAAGCCTGGCTGGCGGACGTGGTGCGCCTCGCGACTCCGTAGGTGTCCCGAAAGCCGGTCGGCGTCCCGACATCAGCCCCTCAGGACGTCGGGGGATGCTCGAGCTGAGGGTAGGCCCGCTGAAAGGCGTTGGCGACCCGGAAGATCTTCGCCTCGTTGCCGGGCAGGGCGACGATCTGCAGCCCGATGGGCAGACCGTCCACGAACCCGCAGGGGACCGACGCAGCGGGAAAACCCAGCCAGTTGAACATGTGCGTGTGGCTCGTATAGACCGGAGCGAACGTGTGGTGCGGCTCGAACCTCGAGCCGCCGGTCGTCCAGTTGTCGGCCCATTCCTCGATCGTGCGTGGGAGGAGCTGGGTGGTGGCGCTCAGCAACACGTCGTGGTCCCGTAGGACGAGGCGGAACTTGTCGTAGTTCCGTCGGCGGCTGTCGAGGGCGTGCTCCCACGCCTCGGGCGTCGGCCGTGGGGGCCGGGACCCCCCGGTCGGGAAGAGGTAGGTCGCCGCCACGAACCCGGGGAAGAAGTCCTCCCAGGACTCCCGCGTGCCGACCACCGTCGCACCCAGCTCGTTGAACCCCAGGGCCGCCTCACCGACCGCGGCGATCACCCGGTCGCTCTCCTCCTGTGCGTACATGGCGGTGAACCCGTAGTCGTCGGTCCACGCCAGGCGCATCCCCTCGACCCCCGCGTCGATGTCCGCCAGGTAGTCGGGGGGGTCCGTCTGCATGCAGGTCATGTCTCGCCCGTCGGGCCCCGCCATGACCTGCAGCATGATGGCCGCGTCCCTGACATACCGAGCGAGCGGGCCCATCGACATCATCATCGGGGAGACCTGCGGCGTGTCGTAGTCGGCCCAGGGGATCAGGGTGGTCGTCGGGTGGAGGCCGAACACCCCCGAATAGGCAGCGGGAAGGCGGGTCGAACCGCCGCCGTCGGTCCCGACCGCCAGGGGGACCAGCCGAGCCGACGTCGCCGCGGCACCACCGGCGCTCGACCATCCCGGGACCCTCGACGTGTCCCAGGGGTTGCGCGCCTCGGCCTCCCAGTCGAAGGCCATCACCATCTTGCCGTCCGCGCCGACCCGGAGGCCGTTGGTGTACATCATCGTGTTGGTCCCGAACACGATGCCGCCCGCATCACGAAGCCGCTGAACGCCCAGCGCGTCGCGCTTGGAGACGGGCTCTGGAAACCCGGCCCCCATCAAGGGCATTCCGGCCACCGCCACGTGCTCCTTGACCGAGAACGGCACCCCGTGCAGCGGCCCGAGCGGGTCACCCCGTCGGACCGCGTCCTCGGCCTGCTTGGCCTGGCGCCGGGCACCTTGCGCGTCGAGGGTTCGGAACGTCTTCAACGTGCCGTCCAGATCCTCGATCCGACCGAGGAAGTGCTCGGTCACCTCCACCGGCGAGAGGTCGCCCTTGGCGATCCGGTCGCGGATCTCCCACGCCGGCATCCACGTCAGCTCCCCTGACCCGGCAGTTTGCGGCATCGGATCTCCCCACCTCGGCGCTCTGTCGTCTGGCAGAGCGTACCGGAGCCCGACGGTCCCGGTGCCCCAGGTGGGAGCCCCGCGGGCTACTCGGTCGGCGGCCCGGTCGACTGCGGCTGGCGGTCCAACAGCCGTTGGGCCGGACCCACGAGCGGACCGGCGTCGACGTTGGCCTCGGCGGCCACGCCGGCGAAGAGCCGAACGTCCTTGGTCAGCAGATCGGCGGCGGACCGGTCGACCAGGCCGTCGACCGCGAGCCGCCGTGACAGCTCGAGCGCGGCCGAGCGGCCCGAGCCGGCCGACAGCACCTGGTGGAGAACATCGCGGGCGAGGCCCAGCTGCTCGCCGGCGTCGAGGGCGGTCGCGGCTAGGGCGAGGTGGGCAGTGAAGAGGGCGTTGTTGACCAACTTCGCGATCTGGCCCGCCCCGACCGGGCCGACGAGGAAGATCCGGTCGCTGTGGGTGGCCAGGATCGGCCGCACGCGGTCGAAGACCTTCTGGTCGCCGCCGGCCATCGTCACCAGCCGGCCCTCTGCCGCCGCGTTCGCCCCCGAGACGGGCGCGTCGAGCACCTCGACTCCGGACGCGTGGGCGTCGACGGCGAGCTGGCGCACGGTGTTCGGATGGACGGTGCTGTGCACGACGAGGACCGCTCGGGGCGCCAGCCCTGCGAGCACCCCCGCCGGCCCGTCACACACCGCGCGCACGCCGGCGTCGTCGCGCACGCAGAGACACACCACGTCGCAGGACGTCGCCAGATCACGCGCCGAGGTCGCGACCCGCGCCACCCTTCCGGTGAAGCTGGTGATCGACTCGGGCCGGCGGGCCCAGACCGCCAGGTCG
Source organism: Acidimicrobiales bacterium (assembly GCA_036501425.1). Lineage (GTDB taxonomy): Bacteria > Actinomycetota > Acidimicrobiia > Acidimicrobiales > RAAP-2 > DATKRB01. The sequence goes on along the minus strand of DASYAI010000037.1, from coordinate 8,684 downwards.
AAGACCTCACCGATGCGCGCCGCCATCGGCGCTCCCTGGGAACCCAGACCGATGAAGCCGACGTTCATCACGCACCCTCCCCTCGACGGAGCCTACGTGTGCTCGGCCGGCCCGGCCTGGGGCCGGGGCAGCGACGACGAGGTCGGGGGGCCGGCAGGGCGGGAGGCCCATCCCCCCAAGTTCGAGGCGGCCGGCACTTGGGCTTGGGGATGCTGGACGGCCCCCGGCCTTCGGTACCCTGGGCCGGTGCGTGCGGCGGCCCTTTCGTCCGGTCCCGACGCCGCCCCGCTCCCCGCCCCCCACGTCCGGGGTGACCGCGCCGGCGAGGCGATCACGTTCCTGCCCGGCGACCCGCCTCGCCTGGGCATGCTCGTCGTCTACGACCGCTCGCGTTCCGTCGGCTTCGGTACTGCCGGGCTGCCCGACGAGCTCGAGGTCGTCCTGCCCTACGCGTCGGGCAGCGGCGGGCGTCGCCGGACCGTCGCCGCCCGGCGGACCCCGATCTCCGCCGCCGTCACCGAGCTGCGGGACCTCGGTCCCGAGGTGGCCGGTTCCCCGGTGTGGTCGGCGGCGCTGGCGATGGGCCTCGGGCTGGTCGCCCGGGGCCGGCTCTACCCGTCGGTGACCGCGTCGGGTTGGGACGCCTGGCGCGCCGGCCCGCTCGACCCCTCCGACCGGCGCCTGCTCGCCGAGCTCGCCGGCGCGTTCCCGCCCGAAGCGCACGCCCTGGCCGTGGACGGGTCCTCGCCGTTGCGGCTCCGCTCGCCGGCGAGCCTGATCCGGGCGCTGTGGGACGCCCTCGCCGACTCGCTCCCCCGCACCGCCGGCGCACCGGTGATCACCGGTGCCGCCAGCACCGCGGCCGCCGGACGCACCGAGAAGGGCCCCGGCGGTGGTCGGTCCGCCCGCCGCCGGAGCCCCCTCGCCGGCGGCGGGGCCCACTTCGCCGGGGTGGAGCCGGTGGCCGCCGAGCACCTCCGGCCGTGGTTGGTCGACGCGGCCGGCGGGTTCGGCGGTGAGCGCGGCGCCGACGTGGCGCTGCGGATCGAGCTGGACGACCTCGACGGGATCGGGGAGCCTGCCGCTCCGGCGGCCCGTGCGGTGCTGCAGCTCACCAGCCGGGCCGAGTCGAGCCTGGTGGTCGATGCCGCCGACCTCTACCACTCCCCCGCCGCCGTCATCGCCCGCTTCGGGGACGACGCCGAGACCGACCTGCTGCGCGCGCTGCGCCGGGCCGCCCGGGCCTGGCCGCCCCTCGAGCCGCTGCTCCACCAGCGGGCACCGACCGGGCTCGACCTCGACGACGACCTCGTGGCTCAGCTGCTGTCCGACGGCGCCACGCTCTTGCAGGGGACCGGGGTCGGGGTGCTGTGGCCGGCCGAGATCCTCGCCGAGGGCGTCGAGCTGCGCGCCGCGGTGGTGGCCGCCCCCGGCGTCGTCGTGGAGGCCGGCTTCGGCCTCGACACCCTGGTGGAGTTCCGGTGGCAGGCGACCCTCCATGGCGAGCTGCTGTCGGAGGAGGAGGTCCACCAACTGGCCGAGGCCAAGCGGGGCCTGGTTCGGCTGCGCGGCCGCTGGGTCGCCGCCGACCCGGCGCTCCTGCAGCGGGTCGAGGCCCGCCGCCGCCAGCGGCTGTCGGCGGCCGAAGCGCTGGGTGTGCTCCTCGCCGGCACGGTCGACCTCGAGGGTGCGCCGGTCACCGTCGTCGCCGAGGGGCCGCTGGCCGAGCTGGCGGAGCGCCTCGCCGCGACCACGGGGGAAGCCGAGGACGGGTTGGGCAGCCCGCCCGGGCTCGCCGACGACGTCGAGCTCCGCCCCTACCAAACCCGTGGCGTCCACTGGCTGCACGCCATGGTCGAAACCCGGCTCGGCGGGTGCCTCGCCGACGACATGGGGCTCGGCAAGACGCTGCAGGTGATCGCCCTCCACCTCCACCGGGCAGCGGCCCAGCGCGGCCCGACGCTGGTCGTCTGCCCCACCTCGCTCCTCGGCAACTGGGAGCGGGAGGTCCACCGCTTCGCGCCGGCGACGGTGGTGCGCCGCCATCACGGCGTTGCCCGCACCCTGGCCGGACTGGCTCCCGACGAGCTCGTCGTCACCAGCTACGGCGTCGCCCGCCGCGACGCCGAGCAGCTCGCCGGGGCCGGCTTCAGCCTGGTGGTCGCCGACGAGGCCCAGCACGCGAAGAACCCCCAGACCGCGACCGCCCGGGCGCTTCGGGCCATCGGGGGCCCGGCCCGCCTCGCCCTCACCGGCACCCCGGTGGAGAACCGGCTGAGCGAGCTGTGGTCGATCCTCGACTGGACGACCCCCGGCCTGCTCGGCCCGTTCGATCGCTTCGTGGAAACGGTCGCCACCCCGGTCGAGCGCGATCGGGACCCGGTCGTGACCGAGCGGCTCACCCGCACGATCCGCCCCTTCGTGCTGCGGCGCAAGAAGACCGACCCCGGGGTCGCGCCCGACCTGCCGGCGCGGACCGTCACCGACGTGCCCGTGCCCCTCACCCACGAGCAGACCACCCTGTACGAGGCCGAGGTGCGCGAGGCGCTCGACGCCATCGCGAGGAAGGACGGCATCGCTCGGCAGGGCCTGGTGCTGCGGTTGCTCACCGTGCTCAAGCAGATCTGCAACCACCCGGCCCAGTACCTGCACCAGCCGGGCCCGCTGGCCGGGCGCTCCGGCAAGCTGGCGGCGCTCGAGGAGCTGGTGGACGTCATCGCGGCCGAGGGCGAGGCCGTCCTCGTGTTCAGCCAGTTCGTCGAGTGCCTTACGCTGATCGAGGCACGCCTCGAGCACCTCGGGGTGGGCACGCTGTTCCTACACGGCAAGATCGGGGCCAGACGGCGGACCGCCATCGTCGACGCCTTTTCGGCCGGCGCGGCACCGGTGCTGCTCCTGTCGCTGAAGGCAGGAGGCGTCGGGCTCAACCTGACCCGGGCGACCCACGTCGTGCACTACGACCGCTGGTGGAACCCCGCGGTCGAGGACCAGGCCACCGACCGGGCGCACCGCATCGGGCAGGACCGACCGGTCCAGGTGCACCGGCTGATCGCCGAGGGCACGCTGGAGGACCACATCGCGGCGCTCATCGAGCGCAAGCGGTCGCTCGCCGAGGCGGTCGTCGGCGGAGGGGAGAGCTGGATCGGCCGGCTCAGCAACGAGGAGCTGGCCGACCTCGTCCGCCTGGGGAGCGGGACGTGAGCCCGGCCCGGGCCTCGGGCGGCTGGTACGAGCACAAGCCGCGCCGCCCCGGGCCCAGCCCGCCCCGGGCCGCCGGCCGCCGGGCGTTCGGCACGTCGTGGTGGGGCAGAGCCTGGGTCGAAGCGCTCGAGCAGCGGGCCCGCCTCGACCCCAACCGGCTCCCCCGGGGCCGGACCTACGCCCGCACCGGCGCCGTGGGGCCCCTCACCCTGGCACCGGGCGAGGTGGTCGCCGACGTGCAGGGGTCGCGCCGGTCCACCTACAAGGTGTGGGTACGGGTCGGCCAGTTCGACAAGGCGGAGTGGGACCAGGTGCTCGACGCGCTGGCGGCCGAGATCGGCCACACCGCGATCCTCCTCGACGGCGAGCTGCCGGCCGCCGTCGCCGACGACGTCCGGTCCGTCGGCCTCGACCTCCTCCCCGGTGCGGGCGAGCTGCAGGCCCATTGCTCGTGCCCGGACTGGGCCGATCCCTGCAAGCACGCGGCGGCCGTGTGCTACCTGGTGGCCGACACCCTCGACGACGACCCCTTCGGCGTGCTCCTCCTGCGCGGCCGCGGGCGCGAGGAGGTCCTCGCCGCCCTGCGCGCCCGACGCCGGGCCGGCGGGCCGGCAGCCGCGCCCTCCCCCACCATCGAGCCGGAGCTCGAGCCCGACGAGGGCATCCCCGCCCGCCAAGCATGGACCCGACGCCCGTCGGCACCGCCGGCCGTCCCCATCCCGCCCCGGCGTGCCGGCCGGCCGGCCGTGCTGGCGGCGGATCCACCCCCCGACGTCGGCGTGGACCCCGAGGCGTTGCGAGCTCTGGCTTCCGACGCCGCGGCTCGCGCCCTGGCCCTGTTGCACGGCGCCGGCTCGACCGGCCTCGAGCTCACGGTGCACCAGGATCTGGCCCGGCGAGCGGCGGCGTTGCTGGCCGGCGCCGAGTCGACCTCCGACCCCTCGGGGCTGGCCGAGCTCGCCCGCCGGGCCGGTGTGCCCGGGCGGGACCTCCTCCGCTGGGCCCTCGCCTACCGCGACGGCGGCTCGGAAGGGTTGGCGCTCCTCGACGAGGCCTGGGATCCCGGCCCCGACCTCCTCGACGCCGGCCGCGCCCTGCTGGGCCCGATCGCGACCACCCGGCGCAACCGGGTCACGCTCGGGGAACGCCAGCTCCGCCTCGGCCGCGACCGCAGTTGGTACCCGTTCCGCAAGGATCGGGCCGGTCGCTGGAACCCCGACGGGCCCCCGATCGCCCCCGCCGCCGAGGACGGGGTCGGCAACCTGGCCGAAGATGGCGACATCGACTGATCGGCCGAGGCCACTGACCGGCCGAGCCCCGATCACCCGGACCAACGTCGGGTGGGCCGTGGGACCCGTGGGTCAGCACCGGGTGGGCCGTGGGTCAGCACCGGGTGGGCCGTGGGACAGAATCGAGCGGTGGAGATCGCCGACACGCTCGCGTTCCTGATCGGCCGGTGGTCGCTGCGTCGGTCGTTCGACGACCACCGGTCCGGGTCCCGAGGCTGCTTCGAGGGGACCGCCGTCCTCGCCGGGCCGATACCGGGCCAGACCTCCGCCCCCGGCGTGCGGGCCCGCTACCACGAAGCAGGACGGCTCCAATTCGGAACCCACGCCGGGCCGGCGTCGCGCTGGCTCGAGTACGCCCGGTTGGACGGACCGTCGGTGATGACCTACTTTCCCGACGGGCGGCCTTTCGTCGAGCTCGACCTGCACGGTGGGGCCTGGCGGAGCACGCACCGGTGCGGCGACGACCACCACCGGATCGTCACGGTGGTGCGTTCGCCTTCCGAGGTGGAGGAGCACTGGTCGGTGCGAGGTCCGAGCACGGACTACGACGCGGTCGCCACGTTCCGGCGTGCCACCGGGGCACTGGCCACAAGCCGCAGCGAGAAGGGAGGCCGGCGCTGATGCCGAGCGAGGACGAGTTGTGGGAGCTGGTCGCCGGTCGACGCGAAGGCGTGCTGGCCACCGTGGCGCCGAGCGGCCGGCCGCAACTGTCGAACGTCCTCTACGTGGCCGACCGGACCACCCGGCTGGTGCGGATCTCGACCACCGCCGACCGGGCCAAGGCGAGGAACGTGGCCCGCGACGCCCGGGCCTCCCTGCACGTCTCGGGCGAGGACTTCTGGCACTTCGCGGTGGCCGACGGCACCGCTACCTTGTCGAAGGTCGCGGCCCAACCCGACGACGAGGCGGTGCAGGAGCTGGCCGAGGTGCACTCGTCCTTCTACGGTGCGCTCGACCATGACCAGTTTCCGGCCGAGATGATCGCGGCCCGGCGCGTGGTGATCCGGCTGCAGGTGGACCACCTCTACGGGGTGATGTCCTCGTCGGGACGCCGCCCGGCCGCCCGAGGCTGAACGCCGGCGGCTCGGCCCGTCGGCCGGATCGGCGCGGTGAGGGCAGCATCGATGCCGGATCGATGGTGACCCCCGGGCGTGTCGTGCTTGAATCCCGGTGGTGCACGAGACGCCGGAGGAGTTGCGGCGGCTCCAGGAGCTGATCGACCGGAGCGCCGCGGCCGCCGGCACCCATCTGCGCTCCATCATCGGGCCCGACCGTCGGCTGGGCGCCGAAGCGCTCTGCCAACGACTGCAGGGGATGCGCCTGCTGGTGGTGGCCACCGTGACCGCGGACGGCCGACCGCTGGTCGGACCGGTCGACGGCTACCTGCTCCACGGGTCGTTCTACTTCAGCTCCGGAAGGTCGTCGGTGCGGATGCGCCACCTCGCGCGCCGACCGGCGGTGAGCGCCACCCACCTGCCGAGCGAGGAGCTGGCCGTCACCGTGCACGGGCGAGCGGAGCTCTTCGACGTGCTGGACCCCGCACGCGGCGAGCTTCGCCGGGCGATGCTGGACCACTACCTGCCGCTGCAAGGCGCGGCGTTCGAGACCTGGCTCGATGACGAGAACCCGATCGGTGCCCGTATCGACGCCGAGCGGCTCTTCCCTTTCGCCCTCGCCCCCACGTAGCGCCACCTTCGGGCGGGCGCTACGTGCCCTCCGGCCCGGCGATCACGGCCACGATCTCTGCCAGTCCCAGACCTCGACCACCCGCCCCGTCATGCCTGACGGACCCTGCTCGGCCAGATAGAGCGCGGGCTCGTGGACGGTGTCCATGGGAGCGAAGCCCGGAGGGGTGGGTGCGCCCGGCGGCCGCAGGAAGCGCGCGCCCTCGGTCTCGACGAGGCCCGGGCCGAGCGCGTTGACGGCCACCCCGAACGGCGCCAGCTCGGTGGCGAGACCAACGGTGAGGCGGTTGAGCGCCGCCTTGGTGGCCCCGTAGACGCTGATGGCGGCAACGTCGTTCGTGGCTGCGTGAGCGGTGATGTTCAAGATGTTGCCGCTCCCCCGCTCGACCATCCGTCGGGCCACGGCGCGGCAGGCATAGAGGGGACCGAAGACGTTCACCCGGAACATCAGCTCGGCGTGCCGTACCGGCAGGTCCATCGTGGGCCGGGCCACCAGGATCCCGGCGTTGTTCACCAGCACGTCGACGCGGCCGCGCTCGTCCCACGCCCGAGCAACCATCGCCTCGACGTCTTCCTCGCTGGTCATGTCGCAGCGCAACGCGACGCCGTCCCCACCGGCCCGCCGGATCTCGGCCACCGTGTCGTGGATGGTGCCCGGCAGCTTGGACTGGCCTTGGGTCTCGGTGCGGGCGGTCACCACCACGAACGCGCCCTCGGCGGCGAAGGCCTTGGCGAGCGACTTGCCGAGGCCCCGGCTGGCCCCCGTCACGAGGACGACCCGGCCGGCGAACCGCGGGACCATCTACCCGGAGCCGCCCGTCGGACCCCCGCCGCTCTGGCGGGCCAACCGGAGCGCCGCCTCGGCCAGCAGCGGCACCTGCACCTCGTACGCGCCGGGGTCCGACCCGTCCCCACCCCCCGCGCCGGCCTTGGTCCGCTCGTAGACCCCCTCCAGGATGCAGGCGAGCTTCCAGTAGCCGAAGGCGACGTAGCGGTCGAGGTCGCCCAGATCGAGTGACGAGCATGCCCCGTACCACCCCACGAGCTCGTCGCGGCTCGGGAACCCCCCGCTGGCCGTGGGCGCACCGAGCAGGTCGGGCACCGGATCGTCGGCCTGCGCCCAGTACACGCACAGCTGCCCGAGGTCGGCCAGTGGGTCGCCCAGGGTGCAGATCTCCCAGTCGAGCACCGCTCGGACCGACCCGTCCTCCGCCGAGAGCACGGTGTTGTCCAGCCGGTAGTCGCCGTGGACGACCGACGCGCGCTGCTGGACCGGCAACGACGCCGACAGGAGGCGGTAGGCCTCGTCGAGCGACGGGATCTCCCGGGTGGACATCTGCTGGAACTGCCCGTACCAACGCTTCAGCTGCCGGGCCAGGTAGTCCTCTCGCCGGGCCAGCTCCCCCAGCCCGAGGTCCTCAGGCTCCGGCTCGTGCAGCCGAGCCAACGTCTCGATCAGGTCGCGGGCGGCGGCCGGCCGGAGCGACGGCGCCAGCAACGCCGCGCTGGGCAGGTCGCGAACCACCACGCCATCGACGAACGACATCACCGAAAACGGCGCCCCGATCACTTCGGAGTCGTCGCAGAAGCCCAGGGCGGCCGGTACGGGAACGCTGCCGTGCTCGCCCAGGGCGGCGATGATGCGCAGCTCGCGGCCCATGTCGTGCGCCGTGGCCAGCACGTGCCCGAGGGGTGGCCGCCGCAGCACCCGGGGCGTCCCAACGGCGTCGGTGAACCGGTAGGTGAGGTTGGAGCGGCCGCCGGCGATCAGGCTGAACGAGAAGGGGGGCTCGGCCTCGGGGACGTGGGCTGCGAGCCACTCCGACACCCGGGGCTCGTCGATCCCGTCCATCGCCGCTCCGTCCATCACCGCGGAAGTGTAGGTCCGCAGCCTCGGCCGCCCCCGGTGTGCCCCGCAATGCCGGTTGCCCCGCTGCCCGGCAGCCCCGGTCCGGTGGGCACCGAAGCGTCCAACCCGGGACGGGGCCCCCGGCAGGTGGATCCGCAGCCCAGCTCGGCGGTCGGGCACCCGACGCGTCCACCGGGGTCACCACGACGACCCCCGCTTCGGGCGATAGCGTTTGGGTCACCGAGCAAAGCGCGCCGAGCGCGAACACCAGCGCGCGGCGCAGAGCCTGAGGGAACAAAGGGGGCTTGATGACCATCACCCAGACCAAGCAGCGGCTGATCTCGGCCGACTCGCACGTCACCATTACCGACGAGTCGTTCCTCGAGCACCTGCCCAAGAAGTACCTGCCGGCAGTCGAGCAGGTGATCGCCGAGCAGAAGGCGGCCGTGGCCGCCCTCAACATGCCCAACAACCGGGCCGGGCGCAACTGGCCGGCCGACGGCCGACCGGGCGACCACATCCAAGAGGACCGGATCAAGGACCAGGACACCGACGGCGTCGAGGCCGAGGTCCTGTACTCGCAGAGCACCTTCGGGTTCGAGGGCGGGGTCTTCTACCGGCTGAAGGACGCCGAGACCCGGGTGGCCTGCTTCCAGGCGT
>DASYAI010000036.1:0-2253 GCA_036501425.1 Acidimicrobiales bacterium | reverse complement strand
TCGACGTCTGTCCCTCGCGGCGGGCCAAGCGCAAGGGCGCGGTCGAGAAGCACAACGACTACAGCGCTCAGCGCTGGTGGCGGACGGCCCCGGTCCGGACCATCGCCGAGGCCCAGGCCAGTTACGACCACTTCCAACGGACCATCGGCGACACCAGGACGAGGAGGGAGACGACGGTGGTGAAGTTGGCCGCCGACGAACATCTGATGCCCCTCCCCGCGGCCCCCTATCCGGCCGGCATCGTCCTCGACAAGCCTGTACGCCCCAACGCCACCGTCGCCTTCCGCGGCAACCAGTACCGCGTCGGCCCCGGACTCGTCGGGACCACCGTACAGCTCCACCACCGCCTCGGTGCCACGACGATCGCGATCGTATCCGCCACCGGGGCCCTGCTCTGCGAGCACCAGCGCCAACCCGACGGCGCCGGCGTCATCGCCGAGCTCCCCGGGCAGCACGCGGCACTGGAGGCTGCCGTCCTCGACGCCTTCACCACCAGCCTGCCCTGTCGTCGCAAGGAGAACCGCCCGCCCAGTCCGGAGGCGTTGGCCGCGGCGCGAAAGCTGCTCGCCGACACCGGCCCCGACGTCGCCGTCGACCTCGACCGCTACGCCGAGCTGGCCGGGGTGCAGCTGTGAGCCAGCAGGCCAGCCTCTACCAGCAGGTCCGCTCCGATCTGGCGCGACTCCGCCTGGGCGCCACCGCCGAGGCGCTGCCCGGCGCCCTCGAGGAGGCCAAGGCGCAGCAACTCTCCCACACCGCGTTCCTGGCCCGGCTGCTCCGCACAGAGGTCGAGGCCGCCGACCAGCGGCGTCTCAACGGCCTCCTCCGCTTTGCCAGCCTTCCCGCACCATGGACCCTCGAGGACTTCGACTTCGACGCCCAACCCGGCGTCGACCGCGCTCTCATCCGTGATCTCGCCACCCTCCGCTTCGTCGAGGAACACGGCAACGCCCTCTTCATCGGGCCGCCCGGCGTCGGCAAGACCCACCTCTCCATCGCCCTCGCCCGCAAGGCCGTCGAGGCCGGCTACCGCACCTACTACACCACCGCCGCCGATCTCGCCGCACGCTGCCATCGCGCCGCCCTCGAGGGACGCTGGGAGCGGGTCATGCGCCACTACGGCAACCCCAGCCTCCTCGTCGTTGATGAACTCGGATACCTGCCGCTGGCCGCCGAAGCCTCCTCCGCTCTCTTCCAGGTCATCACCCGCCGCTACCTCAAGGGCTCCATCATCCTCACCACCAATCGCGGCATCGCCTCATGGGGTCAGATCTTCGACGACCCCATGGTCGCCGCCGCCATCCTCGACCGCCTCCTCCACAAGTCCACCGTCATCCAAATCGAGGGCGAGTCCTATCGCATGCGCGCCCATCGTGCCCGTGCCGAGGCGCTCAGGCAGGCGGTCACGGCGACGCCCACCGAGTCCCTGCTGTGAACGACACCCTCCCGGCTGCCGACCTGCACAGCGACGCCGTTTGTCACGCTCCAGGTAACGCTTCGCCGCCCTCCACCGACGTGATGCCGCACGCGCGCGTCTGCCAGAACTGCGGCAAGCCCTACACCGGCGCACGCCCCAGTTCCTTCTGCAGCGCCACCTGCCGACAGCGCGCCTTCCGCGCCCGTCGTCAGCAGCCTGTGGTCGCACGTCCCCGCCGCCATTCACCGCGGCTCGACGTCCTCTACGAGTGGGGGGCTGTGGCGAGCGACTCCTCAACGAGCAGCGCTGCGATGCCTGCAACCGCTTCGCCCGGCGCCTCGGCACAGCCCTCAGCTGCCCCCCACTGCGACGAGCCGATACTGCTCGACGAGTTGCTCGAGCAACTGTCGTGAGCATCGCCACGGAGATCTCTACGACCTCGGCACACAACCTCCGCCTGCCCGATGCTCCCGATGGCCGCTCCCCGCCCACCTAGCCGGGGCAGAGGGTGTCCCTTTTCGGTGACAGAACTGCCCCACCTGCTACCCTATCCCCGGCTGCTCACCTGGGGAGTTTCAATGATCGACACTGGGGAATCTCACGTGTCGGCATCACTTCGTGGTCGGCCCCCCGGAGAGTGGCGCTCCCCATGCCACGCTGCGCGTCGAGGTCGCCGCCAATGCGCGCGATCACGCTGAGGCGTTCCTGGCGCGGCTGCGTAAGGAGATGGCAGACCGCAACGTCTATCGAGGCCACGTGGTGTCGCTCGAACCTGGCAACCCCTTCATGGGACCTCCCCGAGCGCACGTCTCCTTTCACGAGCTGGCGTCGATCAC
>DASYAI010000035.1:0-12861 GCA_036501425.1 Acidimicrobiales bacterium | reverse complement strand
CCCATCGGGCCGGTCAGCATCGAGGAGTGCACCCTGCCCGGGCCGGTCGAGCAGTTCGTCTGGCTGCTCCCGCCCCAGCGGGTCTTCGGGCCGATCGGGCTCCAGAACTGCACCTTCCGCCGGTGCACGTTTCTCCCCTCTGTGGGCTTCGCCGCCAACGAGGAGTTCCGGCGAAAGGTGATCGGCGACCTGTTGAGGTAGGTGGATTCGCCAGGACCTCGCCGGCGAGCTGAACGGGGTTCGGCATGGCCCGGCCTGATGGTCACGCTCGCCCACGCCGTGGAGGAGCGCCCCCGGCTCAGCGCACGGCTGCTTCGCCGACTGGTCAATGAGCGCCGGGTACCCTTCTACAAGTCAGCCGGTCGGATCTTCGACCTTGGAGAGTTGGACGACTGGGTCGGGGCGGACCGGGTTGAACTGTCCATCAGTCGTACCGGCGGCCGCCGGGTCAACGGGCAAAGGTGCCTGCGGCACGTTGGGTAACGGAAAGGTCTCGACGCTCACGGAACCCGAAAGATCTGGTGTGTACCAATCCGACGCCAGACGATATGCGGCCCGCCCGGTGTGACCTGGTCCCCGTACTGAAACGTCGCTCGCCCATCGGCGGCCCACGTCATCTCGAAGACGCCGGTCGCGCCTTTGACACCCTTCACCCGCAACCCGGGACGGAAGCCAGATCCGTCCTGCAGATCACTGACGAAATCGGCGACCGCAGCGAGAAAGGCCGCCTGTTGACCTGGCGCAAGAGCGTCGAAGTCGGCACGTAACCGCGCCAACCAGGCAAACGTCGGCACCCGCCGTCAGGATTGGTGTCGCTTGCCGGGCCCGGGCCTCTTGGCCCGATTGCTCATGGCCGACAGGAATGCCTCGGGTGATTCGAATGACTCGAGCCGCCCGGCGATGAGGTCGGCATCGGCCTGCCGCTCCCCTGCTTGCCACTCAGGGTCCCAGAACCACGCCTGCGTCGCGTCGATGACCTTGCGTGGGCGCAACAAGATGCCATCGGGCGTCAGCTCGGCATCAAGAAGATCGCCTTCCTCGAGGTGTGCCGCAGTCCGGATGTCTTCGGGAAGCGTCAGCTGTCCCCTCGCCCGTAGCGTCGTCCGTGCCATCGGCTCAGTGTATCTGTATTTGAGAGAATCTGAATCTCGTACAGTCGGACCAGCACCGCCAGGGTGCTGACGAACGGCGGCCGCCACAGCGGGTCTTCGGGCCGATCGGGCCCCAGAGCTCAACCTTCCGCCGGTGCACGTTTCTCCCCTCAGTGGGCTTCGCCGCCAACGAGGAGTTCCGGCGAAAGGTGATCGGCGACCTGTTGCGGTAGGTCGATTCGCCAGGACCTCGCTGGTAGCGTCAGGGCATGGCTGAGCGTCGCATCTTCGAGCTTCGGACCTATCGGGCCCACCCGGGCAAGCTCGACGCACTCGTGAAGCATTTCCGCGACGACGACCTCGATCTCTTCGAGCGCCACCATATGGACATGGTCGCCTTCTGGGTCGCCAAGGACGCCGAGGGCCAGCCCACCGACTCCTTCGTGTACCTGCTGGCCTTCGAGAGCCAGGACGCGGCCAAGGCGGCGTGGAAGGCGTTCCTGGCGGATCCCGACTTCACCGAGCGCAACCGGGCCAGCCAGAGCGACGGCCCCCTCGTGGCGGGCGCCGAATCGGTGTTCCTCGAGCCGACCGACTACTCGCCGCTCGTCTGAACAGACACCCCCGCCGGCCGGCCCGGGGAAGCGAGCCCGGCGCGTTCCCGCCGGTCAGCGAGGCGAGCGGCTTAGCGCCACGATCCGGTTCCCCTCTATGGTGACCGCCCGGTGAGCTTCACACGGTCTCCTACCTCGCACTCGTACTTCTCCAAGCGGCTACGCCTCCACTATCTCGACTGGGGGAACGACGGCGCGCCGCCGCTCATCATGATCCATGGCAACCGCGACCACGGGCACAACTGGGACTGGATGGCCGACCGGCTCGCCGACCGCTACCACATCCTCGCTCCGGACCTTCGAGGGCACGGTGATTCCCAGTGGAACATGGGCTCGGCGTACGCGATCTCCGAGTTCGTCTACGACATCGCCCAGCTGGTACGCCAGACCGGGACGGCGCCGGTGCGTATCGTGGCCCACTCGCTGGGTGGCAACGTCGCCCTGCACTACGCCGGGGTCTTTCCCGAAGAGGTGGTCCGCCTGGTGTCGATCGAGGGATTCGGCCGGCCAGCCGACGTCGCCCCTCTACCGCCGGCCGACCAGCTGCGCCGTTGGATCGAGCTCGGTCGGGCCATGTCGGGTCGGTCGCCCCGGCGCTACGGGTCGCTGGACGAAGCCTTCGAGCGGATGCAGGAGGCGAACCCCCATCTTTCGCCGGAGCAGGCTCGGCATCTCACGATCCACGGCAGCAATCAGAACGAGGACGGCTCGTACAGCTGGAAGTTCGACAACTACGTGCACCTCCACGACGCGTGGGAGGCGGGGTCCGACACGGCACGCGCCCTGTGGTCCCACATCGCCTGCCCGGTCCTGCTCATCAGCGGGGCCGAAAGCTGGGCTGCCCGCTCGGGGACCGACCTGGTCGGGGACTTCCGCGACGCCCGGCACGAGATCGTGCAGAACGCCGGCCACTGGGTGCACCACGATCAGCTCGACACGGTGACGGACCTGGTGCTCGACTTCCTGAAGGACTGATCGGCAGCGCTGATCGGCGGCGCTGTCGGGCGTCGCCCGCTCAGCTCCGGCCAACGACCCGCCAGCAGTTCTCCCCCAGGCTCTCGCCACCGACCGGCTCCGGGAGCGTTCGATGGCCGAGGAAGATCACCGCTCCGGGGTGCATGCGGCTGACGATCCGCTGCTCGAGCGCCAGCTGGTCCCGGTCGTCGACGCAGAGCCGGAACGAGTAGACGACGTCGAACCGGTCGTAGCCGCCGAACTGCTCGGCCTCGCACTCGAGGACGGTGGCTTCGGGCACCAGGCTCCGGGCCGACGCCGCGTACGGCGCGTAGTGCTCGATCCCGGTGACGTCCCAGCCCAGGCCCGACGCCAGCAGCATGGCCCGCCCGATCCCGCAGCCGAGGTCGAGGAACCGGCGTCCGGGCGCATGGCGGCGACAGATCTCGAGCCCCGACAGGAACTCCGCCAGCGAGAGCGGAACGTAGCCGAAATGGACCGCCTCGCCGGGTGGCGCGGGCAGCCATGCCGCCTCGAGGCGCCGCAGCGCCTCCTCGACCGCATCGAGCTCGGCCGGCGTCACCGTCCGCGCCCGCCCACTGCTTCCCTCCGGGCGGGCCGCGTCCTGCTCAGGATTGTCCGCCCTGCTCCCGCAGGAACTGCTCGAACTCGGCGGCCAGCGCGTCGCCCGAAGGGAGGTTGTCGAGGTCGAGGTCGAGGTCGGCATCGACGTCCTCGTCGTCGCGCTGGTCCGCCCGGCCCTCGAGCTGCACCACGTAGCCGGCGATGTCGTCGTCCGCCGCAACGACGTCGTTGACCTGGCGCTCGTAGGCGGCCGAGGCGATCTCGAGCTCGGTCGTCGGGACGTGGGTCACCAGCAGCGAGCAGACCCTCTCGACGATGGCCAGGGTGGCCTTGGGCGACGGTGTGCTCGGGATGTAGTGGGGCACCTGGGCCATCAAGGAGGCCACCGGGACGTCGACCTTGGCGAAGGCATCCTGCAGGACCCCGACGATCCCGGTGGGTCCCTGGTACTGCGGCAGCTGCAGACCGAGGCGGCTCGCCATGCCGGGATCGGCGGTCGAGCCACGGACCGGGACCATCCGGGTATGGGGCACATCGGCGAGCATGGCGCCGAGGGTGAAGACCGAGCGCACGCCCAGCTCGGTGGCCACCGAGGTGACGCACTGGCAGAACGCCCGCCAGCGCAGGTGGGGCTCGCTCCCGATCAGGAGCACCACATCTCGGGAGCCGGGGATCGACGCGGCGAGGAAGCGGTTTTGGGGCCAGACGATCTCGCGTTGACGGTCCCGCCGGAGGCGCACCTGGGGCCGGACGGCCGTGAAGTCGTAGTAGTCCTCGGCGTCGATCTCCGCGAACGGCCGGGCACCCCACTTGGCCGCGAGGTACGAGGCGGCCCCCGACGCCGCCGAGCCGGCGTCCGTCCACCCCTCGAAGGCGGCCAGCATGACCGGCTCCTTGAGCCGGGGCCTACTGTGCCATTGGAGGGTTTCCATCCCTCCACGCTACCTCCCTACATCGCTCCGGTCGGCCCCCGGGCGGAGGCCGGGTCGCTACCCGTCCGTGCCGGGCCGGTGCCCGGGGGTGCCGACGCCGACTGGCACCGACTGGCGGTTGGCTCCCGGTGGGTGCCGGACGGTGGCTTACGTTCTCGTTAACGTTGCAATCCGGTCCGGACCCGTCTAACATCAATGCAGTTGCCGAGCGACGCTCCGGAAGTCGGGTCCCCCCCCACTCGCCCGAGCGTCTCCGGTGCAACGGGAACCCCACCGGCTCTGCCAGGTGGGGTTTCTCGCGTCCGGCCCCGGACGCGCCACCGGGGCCCATCATGCAGGCCCCGATGCCGCTCCATTGACACGTACCCGAATGCATCACCCGGGGACACCCCCGTGTCTAGCTGATCCCGATGGTGCGTGGGTCGCGGGCCCGCGATGTGTCCACCACCATCCGCGCGACCCGCCCGACGCCGGGTCCACCCCACACCACCAGGGAATTCGCGCCGTCGGACCGGCTCGGGCGGCGACGCTGGCTGGTCGCGATGCTCGGAGTGACCGTCTCGCGAACTGTACGCTCCTCCCCGTGGCGAGCTTCGCAGTCAGATACCAGGGATGGACACGGCAGCCGGAGGAGAGCGTGGTGCGCTTCCGGCTGTCGATCGAACGGGACGGCCAGCCCTTTCAGGCAGCCGTCGTACCGGTGGGCACCGACCTGCTCGAATCGGCGCAGCTGGACCCGCCCGACGACCAGCTGGGCACGGCCCTGATCCTCGAAGTGGCAACGGACATCGAGCAGGCGGTCGTCGAGCGGGTGATCCCGTTGAACGACGCCCTGGCGGACTACGAGCTCACCCCGGTCCCCGAGGCGCGAGTGCGCGAGCTGATCGCCGCCGACGCGACACCGGTGGTGCACGCCAACGGGATCGTCTTCACCTTCGAGCAGTCGGCGCCGGCGAACTGACCCGCCCGAGCCGACGTGGTCCGACCACGGCCGGTCCGACGCTCACGCCGCCGCGGCCTCGCGTTCGGAGAGGAAGTCCCACCAGGCCGTAGCGGCCGCCGTGGCGACGTCGATGACCAGATCACCGTCGAGGTCGGGCAGCTCGGCCAGCGCCTGCGACGTCCAGTCGGCGTGCTGGGTGTCCAGTTCGGCGTGGAGGTCCCAGAACTGCCGGCCGGCGCCGTGGATCCCGTAGTGCCCGCTCAACCCCTCCCCCTTGGAGGCGGCGATCGCCGCCGACTGCACCTCGTACGCGCCGATCGCCGCCAGGGCGGGGACCGGTCCCCGAGCCGCTGCGGCGCGGTAGCAGTCGACCAGGGCGGCGGTCGCCGGCGAGGGGGGCGAGGGATCGGGCGCCCCGACGGCCCGGGCGAAGTCCTCGAAAAGGGTCACGTGGGGAACGGGGTGCAACTCGTCGTGCAGGGTCTGCGCCAGAAGGCTGTGGGCAGGACCGGCGGGGAGCGCGGCGAGGGCCGCGCCGAGCACGGCCGGAAAGGCGGCCTCGATATGACGGTACTGGCCGGCGTAGTCGGCCAGCTCGCCCGGGGCGAGCGCCCCGGCCTCCCAACGCCGGTAGAAGGGGTGCGTCAGCAGCTGACGCCCCGAGAGCGCCGCAGCCAGCAGGTCGTCGACGTCGTCTTTGCGCATGCGGCAGTGTACGCCGTGCCCTCCCGGCCGGGCACGGCGAGGCGGCGCTGCCCGTCGGGGTGGCTAACGTGGCCCACGATGCCGACCATTCGGGTGCCCCGGGCCGCCGCCCAGCCGTGCCACCGGCTGCCGCGCCCACCCCGCTGAGCGAGGCCGCGCCGGAACGGGCCGGCTCGGGCCGGCCGGCCGGCGGGTCCGTCGATCGCCGCCTCATCGCCCGCATCCCCTCGCTCGGCGCGTACCTCGCCGCGGCGACCCTCGGGGGCGCCGGCGCGGCGGTCCTCGTCGTGGTCCAGGCGGTCCTGCTGGCGTCGGTCGTCACGAGAGTGCTCCTGCACCACGTCCCGCTGTCCAGCCTCGGCCCGACGTACCTGGCCTTCGCCGGAGCAGTGGCCGGGCGGGCCGCCTGCCTCTGGGCGTCGGAGGTGGCAGCCCAACGCGGATCGGCGGCGCTCGTGCGGACGCTCCGCCGCGACGTCCTCGAGCACGCCTTGGCGCTCGGCCCGTCGTGGTTGGCACGCGAGCGGCCGGGCGAGCTGGCGCTGGTGACCACGCGCGGCGTCGACGACTTGAGCGTCTACTTCGGCCGTTACCTCCCCCAAGTCGTCCTGGCCGGCCTGGTACCCGTCGGGCTGGTCGTCTGGGTCGGCGTCGAGGACTGGGTGTCGGGCCTGGTGCTGGTCGCGGCGTTGCTGCTCGTGCCGGCGCTGATGGTGCTCTTCGGCCGCGAGGCGACGCGGCGGGCCAGCCGCCAGTGGCGCCGCCTCTCCTCGCTGGCCGCCCGCTACCTCGAACTGGTCCAGGGGTTGCCCACCCTGCGCGCCCTCGGGCGCAGTGGCCACGGCCGACGCGAGGTGGCCGCCAGCACCGAGGCGCTGCGAGCGACCACCATGGGGACGTTGCGGGTGGCGTTCCTGTCGGCCCTGGCCATGGAGCTGCTGTCGGGCCTGGGCGTGGGGCTGGTGGCCATGCTGCTCGGCCTGCGGCTGCTCGATGGGACGGTCGGGCTCGGGACGGCGCTCGCCGTGCTGCTGGTGGCCCCCGAGTCCTTCCTGCCCCTCCGTCGGGCCGGGGCACAGTTCCACGCCAGCTCCGAGGGCCGCGCCGCGGCGACCCGGCTCCTCGAGGTCCTCGCCACGCCCGCACCCGGGCGGGGCTCGGTGTCCGGGCCGCCACAAGGCCTCGGGGCCACCGCCGGGCACCGGCCATCCCGGTCGGCACCGGGCGCGCACTGGGCCGGGGGGCCGGTGCTCGAGCTGCGCGACGTCGTGGTCACCTACCCCCATCGGGCCGAGGCCGCCCTGCGGGTCGACCAGCTCCGGGTCGACGAGGGGGAGCACCTCGGGCTCGTCGGGCCCTCCGGCACCGGCAAGTCGACCCTGCTCGCCGTCGTGCTGGGTCTCGTGCGACCATCGGGGGGAACGGTGCGCCTCGGGGGCGTCGACCTCGAGCACGTCGACCTCGCCCGCTGGCGCATGGACACCACGTGGGTGCCCCAACGGGCACGGCTGGTTCGGGGCTCGCTGCTCGACAACGTGCGCTTCGCCCGGCCCGACGCGGCTGACAGCGAGGTCGAGCGGGCGGTGCACGTCGCCGGCCTCGACATCCTGGCGGCCCGGCTGCCTCTCGGCCTCGACACCGCGCTGGGCGAGGACGGGATGACCGTCAGCGCCGGCGAGCGCCAGCGGGTCGCCATCGCCCGGGCGGTGCTCCGCGACGCGCCGGTGGTCCTGCTCGACGAGCCGGCGACCAACCTCGGCCCCGAGGCCCGCCTCGAGCTGGAGGAGCGCCTCGGGGCGTGGGCCGCCCAGCGCACCGTCATCGTGGCGGCGCATCGATCGTTCCTCGTTCCCGTGGACCGGGTGGTCACCCTGCCCCTCGGCACCCCTCACCCCCGGGCCCCGGCGTACGGCACTGCGTCCGGCGGCACCGCGTCCGGCGGCACTGCGTCCAGCGGCACCGCGTCCGACGGCACCGCGTCCGACGGCACTGCGTCCGACGCCGCCGTGGCCGACGCCGCCGTGGCCGACAACACCGTCTCCGGCCGGTCGACCGGCGCCCGACCGTGACCCGGCACCAGCTGCGGGTGTTGGGTCGGCTGTTCCGTATCGGCGCGCCCTCACGGCGCCTGCTGGTTGCGGCGTGCCTGCTCGGCGTGGCCGGGGCCGCGGCGAGCATCGGCCTGCTGGCCGGCTCCGGCTATCTCGTCGACCGCGCAGCGTTCCGGCCCGGGCTGGGTGCCATCGCCGGGCTGCTGGCGCTGGTGGAGGTGGCGGCCTTCGCGCGGGCCCCCTTGCGCTACGCCGAGCGGCTGAGCTCCCACGACGCGGCCATGCGGGCGTTGGTGGGTTGGCGGGTCTGGCTCTTCGACCGCCTCGAGCCGCTGGCTCCCGCCGGACTCCGGCGCTGGCGGAGCGGCGACCTGCTGGCACGCGCCATCGACGACGTCGACGCGTTGCAAGACCTCTACATCGGCACGCTGACCCCGGTGGCGGTCACCACCTGCGCATCCATCCTGGCGGTGGTGGTCGTGGCCGTGCTCCTGCCGATCGCCGGCGCCATCCTGGCGGCCGCCCTCGTGGTGGCCCTCGGGTGCTCCTTCTTCCTGGCTCGGACAGCCGGGGCCTCCGAAGCGAGCGACGCCGCCGCCCGGGGGCACCTAGCGGCCGACGTCGTCGACCTGCTGCAGGGGGCCCCGGAGCTGGTGGCCTTCGGGCGCGATGCGACGGTGCTCCGACGCGTCGAAGCGGCCGACCGGGCGCTCGAGCGCGCGGGCCGGCGGCGGAACCGGGCCGGCGCCGCCGCCTCGGCGATCGTCTCCTTGTGCGGTGGACTGTCGGTGCTCGGCGTCCTGGTGGTCGCCGCCTCGGCATTCGAGCACCACCAACTGGCCGGGGCGTGGGTGGCCGCGCTCCCCTTGGCGACAGTGGGCGCCTTCGAGTCCGTCGGGTCGACGGTCGCCGCCGCGCAACGCGTGGGCGCGCTCGTCGCGGCAGGCGAACGCCTGATGGCCCTGGCCGCCGTGCCGGCGCCGGTCCGCGACCCCGCCACCCCGAGCCAGCTGCCGGCCGGGGACCGGGTGGCGCTGGAGTCGGTCCGGCTGCGCTACGGCGACGAGCTGCCGTGGGTGCTCGACGGCCTGACCCTGACGATGGAGCACGGCGAGCACGTGGCCCTGCGGGGTCCGAGCGGCGCCGGCAAGAGCACCGTCGCCCACGTCCTGCTGCGGTTCCTCCCGCTCGACGGCGGCCGGGCGACGCTCGACGGCGTCGCCATCGAAGACCTCGCCCAGGCGGACGTCCGACGGGTGATCGGCCTGGTGGACCAAGATGCCCGGCTGTTCACCGGCAGCATCCGCTACAACGTCGCTCTCGGCCGGCCGGACGCCACCGAGGCCGAGATCCAGCGGGTGCTCGACCTGGCGCAGCTCTCGGTGTGGGTCGACGGCCTCCCCGACGGGGACGCCACACCGGTGGGCCACGACGGGAGCCAACTGTCGGGGGGCCAGCGCCAGCGGCTCGCGCTCGCCCGGGCGTTGCTGACCGATCCCCGGGTGCTCGTGCTGGACGAGCCGACCGCCGGCCTCGACGCGCCGACCGCCCGGGCGTTGCTCGACGACGTGCTGGCGGCTCTGGCGGGTCGCAGCGTCCTGCTGATCACCCACCACGACGACGAGGTGGCCGGGTGCGACCGCAGCATCACCATCGAGGCCGGTCGCGCGGTGACCGGCTGAGCCGGCCTCACCGGCCGGCGGCGGGAAGGTCGTTGTAAGTGTGGAGGACCGGACCCGAGCGGCCCCACCCGATGCGGGTCAACGAGGCGTTCGACAGGTGCAGCCGGGTCGACACGGTGACCTCGGTGCGCAGCACCCACGCCACCGCCGCCTTGATCGGCGAGACGTGGCTCACGACGACGACGTCGCGGCTGTCGGACCGGCCGAGCCCGTCGGCGGCGAAGAGCTCCTCGCACGCCTCGGCCACCCGGGTCTCGACGTCGCGGAGGCTCTCACCGCCCGCGGGCCGAAAATCGGGATCGGTTCTCCAGGCTCCCCAGACCTCCGGCGGCACGTCGGCGACCGGGCGACCCTCCAGCTGCCCGTAGTCCATCTCCACCCACCGTTCGTCGGGCACCACCGGACCGTCGACGCCCAGCGCCCTCGCCGTGTCGAGCGCCCGCCGCAACGGGCTCGACCGGACCTCGCCCACGGCATCGAGCGCCCGCCCGACCGCCACCGCCTGGCGGTGGCCCAGCTCGGTCAGCAGAAGGTCGGAGCGGCCGACCAACAGGCCCGACGCGTTGCCCGTCGACTCCCCGTGGCGGATGAGGACCAGCATCGGCGCCGACCCGCCGGCCTCAGTGCGACGGGCCCGAAGGCGAGGCGCCCGACGGCGAGGCGGCGGCGCGCACCAGGATCCGGCCACACTGGTCGCAGGTGACCACGGCGTCGTCGGGCAGGCGCCGGATCCGGTCGAGCTCCACCGAGGGCAGCTGCAGGTGGCAGCCTTCGCATCGGTTCCCCACCAGCCACGCCGCGCCCACTCCGCCCAGCCGCGCTCGAAGGGCCGAGTACTGGCGGGCCAGGCCCTCGGGCACCTGTGCGAAGGCCTCGTCGCGTGCCGAACGGACGGCGGCCAGCTCCTCCTCGATGACTGCCTCGGCTTCGGCCAACGACGCGCGAAGGCCGACCGCGGCCTCCTCGAATGCCGCCCGATCGCCGGCGAGGTCGGCCAGCGCGCCATCCAGCGGCTCCTGCTCCTCCATCAGCTCGAGCTCCGCGTCCTCGAGTTCGGTCTTGCGCAGCGCCAGGTGGCGGACCTCCTCGTCCATGGCCTGCAGGTCCCGTGCGGCCGACCCCCGGGCCCCGTACATGCGGTCCGCCAGCGCGGCGCGCCGGGCCTCGAGGCTGTCGACCTGGCGCTGCAGGTCGGCCAAGCGCGCCACGACCTCGGCTCGACGGCCGCCGATCTCCGTCACCCGCCGATCGAGGTCGGCCAGCTGCGACTCGAGGTGCCCAAGCGCCACCCGGTCCGGCAAGGCGAGCCGCCGGTGCTCGAGCTGGGTGATCGTGGTGTCCAGCTCCTGCACCTTCATGACCGCCTGTACGGGCGAGGGGGCGGCGACCGCCGCGCCGGGCCCGCCGGCCGCCGCGCCGGGCCCCCCGGCCTCTCCTGCGGAGCCGGGCGCCGGGGCGACGGGCACCTCCGGCTCCGATGGTTGCTCAGCGGGCACGGCCGCCTCCTCTCGCACCGAGGTCGATGCTCGCCATCCAGTCCTCCACACGCCCGACCCACTTGGCCCTCGCGGCGACCAACGCTCCCACCAGCGCCTCGTCGGCCATCTGGGCTGCCACCTCCCAGGTGCACCACCGGACCTGGGGACTCTCGTCGGGCGGCGGGGCGGGGTCCTCGTCCGCGCCGAGCAGGAGGTACCGCAGGTCGAGGTGGGTGTGCTCGGCCGAGACTACGTGGACGTCGAGGTGGACCAGGCACTCACCTTCGGGTGGATGGGCGACGGTCAGCCCGGTCTCCTCGCGGGTCTCGCGCAGCGCGCCCTCCGGCGGCCACTCCCCCGGCTCGAGGTGGCCCCCCGGCTGCATCCACCGCCCGATCCGCCGGTGGAGGTGCAGGACCACACCGCGGCGGCCGACCACGATCGCCGAGGCGGTCACGTGGACGGGGTCGGCGTGCCGATCGCAGGGCGCGGCCAGTCGCTCGAGCTCGGCGAGGAAGCGCTGCTTGGCCCGCCGCTCGCGGTCGTCGACCGGGCGGTGCGCCCGGACCAGGGCCTGCAGGTTGGCCCGGGTCGGCCCATCCGCATCGTCACCACCGGCGCCAACCACTCCGGCATCCCTACCACAGCTCACCCGTCGGGTCCCCCCGGGGCGGGGTCACCGGGGCGCTCTCTGGGGGGCCACCGGGGCGCTCCCGGGCGGGCCACCGGGCGCCCGGGGCCGGCAGGCGGCCCCGCCGCGTCACCCGGCGGGCGCCGTGGGGCCGGTAGCGTCTGCGGTCACCGATGGACCCGCCCGATCGCACCATCGTCGTCGCCAGCTTCAACGTGCATGCGGGCATCGACGGATGGGGCCGGTCATGGGACCTGACCGGGGCGGTGCGCCGACTCGACGCCGACGTCATCGTGCTGCAGGAGGTGTGGTGGCCCGACGGGCGCACCAGCATGGCGACCGAGGTCGGCGAGGCGCTCGGGTACCGGGTGCTCGAGCACCCGCTCGCCGCCGGCCGGCGCGCCAGCCCCCATCCCCGGGCGACCAGCCGCTGGATGCGGCCGTTGGACTGGCGGGGCACGGCGCACGCCCTCTATCTCGATAGCGAGCGTGCCATCGGACGGCCCGCCCGGGCATCGGAGCGCTACGCCACCGCCGAGCGCGGTCGCTGGGGACTGGCGGTGCTCAGCCGGCTGCCCGTCCTCGAGCACCGGGTCATCCAGCTGGGCCGGCTGCCCCGCGACCGGGTCACCCGGGCGGTGCTGGTCGCCGCGGTGGAGGCCCACGGTGCCGACGTCCTGGTCGCCGGCACCCACATGTCGCACCTCACCTACGGCTCGCCCCTGCAGTTCATCCGGCTCGGACGCGCCCTCCGGGGCCCGACCGCGGGGCGCCCAGCGGTGCTCGCGGGCGACATGAACCTCTGGGGGCCGCCGGCGAGCCTGCTGCTGCCCGGTTGGCACCGGGCGGTGTCCGGGCGCACGTGGCCGGCGTGGCGCCCGCACAGCCAGGTGGACCATCTCTTCGTGAAGGGCCCGCTGGTCCCCACGGCCGCCGACGTGCTGCCCGACTGGGGATCGGACCACCGGGCCGTCCGAGCCACCCTGACCCTCGCCCGACGGTGAGCACGGGGTGCGCTCCTTCGGGACGCTGCACTCCGGCCGGATCGACCCGACCCCGACTACCCCGACCCCCGCCGAGCCGACCCCGACCCCGGCGCCCCCGGCGCAGACGGCTCGCCGCCCCCCGTCAGGCGCAGGGCACCCGGACCTTGGCGTCGAGGGCGGTGTCGAACTCCACCCCGCTCAGGCCGGCG
>DASYAI010000034.1:0-63794 GCA_036501425.1 Acidimicrobiales bacterium | reverse complement strand
GGATGGAACAGGAGTCTCCGCTCCATCCCTCGGCGTCTCGCTACCCGACGGGCGTGGTTCAGCGCCACCTTGAACACCCATCCTGTAGGGGATCCCATGGTGCCGACTCGATCCCAGTGTTCCAGTGCACGAGCGAAGCCCTCATCGACACCGTCAGCGGCAAGGTCGAGGTCGCCGGTGATGAGCAGTAGGGAGCCGATCAATCGAGCATGCTCCTGCGCATACCAGCCTTCGAACTCCACTTACCTCATCTCACTGGGAAATTGGGCCCAAGGCGCTGGGGCTCGGCGCCGACACACAAGGACAAGTCATGAGACGTCCAAAATGCCGGGTCGGACGACGGGATTGCGTTGATGGGCCCGCGATCTGCAAAGCCCCGAAGACCAGTCGGGGTCAGGCTTCCCAGTCGAGTTGGGACTCGGGGATGCCCAGGGAGCGTCCGTGGGCGGCCGCCTCGGCGCGGCCGGTCTCGTCGCCTCGCTGATAGCGAAAGACCCGGCCGGCGAAGACGACGAAGGTCTCGCTGGCCGAGGAGAAGTCCGCGTACCAGCCCGGGGTGTCCAGGGCTCCGGCAAGCGTCGACGCCAGGTGCTCGGCGGCGCTGTCGTCTGCTTCGAAGTACACGATCGTCCAGACTTTCGGCTGGTTCGGCGTGGTGTCCGTCGGCCGGGACCGCACGATCCTGCGAATGACGAGCGCGAGACCGTCGAGTGTCGTCTCGGCACGCAGGCTCTCGGTGATGAGGGCGCCGTGGATCATCCGGTCCTCCATGGCGCGACCAGCCCCGATGATCGACGGGCCGGACGGTGGACGAGGGGCCTCTATGTCGAGGTTTGCGGGCGTCGGCTTCGATACCGAGCCTGGGGGAGTCAGCTTCGAACCGCCCGGCGCATCGCGACCCGGTGGGAGGGCTCGAGGCCTTGGGTGCCCTCGAGCTCCCGGAGTGACCGCAGCTGCGGGCCGATCTCGCCTTCGCCGAGGACCCGAAATCCGAGGTGCTCGTAGAGGGGGCGGTTCCAGGGCACGTCGGCAAACGTGGTGAGGGTCAGGGCGGTCATGCGGTGCCGGGCCGCCCACCTCTCGACCTGGTCGAGAAGCGCACGACCGAGGCCGCGGCCCTGGTGCTCGGGGTGAACGCTGATCTGCTCGACGTGGGCGCATGCGTCGAGCACGTCGACGACGACGTAGCCGACCACGTCGCCGTCGACGACCGCCACCCAGGAGCGGCCGACGTCGGCATACCCGGCCAACGTCGGCGTGGACATCGGCTCGGCGTCGGCAATGGCCCCCATCCCGACCGCGCGGAAGCGCTCACCGGCGGCCCGCTCGATCTGCCGGAGCAACTGAGCCTCGTCGGGCCTCGCCGCCCGGATCACGACCGCCGCGTCAGGGGCCACCGGCCGCGTCAGGGGCCACCGGCGCCGGTATGCCTCGCGATGCCCTGCGCCCGCTCGGAGGATTGACGTCGAGCGCGACGGGTCGCTGCCCGCGCCGTCAGGCGGGAGGAACGAGGCGTTACGCCTTCTTGGTCTCCCAGAAGATCCGGTCGATCTCGGCGATCTGGTCGAGGAGCTCCTGGCCGACCGCGACGTCGTTGGTCTTCTTCGCCTCGCCCGCCTTTTTGGTCGCGCTCCAGAACACACCGTGGAGCTCGGGGAACTTCTCGAGGTGCTCGGGCTTGAAGTAGTCCGTCCACAGCACCCACAGGTGGTGCTTGACGAGGTCGGCCCGCTCCTCCTTGATGGCCACCGCCCGGGTGCGGAAGGCCTCGTCGTCGCTGGCGTTGTACTTCTCCTGGATGGCCTTCACCGACTCGGCTTCGATCCGGGCCTGCGCGGGGTCGTAGACGCCGCACGGCAGGTCGCAGTGCGCGTACGCGGCCCGCGGGGTGCGGATGCGGTCCATGGCGGATGCGGCTCGATCGACGATGCGCATGGGTCGGGCTCCTTTCCGGTCCGAGCGCGGACCGGGATGGGTTCGGGCACAGTGACTACCGTGTCCTCGGCGTCAAGACTACCCACCTCTCGCCGGCTGCAACATGGCCGTTCGGGGCCTCGCAGAGCCGGACGGCGAGCCGGCGGCTTCTTGGCGACGGCGCCGGGCGCGGCGGCCGTCGCGGTGGCGCTCGGGACGGCGCTCGCGGTGGCCCTGGTGACCCGGGTGGAGGTCTTCGGCCAGAGCATGGAGCCGACCCTGCTCGCCGGCGACCGTCTGCTGGTCGCCCGCCTCCCGCGGCCCCTGTCGCCCCCGAGCCGGAGGGTGGTGGCGTTCGTCGATCCGCGGGACCCGCTGGGGCGTCGGATCCTCCTGAAGCGGCTGGTCCACTCCGGCAGGTCGGGCATGGAGGTGCGCGGCGACAACCCGGCCCAGAGCACCGACAGCCGCCACTTCGGGCCGGTCGAGCGGCGGGCGCTGGTCGGGCTGGCCGTGTACCGCTACGCGCCGCCCGAGCGGGCCGGGTGGATCGGCCGGCCGCGGGTGGTGGAGGGGGGCTGAGGCGGCCAAGAGCGCAGGCGGCCAGGGCTCGGGCGGCCAAGAGCGGCGGCCAGCGCGAGGCGGCCAACAGGGCGGGCGGCAGGGCGCGGAGCCGCCGGAGGGGGCGCGGATACGCTCGCCCCCGATGGGTGGCGACGGTACCGACCGCTGGAGCGAGCTGGGGGACTTCATCCGCGGCCAGCGCAACATCGCCCGCCTGTCGCTGCGACGCCTGTCGGAGCTCGCCGGGGTCTCCAACCCGTACCTGAGTCAGATCGAGCGAGGCCTGCGCCGCCCTTCGGCCGACATCCTCCAGCAGATCGCCAGGGCGCTGCGGATCTCCGCCGAGACGCTCTACGTGCACGCCGGGATCCTCGACGCCCCGGTCGGGGCGCCCGACCTGGCCCGCTCCATCCTCGGGGATCCCCATCTCACCGAGGAGCAGAAGCAGGCGCTCGTCGGGATCTACCTCGCCTTCCGCCACGAGCGGCCCGCCGACGGGGCGACGACGGGGTCAGCACCCGGCCCGCCCGACGGCCAGGCAGCGCCCGACGGCCAGGCGGTGCCCGACGGCCAGGCAGCGCCCGGCGACCGGCCAACCGATGACCGGCCAGCCGATGACCGGCCAACCGGCGGAGCGGCAACCGATAGGGCGGTGCCCGAGACGCGCTGACGGGTCCCCCGACCGGTCCGGCGGGCGAAACGGGCTCCTGGGCGATCTTCGAGGCCCTCCCAGTAGGCTCGCCCACGCATGCGACGTCTCGCGGTGCTCTCGCTGCACACGTCCCCGCTGACCCAGCCGGGGGCCGGTGACGGCGGTGGGATGAACGTCTACGTGCGCGAGCTGTGTGCCGCGCTCGCCCGCTCGGGGGTCGAGTGTGACGTGTTCACCCGGGCGTGGGCGCCCGACCTCGCCCCGGTGGTCGACGTGGAGCCCGGGCTCCGAGTGCACCACGTGGTCGCCGGACCCAGGGCGTACGTGGCCAAGGAGGACCTGCCGGACCTGGTGGGGGAGTTCACCGACCGGGTGCTCACGGCCATGACCTCGCCCTGGGGAGGCGAGCCGGACGACGGGCACGGTCCGTTCGAGGCGGTGCACGCCAACTACTGGCTGTCGGGGCTGTCGGGCCACGTGATCAAGCACGAGCTGGACCTGCCGCTGGTGTGCACCTTCCACACGCTCGACCGGGTGAAGGCCGAGGCCGTGCCCGAAGAGGTGCAGGCCGACGTCCCCCACCGCCGGGCCGAGGCGGAGGCCATGATCATCGGCTGCTCGGACGCCGTGCTCGCCTCGTGCGACGTGGAGGCCGAGCAGATCCGCCAGCTCTACGGAGCCGATCCCCGGCGCATCGAGGTCGTCCCCCCCGGCCTCGACCACGCGATCTTCGGTCCGGGCTTCCGGCCCCAGGCCCGGCGGGCGCTGGGGCTGTCCACCGACGACGCGCTGCTGCTGTTCGTCGGCCGGATCCAGCCCCTGAAGGGAGCCGACGTCGCGGTACGGGCGCTGCACGCGCTGCGCCGGGCGGGACGCCCCTTCGGGCTCGCGGTCGTGGGTGGCCCGAGCGGACCGCACGGCGAGGAGACCTACGAAGAGCTGCGCATGTCGGCGAAGGACCTCGGGATCGACGACGTCGTGTGGATGGTGCCCCCCCAGCCGCACGAGCTGCTCTCGACCTTCTACCGGGCGGCGGACGTCTGCGTGGTCCCCAGCCGCTCGGAGTCCTTCGGCCTGGTGGCGCTGGAGGCCGCCGCCTGCGGGACCCCCGTGGTGGCGTCGGCGGTGGGGGGTCTGACCACCCTGGTCGAGGAGGGGCGGACCGGGTTCTTGGTCGACGACCCCACGCCCCAGGCGTTCGCCGAGCGGATCGAGCGGATCGTGGACGACCCGTCCCTGGCCCGGCAGATGTCGCTCGACGCCGCGTCGATGGCCCGCCGCTACACCTGGCGGGGCGCGGCGGCCCGGCTGCTCGCCATCCACGACGCCCTGGTCGACGAGCGGCTGGTGCAGTGCTGAGGGCCCCCGGGCCGCCCGCCGGGGGGGAGTGACCGCTGCCGCTCGTCGGTCAACCCGAAGAACGCGAGACGGCCGAGGCCGCCCTGGTCGTCGACGCCTGGATCGAGCGGGCCCGGGTGGCCGAGAGCTCGCTGGTGGCGGCAGAGCACGAGGACGTCACCGATCGCACGGCGGCCCGCCGGTGGTACCTGCGCTTCGCCGGCGAGGAGAAGGACTTCATCACGCTGTGGCTGACCCTCCGCCAGCGGACCCTGCACCACGAGGTCCAGTTCATGCCCGCCCCCGAGGAGCACGTGGCCGAGGTGCTCGGCTACCTCCTGCGGCGCAACGCCGACCTGCTGGGCATGAGCTTCTGCCTGGGGCCCGAGGACGCCGTGTACCTGGTGGGGAGGATCCCGGCCGGCTCGGTCACCGACGACGAGCTCGACCGGATCGTGGGGGCGTCGGTGCACTACGTCGACGAGTACTACCCGACCGCGATGACCTTGGCCCACCCGTCGCTCTACCGTCGCCAGCGTCGGGGCAGGCGTCCGGCGCCCCGCGAGTAGCCTGCCTGGCCATGTCCGTCGATCTCCTCGTGGTGGGGGGCGGCAAGATGGGCTCCGCCCTGGTGGCGGGCCTGGTCAGCGCCGGATGGGAGCCCGGGCGGATCGGCGTGGTCGAGCCCGACGTCGACCGGGCCGCCGCGCTGGGGGCCGCCCATGAGGGGCTGGTGGTGAACGCCGCCGCCTCGGCGATCGGGGTGGCGCCCGGCGGTGGCGCCGTGCTGGCGGTGAAGCCCGAGGTGGCCGAGGTGGTCTGCCGTGGGATCGGCGCGGCGGGGGTCACCCGCGTGCTCTCCATCGTGGCCGGGCTCACGGCCGAACGGCTCGAGGCGGTACTGCCGCCCGGGGCCGCCGTGGTCCGGGCCATGCCCAACACCCCGGCGGTCGTCGGGGCCGGGATCAGCGCGATCGCCGGGGGCAGCCACGTGGACTCGGAGGACCTGGCGTGGGCGGAGCGGGTGCTGAGCGCGGTGGGCAAGGTGGTGCGGGTCCCCCAGCGGCAGCTCGACGCGGTGACCGGGCTGTCGGGCTCGGGACCGGCCTACGTCTTTTTGGTAGCCGAGGCCCTGATCGAGGCGGGGGTGCTGGTCGGGTTGCCCCGCGAGCTCAGCCGGACCCTCACCGTCGAGACGCTGCTGGGCTCGGCCAAGCTGCTGGCCAGCGGGGAGGACGGTCCCGGGGCGCTGCGGGCCGACGTGACTTCGCCTGGTGGGACCACGGCGGCCGGGCTCCGCGTGCTCGAGTCGCGCGCCGTCCGATCGGCCCTGCTCGAGGCGGTAGTGGCCGCGGTCGAGCGGGCCCGCACCCTCGCCCACTGAACGACCCGGACCGCCCCGGGCGCCCGGCCCGGTGCGGGCGGGCGGGGGCCACCGGGGGCGTGCTGGTCCCACTTTCGTGCCGCCCGGCGGCGGCGTACAGTCGGGCCTCCCCGGCACCGCCGCCAGGTGGCCCGTCCGGTGGGTGACCCGCCGCGCACGAGTGGAGCCAGAGCGATGACCGAGCAGCTCGACACCGCGAATACCCGATTTCTCACCGTCGGCGAGGTGGCCCGCCTGCTCCGGGTGTCCACCATGACCGTGTACCGCCTCATCAACACCCGCCGGCTGCCGGCGGTCCGGATCGGGCGATCGTTCCGGGTGCGCGAGGTGGACCTCGACCGCTACGTCGCCGAGCAGCTGACCCGGGCCGGTTGAGCGGGCCGGGAGACCCGTCCGCGCCGATCCCGTCGGAGCCGACGCCGCCGCTCCCGGGCCGGCCCGTCCCGACCGTCTTCTTCGCCTCGGACTACGGCCTGCACGACGAGTTCGTCGGTGTCGTCCACGCCGTGCTGCAGCGCCGGGTCCCCGGCCTGCGCGTCGTCGACCTGGTCCACGACCTCGCGCCCTTCGACGTCCGGATGGCGGCGTTCCTGCTCGCCCGGGCCGTGGTGCACCTGGGTCCGGGCACCGTGCTGGCGGTCGTCGACCCCGGGGTCGGCGGGCCGCGCCGCGGGGTCGCGCTCAGCGTTGCGGGAGCCGGTCCGAGCTGGTTCGTCGGTCCGGACAACGGCCTGCTCGTGGCCGCGGCCGAGCGGGCCGGGGGGATCGCCGCCGCCTTCGAGCTCACGCCACCGCACCGGGCGGGGTCGGCCGGCCCGGTGAGCTTCGACGGCCGCGACCTGTTCGCCCCGGTTGTCGCCGCGCTGTGCGGCGGCACACCGGTCGAGCGCCTGGGGGGCCGGATCGACCCGGCGTCGCTGATCCGGGTGGCGCCCCCGGTCGACGAGCGGCGGGGCTCGCCCGACGGCGGGACCCGGCTGCGCGCCGAGGTGCTCTGGGTGGACCGGTTCGGCAATCTCAAGCTGGCCTCGTCGGCCGAAGCGGCCGGCGAGGGCGCGGCACCGCTGGGGCGCCGGGTGGAGGGCCGGGTCGAGCGCGGGTCGCCCGGCACGTTCGACCTGCGCCGGGTGCGCGCCTTCGACGACCTCACCGGCGACGAGCTCGGGCTCATGGCGGATGCCGACGGGCACCTGGCGGTGGTGGGCCGACAGCGTTCGGCGGCGGCCGCGCTCGGCATCGACGTGGGCGACATCATCGAGCTGAGCTGGTAGTTCTTCGCTACGCTCAGGGGCCATGTCCGACGGGCGGACCGAAAGGGGGGGGCGGCGGATCCCCGAGGCGACCGTGGTCCGGCTGCCGATCTACCAGCGCCTGCTGGCCGATCTGGTCCGCCACGGGCGCCCCACCGTCTCCTCGGAGCAACTGGGAGCGATGGCCCGGGTCAACGCGGCCAAGGTCCGCAAGGACCTCTCGCTCCTCGGCTCCTTCGGCACCCGGGGGACCGGGTACGACACCGCCTTCCTGCTGGCCCAGATCGGGCGGGCGCTGGGTGTCGACCGCCACTGGCCGGTCGTGGTGGTGGGCATCGGCAACCTGGGCCGCGCCCTGGTGAA
The DNA here is from genome assembly GCA_036501425.1 of Acidimicrobiales bacterium. GTDB lineage: Bacteria > Actinomycetota > Acidimicrobiia > Acidimicrobiales > RAAP-2 > DATKRB01. Next base: position 56,329 of record DASYAI010000034.1, on the reverse strand, counting down.
CTCCACCGGCTTCTCCTCGTACGGGTTCCGGGTGACGGCGCTGTTCGATTCGGACCCCTCGGTGATCGGTACCACCGTGGGACCGTGCGTCGTGCAGGCCACCTCAGCGCTCGGGAGCCTCGCCGGGGCCGAGGTCCCCGCGATCGGGGTGGTGGCCACGCCGGCCGAGGCCGCCCAAGAGGTGACCAACGCCCTGGTGGCGGTCGGCGTGCCGTCCATCTTGAACTTCGCCCCGACCGTGCTGACCGTGCCTCTCGGGGTGCTGCTCCGTTACGTGGACCTGTCCATCGAGCTGCAGGTCATGAGCTTCTACCAGCAGCGTCGCCAGCCCGGGTCGCCCGACGAGATCCCCCTGTTCCCCCCGGCCGGCCTGACCAACCCGCCCCGGGTCGCCGGCTCGGCGGGCGACGGGGCCGACCTCGCCGACGCCGAGCTCGAGGCGGACCTCGCCGACGCCGAGCTCGAGGCCGACGCCGAGCTCGACGCCGAGCTGGACGAGGCGGGTCGGGACGCCGAGCTCGACCGCACCGAGCTGACGGGGTCCGAGTGACCGGTCCGGCCTGACCCGGCCTGACCCGGCCTGCCCCGGGGTGACCGCCTCGGGCACCGCCACGTAGGATGGCCCGCAAGGAGGCACCCTTCGTTGTCCGTGGTCGTCGTGGGTATCGAGCATCGCCGTGCGCCGATGGGCCTGCTGGAGGCGCTGAGCGTCGGCGAGGCGGAGCACGCCAAGGTCCTCGGCTCCCTGCGGGAGTGCTCCAACCTGCAGGAGTCGGTGCTGCTCTCGACCTGCCTGCGCACCGAGGTCTACGCGGTGGTGGACCGCTTCCACGACGCCGTGGGGGAGATCGAGGCCCTGTTGGCGAGCGTCGGCGGCCTCGAGGTCGACGCCTTGCGGCCGTTCCTCGGGATTCGTTTCGACGCCGACGTCCCGGCCCACCTCTTTGCGGTCGCGTCGGGCCTCGAGTCCGCCGTTGTCGGCGAGAGCGAGGTCCTGGGCCAGGTCCGTCGCGCCTGGGAGCGGGCGCACGCCGAGCGGGTCAGCGGTCCGGTCCTCGCCGGGCTGTTCCGTCACGCCGTGCACGCCGGCAAGCGGGTGCGCACGGAGACCGGGATCGGCCGGGGGACGACCTCGTTCGCCCACGCGGCGGTCGAGGTCGCCGGCGGGCACCGCCCCGGGGGACTGGGCGGGGCCCGGGTGCTGGTGCTCGGGGCGGGCCAGATGGCGACCGGGCTGGTCGGCGCCCTGGCCAAGCGCGACGACGGCGGCCGGCCGGCCGAGGTGGTGCTGGCCAACCGCAACCTCCAGCGGGCGGTCGACGCCGCCGCCGGCCACGACGGCCTCGACCTGCGGGCGGCCCCGCTCGAGGAGGTCCCCGACCTGCTTCTGTGGTGCGACGTGGCGCTGGCGGCGGTGCAGGTGCCCGCGCCCGTCATCGGCGTCGAGCAGCTGGCCCGGCGCTCCGGCTCCCCGGGGGTGGCCGGCGGCGCCCCGCCGCTCGTGGTGGTGGACCTCGGGGTGCCCCGCAACGTGGACCCCGAGGTGGCCGGGTTGGCCGGGGTGACCCTGGTCGGCATGGAGGGGCTGCAGGCATCGGTGGACGCGGCGTTGGGCGAGCGGCTGGCCGAGACTGCGGCGGCGCGGGCCGTCCTCGACGAGGAGGTCGGCCGGTACGGCGAGGTCAGCCGGGCCCGCGGTGCGGCCCCGGTGGTGGCGGCCCTGCGGTCCCGTCTGGAGGACGTCCGTCTGGCCGAGCTCGAGCGGCGCCTGGGCGGCTCGGACCCCACGGACGACGAGTGGCAACGGGTCGACGCGCTGACCCGGGCGGTGCTGGCCAAGGTGCTCCACGAGCCGACGGTCGTCTTGAAGGAGACGGCCGGCACCCCGAGGGGCGAGCGCCTCGTCGAGGCCCTGCGCACCCTCTTCGACCTGTAGGGCGGGGGAGGGCCGTGGCGTCCGAACGCCCCCAGCCCGGCAGCGCCGAGCGCGTCCGTTTGGCCACCCGTGGGTCGCCGCTCGCCCTGCACCAGGCCCGGCACGTGGCGGCGCGGCTGACCGCGGCCGCCCCCGGCGTGGCGGTCGACCTCGTCGTCGTGAGCACCCGGGGCGACCGGCTGGCCGAGGCGCCGCTCAGCGCGATCGGGGGCGAGGGCGTCTTCGTCAAGGAGATACAGCAGGCGGTGCTCGACGGCCGGGCCGACGCCGCCGTGCACTCAGCGAAGGACCTCCCGTCGCGTACCCCGGCCGAGCTGGTCATCGCGGCCGTGCCGGTGCGAGCGGACCCCCGGGACGCCCTCGTGGGCTCGACCCTGGCCGAGCTGCCGCCCGGCGGGGTGGTGGCGACCGGCTCGGCCCGCCGGCGGGCCCAGCTCGCCAACTGGCGCCCGGATCTCACCTTCGTCGAGCTGCGGGGCAACATGGCGGCCCGGCTGGCCTGTGCTGGCCAGGGCTCGGTCCACGCGGTCGTGGTGGCCATGGCGGCGCTCGAGCGTCTCGGGTGGACCGACCAGGCGGCCGAGGTGCTGACCACCAGGCGCCTTTTGCCACAGGTCGGACAGGGCTCCATCGCGGTGGAGTGCCGGGTCGACCGGCCGGAGCTCGTCGGGCTGCTCGGCCTGGTCGACGACCCGTGGTCGCACCGCACCCTGCTGGCGGAGCGGTCGCTGCTGGCGGCCCTGGGCGGGGACTGCGCCGCCCCGGTAGCGGGATGGGCCGAGCACGACGCCGGTCCCGGCTCGGGCCCCGGCACCCTCCGGCTGCACGGGATGGTGGCCAGTGGCGACGGGCGGGTGCTGGTCAGCGCCGAGCGCAGCGGCCCGGCCCCCGAGGCGCTCGGCGCCGAGCTGGCGCGCTACCTGCTGGAGGACTGCGGAGGCGCCTCGATCCCGGGGGCACCGTCGATCCCGGATCACGCGGTGCCGTGACGGTCTTCTTGGTCGGGGCCGGACCGGGCGAGGCCGCGCTCCTCACCCGCCGGGCCGAAGAGGTCCTGCGGGCGGCCGAGGTGGTGGTCTTCGACCGGTTGGTGGACCAGTCGGTCCTGGCGCTGGTGCCGGCGAGCGCCGAACGGATCGACGTGGGAAAGCGACCGGCGGAGACGTCGAGCACCGACCGCCAGCAGGCGATCGAGGGGACCGACCGCCAGCAGGCGATCAACCGGCTGCTCGTCGAGCGCGGCCGGGCCCACGGCACCGTGGTGCGCCTGAAGGGCGGCGACCCCTTCGTCTTCGGGCGGGGCGGCGAGGAGATCGAGGCCCTCCGCCAGGCCGGGATCGGCTGGGAGGTGGTGCCCGGGGTGAGCTCCGCCTTCGCCGCGCCGGCCTCGGCCGGCATCCCGGTGACCCATCGGGGGCTGTCCACCTCGGTCACCGTCGTGACCGGACACGTGGGCGACCCCACCGCGCCCGGGGGGGTCGACTGGGCGGCGCTGGCCCGGGCCGGCGGGACCATCGTGGTGCTGATGGGCATGGCCAACCGGGCCGAGATCGCGGCGGCGCTCCAGGCCGGCGGGCGGCCCCCCGACACCCCCGCCGCGGTGGTCGAGTGGGGCGCCACCGCTTCCGAGCGGGTGTGCCGGACCACCCTGGGCGCCCTGGCCGAGGTTGACCTGGGGTCGCCCGCCGTGATCGTGATCGGCCCGGTCGCCGCGCTGGATCTCCGACCCGACGGCGCCCGGGGCCGACCGAGCGTCGTGGTGACCCGGCCCCGCGGCCGGGGTGACGGCGTGACGGCCGCGCTCCGGTCGTCGGGGATCGCCGTGGTGGAGGTGCCGGCGGTGACCTTCGCCGATCCCGAGGACCCCGGCGCGCTCCGCCGGGCGGCCGGCGAGGTGGCCGGGTACGACTGGGTGGTCTTCACGTCGGCCACCGCCGTGCACCGCTTCGTCCCGCTGCTGCGCGACGCCCGGGCGTGGGGCGCTGCCCGGATCGGGGCGGTTGGCCCGACGACCTGCTCGGCGCTCGGCACCTACCACCTCGTGGCCGACGTGGTCCCGGCCCGCTCCGACGCCGGTGCGCTGGCCGCTGCCCTGCCCGGGGCCCACCCGGGGGGGAGGGTGCTCTTCCCGCGTGCCCAGGGGGCGTCGGAGGTGCTGGCCGGGGTGCTCCGGGGGCGGGGGTGGGAGGTGGACGAGGTCGTGGCGTACGCCACCGTCCCGGCGCCCGGACCCGACGTCGACACCGCGGCCGCGGTGGCCGCCGCCGACGCGGTCCTCTTCGCCTCGCCGTCGGCCGTCGAGGCCTTTCTGGCCATGCGCGACGCTTCGGAGCGCCCGCTCGTCGTGCCCCCGCTGGCCGTCTGCATCGGCGAGGTGACGGCGGCGGCCGCCCGGCGCGCCGGCGTGCACGGCGTGGTGGCCTCGCCCAGCCCGGCCGAGGCCGACGTGGTGACGACCCTGGTCGAGCGCCTCGGCGCGGCGGGCCGCGTGCCGGGCCGTTCGGGGAGCGCCCCGGGCCGGCCCCGGTAGGCTGGCGACCGGTGTACCCGTCCCAACGCCTGCGCCGGCTGCGACGCACCCCGGCGTTGCGGCGCCTCGTCGCCGAGACCCGCCTCACCGCCGCCGACCTGGTGGCGCCCCTCTTCGTGCGCGAGGGGATCGACGAGCCGGCTCCCATCGCCTCGCTGCCCGGGCAGGTCCAGCACACCGTCGCCTCCCTCGTCGCCGAGGCCAAGCGGCTCGTGGCACTGGGAGTCCCCGGCATCGTCGTGTTCGGGGTGCCGGCCACCAAGGACGCCACCGGCTCGGGTGCCTGGGACCCCGACGGCATCGTCCAGCGGGCGCTGGCCGAGGTCCGGGCCACCACCGGCGACGAGCTGGTGCTGATCGCCGACCTCTGCCTCGACGAGTACACCGACCACGGCCACTGCGGGGTGCTGGGGGCGGACGGGACGGTCGACAACGACGCCACCCTCGGGCTCTACCGGCGGGTCGCCCTGGCGCAGGCCGGGGCGGGGGCCGATGTCGTGGCGCCCAGCGGCATGATGGACGGGCAGGTCGCCGCCATCCGCCAATCCCTCGACGAGGCGGGCCACCAGTCGACGGCGGTGCTCGCCTACGCGGCCAAGTACGCGTCGGCGGCCTACGGGCCGTTTCGCGACGCGGTCGACGTGCGCATCGCCGGCGGGGGCGACCGGCGGGCCTACCAGCAGGACCCGGCCAACCGGCGAGAGGCCCTGGCGGAAGTGCGGCTCGACGTGGCCGAAGGGGCCGACATGGTCATGGTCAAGCCGGCCATGACCTCGCTCGACGTGATCGCCGACGTCCGGGCGGCGGTCGACGTCCCGCTGGCGGCGTACCACGTGAGCGGCGAGTACGCCATGGTGATGGCGGCGGCCGAAAGGGGCTGGATCGACGGGGCGGAGATGGCGCTCGAGCAGGTGACCGCGATCAAGCGGGCCGGAGCGAGCTTCGTGCTGACCTACTTCGCCGCACCCCTCGCCGAGCTGTTCGCTCGATGACCGACCGGGGCCCCGCGGGCGCGGGGGCGACCGGGGCCGCCGCCCGGGGCGCGCCAGGCATCGCCGCCCGGGGCGCGCCAGGCACCGCGGCGCCGGGTCCTCGCGCGGGGAACGTCGCCTGGTTCGACCGGGCCCGCCGGTCCATCCCCGGCGGGGTGGACTCGCCCGTGCGGTCCTTCGCCGCCGTCGGCGGGACCCCCTACACGGTGGAGCGGGGCGAGGGCCCGTGGGTGTTCGACGTCGAGGGGAACCGCTACCTCGACCTCGTGCAGTCCTACGGGGCCGTCCTGCTCGGGCACGGCCACCGGGCGGTGGTCGACGCCGTGCGGGCCGCGGCCGGGCGGGGGACCACCTTCGGTGCACCCACCCGGGGCGAGGTGCTGCTGGCCGAAGCCATCACCGAGCGCGTGCCGGGCTGCGAGCAGGTCCGCTTCGTCTCGTCGGGCACCGAGGCCACCATGAGCGCGCTCCGCCTGGCCCGGGGGGTGACCGGTCGGGATCGGGTGGTGAAGTTCGACGGCTGCTACCACGGCCACGCCGACGCCCTGCTGGCAGGCAGCGGCAGCGGCGTCGCCACGCTGGGGCTGCCCGGGTCGGCCGGGGTGCCCGCCGGAGCGGTGGCCGACACCCTGGTGGTGCCCTTCAACGTGGTGCCCGAGATCGACGAGCGGGTCGCCTGCGTCATCGTCGAGCCGGTGGCGGCCAACATGAACCTGGTGGCTCCGGCCGACGGGTTCCTGGCCGCCCTGCGGTCCGCCTGCGACGCCGCCGGGGCGTTGTTGATCTTCGACGAGGTCATCACCGGCTTCCGTCTGGCGGCCGGTGGTGCTGCGGCGCACTTCGGGGTGGTGCCCGATCTGTGGTGCTTCGGCAAGGTGATCGGCGGCGGCCTTCCCCTGGCCGCGCTCGGTGGCCCGGCCGAGCTCCTGGGGCACCTCGCGCCGCTGGGGCCCGTGTACCAGGCGGGCACGCTGTCGGGCAATCCGCTCGCCACGGCGGCGGGGCTGGCGGCGCTGGGCGAGATCGGCCCGCAGGACCACCAGACGCTGGCGGGACGGGTGGCGCGGCTGGCCGAGCGGCTCCGGGCGGCGATCTCGGGGGGCGGCCTGACGGTGGCGACGCCGGCAGTCGGGCCGCTGCTCGGCCTGTTCGTCGGCCCCCCCGACGCCGGGCTCGGGACCCCGGTCGACTACGCCGGCGCCCGCGACTGGGCCGCCGGCGGGGCCTACGCCCCCTTCTTCGGCGCCATGCTCCGCCGGGGTGTGGCGTTGGCGCCGGGTCCCTACGAGATCCTGTTCCCCGGGTTCGCCCACGGCGAGGCCGAATTCGACTTCCTCGTCGAGGCAGCGGGAGAGGCGGCGGCCGAGGTGGCGGCCGACCTCGGGGCCGCCAGCCCGGCCGGAGCCCGGCGGTGAGCCATCCGATCGACGCTCAGCAGGACGCGGTGCAGTTCACCGATGTGCTCCTCGAGTCGTCGGTGGTGACCCCGATCGGCCAGATCCCCGGGCTGGACCTGGTGATCGACGCCGGGGGCCTGCTGATGACCAGCATCGACACCCGCTCGACCCAGACGGTGCGCTACGGAGCGCTGCGGGAGGTCCGGTGCGGCGAGCGGGCGGTGCTGGCCGACGGCTCACCCGCCGTGGTGGTTGCCGCAGTGGTGGCCGGACGGCCCCTGCGCTGGCTCATCCCTGCCGACCAGCTGCCCCTGTCGCAGGCGGGGGCGTTGGAGGAGCTTCTCGGGCGCCGGGTGGACGAGGCCCGCGGGGCGGACCCCCCGCCCGTGCCCGCCGCCGGCGCAGGCGCCCCCCGCGAGCCGGATCCGCCGCCCCCCGCGGCCTGGTCGCCCGCCTCCTCGATCGGACAGCCGGCCCAGCCGGCCCAGTTGCCGGTCGAGCCGCCCCAGTTGCCGCCCCAGCCCCAGCCGGTCGAGCCGGCCCAGTTACCGGTCCCCGCGACGCAGTGGGCCCGGTACCCCGACCCGGCCGGCCATCGGGGCGTATCCGGGCGGCCGGGCCCGGTCGAGCCGGAGCGGCGCCGTCGGTGGCAGCTCGCGTCGCTCGTCGTGGTGGTGGCGCTCCTCGTCGCCGCGGCGGTGGTGATCCCGTTCGCGGCGAGGAGCACGCCGACCCGACCGGCTGTGTCGGGCGCCCAGTCGGCCGATCGGGACCTGGCGCGCCAGATCAACCTGCAAGCGGCCGACCTGCCGGCGGCGTGGACGGTCGATCGGAGCGGATCGGGCCCTCTGAGCGGCTTCCTGGGCACGGGGACCTCGACTGGAGGCTCGAGCCCCGACGAGTCGGCGCTCACCCGCCAGGTCGCGACCCAGTTCGAGCAGTGCATGGGCATCCCGGCGGCGGCGGACCGGATCTTCGGCCCGTCGGGCTCCGTCCCGGCGGCGTCGGCGTCCTCGCCTGCCTTCGCCGCCCCGTCGTCGTCGGTGGGCGAGGAGGCCGGGTCGTCCGTCGACGTCTACGCGTCCGCCCGAGCGGTTGCCGCCGACCTGGCCCAGATCCGGCGACCCCAATTCCCCTCCTGCTTCGGCGACGCCCTCGGCACCTCGTTCGCCGGGGCGGCGTCGGGTGCGGGCCAGGTGGGCCAACCCGAGGTCGATCCGGTCTCGCTGCCGGCGCACCCCGGGGTCACGAGCAGCGGCGTGGCGGTGACCGTCCCCCTGACCGCGTCGGGTACGACCGTGCCGGTGCAGTTCGGGGTGGTGCTGGTCGGCGCGAGCCGGGTGGAGGCGACATTGTTCACCTTCAGCCAGACCACGCCGTTCCCGCCGGCCCTCATGTCGTCGCTGTCGCTGCGGCTGGCCGACAACATCGCCGCCGAGAGCGCCGGCACCGCGACCTGAGGACCCCCGTCCCGCCCGTCCCGTCCGTCTCACTCGTCCCGCCCGTCGCCCCCGCCGGGGCAGCGCCCCGGCGGGCCCCCAAAACCTCCGAGGGAGGGTTCAGGCGATGCCCGGGGCCAGGTCGGCCACGGCGAGCATGGCGCGGTAGGTGGTCTCCGCCGCGCCGAGGGCGTCGGGCCGCATCAGGTTGGCCATGATGCGCAGCAGCTGGTTCATGACGTAGCTCGAGCGCATGCCGACGCCCACGCACAGCCGCATGGCCCGGGGGTCGCTGATCATCCGGACGAACGCCTTAGCCACTGCGTAGTACGCGCCGTACGCGTCGTGCAGCCGCTCCTCGTAGCGGCCCAGCGCGGCAGGACCGTCGCCGCTCAGCGCCTCGCCGAGCGAGGCCGCCGCCAGTCGTCCGGTCTCGTACCCGTAGGCGATGCCCTCGCCGTTGAAGGGATTGATCGAGCCACCGGCGTCGCCGACCACCAGCGTGTTGGTCCCGTGGTGCGGCCCGACAGCCAGCCCCATCGGGAGCTTGCCGCCGGTGGGCGGCCCGCAGCACGAGTCGGGCCCGAGGCCCCACGACGGCGGCGCGCCGGCGACGAAGGCGTCCATCAGGCGGGTGGTGTTGACGCCCCGCCACCGGTGGTCGGTCGAGAGCAGGCCGACGCCGACGTTCACCCGCCCGTCGCCGAGCGGGAAGATCCACCCGTAGCCCGGGATGACGGCGCCGTCGGCGTCGCGGATGTCGAGGTGCGACTCGATGAACCCGTCGTCGTGCCGGGGCGACCGGTAGTAGCCGCGCAGGGCCATGCCCAGCGGCTGGTCGCGATCGCGGCTGGCCCCGAGGGCGCGTCCGAGGCGTGAGTTGGCGCCGTCGGCCATCACCACGTAGCGGCCCCGCAGCTCGCGGGTGGTGCCGGTGTGGCGGTCCTTCACGATCACGCCGGCGCATGCCGTCAGCGAGTCCGCCTCGACCGGCTCGGCCGGCTCGAGGAGGGAGAGCGCCTCGTGGCCCTGCCACAGGGTGGCACCGGCCTTGGCGGCCCGCTCGGCCACCAGCACGTCGAGGTCGTGCCGGGTGATGGTGTAGCCGTGGGAGGGGAACGCCGGATGCTGGGGCCAGGGCATCTCGAGCATCTGGCCGAACCCGAATGCCCGCAGGCCCTCGTAGCGGTGCGAGGCGCCGAGAGCGTCGGCCAGGCCCATGTCGGCCAGCTGGCGGACGGCGCGCGGGGTCAGCCCGTCGCCGCACGTCTTCTCGCGCGGGAAGTGCTTCTTCTCGACCACGGCGACGTCCCAGCCGGCCTCGGCGAGCCAGTAGGCGCACGAGGACCCCGAGGGCCCGCCGCCGACGATCACCACGTCGTGGACGTGCCCGTCGACGCTGCTCGGGCCGCCCGGGCCGGCGTCGGCCGCCGGCGGGCCACCGGACCGCCGGGAGCCGCCGCCGGCACGCTGGGCGCCTCGGGCCGGCGGTGCGGGCTCGGTCACGCCCCGAATGGTACGTGCCCGGGACGGCGGCCGTGCGGGCGCCCGGTTCGACCGACCCAGGGCGCTCCCAGAATGTGCCTCGCGGAAGTCGCCCGTGGTAGAACCGTCACCGCGTGGACCAGTACCTGCCGATCTTCCTCCTCCTCGTGCTCGGGGTGCTCTTCGCCGCCGGGTCGTTCCTCGCGTCGGGCCTCCTCGGCCCCCGCAAGCAGCCGTCGGCGGCCAAGACGGCGCCCTACGAGTGCGGGATCGTCCCGGATCGGGAGCCGCCGACCCGCTTTCCGGTGCGCTTCTACCTGATCGCGATGATCTTCATCATCTTCGACATCGAGATCGTCTTCCTGTACCCGTGGGCGGTGATCTTCCGCCAGATCAGGGTGTTCGGGTTCGTCGAGGTGCTGGTCTTCGCCGTGGTGGTCTTCGTGGCGTTCTTGTACCTGGTGAGCAACGGCGCACTCAGTTGGGGGCCTGCCAAGCGACTGCACGAGGGACTGCCGCCCCGAACCTCCGATTCGACGATCGCGAGGATCTCGGCGGACGCCCCGACGCCCGGTCGCGCCGCCTGACGGGGGAGCGGTGGGTCTCGAGGACCTCCAGCACAACTTCTTGACCGGTCGGCTCGAGGACCTGGTCAAGTGGGCCCGCCGCAACAGCGTCTGGCCCGCCACCTTCGGGTTGGCCTGCTGCGCCATCGAGATGATGTCGGTCGGGGCGGCCGACTACGACATCAGCCGGATGGGGATGGAGGTGTTCCGCGCCTCGCCTCGCCAGGCGGACCTCATGATCGTCGCCGGCCGGGTGTCCCAGAAGATGGCCCCGGTGCTCCGCCAGGTCTACGACCAGATGATGGAGCCCAAGTGGGTCATCTCGATGGGCGTCTGCGCCTCCACCGGGGGGATGTTCAACAACTACGCCATCGTGCAGGGCGTCGACCAGATCGTGCCGGTGGACGTGTACGCGCCGGGGTGCCCGCCGTCGCCCGAAACGCTCCTGCACGCCATCCTGACCCTGCACGAGAAGATCCGCACCGGAGCCATCACCCGGCGCCCGGCCCCCCGCCCCGAGGGCGAGCGCCCGGCCGTGCCCGGCTGGGTGCCCGAGGCCCCCGACGCGGTCCGGGTCGCAACGCCGCGGTGAGCCCCGCCACCGTGCCCGTCCCCGACCCCGTCGACCCCGCCACGCCGGGGAACGCCGCCATGCTCACCGCCGTGATGCCCGACGTGCCCCGGGCGTCGGGTCCGCAGGTCGACCAGCTGGCCTTTCCCTCCCGTGACCGCTACGCCGACATGGTGCTCGAGTTCCGCCGGATCGGCTTCGAGCTGTGCTCGGACCTCTGCGCGGTGGACTACCTCTCCCATCCCGGCCGCCGGCTGCCCGAGGGGGTGCACCCGGAGCGCTTCGAGGTGGTGGTGAACCTCCTGTCGCTCTCCCTGCACCGCCGGGTGCGGGTGCGGGTGCAGGTGCCCGAGGACGACCCGGTCGTCGCCAGCATCTACGACGTGTACCCGGGCGTCGACGCCATGGAGCGTGAGGCCTTCGACATGCTCGGCATCGTCTTTTCGGGCCATCCGGACCTGACCCGGATCCTGATGCCCGACGGCTGGGAGGGTCATCCCCTGCGCAAGGACTACGGGGTGGGCCGGGTGCCGGTGCAGTTCAAGGACGCGCCGGGGCCTCGATGACCGTACCTGGTGCCGGGGGGCGATCGTGAGCGACGAGCGCAGCGGGCCCGGGCGCGCGCGGGCGGTCTGGCGGCCCGGCGAGACCTCCGAGGGCCCCCAGGAGCTCGCCCTGCGCACGAGCACCGACCCGGCGGAGCTCGGCCGCGAGGTCGGCGCCGTGCTGCGGCTGCCCGAGGGTGCCGGCATCGACCCGGGCGACATCGACTTCGAGCGGCGCGACGACGAGACCATGATCATCAACATGGGCCCCCAGCACCCCTCCACGCACGGGGTGCTCCGGCTCATGCTCGAGCTCGACGGCGAGGTCGTCCTGCGGACCAAGCCGATCATCGGCTACCTGCACACCGGGATGGAGAAGACGGGCGAGGAGCTCACCTACGTGCAGGGGGCGACCAACGTCACCCGCATGGACTACCTCTCGCCGCTCCACAACGAGCTGGTGTTCTCGCTGGCCACCGAGGCGCTGCTCGGGGTCGAGCTCCCGCCCCGGGCGGTGTGGATCCGCATGCTGATGGCCGAGCTCAACCGGATCTCGTCCCATCTCATGTGGATGGCCACCAACGGCATGGACCTCGGGTCCACGTCGATGATGATCTACGGCTTCCGCGAGCGCGAGATGGTCCTGAGCTTCTTCGAGAAGACCACCGGCCTGCGGATGAACCACAACTACATCCGGCCCGGCGGGGTGGCCGCCGATCTCCCCGACGGCTGGGAGGACGACCTCACCGTGCTGTGCGACACCATCCTGGCCCGCACCTACGAGTACGACGAGCTGCTGACCGGCCAGCCCATCTTCCGCGAGCGGACCGAGGCGATCGGGAACCTGACCGCCGAGGAGGCGCTCGCCCTGTCAGCCACCGGCCCGATCCTGCGCTCCACCGGCGTGCCGTGGGACCTGCGCCGGTCCATGCCCTACCTCGCCTACGACCAGGTCGACTTCGACGTCATCGTCGGCACCTACGGGGACAACTTCGACCGCTACTCGATCCGGCTCAACGAGATCCGCGAGTCGATCAGGATCGTCCGCCAGCTCATTCAGCGGATGCCGGCGGGGGACTACCGGATCCAGGACGCCAAGGTCACCCCGCCGCCCCGGGCGCGCATCGACGAGTCCATGGAGGCGCTGATCCACCACTTCAAGGTGTTCACCGAGGGCTTCCGGGTCCCCGAGGGCGAGGTCTACGTGGCCATCGAGTCGCCCCGGGGCGAGCTCGGGTGCTACCTGGTCTCCGACGGCACCTCCAAGCCCTACCGCCTGCACATCCGGGGTCCGAGCTTCGTCAACCTCCAGTCGCTGCCGGTCCTGCTGCGCGGCGGCCTGCTGGCCGACGCGGTGGCCGTGATCTCGTCGGTGGACCCGGTCATGGGGGAGGTGGACCGGTGAGCCACCTCGGCACCGACGTGCTCGACCGCGCCCGCCAGCTCATCGCCCTGTACCCCGAGCCCCGCTCGGCGCTCATCCCGGTCTGCCACCTGGCACAGGAGCAGGACGGGTGGCTGCGACCCGAGGCCATGGAGGAGATCGCCGAGCTGCTGGGCGTGACACCGGCCGAGGTGCGGGGCACCGCCACGTTCTACGACATGCTCCACACCGAGCCGGTCGGGACCTACCTGGTTGCGGTGTGCACCAACATCGCCTGCCTGCTCGCCGGCGCCGGCGAGCTGCTCGAGCACGCCGAAAGCTCGCTCGGCGTGGCGGTGGGGGAGACCACCCCCGACGGGTCGATCACCCTCGAGGAGGCCGAGTGCCTGGCCGACTGCGACCGGCCCCCGTGCGTGCAGGTCAACCACCGCTACGTCGGTGCCCAGAGCGCCGAGTCCTTCGACTCGCTCGTCGCCGACCTGCGGGCCGGCCGGCTCGGCGACACCATCCCGTCCCACGGCACCCTCGTGCGGGTGCGGCGCAACGGCGGCCTGCGGGCGGACCGGGCGGCAGTGGCCGCCGAGCGCGCCGCGGTCGCCGAGCAGCAGGCGGCCCGCGCCGCCGCCCAACAGGCCCAACAGGGAGGTCCGAGCTGATGGCGGTCACCGAGGCGCCCCGGATCGTCACCTCCCGGATCGAGCACGCCGACTCGCACACCCTGGCCCGCTACCTGGCCACCGGGGGCTACGAGGCGCTGCGCAAGGCGCTGCGCATGACCCCCGAGGCGGTGGCGGCCGAGGTCGACGCGGCGAGCCTGCTCGGGCGGGGCGGGGCCGGGTTCCCGGCCGGGCGCAAGTGGGCGATGCTGCGCAAGGACCCGGTGACCTACCTGGTGGTCAACGGGGACGAGAGCGAGCCGGCGACCTTCAAGGACCACCTGCTAGTGGAGCGCGACCCCCACCAGCTGATCGAGGGCGTCCTCATCGCCGCCTACGCGCTGCAGGTCACCCAGGCCTTCATCTACCTGCGGGGCGAGTTCGCGCTCGGGCTCGAGCGGGTCACCCAGGCGCTCAACGAGGCCTACGACCACGGGGCGGCCGGGTCCGACATCTTCGGCTCGGGCTTCTCGGTGGACGTGGTGGTCCACCCCGGTGCCGGGGCGTACATCTGCGGCGAGGAGACGGCGCTGCTCGAGTCGCTCGAGGGCAAGCGGGGGTTCCCGCGGATCAAACCCCCGTACTTCCCGGCCGCCATCGGCCTCTACGGCCAGCCGACGGTGGTCAACAACGTCGAGACGATGTCGAACCTCCCATGGATCGTGACCCACGGCGGCGCCGCGTTCGCCGCCCTCGGCCAGGGCCGGTCGACCGGGACGCGCCTGTTCGCGCTGTCCGGGCACGTCCACAACCCCGGCACCTTCGAGCTCGAGATGGTCAAGACCACCTTCCGCGATCTCATCTACGACGAGCAGCTCGGCGGCGGCATCCGGGGCGGCAACGAGCTCAAGGCGTTCATCCCCGGCGGGGTGTCGGCCCCGTGGTTCGGGCCCGAGCAGGTGGACCTGCCCCTCGGCCAGGACGAGGTCGGGGCGGCCGGCTCGATGCTCGGCTCCGGCTCGATCGTGGTGATGGACTCGAGCACCTGCGCCGTGCGCGCCGCCTGGCGCATCACCCGCTTCTTCGCCCGCGAGTCGTGCGGCCAGTGCACCCCGTGCCGCGAGGGGTCGGGGTGGCTCGAGCGGGTCCTGCACCGCATCGAGCACGGGCAGGGCCGCGAGGCCGACCTCGACCTGCTGCTCGACGTGTCGGACAACATCGCCCCGGGGCTCGGCTGGCCGCCCCAGCAGACCACCATCTGCGTCCTCGGCTCCTCGATCCCGTCGTCGATCCACTCGGGGATCCAGATGTTCCGCGACGAGTTTCTGCTGCACGTGAAGGAAGGAGGCTGCCCGCATGCCTGACGGCGCGCCCGGCGCTTCCCCGGCGACCTCGGCCGGGGCGGCCGAGGTCGAAGCAGCGGTCCATTTCGTGCTCGACGGCGCGCCGGCCACCGCCCGGCCGGGCGAGCTGCTCATCAGTGCGGCCGAGCGGGTGGGCACGTTCATCCCCCGCTTCTGCTACCACCCCCGGATGAAGCCGGTGGGCATGTGCCGGATGTGCCTGGTGGAGGTGAGCGGCCCCCGGGGCGCCACCTTGCAGCCGGCCTGCTACGTGCCGGTCGCCGAAGGCATGGAGGTGGTCACCGACTCGGCCAAGGTGAAGAAGGCCCAGGACGGGGTGCTCGAGTTCCTGCTGGTGAACCATCCCCTGGACTGCCCGGTGTGCGACAAGGGTGGCGAGTGCCCGCTGCAGGACCAGACCCTCGCCTACGGGCCCGGTGAGAGCCGGTTCGTGGAGGAGAAGCGGCATTTCGCCAAGCCGATCCCCATCTCCGAGCTGGTCCTGCTGGACCGTGAGCGGTGCATCCAGTGCGCCCGCTGCACCCGCTTCGCCGAGGAGGTCGCCGGCGAGGCGCAGATCGACTTCGCCGGGCGGGGCGACCAGGTGGAGGTGGCCGTCTTCCCCAGCCAGCCCTTCTCCTCGTACTTCAGCGGGAACACCGTCCAGATCTGCCCGGTGGGGGCGCTGACCGCCACCCCGTACCGCTTCGCCGCCCGGCCCTGGGACCTCGACCAGGTGGAGTCCACCTGCACCACCTGCTCGGTGGGCTGCCGGGTGGCCGTCCAGTCGTCGGCCAACCGGCTGACCCGGATCCTCGGGATCGACTCGGACCCGGTCAACCACGGCTGGCTGTGCGACAAGGGCCGGTTCGTGTTCGAGTCGGTCAACGGGACCGAGGGCGCCGAGCCGGGGGACCCCGGCGGCCAGGGCCGGCTGCTCGAGCCGATGGTGCGGCGCGACGGGGTCCTCCAGCCGGTGTCCTGGGCCGAGGCCCTGGCGGCGGCCGCCGCCGGGATCGGCGCGGCGCGTGACGCCGGCGGTCCCGAGGCGGTCGGCGTGCTGGGGGGCGCCCGGTCGACCAACGAGGGGGCGTACGCGTGGGCCCGGGTGGCCAAGGGGGTGATCGGGACCGACTCGGTGGACGCCCAGCTCGGCGACGGCCTGCCGGCCGACCTGGTGCTGTCGCTGCCCCGGGCCACCATCGACGACGCCTGCGCCGCCGACGTGGTGGTGGTGCTGGCGGGCGACCTGCGCGAGGAGCTTCCCGTGCTCTACCTGCGGCTGCGTGAGGCAGTGCGCGAGGGGGGAGTGCAGCTGGTCGAGCTCGCCCCACGAGCGACGCCGCTCACCCCCGACGCCACCGTCTCGATCCCGGTGCGGCCGGGCGAGGCCCCGGTGGTCGTCCGGGCGCTGGCCGGCGAGCCGGGGGCGGTGGGCGAGCTGGCCCTGCACCCCGAGGGGCTGACCGCCTCCGAGGAGCGCCTGGCGGCGGCTCGCGACCTGCTGGGCGCCGGGGGAGCCCGGGTCGTCGTGGTCGTCGGCAGGCCGTCGCTGGCCGAGCACCCCGGCATCCCGGCCGAAGCGGCCCGGCTGCTCGCCGAGCGCTGGCCCGAGGCCCGGTTCTTGCCCGCGCTGCGCCGGGGCAACGTGATGGGGGCGCTCGACATGGGTCTGGCGCCCGGGCTCCTGCCGGGCCGGGTGACCAGCTCGGCGGGGGCCGACTGGTTCGCCGAGCGCTGGGGATCGGTGCCCGCGGCCCCCGGGCTCGACGCCACCGGGATCCTCGCCTCGCTGGCAGGGGAAGGCGAGGCCGCCCACCAGGTCAAGGCCCTCGTCCTGCTCGGCTCGGACCCCCTGGTCGACTTCCCCGACCGCCAGCTGGCCGAGCGGGCCTTCGGGGTGGCCGACTTCGTGGTGGCGGTGGCGGGGCACCTGACCGAGTCGGTGCGCCGGGCCGACGTGGTCCTGCCGGCAGCGGTGGCCCACGAGCGGCCGGGCACCACCACCAACATCGAGGGCAGGGTGACCCGGTTGGGCCAGAAGCTGGTCGCTCCGGGCCACGCCTGGCCCGACTGGACGATCGCGGTCGAGCTGGCGGCGGCCCTGGGGGTCGACCTCGGGCTCACCTCGCTCGCCCAGGTCCGCAGCGAGATCGCCCGGTGGGCGCCGGCGTACCGGGCGATCACCCAGGACCTGGTGGAGTCCACCCACTTCGGCGAGGGACGGGTGGTGCCCCTTTCGGACACCGGCGGGTCGGTCGCCCGGGTGCGGCCCACCGACCCGATCGCCAATCCGGGCGTGCAGTCGGCCGAGCAGCAGGGAGCGCCACCCCGGGTCGGCCTGGCCGACATGGCCTTCGGCGTCCCGGAGCACTCGGGCGATGCCGGCGGTTCGGGCGCCCCGGGCGATGCGGCGGCCCCGCTGCCCCTGGGCGGCCGCCCCGTCGCGGTCGCCGAGGTCCACGTGGTCCCTCCCAACAGCTACTCGTTGCGCCTGGCGTCCACCCGGCGGCTGTACGACTCGGGGAGCGCGGTGGCGTCCTCGCCGTCGCTGGCCCCCCTGGTGGGCGGGGTGGTGGCCGCGGCCAACCCGTACGACCTCGACCGGCTCGGCGTCCGCACCGGCGACCCGGTGCGGATCCGCGCGACCCGCGCCACGATCATCGTCACCGCGAAGGCCGATGCCGGCGTGCCCCGGGGAGTGGTCGTGGTGGAGTTCAACCTGCCGGACGGCCCCGACGGGCCGGGCGGCCCCAACGTCGCCGCCACCCTGATCGATGCCGGCGCCTCGGTGACCGACGTGCGCCTCGAGAGCGTGTGATGGGCGCCGCCACCATCGCCGCCCATCCGGCCCTGTCGCTGCTCGCCGGCACCACCACGGCCGATCCGCTCTTCGCGCACGGCGTGGGGTGGTTCGTCTGGGTGGTGGTGGTGATCAAGGTGCTGGTGGCCTTCGCGGTGCTGCTGGTCTCGGTGATGCTGATGATCTGGTTCGAGCGCAAGGTGATCTCGGACATGCAGAGCCGCATCGGGCCCAACCGGGCCGGGCCGTGGGGCCTGCTCCAGACCCTCGCCGACGGCACCAAGCTCTTCTTCAAGGAGGACCTGCTGCCCGAGCGGGCCGACCTCGGGGTGTTCAAGCTGGCCCCGTACCTCTCGCTGCTGCCGGCGCTCTTGATCTTCACCGTGATCCCGGTCGGCGGGATCATCTCGATCTCGGGCCACACCTTCGAGCTGCAGGTGGCCGACCCGCCGGTCGGCATCCTGCTGGTGCTGGCGATGTCCTCCATCGCCGTCTACGGGGTCATGCTCGCCGGCTGGGCCTCGGGGTCCAAGTACCCGTTGCTCGGGGCGGTGCGGGCCTCGGCGCAGATGATCTCCTACGAGGCGGCGCTCGGCATGACGGTGGTCACCGTGGTGCTCATCTCGGGCACGCTCTCGACCCGGGGCATCGTGCAGTCCCAGTCGGGGGGGGTCTGGGACTGGAACCTCATCCGCCTCGGGATCGTGCCGTTCGTGCTCTTCATGGTGTCGATCACCGCCGAGCTCACCCGGCCGCCCTTCGACCTGACCGAAGCCGACTCCGAGCTGGTCGGCGGCTTCAACACCGAGTACTCCTCCATCCGCTTCGCCCTCTTCTACCTGGCCGAGTTCATGAACACGATCACCATGTCGGCGGTGGTCGTGACCCTGTTCCTCGGGGGTCCCGACGGCCCGGTGCCGCGCTTCATCCCGACCTCGGACGTGTGGATGCCGGTCATCTGGTTCCTCCTCAAGACGCTGGTCTTCCTGTTCGTCTACGTGTGGCTCCGGGCGGCCCTGCCCCGCCTGCGCTACGACCAGCTGATGGACCTGGGTTGGAAGCGGTTGATCCCCCTCACGCTCGGCTGGCTGATGATCGTGGCCGCGGTGGTGGTCTGGCACTGGTGGGGGCTGCTGGCGGTGGTGGTGGCGGTGGTGGCCGGCGGCCTGCTCCGCCGGGCCTTCGCCGTGGGGACCGAGCGCCAGCCCCAGCCCGGCGGCCCCACATCGGTGGGTCGCAAGATCGTGCCGACGGCGTTGCTCGGGGTCGGCGCCCGGGGCGCGCCGCCGCGGGTCGCCCCGCCGGGGCCGGCATCGCCGGGTCCGGCGGCATCGGGCACTCCGGCGGCGCCGGGCACGCCGGGTGCGCCGGCGGGGGGAGCGGGCTGATGGGCTTCCTGAGCGACCTGAAGGAGGACCTGCACTTCCTGGGCGGGTTCAAGCTCACTTTCGAGCACCTGGCCCGGCCCCGGGTCACCCGGCAGTACCCCGACGAGAAGAAGCCCAAGCAGCCGCGCCAGCACGGGCGCCACGTCCTCAACCGCTACGAGGACGGCATGGAGAAGTGCATCGGATGCGAGCTGTGCGCCGGGGTCTGTCCGGCCGACTGCATCTACGTGCGGGGCCTGGACAACCCGCCGGACCACCCGGTGTCCCCGGGCGAGCGCTACGGCTTCGTCTACGAGATCAACTACCTGCGCTGCATCCACTGCGACCTGTGCGTCGAGGCGTGCCCGACCGAGGCGATCACCGAGTCCAAGCTGTTCGAGTTCTCGTTCACCAACCGGTCCGACGCCATCTACACCCGCGACGAGCTGCTGGTGGACGACGACGGTCGGCCCAAGCACCTGCCCTGGGAGGACTGGCGCGAGGGTGACGACCGGCTGACCTCGGGCTGGATGCGGGCCACCGCGCCGGCGGGAAGCGCGGCCTACGAGGGCGAGGTGCAGTGGTCGGGCGAGCTCGGCTACGGCGTCCGGGCGCCCGAGGGCGGGCAGTCGGCGTACCGCGACGACGCGGCGACCGGCACCCTGCCCCTGCGGGAGGTGCTCGAGGCACACCTGCTCGACGAGGACATCCCCTTCGAGCACCGGGGCATGCGGGGCCGGGTGTGGCGGGCCCAGGTCTCGGCCGAGCGCAACAAGCGAAAGCTGCAGCGCAACCGCGACCGCCTGCGCGAGCTGCGCGCGGCGCGCAGCGCCCGCAAGGCGTCGGCCGACGGGTCCGGTCGGTGACCGAGCTCGTCGCCTTCGCCGCCGCCCGGGCCACCGTGCCCGACGTGGTGACCTTCGTCATCAGCGCCGCCCTGGTGCTGGCCGGGGCGGCGGGGGTGGTGCTCTCCCGCAACCCGGTGCACGCCGCCCTCTCGCTCGTCATGACCCTGCTCGGCATCGCCGTGCTGTTCGTGGAGGAGGACGCCAACTTCATCGCCGCCGTGCAGGTCATCGTGTACGCCGGCGCCATCGTGGTCCTCTTCCTATTCGTCATCATGTTCCTCGGGGTCGACCGCGAGGAGAGCCTGCGCGACCCGCTGCCCGCCCAACGGCCGCTCGCCCTGGTCCTGGTGGTAGTGGCCATCGGCGGGGTGGTGGCCCTCGCCGCCACCGCCCACTGGACCACCGGCGCCCACCGGGTGGTCGGCCCGATCAGCACCCCCCACCGCTCCGAGGTGGCCCAGCTCGGGGTGGAGCTGTTCACCAAGTACCTCTACGCGTTCGAGGCGACGGCCGGGCTGCTGGTCATCGCCGTGGTCGGCGCCGTCGTGCTGGCCCGCCGCCCGTCGGGCCCGCTCGACGACGACGGTGACCAGACGGCCGACGTGGAGCTGGGGGGCGATCCGCAGCTCGGGGCCGACCGGCGCGGGGTTGCGTCGGGCGGCGAGCCCGGGGCGGTGCCCGACGACGGGTTCGGCGCCGCGGCCGACGGCGGCCCGGGCGGCGCGCCGGACGACGCATCGGGCGTCACACCGGGCAACGTTCCCGAGGAGGTGCCCACGTGAGCCTGGGTGGGGGGTGGTACCTGGCGCTGGCGGCCGTCTTGTTCGCCATCGGGACCCTCGGGGTCCTGGTGCGGCGCAACGTCCTGGTGATGTTCATGTGCATCGAGCTCATGCTGAACGCGGCCAACCTGACCCTGGTCACCTTCTCCCGCATGCTCGGTGACATCGGGGGGCAGGTGCTGGTGTTCTTCGTGCTGGTGGTGGCCGCGGCCGAGGTGGTGGTCGGGCTGGGCATCGTGGTCGCCATCTTCCGACGCCGGGCGAGCGCGACCGCCGACGACCTCCACTCCCTGAAGGGCTGACCCGACCGTGCTCCACGTCGCATTCCTCATGCCGCTGCTGCCCCTGGCCGGCTTCGTCGTCCTGGTGGCCGCCGGCCGCCGGCTCGGCGACCCGCTCGCCGGGGTGGTGGGCACCGTCGCGGTGGGCGGCTCCTTCGTGTTCGCCTGCATCACGCTGGCCGGGCTGGTGGGCCGCCCCGCCGGGGCGCAGCGCGAGTTCACCCAGAACGCGTTCACGTGGATCGACGTGGGGGGCCTGCACGTGAAGGCGGCGCTGCTCGTCGACCCGCTGTCGATCACCATGTGCATGTTCGTCACCGGGGTGAGCGCGCTGATCCACCTCTACTCGATCGCCTACATGAAGGGCGACCGCGACTACCCCAAGTTCTTCATCTACCTGAACCTGTTCGTGTTCTCGATGCTGGTGCTGGTGCTCGCCAACAACCTGCTGGTCACCTTCGTCGGCTGGGAAGGGGTGGGGGCCTGCTCGTACTGGCTGGTGGCGTTCTGGTTCCAGCGGGAGTCGGCGGCGTCGGCCGGCAAGAAGGCGTTCCTCTACAACCGGGTCGGCGACGTCGGCTTCCTGCTCGCCATGTTCCTGATCTTCTCGAAGGTGGGATCGCTCGACTACCTGCACGTGTTCGCCCACCGTCACCTGCTGGCCGGGGGGACCGCCACCGCGGCGGTGCTGCTGCTGTTCCTCGCCGCCACCGGCAAGTCGGCCCAGATCCCGCTGTTCAACTGGCTGCCCGACGCCATGGAGGGCCCGACGCCGGTGTCGGCCCTCATCCACGCCGCGACGATGGTCACCGCCGGGGTCTACCTGTTGTGCCGGATGAACTCGGTGCTCGCGCTATCCCCCGACGCCCGGTGGGTGATCGCCGGGGTGGGGGCGGCGACCGCGTTCGTGGCGGCGACCATCGGCACCTCCCAGCAGGACATCAAGAAGGTGCTGGCCTTCTCGACCGTCTCCCAGATCGGCTACATGGTGCTGGCCGTCGGCTCGGGAGCCTACGTCGCGGCCCTGTTCCTGATGGTCTGCCACGCCTTCTACAAGGGGCTCCTCTTCCTCGGCGCCGGCTCGGTGATCCACTCCCTCGACGGCGAGCAGGACCTCAAGCGCATGGGCCGGCTGCGGGCCTACCTGCCGTGGACCTACGTCACCTTTCTGGTGGGATGGCTGTCGATCGCCGGCGTGCCACCGTTCTCGGGGTTCTGGTCCAAGGGCGACGTCCTCACCAACGTCTACGCCAAGAGCCCGGCCCTCTGGGCGGTGGGCCTGGTGACCGCGGTGCTCACCGCGTACTACATGACCCGCCTGTTCGTGCTGGCCTACTTCGGCGAGGACCGCTGGGAGGCGGCGCTCGGCCACCAGGGGGGCCACCGCGCCCCCCACGAGTCGCCCTGGACCATGCGGCTGCCGCTGGTGGTGCTGGCCGTGCTCGCGGCGGCCGCCGGGATCCTCGACCTCCCGTGGATCCACCACGACTCGATCGCCGGCTTTCTGGCGCCGGTGTTCGCCGCCAGCTTCTCGTCGGGCCACAACCACCCGCTCAACGCGTGGGTGGGCGCCGTCGCCGACGCGGTGGCGGCGGTGGTGGGCCTGGGCATCGCCTGGCAGCTGTGGCGGCGCAAGGTGAACCGGCCCGAGCTCGAGCCGGCCTTCCTCCAACGGGTCTGGTACTGGGACGACGCGTACGACGCCCTCATCGGCCGGCCCGGGCAGTCCTTCGCCCGGTTCTGCGCCACCGTGGTCGAGACCCGGGCGATCGACGGGGCGGTCAACGGCGCCGCCGCCCTGGTGCGCGGGCTCAGCACCCGGACCCGCCGGCTCCAGACCGGGTACGTCCGCAACTACGCCCTGGGCATCGCCCTCGGGCTGGCGGCGATCGTGGTCTTCTTCGCCAGCCGGACGTGGTGGTCATGAGCGCCCCCCAGTTCCCCTTCCTGACCGTCCTGGTCCTGCTCCCCGCGGCCGGCGCGGCGGCGGTCGCGCTGTGGGTCCGGGCGCCGCGGTGGTTCTCCGAGCTGCTCGGGCTGGCGGTCTGCGTCGCCACGTTGGGCTTCGCCATCGTGGTGGCGGTCGACCTGCACGCCGGCAACGGCGGCTACCAGTTCGTCTCCCGCCACGTGTGGGCCCGCTCGCTCGGGATCGACTGGAACGTGGGAGTCGACGGGATCTCGATCTTCTTGGTCCTGCTGGCCGCGGTGCTGTTCCCGATCGTGCTCGTCGGGGCCCGCAACCGCCACGACAGCCGGGCCTTCATCGCCTGGATGCTGCTGCTCGAGGCCGCCTGCATCGGCTCGTTCATCTCCTTGGACCTGGTGCTGTTCTTCTTGTTCTTCGAGCTGACCCTGGTCCCGGCGTACTTCGTCATCGGGGGCTGGGGCTACGCCCGCAGCGCCTACGCGGCGATCAAGTTCTTCGTGTACACCTTCTTGGGCTCGGCCTTCTTGCTGGTGGGCATCGTCGCCGTCGCCTTCGTCCACCAGCGCCAGACCGGCGTGCTCACCTTCTCGCTCCCCGCGCTCGAGCACACCCACTTCTCGTCGACCACCGGCACGCTGCTCTTCTTGGCGTTCACCGCCGCCTTCGCCGTCAAGGCGCCCCTGTTCCCCTTCCACACCTGGTCCCCCGACGCCTACACCGAGGCCCCCACCGGGGGCTCGGTCGTGCTGTCGGCGGTGATGGCCAAGCTCGGCACCTACGGCATCATCCGCTTCGACCTCAACCTGTTCCCCCAGGCGTCCAAAACGCTGGCCCCGCTGCTGCTCACCCTGGCGGTCATCGGGATCCTCTACGGCGCCGTCGTGGCGGCGGTCCAGCGCGACCTCAAGCGCCTGGTGGCGTTCTCCTCCCTGGCCCAGATCGGGTTCATCGCCCTGGGCACGTTCGCCTTCTCGACCCAGGGCCTGTCGGGCGGCGTGCTGCTCATGGTCAACCACGGCCTGATCGTGGCCGCGCTCTTCCTGCTCATCGGGTGGATCTACGAGCGCCGGCAGACCTGGCAGGTCAGCGAGCTCCGGGGCCTGCAGGCGCCGGCGCCGTTGCTGGCGGGCGCGTTCACCGTGGCGATGATGGCGTCGATCGGGCTGCCCGGGCTGAACGGCTTCGTGAGCGAGTTCCTGGTGCTGTCGGGCACGTTCCTCACCCACCGCTGGTGGGCGGTGGTGGCCACCGTCGGGGTGGTGCTGGCCGCCGTCTACCTCTTGTGGGCGTACCAGCAGGCGTTCCACGGCGAGCCCGATCCGGCCAGCGCCACCACCCGTGACCTCGGATGGACCGAGCGGCTGGTGATCGCCCCGCTGCTGATCCTCATCGTGCTGCTCGGGGTCTACCCCAAGCCGGCCCTCGATCGGATCACCCCGGCAGTCAACCGCCTGGTGGACCGGGTGGACCTGGTGACCAACAGCCACCGGCCGGCGGTGGCCGCCTCCGACGACCGTCGCCCGGCCGGCGGGGTCTCCCTCACCGCCACCACCCGGACCGGAGGATCCCACCCATGAGCGCACCCCTCCTGCTGGCCGCCAAGGCGTCGGCGCTCGGGACCCCCACCATCGCCTTGCCCCACATCCGCTACCTGGGCATCCTCCCCGAGCTGGTGCTGCTCGGCGGGGCGGTGCTGGTGCTCGGCGCCGGGGCCCTCTTCCGCCGGGAGCTGCGGGTGCGGGTGGCCACCGCGGCCACGGTGGTGATCTCGGGGACCGCCCTCGGCCTGGCCATCTGGCAGTGGGCCGACGTGCAGAGCCACGGGGCCTACACGACGGTCGACCGGGCGGTGGCGGTGGACGGCTTCAGCTGCTTCGTCGCCATCCTGGTCAGCTCGGCGATGCTGGTCACCGCGCTGATCGGGGACGGCTACCTGCGCCGCGAGGACGTCCAGGGGGCCGAGTTCCACGTGCTGGCGATGGTGTCGGCATCCGGCGCCATGCTGATGGGGCAGGCCAACGACCTGATCATCGTGTTCCTCGGGCTCGAGATCATGTCCATCGCCCTCTACGTGCTGGCCGCGTTCAACCACCGCCGGGCCGCCTCGGCCGAGGGCGCCCTCAAGTACTTCGTGCTCGGCGGCTTCTCGTCGGCGATCTTCGTCTACGGGATCGCCCTCGTCTACGGCGCCACCGGGTCGACCAACCTGGCCCAGATCGCCGCCTTCTTGTCCCACACCGTCGTGGCCTCCGACGGCCTGCTGCTGGCGGGCCTGGCGCTGCTGCTGGTGGGCTTCGCCTTCAAGGTGGCCGCCGTGCCGTTCCACATGTGGACCCCCGACGTGTACCAGGGCTCGCCCTCCCCGGTGGTCGGGTTCATGGCGGCGGTGGCCAAGATCGGCGGGTTCGCCGCCTTCCTCCGGGTGTTCGTCTCGTCGTTCGGTCTCCTGCGGGGTGATTGGCAGCCGGTCGTCTACGTCATCGCCGTCGCCAGCCTGCTGGTCGGGGCGGTCCTCGCCCTCGTCCAGCGCGACGTCAAGCGGATGCTGGCCTACTCGTCGATCAACCACGCCGGGTTCGTGCTGCTCGGCCTGCAGGCGGCCACCGCCTCGGGGATCAGCTCCGCCCTGTACTACCTGTTCGCCTACACGTTCATGGTGATCGGCAGCTTCGCCGTGGTCACCCTGGTCGGCCGGTCCGGCGACGCCGACCACGACCTGACCGCCTACCGCGGCCTGGCGCACCGCCAGCCGCTCCTGGCCCTGAGCTTCGCCGTGCTCTTGTTGGCCCAAGCAGGGGCCCCGTTCACCACCGGCTTCCTGGCCAAGTTCCAGGTGGTGGTCGCCGCGGTCGACGCCAACTCGTTGCCGCTGGCCCTGGTGGCCATGGTGAGCGCGGCGGTGGCGGCGTTCTTCTACCTCCGCCTGGCGGTTCTCATGTACGCGCCGGGCCGGCGGCCGGCCGCGGTCCCGCCCCCGGCCGAGCCGGCCCGGCCACTCGTCGGCTTCGAGGCGCCCGCCGCGGTCACCGTCGGCGCGCCGCTGGCGGCGCTCGGTGGTCTGCCCGCCGGTACTGCGCCGGGCGGGCTGGCGCTCGCCGGAGGCCGGCTCGGGGTGGTCGACCGGCTGAACGCCGCCCTGCTGTTCGACGACGAGGCGCCGGCGCCGGCCGGGAAGGCCGAGGGGGTCGAGGCGCCCGGCACCGAGGTGGTCGAGGCACCACAGACCGAGGGGGTCGAGGTGGCCGAGGCCGACGCGGCCGAGGCGGCCGCCCATCCCCGGGTGCCCGTGCCGGCGCTCGCCGCCGTGGGCATCGGGATCTGCCTGGCGGTGAGCGTGGTGTTCGGGATCATCCCCGGCCCGCTCAC
The DNA here is from genome assembly GCA_036501425.1 of Acidimicrobiales bacterium. Lineage (GTDB taxonomy): Bacteria > Actinomycetota > Acidimicrobiia > Acidimicrobiales > RAAP-2 > DATKRB01. The sequence goes on along the minus strand of DASYAI010000034.1, from coordinate 30,168 downwards.
CGACTTCGCCCACCGGGCCACCCTGCTCTTCGTGCCCTAGCCGGCGCAGGACCCGCACTGCCGCTGGGCCTACCCGTCATCGGTCTCGCCCTCGAGCGCCCACCATCGCATCGCGGCCGTGGACACGCGCGCCCGGGTGGCCTAACGTGCCAGTAGTGACGGCATAGGGGGGCTAATGGCACGTCTGACCAAGTCGTTTTCCGTGCTCGACTGCGATGCGCACATCAACGATCCCGAGCAGATCTGGGACTACGTCCCCGAAGCGAAGAAAGAGCTCGTCCGGAACACCTACTGGCGTGGCGATGACGAAGCGTGGCTCAACGGGACCCAGCCGGTCATGGGCGGGGGGAACGGCCACTTCGCCCCGTCGTACAACCCGATCTGTATCGCCGGCCCCCAGATGAACAAGAAGATCATGCGCAAGCTGCAGTCGATGGTGCCGCTCACCGATGAGCAGCGGGCGTACGTGCACCACGACGGGGCGATCGACCCTCATGCCCGGATCACCGAGATGGATCTCATGGGGATCGATCAGGTCCTGGTGATCCCGACGATGGTCATCATGTACCTGCCGTTTGCCCAGAACGTCGAGGGCGTCGACGCGTTCTGTCAGGCGTACAACGATTTCCTCGTGGATTGGTGCGGCGAGGTTCCCGACCGCCTCTACGGGGCGGCCCTGCTACCCGTTCAGGACCCGGTGCGTACGGCCAAGGAGATCTTCCGCGCCAAGGACCTGGGCCACCCGGTCGGCCTCATCCGGCCCATCGACGCCCAGGCGAAGTACCCGAACGAGATCCGCCAGGCGATGATGCGGGGCGGGGGCGACTACGACGAAGTCTTCCGGGCCTTCGAGGAGACGGGAATGGTGCTCGGGATGCACACCTTCCCGGCGCCCGGACAACCCCATCCCCTGGGCCCGGACTATGTGGGATCACCGGGGGACCTGTTCACCCGGGCCGGGGTCGACTCGCAGACGTTCTCCTTTATCCACGAGATGCAGGACTGGCTGGCCCAGGTGCTCCTCTCAGGGTTCTTGGACCGCTACAGCAGGCTCAAGATGGCGGTCTTCGAGTCGAACGCCGAGTGGCTTCCGTACTTCTTGAGCACGTGCGACCGACTCTGGAAGCTGTACCGCAGCGAGCGCGCGAACCCTGGCGACCGCCTTCCCTCCGAGGCGTTCACGGAGCAATCGGTGATCTCCTTCGAGTCCGACGAGATCGGCGTCTTCCGCCAGTGGGAGGACTACGAGAACGTGGGCATCTGGGCTTCGGATGCCTACCACCACGACGGGGCCGACGTCTGGAGCGCCATGCGCAATATGACGGCTGCTGGCGTGCCTGAGGGCGTGCAGCACCAGCTACTGGGCGCCAATGCCGCGAGGTGGTACGGCATCGAGCCGAAGCTCTTCGTCACCGAGGAGGCACCCCCCATCGAGCGACCCGACTGGTTCCCCCAGGGGCCCGAGCTCGACGAGTGGGCCGAGTTGGTCGCCCATCCCCGCCAGAACGCCGACAAGCTTCGCGAGCTCGGTTTCGATGTGGCCGGCCTTTCCGCCGTGCAATCCGCCGGCGGCGGGCCCCAGCAGGGTGCGTACTGATGGCCGAGGTCGTTGACGTCGACAGTCATGTCTATGAGCCCGCTGCCCTTTGGGACGACTACGTCCCCGCGGCCGACCGCGAGGCGGTACTCCAGGCGTTCTCGTCGCGAGTCGACGAGGACGGCACGGTCACCACGACGCTCAATGGCCGCCCGGCCAAGGGGCTCAACCGGAGCCGGATCGTCAGGCAGGCGATCTGGCGCCCGGGCGTCACCGTGGACGAGATCGGTGCGCTGGATCCCAACGTCGGCCACCCGCTGAACCCTGGAGCGTGGGACCCGGCCGCCCGCCTTGCCGACATGGACCGCATGGGCGTGGACCGAGCGGTCGTCTACCCGACCCTGCTCAACGAGTACCTTCCCCAGATCGTCGATCGGGACGCCGCGGTCGTGTTGTGCCGGGCGTACAACGACTGGATCAGCGAATTCGCCGCAGCGGGGAGCGGCCGGCTCCACCCCGTGGGGGTGTTGCCGCTCCAAGACCCTGCCGCGGCGATCGAAGAACTGGTTCGTATCCACGGACGGGGTATCGGGGCTGCCCTGCTGCGCCCGGCTTTCTACCAGGTCGAGGATGCCAGTAGCTCGGTAGGCGCCCAGATGGTCCGGAGGATGGCGCAACAGGGCGTAGGGGCGGAAACCGAAGCCAGCGCGATCCCTGTCTTCGTGGAGGACCGGCCCTTCCGCCCGGTCTTCGAACGCTGCGCCGAACTAGGGGTGGTCGCGTGCATCCACCCGTCGTCGAATGTCACCGGGGCGGACGCGGTGTCGAGTGGTGGGTTCGCTGAGCGGGTGTCCGGACGCCTTGGCGTCAACCATTCGATCGTCGAGCCCGTTGCCTACATGCAGGACGCAGAGCTCTTCGTCACTACGGCGTTCTTCCACGGCCTGTTCGAGGACCTTCCGGACCTGCCGGTGGCCATCGCCCACTCGGGCACGACGTGGGTGCCCCTTGCACTCGAGAAGTGCGAGACCTACCTCTGGCTCGGCGGCCAGGGTGGCGTGCCCGTGTGCCTCGAACCCGAAGAGGTGTGGGAGCGGCAGCGGATCGCGACCTCGTTCGACAGCTGGGAGCTCCCGGTGGCTCGGATGGTCGACCGGATCGGCGACAAGGCGGCCTGGGGGTCGCGCTACCCGCAGCACGACACCGGCACGCCGGACGAGGCACGCCGCATGCTCGAGAGCCACGGGGTGGAGGCGTCGACGATCGACCGTCTGCTGGGCGGTCACGCCGCCGACATTTTCGGCCTGCCCGTCACCGTTTAGGCGCCCGTGCTCCCAGGATGAGTGACATCACCAAGTTCCGTTACGAGGGAAGGCGAGCGTTGGTCATCGGTGGCGCGTCCGGGATGGGGGCCGCTGCCGCTCGGACGGTGGCCGGGCTGGGTGGCGAAGTCGTCGTGATGGACTATGCGCCGGTGGAGCTGGAAGCCGCAGAATGGATCGACGTCGACATCCGTGATCGAGTGGCTCTCGATGCCGGGCTCGAGCAACTCGACGCCCCGATCCACGCGATATTTGCCGCCGCCGGGGTTGCCGATGGCACGGCGGGGGTGATGAAGGCGAACTTCATCGGCCATCGGCACGTCATCGAGCGGTTGCTCGCTGCCGGCTCGCTTCCCCCGGGCTCCGCCGTCTGCATGATCGCGTCGGTGGCCGGGCTGGGTTGGGAGAACCGCATCCCCCTCCTCACCGAGTTTCTGGCGACTCCGGATTTCGAGTCAGCGGACGCCTGGGTGCAGGACCACGAGGGGACCGACAACTACAGCTTCTCCAAACAAGCCATGAATTGCTACGTTGCTGCGAAGGGCTTTCCATTCTTGGCCCGGGGGGTTCGCATCAATGCGATCTGCCCCGGTCCGACGGATACCCCGCTCGCCCGGGCCAATGCCGACACCTGGCTGGCCTTCGCGCAGGGCTATCGCGACGCGACCGGTACCGCTCACCTGACGGCTGACCAGATGGGTGACGCGATGGTCTTCCTCAACAGCGAAGCGGCCAGCGGCATCAATGGCGTGAACCTCCTGGTGGATGCCGGTCACGTGATGGCGTCGCTCACCGGCTCGTGGACGGCCGACCAGGCCATGATCACCGCGATGATGGGCCGGGGATGACGAGCCTCTCGAGCCTCTCGAGCCTCTCGAGCCCCGCCAGCCCCGGCGTCAAAGGCGTGACGGCGGCGCCATGGAATCAGCAATGCCTCGTTCGAACACGTCCAGAGCCGCCTCCACCAGCTCAGGTACGTCCACATCGCTGTTGCGCAGGGCGATGAGCCAGCCCACCGTGATGGCGGCGTGCACGGAATGGACAAGTGCACGCGGGCGAACGTCGGTGTCGGGGTCGACGGACATGCGCAGGGCGATGGGCCCGACGAGGGATTCCATCATGAGTTGCCGAGCGCCCATGATCGTGGCGATGAGATCTGGTTGCCCAGCAGCGATCTGATTGTAGATTCGCAGCGCATCTCGGGGTCCGTAGCGAGCGTCATCGCTCCGGACCTCGGAAGCTGCGTCCCGGACCGCAGAGCGCATTGCCGTCAGGGCCGACTCCTGTGGCGGGCGGTTGCGCAGGGCACGCTCCAGAATGTCCACGTGGCGGCGCGTCTCGAGGAGCACCACCGCTTGCTTGCCGTTGGGGAAGTGCCGGAAGAACGTCCGTACCGAGACACCGGCGGCGGAGGCGATATCCTCGGCGGTCGTCTTGTCGTATCCCCGCTCGACGAAGAGCGCGAGGGCGGCATCCTCGATGGACTGCGTCGAAGCCAGTCGTCGACGATTACGGCCATCGCCCGACCCGTCGTTCCCCTCGGCTTCCGGCTGTCGCGTGGTCGTCAACGGCTCGACGAGCGCCACCGCCGCTGTTCGTCCTGCGGACCGTGCTGCCACTTGGTTGACATGACCGACCTTCATCCACGCCGTTTTCGTCAACAGCTTTGACCCACCCTACCAAGCAGCACTCCGGGCTCTCGGCGTGCCGCCCTGGATGCCGACGGACGCGGCACGGCGCGAGACCGAGGAGCCGCATGGCCAAACCCGTGGTGGACCCGGTGACCCAACTGACGTACCATGACGAAAGTTCTGACAGAGAACGTCTCGGGGGGACCGGCTGCTGGCGGCCGGACGCCCGGAACGTTGGGGCGCGAGGGGGGAGCGCGAGGGATTGGGAGCGCCGTGCCAGCAGGGCACGGCGCTCCGCACCAGTTTCGAATCCGACAGGGGGAAACAATGCCAGGTCGTCTAGAGGGGAAGGTCGCCTTCATCACCGGTGCCGCCCGAGGTCAAGGACGCAGCCACGCCGTCCGGCTGGCGGAAGAAGGGGCCGACATCATCGCGATCGACATCTGCGCGCAGATCGAGTCGAACCCCTATCCGTTGTCGACGCCGGAAGATCTCGCCGAGACGGTGCAGCTGGTGGAGAAGCTCGATCGCCGCATCGTCGCGCACCGAGCCGACGTCCGTGACCGCGAGCAGCTGCGCCAGGCCGTCCAAGCCGGGGTGGCCGAGCTGGGACACCTCGACGTCGTGGTGGCCAACGCGGGAATCCTGCCGATGGCCATGGGCGATCCGGACCCCATGGACTTCGTCGATGCCGTCGACGTGGATCTCGTCGGGGTCATGAACGCAGTGGCGGTGGCTCTCCCGTTCCTGCCCGACGGGGCATCGGTCGTCGTTACCGGGTCGACCGCAGGAATGATGCCGGGTACGACCAGCAACCCCCAGATGGGCCCGGGCAGCGCCGGCTACGGGTGGTCGAAGCGGACCCTCATCGGCTACGTCGAGCAGATGGGTCTCCATCTGGCTCCGCGCTTCATTCGGGTGAACGGCGTCCATCCGACCAATTGCAACACGCACCTCCTCCACAACGATGGTCTCTATGCGACGTTCCGACCCGATCTCGAGCATCCGACACGCGAGGACGTGATGCCGGCGTTCGTTGCGTTCCAAGCGATGCCCATTCCCTACGTCGAGCCGGTCGACATCTCGAACCTGGTCCTGTTCCTCGCCTCGGACGAATCCCGCTACATCACCGGCCAGCAGATCCGGGTCGATGCGGGGTCGCTGCTCAAGTACCCGGGCGGCCCGAGGCAGTGACCATCCGACGACCGGCGCCGACAGCAGGGCAATCCTCGCGACGGCTGGTCGTCGCCGACCCTTCGATCAGAACCCCGCATCGTCGAGGTGGCGCTCGTCCTGCCTGAGAGCAACCGGATCCGCCACCGGTCGTAGGGCAGCGATCGGGGGGCAACCTAGGAGCAATCGTGGCCAGCACCAACGAATGGTTCGAAAGCGTCGCGGAGGCCCAGCGCCGCGCGAAAAGGCGGCTTCCGAAGTCGGTGTACGACGCCCTTCTCGCCGGGTCCGAGCTTGGTCTCACGCTCGGTGACAACGTCGGAGCATTCAGCGAGTTGGGTTTCAGGCCCCACGTCGCGGATCTGCCGCCGACGAGGGACCAGCGAGTTACGGTCCTGGGGCAGGACCTGTCCTTTCCGGTCATCATCTCTCCCACCGGTGTTCAGGCGGTGCACCCAGATGGAGAGGTCGCCGTCGCCCGCGCCGCCGCGGCCGCAGGTACCGCGATCGGACTGAGCTCGTTCGCGTCGAAGCCGATCGAGGAGGTGCTGAGCGCCAATGCCCAGACGTTCTTCCAGACGTACTGGGCCGGCACCCGCGATCAGCTCGAGCACCGGATAGACCGGGCCAGGCGAGCCGGAGCCAAGGCGCTGATCCTCACCCTCGATTGGTCGTTCGCCACCCGGCGCGACTGGGGAAGCCCGGTGATCCCCGAGCGATTGGATCTCAAGACGATCGCTCGGTTCGCACCCGAGGTGCTCCTGCGACCGCAGTGGTTGCGACAGTACGCCCGTAGCCGCAAGCTGCCCGAGCTGACGACGCCCAACATGGCGAACCCTGGCGAAGCACCCCCGGGGTTCTTCGCCGCCTACGGTGAGTGGATGCGGACGCCTCCGCCCACGTGGGAGGACGTCGCCTGGCTGCGCGAACAATGGGGCGGCCCGTTCCTCATCAAGGGGATAACCCGCTCCGACGACGCCCAGCGCGCGGTCGATGTCGGTGCCAGTGCCATTTCGGTCTCGAATCATGGAGGCAACAACCTCGATGGAACCCCAGCCTCCATCCGAGCGCTCGCCGGGATCGTGAAGGCGGTCGGCGACCAGTTGGAGGTGCTGTTGGACGGCGGAATCCGGAGGGGGAGCGACGTTGTGAAGGCGCTGGCTCTGGGAGCTCGGGCAGTCTTGACCGGGCGAGCCTACTTGTGGGGTCTGGCGGCCAACGGACAGGCGGGGGTGACGAACGTGCTCGAGATCCTTCGGAGCGGTATTGACGAGGCGCTCCTCGGGCTGGGTAGGGCATCCGTCGACCAACTCGTGGCCACCGATCTCATCGTGCCACCCGGCTTCAACCATGACTGCTGATCGGGCATTTGCTCTGCACCTCGCCAAGTGCCGGGCACGCCAGGGACTGCTCGGCGGCTCGTCACCAGACCCGTGACGCCCTACATCGAGCCCTACATCGAAAGGACCGGCAGATGACCGACGCGCCGAAGTACACCCCCGAGGTCCGGATGCTCATCGACGGCCAGCTGGTCGAGGCGGACTCGGGCAAGACCTTCGACAACGTGAACCCGGCCAACGAGGAGATCCTCGGCCCCGTGGCCGACGCGTCCGGCGTCGAGATGCGGCGGGCCATCGCCGCCGCCCGCCGGGCATTCGACGAGACCGACTGGGCGACGAACCGGGCCCTTCGAAAGCGCTGCCTCGAGCAGCTCCAGGCGGCGATCGAGTCCGAGGTCGACCAGCTGCGCGAGGAGCTGATCGACGAAGTGGGCTGCCCGCGGATGCTCACCTACAGCGCCCAGCTCGACACGCCGCTCGGTGACGCCCTGCGCTACCCGGCCAAGTTGATCGACGAGTTCGCCTGGGAGCGGGACCTGGCCCCGAGCAACCTGTTCGGGGCGACCCACCGTCGGGCGGTGTGGAAGGAGCCGGTCGGGGTGGTGGGCTCGATCGTGCCGTGGAACTTCCCCTTCGAGGTGACGATCAACAAGGTGGGCCAGGTGCTGGCCACCGGCAACACGACGATCGTCAAGCCCGCTCCCGATACCCCGTGGAACGCCACCCGCCTGGGTCGGCTGGTCGCCGAGCGGACGGACATCCCCGCCGGGGTCTTCAACGTCGTCACCTCGTCGGACCACCTGGTGGGCGAGGAGCTGACACTCTCGCCGCTGGTCGACCTCATCTCCTTCACCGGCTCGACGGTAACTGGCAAGCGGATTATGGAGAAGGGTGCGGCCACCCTCAAGCGAGTGTTCCTCGAACTCGGCGGGAAGTCGGCCATGATCGTCCTCGACGACGCGGACTTCTCTGCGGTCGTCCCCGGCGCCGCCGGGGTCTGCGGTCACGCCGGCCAGGGATGCGCGGTGCAGTCGCGCCTGCTGCTGCCCCGAGCGCGCTACGAGGAGGGGGTCGAGCTGATCACCGCCGCCATGGGCATGGTCCCCTACGGCGACCCCCAGCGCGACGACGTGATCATGGGCCCGCTGGTGAGCGCCAGGCAGCGCGACCGGGTGCTCGGGTACATCGAGACGGGTGTCGACGAGGGGGCCCGGCTGGTAGTCGGCGGCCATCGCCCGGCTGCTCTGCCCCGGGGCTGGTACGTCGAGCCGACCCTCTTCGTGGACGTGGACAACACCATGACCATTGCCCGCGAGGAGATCTTCGGCCCAGTCCTGGTGGTCATCGCCTATGACGACGACGACGACGCGGTCCGCGTCGCCAACGACAGCGGTTACGGGCTGTCGGGCGGCGTCTACTCGTCCTCGGTGGAGCGCGCCACCGCGGTGGCGCGCCGGATCCGCACCGGCTCGTTCTCGGTGAACGGCGGGGTTTGGTACGGCGCCGATTCTCCCTATGGCGGCTACAAGGCGAGCGGGCTGGGCCGACAGAACGGGCTTGAGGGCTTCGAGCAGTACCTCGAGACCAAGACGATCGCGTGGCCGGCCGCCTGAGCGCCGGACCGCTCCTCGCTCGTCGAACCCCGGCGGGATGCTGAGGAGCGGGTCAAGCCAGCGCTCGCGTTCGGTCCGAGGCCCGGCGGAGAAGCAGCTGGGCGGAGAATCAGCCGAAGAGCCGGCCGACCACCGGCAGATCGGTCAGCGATTCGGTCCGCAGGATCTGCACCAGAGTGGGCACGAACTGCTCGGCCGAGTCCCACACCACGTAGCGCGGTGACCAGGCCGGATCGTACTTGGCGTTGAACCGCCACAGGGACTCGATCTGCAGCGCGCCCGACAGCCGGCGCAGGGCCCAGCGCTCGACCCGCTGGGTGAGGCCGTCGCCGTGCTCCCCCTCGAGCACCGAGCGCATGGCGGCGAAGTTCAAGCTGAGACCGGTGCCGCCCGTCGCCCGCACGTGCTCGATGGTGTTGACCAGCGCGAAGTCCAGCAGGCCGTTGGGGTGCTCGCCGGGGTCGCGGCGCATGAGGTCGAGGGAGTAGCCCCCGATGGCGGGCGAGGGCACGAACTGGCAGGCGGCAGCCGGCGTCCCGTCGGGCCCCCGGACCACCGCCAGGAGCAGCCCGCCGTCGCGCTGGTCGAACACCCGGCCGAGCGTCATCGAGAAGCCTCGCTCGTTGTCCCCCCGGCGGTTGCGCTCGATGAGCTCCGTCACCCCGGGCACCCCGCCCGGCCCCACGAGGGCCGGGTCGAGGATCTCGAAGGTGTAGCCCTTGCGGCCGACCCGGTTGACCGCTTGGCGGAGCCCCTTCATGTGGCCGCCGTCGAGGCGGAACGACGTCACGTCGACCACCGCCTCGTCGCCGATGTACAGGTAGCGCATCCCGGCGTCGCGGTAGAGGGGCAGCCACTCCTCAGCCGCTGCGGTGACCCCCAGGGCCCACCCGTGGCGGTCGGCGTAGCGGCGCATGGCCTGCCACACCTGGACCCGCTCGCTCGCCGGGCCGATGGGGTCGGGCGAGACCAGGCACACCCCGCCGTGCACCGCGTACGCCACCAGGCTGTCGCGGTGGAAGAACCACTGCTTGTCGTCGCGCAGGGCGAAGTAGTCGAGGGTGCCCGAGCCGTGGCGCCGCACGATGTCGCGCGCCCGGGCCTCGGCGACCCGCGGGTGCGGACCGGCCCGGGCGGCCGACAGCCGCCGGTCCACGACCGGGCGGGTGAACAGGATCAATGCCACCACGCAGAGGGCCATCCCGACCGCCAGCAGGCTGGGGGAGATCCAGTCGTCGACCGAGTCGGGCAGGGCGACGGTGTGGAGGCCGACCAGGCGCTCGGCTGCGGCGCCCAGCACCTCGGGCCACGGGGGCATCCCGTGGCGGCGCACGGCACCGTCGAGCCCGATCGCCAGGGCCCCGCCCCCGACCGCCGCCGCCGCACCGACCACCAGCACCGCCAACGCCGAAGGGAGCGAGCGCGGATCCGCAGCGGCGCCGAAGCGCGCCCGCCGGGCGAGCAGGAGGGCGAGCACCGCCGCCGAAACCAGCACTCCCAGCACGTCGACGTCGTGGATCAGGTGCAGGGCGGCGGTCGCCGACAGCAGCCCGACCGCCACCAGCCACGAGCGGCGCTGACCACGCAGGACCCCGCGCGCCAGGAGCATCAAGCTCACGCCGGCCAACGCGACCAGGGCGCCGGCGGCCTGGGAGACCCCGAGGGGCAGGAACTGCTCGATCAGGCGCAGGTGGCTGCGAAGCGGGGGCCGCACCGCCTCGAGGAGGTCCACTACCCCGGCGGCGAACAGGGCGCAGGCGGCCAGACGGCGGGTCCGGCGCACCCGGCCGCGCTCGCCGGCCGCTTCGACGCCCGCCGGCCAGGTGGCGCCGTGCGGCCACGAGGCGACCAGCGCCGGGTGGACCTCCGCCGCCGCGGTGTGGCCGTTGACCACCCGGGTGGTGCTGACGAGGCGCTCGAGCAGCCTGCTGGTCGGCAGGTCGCCCTCGCCGACCAGCAGCCGCACGTGGAGATCGGCACCGGTCTCGAGCTCGAGCCAGCTGGCCTGGCGGTGGTGGGCGAACACCGGGGGGAGCCCGCCCCGCCCGGTGTGCTCGCGCACCAGCTCGGCGGAGGCCCCGGGGACGGCGTGGAAGCCCGGGTCGAGGCGCGAGAGCTCCGGACGCGGACTGCCCCCGGTGATCATCCCGGCGGCGCCCCGGGCGATCGCCTGGCGGGCCGCCCCGGCGGCGGTCAGCGCCCCGACGCGCAGGGCTCCGGCGCGGTCGGGGTCGGCCGCCGGGGTCGCCGCGCGCCGGGATCGTCGGTGCGGCCAGGGGGACCCCAGGGGGTCGCCGCCGAGGGCCCGCCACGCCACGCGCGAGGCGGCGGCGACGACCAGGGCCATCACGGCGATCACCACCGCCGTCGCCCCGAGGGCGAAGGCGCCGCGGTCGGGCCAGCTGGCGGCGTAGGCGTGGGCCAGGGCCCGGCGGGGCCCGGTGCGGTGACCGAGCAGCCGCTCGAGCGCCGCGAACACCACCGGCAGGCGCAGCACGCTGGCCGCCAGCACCGGCAGGAGGGCCACCCAGACGAAGACGGCGCCCAGTCGTCGGTAGAGGAGGCGGGAGGTGACGAAGCGGCCCGAGGCGTCGGGGTCCTCCAGCTGGCCGACGCCGACCAACCAGGGTCGCCCGGCCCCTCGGGCACCGTCGGTTGCCCCGGGACCGGGGGCAGGCGTCGTCGCCGGCCGCCCGGCGCGTACCAGCACCCGTCGTTCCCCGGCGGCCGTGCTCAGGACCAGGTCCACGTGGTCGCGGACCTCCATCCCGAGCGCCTCGAGCATCGTCGAGCACCCGGGGTCGAGGCCCAGCGCCGCGTCGCGCCACCCGGGGAGCACCACCATCCGGCAGTCCGGGCGGCCGGCGAACCGGCGGACCGCCTCGACCAGGGCACCGTGGGCCGCCAGCGCGGCGCGCACGGTCAGCGCGGCGCCCCCGGCACCGGCGGGGCCCCCGGCGCCCCCCCGCAGGTCGAACAGGTTCCCGCAGACGACCACCACCCCGGGGCCCTGCCAGCGGTCGAGCACCCCGGCCAGATCGCCGGCCACGGCGCCCGACGCCGGGGTGGCCTCGGGGGGCAGCACCAGGTCGCTCAGCACCATCACCCGCCGGCCCAGGGGGACGGGGATGTCACCCGGCCCGAGTGGGTCCAGCGGTCGGTCGACCCAGTGCGGCTCGGTGTCCCGCCCCAGCTCAATCGCCGGCCCGGGCCCGGGCCAAGCGGCCGTCGCCGGCCCGGTCGCCGTGGCTCCCGCGGTCGCGGTCGCGGTCGCCGTCGCGGTCGCCGTCCGCGCCCCGATCCCCGTTCCTACTGGTGGTCGCACCTCTGCGTCCGGCCCGGGTGCTCCGAGCGCGCCGGGGGAGAGCGCCATGCCCGCCTATCGTGGCACGCCCCGGGGGGCCGAGCAGGCCGCGCCTATGCTGCAGGGCGGCCCGGCGCCGGCTCCGGGCCGGGGAGGACGGACCCGAGGAGCCCCGAGATGGACGCCCACATGGACGCGCAGCCCTCCGTTCCCGAGCACTGGCAGTGGCGGGCCGGAGCGGTCGGGGCGGGGCGGGCGGTCGTGTTCGACATCGACGGTGTGCTGTCCGATGCCACCGGGCGCCAGCACTTTTTGGAGAGCGACCAGCGCGATTGGCGGGCGTTCTTCGAGGCGTGCGGCGACGACCCGGTGGTCGAGGAGATCGCCCGGCTGGTGGAACTCCTCGACCCGGCCCTCCACGTCGTGCTGCTGACGGGCCGTCCCCACCGGGTCCAGCCCCAGACGCTGGCCTGGCTCGACCGCTACGGGCTGCGCTGGGACCTGCTGGTCATGCGGGCCCGGGGGACCTACGCCCGGGTGACCGAGTTCAAGCGCCAGACCGTGCGTGACCTGCGCGCCTTCGGCTTCGACCTGCGCCTGGCCCTGGAAGACGACCCCTCCAACCACGCCATGTTCGTGGAGGAGGGGATCCCGTGCGTCTATATCCATTCCGGCTACTACGACTGACCGGCTCCTCGGGCCCGGCACCGTCCTCGGGCCCGGCGCCGTTCCCGAGTCGAGCACCGTTCCCGAGTCGAGCACCGGGGCGGCGTCGTCTCAGCGCAGTCGCCCAACCGCCCATCAGCAGGATGCCGGCCACGACCAGCAGGGGACCGTCGCCGACGCGGACGTAGGGCGTCGAGCCCGTCCGCAGCCCCACCACCCCCCGGACGACGGCGGCCGGACCGAGGGGACCGGCGGCCGCGACCTGGCCGGAAGGGGTCACGATGACCGACAAGCCGGTGGGCGACGCCTGCACCAGCGCCCGCCCGGCCTCCACGGCCGCCACCCGGTCCGCCGCCACCTCTTGGGCCGGGACCTGCCCGGTGGCGTACGAGGCGGTGTTGGTCGGCACCACCAGCAGCTCGGCTCCGGCCCGCACCGGCCCCCGGCTCTGCCCGGCGTAGAACACCTCGTAGGAGATCATCACCCCGAGGCGGCCCGGAGGTGTGTCGAGGACCTCGGTCCGCCGCCCGGGCACCTCGTCGAGCGGGACCTCCGCCAGGTCGGCCAGGTGGGAGAAGAACCCCCGGTCCGGCACGTACTCCCCGAAGGGCACGCGGTGCACCTTCTCGACCGCGCCGATCACCGAGCCGTCGGGTGCCCAGGCCACCGCCTCGTTGCGGAAGGCGGTAGGCGACACGATGCGGGTCACCCCGGCGACCAGCGTCGCATCGAGGCGGCGTACCAGGTCCGCGATCTGGACCGCCGCGGTGCTGCCTCGCAGGGTGCCCGTCACCGCCACGACGTCTTCGGGCCACAGGACCAGCTCCGGGTGCGGGCGGCGGCCCGCCAGTGGCTCGGTGGCCGCCAGCTGGGCGTGCAGCACGGTGCTCGCCGCCACTTCGGACTGGTGCAGCCCACGCCGGCCCCCACCCTGCACCGCCGCCACGTCGACCCGGCCGACCGGACGCCCGCCGGCCGGGGCCAGCGCCCCGGCGCCCGCCACCAGGGCCACCGCGCCCACGACCGCCAGGGGGCCGAGCAGCCGAACCGGCGTCGACCATCGATCCGGCGTGACCGACCGACCCGGCGTCGGCCATCGATCCGGCGCGACCGACCGACGCGGTGTGGTCAACCGATCGGCGCGGCCCGGGTGCCCCGATCCAGGATGGTGGGCTCCGATTGACCCGAGCCGGCCGACGAGGACGGCGACGGCTCCTCCGGCGGCCCACACCAGGGCGGTGAGCAGCAGTGGCCCACCGATCCGGGCGGCGGGCAGGAGGGGTCCCGATGCCTGGCCGAGCCACGCCCCACCCAGGGGGAGCCCGCCGAAGGGCCAGCGGTCGCGCACCGCCTCGGCCAGGGTGAACGCCCCGACCAGGGCCGGCAGGCGGCCGCGTCCCGCCGGGACCAGGGCCGCAGCGGCGGCCATCGACAGGCTCTCGGCCACGACGAGGACGACCGCCCCGTACCAGTTGAAGGACCCGGCCCACCACAGGCCCAGTCCGAAGCACCCGAGCCCGGCGCTGAGCCCGGCCAGGGCCCGCCGGGGGACCGATCGATCGGCGATGGCCCACGCCACGATCCCGGCACCGATCGGTCCGAGCGCCCAGTCGCCGAAGGGCGGGATCGACAGGGCGATCGTGACCCCGCCGACGACGCCCGCCGTGGCCCTGCCGACGAGGCTCGCCGTGACCCAGCCGAGGAGACTCGCCCCGGCGGCGCCCCGGCTCGGGCTCACCTGGTGGAGCCGGGCCTGCTCGCCGACGGGGAGAGGGAGCCGAGCACCGTGCGGGCGGCCCCGCGCCCGCTGCCGATGCAGGCCGGGATCCCCACCCCCCGCGACGCCGCGCCGGCGACCGCGACCGAGGGCAGCCGCTGGAGGGCCGACTCGAGCCCGGCCACCCGCAGCAGGTGGTGCACCCGGTACTGGGGGAACGCGTGGGGGTACCGGGTCACCAGGGCGGCGCGGGGCACCCCGGTGCCGGCGACCATCACCGCCAGCTCGGCGGTGACGTGGGCGACCAGCTGCTCGTCGGTCATGGTCTCGTGGCGCCGGTCGCCGAACCGGCCCACCGATGCCCGCAGCAGCACGGTCCCGGGCCGGCGGAGGTGGGGCCATTTGCGGTCGAGGTAGGTGCAGGCGGTGACCATCGTGGGCTCACCCGCCGCCCGACGCCCGCCAGGGGAGCGCGGCACGAGGAACCCCGTCCCGTGCAGCGGCGCCCCGATCGCGTCCTCGGGGTAGGCCAGCGTGAGCACCGCCACCGAGGCGTGTTCCACGCCGCCGAGCAGGGTTGCGGCGTCCGCGTCGTGGGGTGCGAGGAGCGCGGCGGCGACCGGGGCGGGTGCGGCGATCACGAGACCGTCCGCCTCGATCGGGCCGACCCCGGTGTGCAGGGTCCAGGCTTCCCCGCTGCCGGGACCGCCCGTCCCCCCGCCCCGGCGGGCGCCGCTCGGAGCGCGTTCGAGCCGCTCGACCTCGGCTCCGGTGCGGATGGTGACGCCCCGGCCCACCAGCTGGTCGGCCAGCTCGCCCACCAGGGAGCCCATGCCGTCGCGCAGGGCCCAGAAGGCGCTGACCGGCGCCGGACCGGCAGCGGTGGCCGGCCCGGCGGCGCTGGCTCGTCGCAGCGCCCGCATGAAGCTGCCCCGGCGCTGCGCCGCCGCCAGCAGGACCGGGAACACCGCCGCCGCGCTCATGTCGGCCACCGATCCGGCGTGGATCCCCCCGACGAGCGGGTCCGCCAGCCGATCGACCACCCGCTGGCCGAGCTTGCGGCCGACCAGCGGACCGATGGCCCGGTCTCCGAGCGGCCCTCGGGCGTCGGGCCGGGGTGCCACCACGTCGAGCAGGAGCCGCAGGGTGCCCCGGGGCCCGAGGATCCCGGAGCGGGCGGCGGGCCAGAAGCGGCTGGGAACCCCGAGGACCAGCCCCTGGGGCAGCGGGCGCCGGGCCCCGCGCACCCACACCGCCGCGCCGCTGGCACCGACCGGAACCAGCGCCTCGCTCAGCCCCAGCTCCTCGCACAGGGTCGTGGCCTCGGGACGTCGGCCCAGAAACGCGTCCGGGCCGACGTCCACCGGACGGCCGTCGAAGGAGGCGGTCCGCAGGCTGCCGCCGAGGGTGCCGGCCGACTCGAGCAGCACGACCCGGGGGGCCGAGGGGTCCGGCGTCGCCCCGCCGGTGAGCTCCCACGCCGCGGCGAGCCCGGCGATGCCGCCGCCGACGACCGCGACCGTGGGCCGGCCCGGCCGGGTGTCGGGGCTGCCGCCGGGGCTGGCGCCGGGCCGGCCCGACCGGTCGGCCATCGGGGGCGACGGGTCGGGCGTCATCGGGACCATGCGGTCAGCTCGGTCGACCGGGCTCCCCCCGGGTCGGCCTCGCCGATCACGTCCGCCAGGGCACCGAGGAACCGGGGGTCGTCGTTGAGCGACGGGGTGCGGGCGAACCGCACGCCGGTCGCGGCGGCGGTCGCGGCCGCCTCGACGTCGAGGTCGTAGAGCACCTCGAGGTGGTCGGCCACGAAGCCCACCGGGCAGACCACCACGGCGCGCACGCCTCGGTCGGGCAGGCGGCGGATCACCTCGAGCAGATCGGGTCCCAGCCAGCGCTCCGGGGTCCGTCCGGCACTCTGCCAGGCGACGCTCCAGGCGCCGAGGCCCGCCGCGCCGGCGATCAACCGCGCCGACCCGGCGACGTGCTCGGCGTACGGGTCGCCCGAGGCGACGGCGCGCTCGGGGAGCGAGTGCGCCGTGAAGACCACCTCGGCCGGCTCGTCGCCGACGGCGGCCCGGAGGGTCTGGGTCACCAGCGCCGCCTGCAGGGCGACGAACCGCGGGTTCTCGTACCACCCCCGGACCGGCACGAACGCCGGGCGGGCCGGATGGGCCGACAGGGCGGCCCCGGCGCGCTCGAGGTACTCGCCCGACCCGGCCGCGGAGGGGTGGGGGGTGAGGACGATGCCGACCACCGCCGCCACGCCGCCGTCGGCCAGCCGGCGGGCGCCGGCCTCGATCGACGGCTCGGTGTGCTTGGTCCCGAGGGCGACCAGGTAGCGCCCGGGCCGGTGGGCCTCGAGCAGGGCGCGGACGCCGTCGACCTGGGCCGCCGTCCGGGCGGCCAGCGGGGAGGTGCCGCCGATGGCCTCGTAGCGCCGGCGAAGGTCGGCGAGCTGGTCGTCGGTCGGCGGCCGGCCGCGCCGGATCGAGGTGTAGAACTCGGCGATCGACCCGGGGTGCTCGGGGGTGCCGTGCGCCATCACCAGCACCCCGACCCGTCCGCTGCCCGACCCCTCTGCCGACCCGCTCACCGTTACGGACGCCGCCGGTGCTGGCGGTGCTGGCGGTGCCGCGCGTGCCGCGCGTGCCGCGGCACCGTATGGGGAGGCCGATGCTGATCGCACCACCTCATGTGACCACACCGGGCCGGGTCACGGCACCCCACCGGCGGGCGCGACGACACCGGCACGGCCCTCGGCGTGCACCAGTTCGACCAGGGCGCCCAGGATGCCCGGATCGGTCTCGGGGAGCACCCCGTGCCCCAGGTTGAAGACATGCCCGGGTTCGGGGCCCGCCGCCTCGAGCACCTCGCGGGCGGCGGCGGCGACCACGTCCCACGGTGCCAGGACCCGGGCCGGGTCGAGGTTGCCCTGCACGGCACAGCCGGGACCGACCCGCCGCCGGGCCTCGTCGAGGGGTACCCGCCAGTCGACCCCGATCACGTCGGCGCCGCTGGTGGCCATGGCGCCGAGCAGCTCGCCGCTGCCCACCCCGAAGAGGATCACCGGTACCCCCAGATCGGCCACCCCGGCCACCACCTGCCGGGTCACCGGCAGCACCGCCTGCTCGTACTCGGCCCGCGACAGGCAGCCGGCCCAGCTGTCGAAGAGCTGGAGCACCGCCGCGCCGGCGCCGACCTGAGCCCGCAGAAAGGCCACGGTCAGCTCGGCCAACCGGGCCATGAGCTGGGCCCAGATCACCGGCTCGGCGTGCATGAGCGCCTTGACCCGGGCGAACGTGCGCGAAGGGCCGCCTTCGACCAGGTAGCTCGCCACGGTGAACGGAGCCCCGGCGAAGCCGATCAACGGCACCCCCGACGGGGCCAGCTCGTGCGTCACGAGGCGGGCGGCGGCCATGACGTAGGGCACGTCGAGCTCGGGCTCGAGCGGTCGCAGGCGTCGCAGGTCGGCGGCCGACGAGAAGGGCCGTTCGACCACCGGTCCCCGGCCGGCGACGATCTGCACCCCGAAGCCGACCGCGTGGACCGGCACCACGATGTCGGAGAACAGGATCGCCGCGTCGACCCCGTAGCGCCGGACCGGCTGGAGGGTGAGCTCGGCCGCCAGGTCGGCGTCGGCGATGGCCCCGAGGATGTCGCCGCCGCCGCGCGCCGCCCGGTACTCGGGCAACGAGCGCCCGGCCTGGCGCATGAACCAGACCGGGGTTCGGTCGACCGCCTGGCGCCGGCACGCCCGCACCAGGCGAGACGGGGCGGGGAGCTCGGTCGGGGCGGTCATCGGGGCGCAGCGAGGTCACCGCCGGAGGGCCGGCGACGGGCCAATCCTTGCAGGCACTGTACGCGGCGACCACTCGGCGCCGCCGGCACCCGGCGCGCGCCGTTGGCTCGCGCCCGGTGGGCAGCGTCCCGTAGAATCGAGGGTTCCCCGACCGGGGGAGGGAGAGGGGTACCCGAGGCGCCGTGGCCAGCGATCCGGAGCTCGAAGGCGAGCAGCGCTTTCTCGACCGCGCCCACGAGCGGCTCGAGGCGATGCGGTCCGATGCCAACCGGATGCTCGAGTCGGTGCTGGACCTGGGGCGGGGGGGGACGTTCCAGTCCCGTACCGAACGCGACATCGTGGTGCGCACCAGCCTGGCCCGCCTGGCCCAGCTCGACATCGGCGATCAGGCCCTGTGCTTCGGGCGGATCGACCGGGTGCCCGACGAGGACGGGCGCCCCGGCGAGACCTTCCACATCGGCCGGCTGGCCGTGTCCGGCGAGGACCTCGAGCCCCTGGTGGTCGACTGGCGGGCGCCGGTCGCCGAGCCCTTCTACCGGGCCACCGGGGTCGACCCCCAGGGCCTGGCCCGGCGCCGGCACCTTGCGGTGCGGTCGCGCATCGTCACCGGGCTCGAGGACGAGTACTTCAACCGGCCCCTGCGCCCCGGAGAGCTGGGCGCCGACGGTGACGGGCCGGCGCGGGCCGTGCCGGGTCCGGGCGGGGGGGCCGAGGGGGGCCAGCTCGTGCGCGACGGCCTGGTGCTCGGGGGCCCCGGGGCGCTGCTGGCCGCCCTGGGCCAGACCCGTACCGGCCGGATGGGGGACATCGTGGCCACCATCCAGCGCGAGCAGGACGAGATCGTGCGCTCCCCGCTAGCCGGGGTGCTGATGGTCCAGGGGGCGCCGGGCACCGGCAAGACGGCGGTTGCGCTGCACCGGGCCGCCTACCTGCTCTATACCTACCGGTTCCCGCTCGAGCGCCAGGGGGTGCTGGTGCTCGGGCCCAACCCGCTGTTCTTGCGCTACATCGAGCAGGTGCTCCCCTCGCTCGGGGAGACCGGGGCCACGCTGTCGACGGTGTCCGGACTGGTCCCCGAGGTAAAGGTCAGCGGGACCGACGCCCCCGAGGTGGCGCGGCTGAAGGGCGAGGAGCGCATGACCCGGGTGCTGGCCCGGGCCGTCCGCACCCGCCAGCGGGCCCTGCGCGATGACCTGAGCGTGCCCTTCGGTCCGGTGGTGCTGCGGATGTCGGTCGCCGAGTCGGCCGACATCGTCACCGCGGCGCGCCGGCGGTCCGGCCCCCACAACGCGCGACGCCGGTACGTCGAGCGGCGGGTGCTGGGGTTGCTCGCCGACCGGTACTTGGCCCGGATCGGGGCGAGCAGCGCCCTGTCCGCGGCGCCGGCGGCCGAGGGCGGGTCCATCGGCCTCGACGGGATACTCGACGGGCTGGCCGCGGCCGGTCTCGGCGCCTCCTCGGGCCCCGCCGATGGCGGTCCCGATGACGACCCGGCCGGCGAGGACGCCCTCGACCCCGCCGAGATCCGCCGCCGGCTGCGTCGGACGCCCGAGGTGTCGGTGGCGCTCGACCGGATGTGGCCCCGTCTCGCCCCCCACGAGCTCCTGCACGACCTGTTCGGCGCCCGCCCGTTGCTCACCGCTGCAACCAGGGGAATCCTCAGCCCCGACGAGGCCAACCTGCTCTACCGGGCACGTAGCGCCACCCTCGAGTCGGTGCCGTGGACCCCGGCCGACGCCGCCCTGGTCGACGAGGTGCGCGGGATGCTCGGACCCCGAGCCGCCCGCCCCCGGCGGTCCCGCCCCGAGGCGACCGAGCAGGCCCGGGCCCGCAGCGAGGCCGGTTTCTGGCCCGCCGGGCTCGACCCCTCGCCGCTCCCGTCCCCGGTGTCGGCCGAGCCCGAGGAGATCCGGTCGTTCGGGCACATCGTCGTGGACGAGGTGCAGGACCTCTCGCCGCTCCAGCTGCGCATGCTCGCCCGCCGCTCGCTCTCGGGCTCGATGACCGTGGTGGGGGACATCGCCCAGGCGACCGGGCCCTGGGCTCCCGACGGCTGGGCGGACATCGTCGCCCACCTGCCGGACCGCTCGAGGCGCCTGGTCGAGCTCACCGTCAGCTACCGCACGCCCGCCGAGGTGGTCGAGCTGGCCACCGGCGTGCTCGAGCAGGCGGCGCCGGGGGTCGCCCCGCCCCAGCCGGTGCGCCGGTCCGGGCACCTGCCGTTGGTCGCCAGTGCCCCCCCCGGGGGGCTCGCCGAGCGGGTGGCCGAGGTGGCCGGGGAGCAGCTGGCGGCCGTCGGCGCCGGGCGGTGCGCCGTGCTCGCCCCGGCGTCGCTCGTGGGCGCCGTCTTCGCCGCTCTCGACGCCCGGGGCGTGCCCGCGGTGGACCCCCGCGACGCCCGGGGGGCCGGGCTCGCCGCCCCGCTCGTCGTCCTGCCGGTGGGCGAGGCCCACGGGCTCGAGTTCGACTCGGTCATCGTGGTCGAACCGGCGTTGATCGCAGCCGACGCCCCGACCCCGGCCCCGGGCCCCGGGCCCCGAGTGCCGGGCCCGCCGGCACCCACCCGGCGGGGGCTCCGGACGCTCTACGTGGCCCTGACCCGCCCCACTCAGCGCCTGGTGCTGGTGCACGCCCTCCCCCTGCCCGACCAGCTCGGCCGCGAGGACACCTACCAGCGAATCTGAGCTCGGGGAGGCGAGCCGACCGGGTGCCCGTCCGGTGCGGCCGGGGCCCGGCGGGACACGCTGGCTTCACCAGCATGTTGGCGTCGGGTGGCGCCGGTCGAGTAGGAAATACCCCGTGAGCCAGGCACTCTCGGTGGGCGAGCCGGCCGAGCGGGGCAAGATCGTCCACGATCGGCCGCCGATGTTGGCCATCGGGGTGATGATCTGGCTCGGCTCCGAGCTCATGTTCTTCAGCGGCCTCTTCGCCGCGTTCTTCACGATCCGCTCGCAGCATTCGGTTTGGCCCCCCGCCGGAACCCATCTCGACACGATCCGGGCCGGCATCTTTACGGCCATCCTGGTCTCCTCCAGCTTCACCATGCAGTGGGCGGTCCGGCAGGCCGAGTGGCGCAACCGCCGGTCGGCCCGGATCTGGATCGCCTGGACCATCGTCCTCGGCGGCGCCTTTCTGGCTAACCAGTTCGTCGAGTGGGCGACCATCACGACCCGGGCGAGCACGAACGCCTACGGTTCGTTGTTCTTCATCATGTCGGGCCTGCACGGCCTGCACGTCTTCATCGGCCTCGTCGCCATGACCTTCCTTCTGGGGCGTATGCGGGGGCGCCAGGGCGGTGATCCGGGCGAGCTGTCGGTCGTTCAGGGCGTCAGCTACTACTGGCACTTCGTCGACATCGTGTGGGTGGGCCTCTACAGCTGTCTGTTCCTCCTCAAGTAGATAGGTGTTCGTGCGCAGGCTGCTTCGAAACCGCTACGTGCTCCCGCTCGTGCTGGTCGCCACCATCGGCGGCGGCGCGCTGCTGGCCTTCGCCTCGGCCGGCGCGGCCGGCGCGGCCACCGGGGTGGGCGGAGTGGGCTCGGGTGGCGGGGTGGGCGCCGGCAACTTCCGCTCGGGCGTCGCGCTGCCGCCGGGGGTGGGCAGCCCGTCGTACCTGGGCGGACCGAAGGACTCGGGCAACGCCAACTCCTCGGTCCGCCACTACGCCAAGGTCGGCGGCAAGCGCCAGCTGGTCTCCTACGGGAGCTCGTCGATCCTCTACAAGACCCCGCCGGCGTCTTACATCCCCGTCGGCGCGGCCCTGTTCGCCCAGAACTGCTCCAGCTGCCACGGGGCCTCGGCCGAGGGCTCGCCGGTCGCCCCGCCGCTGCTCGGGGTGGGTCCCGCCACGGTCGACTTCTGGGTCTCCACCGGGCGGATGCCCGCCCGGTCCACGAACCAGGTGCAGGCCCAACGCAAGCCGCCCCTTCTCAACGCCAAGCAGGCGCTGGAGGTGGCGGCGTGGGTCAACTCGCTCGACCCGGCCGTGCCGTACGTGCCCTATCCGAACCTCAAGGGGGCCGACGTCGCCACCGGGGCGGACCTGTTCTCGCTCAACTGCGCCGCCTGCCACACCATCACCGGAGCCGGTGACGCCCTGGCCTTCTCGACGTTCTCGCCGAGCCTCCACTCGGCCACTGCCCAGCAGGTGGCCGAGGCCATCCGCACCGGCCCCGCCAACATGCCCCGGTTCACCGGCAACCTCTCCGACGCCCAGGTGCGCGACATCGTGGCCTACGTCACGTCGTATATCCAGCACCCGACCAACCCGGGCGGTTCCGACCTCGGTGGTGTCGGACCGGTGGCCGAGGGCTTCATCGCCCTCCTGATCGGCGTAGGTGGCCTGGCCCTGGTCTGCTTCTGGATCGGAGAGCGCTCGTGAGCGACGTCCCTCCCGTGATCACTCCGCCCGACGGCGACGGCGACGGAGGCGGGCACGGCACCGCGGTGGCGGTACCGGTGGCCCGCTTCGACGACCCGCACCTTCAGGAGTTCGCCCGCCACCCGGCCCGAACCGAGCGGGTGATTGCCGTCCTGCTGGTGGTCGGGATGTTGGCGGTCGCCGGCTTCGGCGCCGCCTACTGGGTGAGCGCCACCCCCTGGGTCCTGGCCGTGACGTTCGGCGCCGGCCTCTTCTTCCTCGGTTTCGGCCTCACCGCCTGGGGCAAGTACTTGATGCCACAGGGACCCTTCGTCGAGGACCGCCACACCCTCGCCTCGGCTCCCGAGGAGCAGGACGCCCTGTCGGCCGCCCTGGTCCAGCGGACGTCGGTGGTGGTCAAGCGGCGCCGGCTGCTCGGCGGGCTGTTCGCCGGGGGGGCCGGGATCTTCGGCATCGTGGCCATCTTCCCGCTGCTGCGGTCGCTCGGCCCTTTGCCCGGCACCTCGTTCGACCGCACCAACTGGCGGCGCGGCACGCTGCTGGTGGACTCCAACGGCCGGCCGGTCCACGTCGATACGCTCGAGGTGGGGGGCATCCTCACCGTGTTCCCCCACGGCCAGCAGGCCAGTGACGAGGGGCAGGCCGTCGACCAGACCATCTTGCTGCGGGTCTCGACCGACGATGTGACCACCCAACCGGGGCGAAGCAACTGGGGGCCCCGGGGGTACCTGGCCTACTCGAAGCTCTGCACCCACTTGGGCTGCCCGGTGGGTCTCTACGAGCAGCAGCTCCAGCTGCTGGTGTGCCCGTGCCACCAGTCGATGTTCAACGTGCTGAACGGCTGCATTCCCCAGTTCGGCCCGGCCCCCCGCCCGCTGCCCCAGTTGCCGCTGAAGGTCGACGCCAGCGGGTACCTGCGGGCCCGGGCGGGTTACGATCAGGCGGTCGGGCCCGGCTTCTGGGAGCGGACGACCAAGTGACCATCGCCAACAACGCCCCACGGACCAAGCGAGAGGCGCAGGCCGCCCTGGGCCCCTACGGCAGGACGTCCCAGGCGGTCGCCGAGCTCGACGAGCGGTTCGGGCTGGCCAAGGGTGGCCGGATCTTCCTGGACAAGATCTTCCCGGACCATTGGTCGTTCATGCTGGGCGAGATCGCGCTCTACTCCTTCGTGGTGCTCATCGCCACCGGGATCTTCCTGACCCTCTACTTCATTCCCTCCACGACCCAGATCATCTACCACGGGTCGTACAAGCCGCTCGACGGCCAGCGGGTGTCGGAGGCCTACGCGTCGACGGTGAACCTGTCGTTCTCGGTGCGGGCTGGGCTGCTCATGCGCCAGATGCACCACTGGGCGGCCGACGTGTTCGTCGGTTCCATCGTGTTGCACATGGCCCGCATCTTCTTCACCGGAGCGTTCCGGAAGCCCCGCGAGACCAACTGGATCATCGGCACCACGCTGCTGATCATGGCCATCCTGAACGGCTTCATCGGCTACTCGCTGCCCGACGACCTGGTGTCGGGGACCGGCTTGCGCATCGCCTACTCGATCCTGCTCTCCATCCCCTTCGTCGGCAGCTACCTGGCGAGCTTCCTCTTCCACGGCAACTTCCCCGGCGACGCGATCATCCCCCGCTTCTTCACCATCCACGTCTTGATCCTGCCGGCCATCATCGCCGGGCTCATCGGGGCCCACCTCGGCCTGCTGGTGCGCCAGAAACACACCCAGTTCCCGGGCGAGGGGCGCACCGAGCGCAACGTGGTCGGCTCACCCATGTTCCCGACCTTCATGGCGAAGACGACCGGGTTCCTGTTCATGGTGACCGGGGTGCTCGGGGTGCTCGGGGGGCTGGCGCAGATCAACCCGATCTGGCAGTTCGGCTCCTACCAGGCCGACAAGATCTCCTACGCCGTGCAGCCCGACTGGTACATGGGCTGGCTCGACGGTGCCTTGCGCATCATGCCGAGCTGGGAGTGGACCGGCTGGGGTCACACGCTGCCGTGGGAGGTGTTCTTCCCGGCCGTGCTCTTCCCGGGCCTGGTGTTCAACATCGCCTTCGGCTGGCCGATCATCGAGCGCCGCTTCACCGGCGACAACGAGATGCACAACCTGCTCGACCGCCCCCGGGACCGTCCCAAGCGCACGGCGTTCGGAGCGGCGTTCTTCACCATGCTGTTCGTGGTGTTCGGCGCCAGCTCGACCGACGTCCTCGCCAACTACTTCCATGTCTCGCTCAACGACGTGCTGTGGTTCTTCCGCATCGCCGTCTTCGTCATCCCGGTCATCGTCTACGCCCTCACCTGGCGGATCTGCGTCGAGATGCAGGGCGTCATCGGGGTCGGCAAGCGCAAGCGGGCGATGGTCGTGACCCGGACGGCGAGCGGCGAGTACGTGGCCGAGGTGGCCGAGGCCCGGCCGGACGACGACGTCGACGAGCTGCACCCCGAACCGGTGCCCGTCCTGATCGATCTGGGCCCCGAGCCGGCGCTGCCCCCCCGGACCTCGCCGGTCGACGGCGGGGTCGGCACCGCTGTCCGGCGGGTCAACCGCTAGCTGCTCGCCCCGCCCCTCTCTCGAACCGCCCGGGTCGCCGACGGCCCTGGGCAGCGCCGTGACCTTCGTTCGGCCCAACTAGGCCCGTTGCCGGGGGTCGCCCGATCGCACGCCCCGGTTCCGGCAGGTTCGGGACCCTCGACCTGGTGCAACGATCTCCCCCCTCGTGCGACGACGGGAGCTCTGGAGGCGACGCCAACCAGAAGAGGCGGCAACCACGAGACATCGATGCGGCACCCGTGGGGCAGGGTGGCCAGCGGCCGCACTGCCGGCTAGAGCGGCACTGCCGGAGCGTCCGTCGACCGGCGATTCCGTCGACTCGAGGCGTTGTCGTGGGCCACGTGGTCCTTGGCGACAGGGCGGCGCTCGACGACGGTGTTAGACCCGGCCCCCCCGGCGGCTCTCGGCGGTGACCCCGGCCAGCGCGGTGAGGATCAGCCCGACGCCCGGGCCCAGCAGCCAGAAACCGAAGACCAGGGCCAGGGCAGCGAGGAAGGCGCCCATCCCGAGCACGAAGGGCCAGATGCTCGAACCGGGGAAGGAGCTGATGGTCCCCGCGCCCTCGGCGATCTCGGCGTCTGGTCGGTCTTCGGGCCTGGCTCCCATGCGACGGTGCCAGAAGAAGTAGTAGCTCCCGGGCAGGAGGCCGAGCAGGCACGTACCCACCAGCATCATGGTCCCGCCGTCCTCGTAGGCGGTGAACCAGTAGATGACGCCGATCATCCCGAAGAACACGCCGATCCCGAGCAGGAACAGCGCTTCGATCCTCATCGGGCCCCCACCTTCTCGCTGGGCGACCGGCCGTTGGACGAGGGACCGTGCACGACCGAGGGGGAGTCGGGGTGGTTGGCGTCCCACGTGGGCCGCTCCGAGCGGATCGGGGGCAGGTGGGTGTAGTTGTGGTGCGGGGGGGGCGAGGAGGTGAACCACTCGAGCGTGTGGGCGTCCCACGGATTGTCCCCGGCGAGCACCGGACGTCGCCACGAGATCCAGAGGTTCCACAGCAGCACGGCGAAGGAGGCGGCGATCACGAAGGCGCCGATGGTGGAGAGGTCGTTGTAGATTTGCCAGCCGAGGTTGCTGGGATAGACCGCCACCCGGCGGGGCATGCCCTTCAGCCCCACGATGTACTGGGGCATGAAGGTGAGCCAGAAGCCCACGAACATCAACCAGAAGTGCCAGCGCCCGAGCTTGTCGCTGAGCATCCGGCCGAACATCTTCGGGTACCAGTAGTAGAGGCCGGCGAACCCGGCGAACACCGCGGTGCCGAAGAGCACCTGGTGGAAGTGGGCCACGACGAAGTAGGTGTCGTGGGTGAAGAAGTCGATGGGCGGGGCGGCGAGCATGATCCCGGTGATGCCGCCCATCAGGAAGGCCAGCAAGAAGCCCACGCAGAACAACATGGGCGCGGTGAAGCGGAGCTGGCCCCGCCACATGGTGCCGATCCAGTTGAAGAACTTGATGCCGGTAGGCACGGCGATCAGGAGGCTGAGGAGGGAGAAGAACGGCAGCAGCACCGCCCCGGTGGTGAACATGTGGTGCGCCCACACCCCGGTGGACAGGGCGGCGATGGACATGGTGGCGAAGACCATGCCCTTGTAGCCGAACACCGGCTTGCGGGAGAACACCGGCAGGATCTCGGTCACGATCCCGAAGTAGGGCAGGGCGAGGATGTACACCTCGGGATGGCCGAAGAACCAGAACAGGTTCTGCCACAGCAGCGGCGAGCCCCCGCCGCTCACCGTATAGATGTGCGTCCCGAAGTGCCGGTCGCAGAACAGCATGATCAGGGCGCTGGTCAGCACCGGAAAGGCGATCAGGATGAGGATGCCGGTGACCAGCATGTTCCAGGTGAAGATCGGCATCCGGAACATGGTCATGCCCGGGGCGCGCAGGTAGAAGATGGTGGCCACCAGGTTCACCCCGGTGAAGATGGCCGAAAAGCCGGTCAGCGCCAGCGCCATGATCCACACGTCGCCACCCGCCCCGGGCGAGTTGGTGGCGTTGGAGAGAGGGGCATAGGAGACCCAGCCGAAACTGGCGGCGCCGCCGGCCACGAAGAAGCCGAGCAGCATGGTGATGGAGCCGCTCAGGTAGAGCCAGTAGGAGAGGGCGTTGAGGCGGGGGAAGGCCATGTCCGGCGCACCCACCTGGAGCGGGACGATGTAGTTGGCCAGCCCACCGAAGGCGAAGGGCCCGGCGAAGAGGTACAGCATGAGGCTGCCGTGCATGGTGAACAGCTGGTTGTACTGGTCGAAGCTGACGAACGAGGAGTTGGGGCTGGCCAGCTGCACCCGGATCAGCAGCGCCATGATGCCCGCCAGGTAGAACAGGACGATCGAGGTGATCATGTAGCTGATCCCGATCACCTTGTGGTCGGTGCTGGTCAGCCACTTGAGCAGCCCCGAGGGGCCGTGCTCCTCGGGGGCGGCGTGGAGCTCGTGGGCGGAGGTGATCGCCCCGTCGTCTCCGCCGGTGACCGTCGGGGTGATGACGTCGGTCACGCGCCCGGTCCTTTCGCCGCGATCTGGGCCTTCAGCTGGTTGATGCTCTGGTTGCTCGCCGACACCTGGTGCACCCACGAGTCGAACTGGGTCGGCGGGACCGACTTGACGCTGAAGAGCATCAGCGAGTGGTAGATCCCGCAGAGCTGGGTGCACTGGCCACGATAGACGCCGTCGTGGAGCACGGAGAAGTTGAAGTGGTTCACGTGGCCCGGCTGGGCGTACTCGCTGTAGTTGAAGGCCGGGACGTAGAACCCGTGGATCACGTCGGCGGACTTGAGGGTCACCGAGACCGTCTCGCCGGTCGGGACGACCATCTGGGGTGCCTGGTTGGTGACGCCCTCGACGATCCTGCCGGTGGCCGGGTAGTAGAACTGCCAACCCCACTGGAAGGCCGTCACCTGCACGTCCACGTTGCCCTTGGGCGTCGCGGTGACCTCGTTCTCGGTCACCACGGTGAAGGAGAAGAGGACGAGCACGATGATGATCGGCACCACCGTGTAGGTGATCTCGAAGAGCGTGTGGTACTGCGTCTGGCGGGGCATCTGGTCGGACCGGCGCCGGTACCGCACCACCGCCCAGAGGATCATCACCATGACGATCCCGCCGACCACCAGGCTGGCCAGAAAGAAGCCCTGCCACAGCTTGAAGGAGTCGTGACCCTGCTGGGTCGCCCCCCGGTAGGCCCCGAACGTCGGCAGCTGGCAGCCGGCCAGCAGGAGGGGGACGGCGACGACGGCGCCGACCGCCCACCGTCGGGATCGCCGGGGCCGCGAGCGGTGCTCGGGCTTCGGGCTCGCTGGGCCCGCCGACGGCATCTCCACGGGGGCGACACTAGTGCTGGGGCTGTCCCCAGTCACAACTCGTGGGGTCGCCAGAGGTCACAGCTCGCGGGCGGTCCCCGGTCACGACAGCTGTGCGGTGCGACCCCGGACGACCGCCCCGGTCGGGGCTCGCCCGGACCGCCCCCGAGCCGCCCCGGGCGGCGGCGCCACGCCCCGCCCGAGCCGCTCGGGGGGGGCACCGGTCAGCGGGACGGGCCGGACCCCGGGTTGGGTTGCGGGTTCACGGCCGTGGCGTCGTGGGGGAGGGTCGGCGACCCGGTCGGTGCCGCACCGCCCGCGTCCGAGTGCCCTTCGCGGATCCCCTTCTCGAACTCCTTCTTCGCCGAGCCGAGGTTGCGCGCCAGCTTGGGGATCGCCGCACCTCCGAAGAGGACGACGACGGCGATGAGAAGGACGACGAGCAGGTCGGGCCCGATGATCTCTGCGAGCATGCCTGTCTCCTTGCTCGGTTCCTGCCCGAAAGGTTAGACCCTCCGGCGGACCCTCAACCGGCGAGCAGGACGCCGAGCACCAGCGCGGCCAGGGAGAGGGAGCCGGCGGCCGACCCCCATACGCCCAAGGCCCGGCGCGACGTGGCCCGACCGTGGAGCAGCGCCGCCGCTCCAGCCAGCACGACGACGGCGATCTTCACCCCGAGCACCACCTGCCAGGCGGTCGTCTGGCGGGACGGATGGACGACCCCGACGTTCCACAGCCCGGTCACCACCAGCACCGCGAACGCGGGCCAGCTGAGACGGGCAAAGGCGCGGGCGAGCCGCCTGGGGGCCTCGGGGCTCAGGGCTCGGGCACTGGGCAGCAGCCCCACCATGACGAGCTGGCCTCCGACCCAGACCGAGGCGGCCAGCACGTGGATCGACAGGCGTACGGCGGTGACCCAGGATGCCAACACGGCGCCCGACGTTAGCGGCCGACGCGAATGGCGACCGGAGGTCGGGCAAGCTTGCACGGGTGAGCGATCCCTCGGTGCCGCGGTTGCCCGCTCACGCGTCGGGGACCGCCCTCCCGCCGCCGGGTCGGCGAGGGGTCGCCGGGTGGCTGGGCGTGCCCGGTGTCGTCCTGCTCCCACTCCGGGCGTTCCTCGGGTTCACGTTCACCTTCGCCGGGGCCCAGAAGCTCGCCAACCCGAACTTCTTCGACGCCCGCAGCCCGATCAGCATCCGGGCCCAGATGATCGCGTCGGAGCGGGTCAGTCCCCTGCACGCGGTCCTCGGCCACCTGCTCCAGTTCTCCACGCTCATCGGAGTGCTGATCGCCCTCGGCGAGCTCGCCGTGGGCATCGGCACCCTCCTCGGGATCTGGACCCGGCTGGCCGCCCTCGGGGGCATGGTGCTCTCGTTGACCCTGTTCCTCACCGTCAGCTTCCACTCGACGCCGTACTACACGGGCGCCGACCTCGTGTTCCTCTTCGCCTGGACGCCCCTGCTGGTCGCCGGTGCCGGCGGTGCGCCCGCGCTCGACACCCTGGTCCGCCAGCGGGTCGGCCGGCCAGGGCGCACCGCCCCCCTCGACCTCGCCCCGGATGGTCCGGCCACCACGACCACGTGGGCCCCTCCCCCCGAGACGAGGGTCGCTCCGGCGCTGGGCACGGTCGGTCGGGCGGTGGGCGTGGGCACGGGAGTGAGCGGCGCCGGCACGGCGCCCGTGGTCGACCGGCGCCGATTGGTGCTCGGGGGGGCGGCCGCCGCGGCCACCGGAGTCGTCGTGGCCGCGGCGGCGGGCGCCGCGGCCGGCATCGGCAGGCTGGTCGGCGGGGCGCCGCCGCCACGCGGCGGGACCGTCAGC
>DASYAI010000033.1:0-34517 GCA_036501425.1 Acidimicrobiales bacterium | reverse complement strand
TGTGGGCCACCGACTACCCGCACCCCGACAGCACCTGGCCCCGCAGCCGGGCCGTGCTCGAGGACCACTTCAAGGGCATGCCGGCCGACGACGTCGAGCTCATCGCCTCGGGCAACGTCACCCGCATCTACAAGCTCTAGCAGCCGCGGCTTGATCCGGGGCCCCACCTCGCGCCGACACGGGGTGGGGCCCGGACCGGCCAACTAGCCAGGAGCTGGGGGGCGATGGCGCGGCGATTCGGCGCGGGCGTGGTGCTCGCCACGGTCTGCGTGAGCTTGACCGTGGTCACGGTCAACATCTCGTTCCTCAACGTGGGCTTGCCGTCGGTGTCGCGCGAGCTGCATGCGACCAACACCGGGCTCGAGTGGGTGGTCGACGGGTACGCCCTCGTGTTCGCCGGGTTCCTGCTGGCGGCCGGGTCCCTCGGCGATCGGATCGGGCGCAAGCAGACCCTGCTCGTCGGCCTGGTCATCTTTGCCGTCAGTTCGGGAGCGGCGGCCTTCGCCCATACCACCGCCCAGCTGATCGCCGCCCGGTGCGTGATGGGCGCCGGCGCGGCCTGCGTCATGCCCATGACGCTGTCGATCCTCACGAACATCTACACCACCGAGGACGGCCTCCGGCGGGCCATCGGGGTGTGGGCGGCGGTGGCGTCCGCGGCCGCGGTGGCCGCCCCCCTCGTCGCCGGGCTGCTGCTGGCCCACTTCTGGTGGGGCTCGCTGTTCGTCGCCAACGTCCCCTTCGCGCTGGTCTCCCTGGCGGCGGTGTACGTCGTCGTGCCGGGCACCGAGGTCCGCCGGCGGGTCGCCGTCGACTGGCTCGGCGTGGTCCTGTCGGTGCTCTTCTCGGCTGGCCTGGTGGCCTCCCTCATCGAGGGGCCCGACCGGGGGTGGTCCAGCCCGACGGTCGTCGGAGGCCTGGCCGGGACCGCCGTGTTCCTCGCCGGGTTCATCCTCTGGGAGCTGCGGAGCGACCAACCGCTCGTCGACGTCCGGTTCTTCCGGCGCCCGACCTTCAGCGTGGGCTGTGTGGCCGTGGCGCTGCAGTACTTCTTCAGCTTCGGGGTCTCCTTTTTGGTGACCCAGTTCCTCCAGCTGGTGCTCGGTTACTCCGCCCTGCGGGCGGGCGTGGCGCTGATGCCGTCGGCGGCACTGGTGATGTTCATCGCACCCCTGGGCGCCCGGGCATTCGGCCGCTGGGGGCCCCGACCGATGATCCCCATCTCGTTGGCGGTCATGTCCCTGGGCTCCATCGAGCTGTTCGTGGTCGGCGCGCACAGCAGCTACTGGCCGGTGCTGGGCGCGATGGCGCTCTCGAGCGGCGGTGTCGGGCTGCTGGCGGCGGGGACCACGTCGATGGTGATGAGCGCCGTGCCGGCCGAGCAGTCCGGGATGGCCTCGGGGACCCAGAGCGCCACCCGGCAGCTGGGGGGCGCCCTGGGGGTGGCCATCGTCGGATCGCTGCTCGCCGCTCGCTACACCTCGACCCTGTCCCACAGCCTGGCTGGCACCGCCGGCGCGCCGTTCACGTCGGTGGCGCAACGCTCCCTGGCGGCCGCCCTCAGCCTGCCCCGCGCGTCGCTACCGGTTCAGAGCCTGGTGTCGCGCCTGGCGCGGACCGCCTTCGTCGACGGCACCCACGTCGTGGCCATCGTCACCGGCGTCCTCGGGTTCGTCGCGGCGGGCGTCGTGCTGCTGGTCCTCGCCCGGCGCCCGGCCCCAGCGCCTGTCGTGACCGAAGCCGGCGGGCCCACGGCTGCGCCCGGGGCCGAGCGCACCGAGGTCCCGCCCCCGGGTGGTCCCGATGGGGCTCCGGTCGGCCGGGGCGCGGACCGGCGACCCGGGTCCCGTATCGGCGGCGCGCCGGTGCCGTTGGTGGCGTCCACCTCCGACGACGCCGACTGACTCCGGCTGCCACCGAAGCGGCCCGGCCACCAAACGGGCCGGCCCCGCCCTCGACCTGCTTGGCTCGAGGTCGCTGGGCCCGCTCGCCCGTCGGAGGGTCGGGGCGGAGCCTCAGGCGGAGGGCGGGCGGATGGGGCGGAGCTGGTTCTCCTGGGTGAACGAGGCGATCAGGCGCCCGTCCTGGCTGAACACGTCCCCGGTACCGAAGATACGGCCCCGGCCCAGGTGCGGGCTCCGCACCGACAGCAGCATCCAGTCGGCGGCCGAAAATTGGTCGTGGTAGGTGACGCTGTGGGTGATCACCGCCGGGATGACCTCGCGGTACGACATGGCCGGGCTCAGCCCGGCGTGGGGCCGCAGGGCGGCGCCGAACAGCAACGGCTCGCTGGCGTAGGCCAGCAGCGCCTGGCTGATCGCCGGCTCGTCGGGCGCGCCCGGAAACCGCCGCCACGCCAGCAGCTCGGGCGGCCCGTTCTCGCCTTCCTCGCTCAGGTCGACGCCGCCGGCGATCTGCTGCTCGCCCACCGTCCGGGGGTCGGCATCGCCCGCCCGGGCCTCCGGCGGCGGGTCGACCGCCGGCATCGGCTCGGCATGCCGGGCCAGCTCGACGTCGGCCGCGTCGAGCAGCACCAGGGCCCGGGCGCACAGGCCGGCGGCCTGGCCCACGGTCACGGTGGCGCTCGCATAGAGGCGGCCCTGGTGATGCACCTCGACGCTGATGCCCAGTGGCTCGGCCAGCTCACCGCCCCGCACGAAGATGGCGTGGAGCGACTTGACCGCCTTGTCGGGGACCGCCTGGGCGGCGGCGGCGACCATCTGGGCCAGGATCTGGCCACCGAAGACCACCCGCCCGCCGCCGGAGCCGGGGTGGTTCCGGGCGACGAACCGGCCGTCGCCCTGGGGCTCGAGCCGCAGGACCTCGACGAGCGACCCGACCTGGTCCTCGCTCGCCTCCGGGCTCGCCTCGGCGCCCTCCTCGTTGCTCGGTGCGGCGGTGCTCACCGGGCCAGCGCCGCACCGTCGGCGATCAGGCGGTCGATCTCGGTGGGGCTGAGCCCGGCGTCGGCCAGGACCTCCACGGTGTGCTCGCCCAGCACCGGGGGCGCCAGCTCGAGCCGCACGTCGAGGTCACCGAAGTACCACATCGCCCCGGGTTGCTCCATGGTTCCCCATTCGAGGTGGGGGTAGGTGGCCACCAGGCCGGCCTTCTGGTTGTCTGGGTCGTCGAAGAACGGGTAGCGCTGCTGCTCGCGGACCCGCTCGGCGCCGACCCCGGCGGCCTCCAGGGCTGCGAGCACCTCGTCCGCCCGGCGACCGGCGAGGCCCTCGGCCACGGCGTCGGGCGAGGTCACCCCGGCGACCGAGCACAGGGCGTCGAGCTGGTGGGTGCCCTCGGCCGCCACCGCCACCCAGCCGTCGGCCAGCTGGACGATCTGGCGGCCGGGCGAGATGCCGGTCTGGGCCCCGTCCAGCCCGGCGAACGGGGCGAGCTTGCCGTCGGGGCCCACGTAGGTCTCGCTCGCCGTGAGCACCCCGGCGCCGAGAAGCGAGGCGGCCACTGCCTGCCCCGCCCCGGTCCGCTCGCGGTGCAGCAGCGCCAGCAGGGTGGCCAGCACCGAGGAGAGGGCGCACTGGTGGTCCATGAAGCCGAAGCGGTGCCACATCGGGGGGTTGCCCTCGCCCGCACCCAGCACCTCCCAGCCACACTGGGCCTGGAACAGCTGGTCGTAGCCGGGCCAGTCCGACCGGGGGCCCTCGGGACCGTACGAGCTGGTGTGGCAGTAGACGACGTCGGGGTTGATCGCCCGCACCGACTCGTAGTCGACGCCCAGCCGGCGTGCCGCCGGCATGCGCAGGTTGTGGTGGACGACGTCGGCCCACCGCAGCAACGCCTCGAGCGCCGGCCGGGCGGCGGGGGACTTGAGGTCGAGGGCCACGGCTCGCTTGCCGCGCTGGCAGCCGGCGAAGGGCCACCCGCCGGGGCGCATCGGGTCGCCGGTGGTCGCCTCCAGCTTGACCACGTCGGCGCCCAGGTCGGCCAGCAGCATCGGGCCGTAGGGGCCGGCCAGGTAGTTGCCCAGGTCGAGCACCCGCAACCCCTCGAGCGGCCAGCGCACCGGGTCGCCCGTGGCCACCGGCGCCGCCCGGCGCTCCTGCCATTCGGCGGCCACCTGGTCGCTGTGCTCACCGACCGCCGGAGCGGGGTGCTGGATCTCTTGGGGTGGCTGGATCGTCAAGGGCATGCCCGGCGCGGTGATCCGCCCCGCCTCGGGGTCGTCGACCTCCACCACGTAGCGGTTGGCCCGGGCCTGCTCGTCGTCGAACACCGCGCCGAAGGGGGTGGCCGGCTGGGCCGGGATGTCGTGGGCCCAGAGGTCCTCCAGCCACTCGGCGCTGGGGCGGGTGCGGAAGGCGACGGCGTTGGCGCCCTGGTTGGGGTAGCCGATCCCCGACGCCGAAGCCCCCGCCGCGTTGGCCTCGGCGACCGCGGCGTCGCCCATGGCGGCCAGGGCCTCCTGCATCAGCGGCGCGGTGTCCGGGGGTCGCATCAGGTGGATCCACACGCCGTCGGAGCACTCGAAGAGCGACGCCTGCGAGCCCCGTCCCTCCTTGGGCATGCCCATGGCGAGCGGGGCGGACGGGGTCTCCGAGCGCGACCAGTGCATCCCCATCGGCACCAACGCCCCCTGGACCAGGCTGGTGTGGACCGGGCCCACCCGGCCGGTCCGCTGGCGCACCAGCAGCCGGGCGACGACGCCGGAGGAGGCCAGGTACACCGCGCCCCAGGTGCCGAGAGGAAACCGGATGTACACCGGCCCGTCGCGGCCCATGGGGAGCTGCTCGTCGCAGATGCCGAGCCGGGCCATGGCGAGCAGCTCGTCGACCGGCCGGTCGGCGTCGGGGTGGTTGGCCGGCCATCCGAGGATCGAGCAGGCGATCAGATGGGGATGGCGTTGGGCCAGCGACGCGTCGTCGACCCCCACCGCCCGGGCCCGGGTGGGTGGCAGCTGGTGGACCACCACGTCCGCCGAGCCCAGCAGGGCGTCGAGGGTGGGCCGCCCGGGCGCCGTGTCGATGTCGGCGACCACGCTGCGCTTGCTGCGGTGCCAGGTGCGGGCGCCGGGCCGGTCCCGCAACGGGTTGCCCCCAGGCGGCTCGACCAGGACCACGTCGGCACCGGACTCGGCGAGCAGCATGGCCGTGACGGCGCCGGCGATGCCGTCGCTGAGGTCGATCACCCGCACGTCGTGGAGAATTCCTGGCATCGTCGCCCCCCTGGCTGATGGGTCCCCGATGCTAATGGATGTCCCGGGGACGACCCTGGGGCGTGCGGTGCCCGGTGTCTCGTTACGATCGGGCCTGCAGGTGGTCCCCGGCGACGAGGCGGGGGACCGGACCGACCGACCACGCCAGGGGGTGGGAGTGAGTGACGTAGGGGTCTCGGCCTTCGCCAAAGCCACGCCGGACAAGCCGGCGATCATCGACGGCGACCGGGTGGTCACCTTCGAGCAGCTCGACCGGCGGATCAACCAGCTGGCCCGCGCCCTGCGGGCCCGGGGCGTCGGGGCGGGCGACCGGATCGGCTCGGCGCTGCGCAACAGCGTGGAGTGGTTCGAGGTGGCCGGGGCGGCGTCGCGCACCGGCGTGGTGGTCGTGCCGGTCTCGTGGCGCAACCTGCACGACGAGGTCGCCTACCTGGTCGAGGACTCCGGGGCCAAGGCGGTGTTCGCCGAGGCCGACGCCACCGAGGTCATGGACGGGTTGCCGGCCATCTTCGTGGGCGACGACTACGAGGCGCTGCTCGGCTCCCACGACGACGGCCCGCTCGACGAGGTGGCCGAGCCCTCGCTGGCCGGTTTCCGCTTCTACACCTCGGGCACCACCGGCCGGCCCAAGGCCATCGAGCGCGAGGCCCCCACCGGGGCGGCGGCCGCGGCCTGGCGGGCCGCCATCGGCGCGGCGGTGCCCGAGGTGGCGTTGGGACCCGACGGCAAACGACCGCTCGGCCGGGGCCAGACCGAGGGGCTCGAGGCCTCCGACGAGGTCCACCTGCTGGTGGGCCCGGCGTACCACACCGCCCCGGGCGCCTTCGCCAACCGCGCCGTGCAGCAGTACGGCCAGACCGTGGCGATCATGCGGCACTTCGACGCCGAGGAGTGCCTCCGGCTGATCGAGCGGCACCGGGTGTCCTACACCCACATGGTGCCGATCAACTTCGTGCGCCTGCTCGCCCTGCCCCCGTCCACCCGCGGCGCCTACGACCTGTCCTCGATCCGCCGGGTCCTGCACGCCGCGGCACCCTGCCCGGTCGGCGTCAAGCGCGAGATCATGGAGCTCTTCCCACCCGGGTCGGTCTACGAGTACTACGGGGCCACCGAGGGTCTGGCTACCCTCTGCCCGGCCGACGAGTGGTTGGCCAAGCCGGGCACCGTCGGGCGGGCCGCCCCGGGGGTCGAGGTGCGGGTGCTCGACGACGACGGGCGGGTGCTCCCCCCGGGCGAGGTGGGCAGCGTGTACTTCACCCCGCCGATGCACTTCTCGTACGCCGGGGCGCCCGAAAAGACCGAGCAGGCCTGGCGGGGCGACCTGTTCACCGCCGGGGACATGGGCTACCTCGACGCGGACGGCTACCTGTTCCTCACCGACCGCAAGATCGACATGATCATCTCGGGCGGGGCGAACGTCTACCCGGCCGAGGTCGAGAGCGTGCTGTTCACCCATCCGGCGGTGGCCGACGTGGTCGTCTTCGGCCTACCCGACAAGGAGTTCGGGGAGCGGGTGCACGCGGTGGTCGAACGCCGGGGCGAGGTCTCCGAGGAGCAGATCGTGACCTTCTGCCGGGACCGCATCGCCCACTACAAGTGCCCGTCCTCGGTCGAGTTCGTCGACGGCATGCCCCGCGATCCGAACGGCAAGGTCCGCAAGCGCCTGTTGCGCGACAAGTACTGGGCCGGCACCGAGCGCAAGATCTGAACCGCCGACCGTCGCCTAGCGGCCGGGCGAGCCGGCGACCGTCGGGTCGGGTGCGAGGGCGACGTGCAGCACCGCGACGAGACCGCAGAGGAGCTCGACTGCCTCGACGACCTCGGAGCGCGACGCCCGGGCGGCTCGGTCCCCGAGCACCACGACGCCCGGCGGCCCGCCGGCGCCGCGTACCGCGGTCACCAGGACGGTCCCGAGCCCCCGGTCCCGCAGCAGGCCGGTGGGGCCGAAAGCCCGGGTGAACACCGGGCCGGTGCTGTAGCTCGAGCCGACCCGCGAGACCAGGCGGACCAGCTCGGCCACCTCGTCGGGCGACAGGGAGGTCAAGAGCTCGACCCGGGGCCCGATACCCGCCACCAGCTCGAGCCCGTCGGGGCCCGGCGTCCACATCCCGGCCGTGGCGAGGCCGGCGATCTCGGTGGCGGCGACGGCGGCCCGCTGGGCCAGCTCGCCGGTCGTACGGGCGGCTGCCACCACGGCGGCGTGCGTGCCCAACGCCTTGTACGGCGAGTCGTCGGGGCGCGGGAGCCCCGAGCGGGCGAGGGCGCCGGCCAGGACGGCGGCGCCCGACTCGACCGCCGCGATCTGCCGGTCGTCGATCGGGCCCGGGACGTCGGCGTTCAAGACGCCGACCACTCGCCCGTCGACGCGGAGGGGCACCGCCAGCTCGGCCACGATCCCCGGCACCGCTTCGCGGTAGCGAGGGTCGCGCGCCACGTCTCGCACCAGCACCCGCTCGCCCGTCGCGTGGGCGGCGCCGGTCAGCCCGACGCCCGACTCGATCCCGTCGAGCACCTGCCACTGGCCCCGGCCCGACACGAACCGCAGCCGCTCCGATCGCTCGAGGTAGACGCTGGGCAGCACGCCGAAGTGCTCGTAGAGGTGGCTGGTCACCTCGTCGGCCGCCTCGTGGGGGTCGGTGAGCCGCTCGACCCGCTGGGCCAGGGTGCCGACGAGCCCGTCGGTGCCGGAGCCGGTGCCGGCGCCGGAGCCACGGGACCGCTCGATCGAGGCGGCCACCCGTCGGGGCCGGGGCCAGCCGGGGCCGGGCTGGCCGACGAGGAAACCCTGCACGAGGTCGACGCCGACCGCCCGCAGCGCCACCAGATCGGCGTGGGACTCGACACCCTCGGCGAGCGAGGTAGCCCCGCACTGGCGGGCGTACCCCACGATGCCCCGCAGGGCCGCCAGCTGGTTGGGATCGCGGTGGATGCCGTTCACCAGGGCCCGGTCCACCTTGACGAAGTGGGGCCGGAGCTCCACCACGTGCGACAGGCTCGAGTAGCCCGATCCGACGTCGTCGATCGCCAGCATGGTGGTGTCCATCGGCCAGCGATCGAGCCGTCGCCGCAGGGCGGCGTAGTCGGCCACCGGCTCGTGCTCGGTGATCTCGATCACGTGGGGAGGCAGCCGGGCCACAAGGTCGTCCATCCGGGCGTCGAAGAGGGTGCTCGCGCTCACGTTGATGAACACCCGGACCCCGCCGGGCGGCGCGCCGCGGGCGCAGGCCGCCTCGAGCAGCGCGATCTCCACGTCGCGCTGGATGCCCTCGCGCGCCGCCCCGTCGAGCCACTGCTCGGGCGATCGGTCGGTGGCGAAGGTGGTCCGCCCGAGGAGCTCGAACGCCACGAGGTTCCCGTCGGCCAGACACACGATGGGCTGGGCGTGCATGGTGAGCGCGCCGGGAGCGAGCAGCGAGCGGGCACCGAGGGCCGGGCGCGCCGTCGCCCTACTGAGTGCTTCGGTGGCTTCGCCCCCCGGGGCTCCCTCGGGACGCAGGTCGTGCGCCGGGTGGCGATCTTCGGTGCTCACGGCGCGCCTCTGGTCTCGTTGGTGACCCCTCGCCTAACGCTAGGCAGCGGACGTGAAATGGCGGTTGCGCGCTGGTTGCACCGGGGTTGGACCGCGCGCCCGTACCCAAGACCGCTCAGCCGTACATGAGCGAGCCGGGGGTGGTGAGCACCTCGCCGGTCTCGAGCCAGGTCTTGAGGCCCGACAGGATCATCGGCCATCCGCCGTAGAGCTCGGCGTTGGCTCCGTCGCGCAGCTCGTCGTGGGTCACGACCAGGCGGCACGAGTCGCCGACCGGCTCGATCTCCCACGTGACCCTCGACGTGCCCTCACGGGCCACCTCGTCGCTCCACCGGGCCACCATGCTCTGGACCAGCCGCCGGGGCGGGTCGATCTCGAGGTTGGTCCCCTCGCCGACCAGCTCGCCCTCCCGTCCGCCGCGCATCTCGAAGTGCGAGCCGACCGTCCAGTCGGAGTCGACCCGGATGCCGAACTGGTACTTGCCCCGGGTCTCCCCGTCGGTGATCGCCTCCCAGAGCCGCTCGGGGGTGGCGCGGATGTAGATCTCGAAGATCTTCTCCATCGGGTCCTCCAATCTGTGTTTGAGGTCACTCAGCGCTGCTACGAACGGCTCGGCGTACTTGCCGACCCACCGGTCGTGGACGAGCCGGATCGGGACCGGGTTCAAGAAGTGCAACTTCTCCCGACCCCGACGGCGGGTCACCACCAGGCCCGCCTGCTCCAGTTGCTTGAGGTGCTTCATCACGCCGAACCGGCTCATCGAGAACCGCCGCTCGAGCTGCCCCAAGGTCTGCCCGTCGGCTTCGTACAGCGCGTCGAGCAGGGTCCTGCGGGTCGGGTCGGCCAGTGCCCGGAACACCTCGTCCACCCCAAAGAGTATAGGTGACCAATAAGTAACATGTAAATCGGTGGGAGTCGCCCGGGCATACTGGGACGGCCGCCGCCCGGGCGGCGCACTCGACCACCCGAGGGTCGTCAGCGAGGAGGCCAACCGAGATGCCCGAGCCGGACCGCCGTGACATGAACCAGCAGATCATCGACGAGTTCCGGGCCAACGGCGGCAAGGTCGGCGGGAACTTCGCGGGCGCGCCGATGATCCTGATCCACCACTGGGGAGCCAAGACCGGCACCGAGCGGGTCAACCCGCTCGTCTACCAGCCGGTGGGGGACGACTTCGCCATCTTCGCCTCCAAGGCCGGGGCACCGACCCATCCCGCCTGGTTCCACAACCTGGTGGCGCATCCCGACACCACCGTCGAGGTCGGTGGCGAGTCCTACGCTGTCCGGGCCCGGGTCCTCCAAGGTGCCGAGCGCGACGCGATCTGGGAGAAGCAGAAGTCGCTCATGCCCGGGTTCGCCGAGTACGAGGAGAAGAGCAAGGGGATCCGCGAGATCCCCGTCGTGCTGCTCGAGCGGGCCCGCTGAGCGCCTGGCGAGGAGCCGTCGGGATCAGCCCACCACACCCTTGGCCCTGAGGGCCGCGATGTCCTCGGCTGCATAGCCCAGCTCTTCGAGGATGGCGTCGGTGTGCTGGCCGATCGTGCAACTGGCGCCGAGGCGCTCCTGCGATCGGGAGAGGTTGAACAGCCGCCTCGTTCGTGGAATCTCGCCGAAGACGGGGTGCACCACGGTGGTCATGAAGCCGAGTTCCTCGCCCAGCCCACCGGAGCTCTGGAGGCCGGATGCCAGACCGCCCAACATCGGCGTGACCGCGACACAGGCAACGTCGGCCTCCAGCATCCTGTCCTCCCACTCCCTCGCCGTCCGGGTCGTGAAGACGCCCGACAGGAGGTCCGCCAGCTGCTCCTGGTTCTGTGCGCGCAGCTCGGGGCTCTCGAAGCGGGGATCGGTCCCCAGGGCGACCTCGTCGAGCGCCGCAGCGAGCGCCTGCCACTCGCGATCGTCGGTGACGCAGAGCACGACCCATCCCTCGGCCGCTTCGTAGAGGCGGTACAGGGCACCGAAGCCCCACAGCTCGGGGTCGGTGACCAGCGGTCCGCGCTTGTCCGGGTAGTCGATGACCGAGTCGCCCATGACGTGGCCCATCGTCGCCAGCATGGTCGTCATGCTCGACTGGCCACCCCGGCCGAGGTCACGGGCGACGAGACCCAGTGCCAGTGCGGCTCCGACGCCCAGGGCGGCGAACCCGTCGGCCAGGCCAGCTTGCGCGCCGCCCAGGAACCCGATCTGGTCCTTGATCTCCTCGATCGTGAGCGGGACGCCTTCGGGACCGCCCCCACCAGACCGACGGCTGAACCCCGATCCGGCGGCGATGGTCGGTGCGTACGCCTGACGGCGCGAGTACGGCCCGGTGAGGCCGTAGCCCTGGCCGTGGTGATAGATGAGATCGGGATTGAGCGCGAGCGCCGCCTCTTGGTCGAGCCCCATCCGCTTGGCGACGCCGCCGCGGTAACTGTGCAGGACCAGGTCGGCCCGCCGGATGAGCTCCTCGACGATGGCCTTCCCCTCTGCGGTGAACACGTCGACGGCGAGGCTCTCCTTGCCCTGGGTAACCCGGACACTGGCCCACTCGG
This sequence comes from Acidimicrobiales bacterium, assembly GCA_036501425.1. Taxonomy (GTDB): domain Bacteria; phylum Actinomycetota; class Acidimicrobiia; order Acidimicrobiales; family RAAP-2; genus DATKRB01. The sequence continues at coordinate 23,284 of DASYAI010000033.1, read as the reverse complement.
GGATCGGCATGTTGTAGCGGATGGGGTCACCGGCCAACGGCTCGACCTTGATCACCCGGGCCCCTTGATCGGTGAGCATCGTGCTGCCGAACGGTCCGGCGTAGAAGGTGCCGAGGTCGATGACCAGGACGCCTTCCAGTGCCGGACGATCCGTCGGCGTGCCCTCGACCCGCGCCGCAGCGCGTCGAGGGCGGGAGCGCAGCTGGTCGGACTGCTGGCCCGGCGCGGGTGGCGGCGATGAGGCGTCCCCGCCGGTACGGGACATCTTGACCAACGGGCCCAGCTGTCGAACCGGCCCCAGCCCGGGTACCTCGACCTCGGCGATGTTGTCGTCGTGCACGAACTGGGGATGCTCGAAGAGCTCCATGCTGTCGCGGTAGACCTCGGCGAACGTGTTGCTGTTCCGGTCGAAGACCTCCTGCCACTCGGCCACCGTTTTGGACCTCGCCGCCTCGAGCATGAGCTCCCACCACCGCTCCCGTAGCGACGCGTCCTCGCTGTCGGGGGCGCCCTTCCACTCTGGGTCCGAGCGGGTCCAGCCCAAGCCGAGCTCGTCGACGAACGCCGCGAACTGCTTCTGGGTGGCGTGCGCGAACTGCATCCAGCGGCCGTCGGCGCTGTACGCGTTCAGGAGCCCGAACCCCAGCCAGCTGGTGGGGACCGGCCGCGGCGCGCTGGGCGCCTGGCCGACGCCGCTGAACGCCTCGGGGTAGAGCCGGGCGAGGACCGGGCCGAAGTACGACCAGGGATCCTGGGAGAGCATGCCCTGGATCATCGTCGCGTCGACCTTCTGCCCATGGCCGTTGCGAAGCCGTCCGTGGAGCGCTACGAGTGATCCTTGGATCGCGAGCAGGCTGCCGGCCATGGTGGCCCCGGCAACGTTCATGAACACCGGGCCTTGCCGGCCCGAACGATTCGGCCCGTACATCGACCCCGTCTTGGCCATGACGATCGGCTCGTAGGATTTCACGTTGGCGTACTTGCCGGTCGGTCCGAAGCCCGTTATCGAGGTGTAGACGAGACCGGGGTTCTCCTCGGAGAGCGACTCGAAGCCCAAGCCGAGCCGGTCGGCCACCCCGGGCCGGAACGCCTCGATCACGAGGTCGGCATCCGCGGCCAGCCTGCGGGCCACCGCGAGGTCGTCTGGATCGCGGTAGTCGAGCTCGATGCTCTTCTTGCCCCGGAACCAGAAGGGCCAGGCGTCCTGACTCCGCAGCCGGCTGCCTCCGAACGGCTCGACCTGGATCACCTCCGCTCCGTAGTCGGCGAAGAACATGCTGGTGTAGGCGCTCGGTAGGGTCGTCGACAAGTCGACGACGACCAGTCCCGCCAGCGCACCCGTGCCCTCGGTCACCGCAATCCCCCTCCCCCCCGGGCTCCTGTCGTCCGGTTCGAGCGCCAGCCGGCCGCGCTCGCACCTTCCGGAGAGGGAACTATCTTTTCATTACTGCACATGGACTTGCCAGCCGTTCGCGATGATCCGATCTCTGCCGGTTGCAGGTAGCGGCGACGGGTGCATAATGTGGCCGCGAAGCGTAAACGCAATTGTCGCAATGCCCGCACTACGACCCTCGAACCGCCCCTGAGCGAACAGCGGGTCGACCCGACGTGACGAACCAGATGGGATGGGAAGGACGGGGACGGCGATCGATGGAATCCACCCAGTTGCACTGGCTCGACCCGACACTCGACACGGCTCGAGCCATGGGCCGGTCGTCGCCCGCGCTATCCACCGTCCCACGTCGTGCCTACCGATCGGCGGGAAGGGACTCGCTCCGATGACAGAGGGTGCCACGATGACGACTGCGTTGAGCGGCCTGCGGGTGCTCGACTTCAGCTGGGGGCTCGCAGGCGCCATCACCACGATGGTGCTTGCCGACAACGGCGCGGACGTGCTCAAGGTAGAGCCTCCGACCGGCGATCCTCAGCGCGCCATGCCGGCCTTCGCCCAATGGCACCGGGGCAAGCGCAGCCTGGTGGTGGACCTCAAGACCGAGGCGGGCCAGGACGACGCGCGGCGCCTCGCCGCCGAGGCGGACGTGCTGGTGCAGAGCTGGCGCCCGGGCGTCGCGGAGCGCCTCGGGCTCGGTTACGAGCAGTTGGTCCCGAGCTGCCCCGGACTCGTCTACTGCTCGATCACCGGCTTCGGCCCGAGGGGGCCGCTGGCGGGCGTCCGGGGCTACGAGGCGGTGGTGGCGGCCAAGGCCGGGCTGCTCGCCTACCAGGACCGTCCTCGATACTCGGCCATTGCCGGCGGCAGCTTCAGCGCGTCGCAGGCAGCGCTCCAGGGCATTCTCGCCGCCCTCTACGTCCACGGTCGGACGGGGGTCGGCCAGAAGGTCGAGACCAGCCTGGTGCAGGGGCTGACCGGGTTCGACCTCTACCAATGGCTGGGTCCCCAGCTCAAAGGAGAGCTGGCGGAGCAGCCTCGGGCGGGAAGCACGTTCCTGTCGATCATGGGGCTGGTGGCCTTCACCGGGGACGGGGCCTGGCTGCAGTTCGCGAACTTCCGGCCTCACCTCGCGGCGGCCTTCCTCGAGGCGATCGGCCTGGCCGATTGGCACCGTCAGGCGCTCGAGCGCAAGGAGCCCGCCTCGGTCATCAACGAAGTGGTCCTGCGCCGGCTGCACGAGAAGACCCTCGACGAGTGGATGGAGATCTTCCTGCGATCGGACGACATCGGGATGGAGCCGTACCGAACGCCGGCGGAGGCCATGGACCATCCCCAGATGCTGCACAACGGCCACGTGCTGGACGTCGTCGACCCGGTGGCGGGCAAGACGCGTCAGGTGGGCCCGCTCGTCGCTCTCGCCGCCACACCCGCCGCCCCCCGGGCCGGGGCCCCGATCCTCGGCCAGCACGGATCGGACGGATTCGCCCCGAGGCCGGCGGCGCCACCGAGGAGCGGCCCGTTGCCGGCCGCCCCCTTGGCCGGCGTCACCGTGCTCGAGCTCGCCTGGTTCTATGCCGCGCCGTTTGGAACGGCGCTCCTCGCCGATCTCGGCGCGCGGGTGATCAAGGTGGAGGGAGCCGACGGCGACCCCCACCGCTACCAGAGCCCGCTCCGTGAGTTCTCCGGCGTCAAAGCGCTTCAGGGAAAGGAGTCGATCGTCGTCGACTACAGGACCCCCGACGGGAAGGAGATCCTGCACAAGCTGGTTGCTCGCTCGGACATCGTGATGCGCAACTACCGGCAGCAGAACAGCATGGCGACCGGCGACGACTACGAGAGTCTCCGCCAGGTGAACCCCGACCAGGTCTACCTGTACGCGGCCGCCTACGGCGCTGACGGACCATACGCGACCCGCCCGGCCTTCGCGCCGACGATGGGCGTCGCGGCCGGACACCGGGCGTACCAGCTGGGCTGGTCACAGGCACTGGCGGGGCTGGGTGTGCTCACCTTCGACGAGGGGATGGAGCTGCTGGCCGCCCAACGCAAGAACAGCGGCGGCCCGACGGCCAACGCCGACGCCGCGGCAGCCATGGTCGTGGGCACGGCACAGCTGCTCGGCCTGGTCGCGAGGGAGCGCACCGGGTTGGGGCAGTACGCCCAGACGACCATGCTGTGCAGCAACGCGTACGTGGTCTCAGACGGCTTCTTCGGATTCGAGGGCGAGGGGCCGGCCGGGCACCGCGACGAGAACGGCGTGAGCGCCCGGTACCGGCTCTACCCGACCGGCGCCGGTTGGGTGTTCCTCGCCGCGCCGCTGCCCTCGGACTGGCCCGCTCTGCGTGATGCCCTGGCACTCGACGACCCTCGTTTCGCGACGGAGGACGACCGCCAGGCCAACGACTCGGCGCTGGTGGAGGCGATCGGAAGCGCGCTGCTCGCACGGTCTGCCGCCGACTGGGAAGCCGCGCTGGCCGAGCGCGACGTCACGTGCGTCGAGGTGAGCACGGGCTCGTTCTCGGAGTTCAACATCTCGAGTCCGACAGTGGTCGAGAACGACTTCACCGCCGAAGTCACCCACCCGCTGTTCGGCACTCATCTCCGCCACGGCCCGGTGGCCACCCTGTCAGCCACCCCGGGCGCGCCCGGACCGGGCTGCCTGGTGGGCCAGCACACGCTCCCGATCCTCTCCGAGCTCGGCTACACCGACGAAGAGATCGACGCGCTCCTCGAGCAGCGGATAGTGCACAGCCCGGAGCGGCCGCCAAGCGGGTGACCGCACCGGGCATCGGTGGGTCATCCTCCTTGTGCCGCCACCTCGTCGTATGAAAAGATCCTTTTCACACGACGCCGACGGTGATTGCCGGGTTGGGGGGCGTGCTCGCTCCACTGGTGGGCGCAGTGGGGGAGCCAATGCGTGCGGGGCGCAGCAGCGTTCGCCGCTCGCCGACGGGTGGGCAGCCCAGCGGGAAGCGATGGAAGGGTGGGGTGCAGTGGGTGAAGGCACGTGGCTGCGCGACAGGGCGGCGTTCGTGGGTTTCGGACATACGCGATATGGATCGCGAGGCGAGCTCGGCGGCAACGGGGCCACGCCGCTGGTGGTCGAGGCGGTGATCAAGGCCTGCGAGGATGCGGGCATCAAGCCCGACGAGATCGACGGGTATTGCTCCTATTCGGGAGACTCGGTCGAGGCCGGCACCTTGGCGAGCACATTCGGCGCCAAGCAGCTCCGTTTCACCGGCATGGGTTGGGGCGGGGGCGGGGGCGCGATGTGCGGGACCTACATGTACGCCGCCATGGCCGTCGCCACGGGACAGGCGAATTACGTGGCCGTTACCAGGGGGGTCGTGCAGGGTGGTCCGTTCGGGCGCCGGTTCGGCGGCATGACCCCGGCGGCCAAGCCGCCCCGCTTCCCCCTGCTGGGCTCGCCCGGCCAGAGCTTCGCATTGGCGGCCCGGCGCCACATGCACGACTACGGGACGACCATCGATCACTTCGCCGAGGTCTCCGTCAATGCGCGCCGGAACGCGGCGAACAACCCCGATGCGCGCTTCCGCTCGGAGATCACCGTGGAGGATCACCACAACTCCCGGATGATCGCCGATCCGTTGCGCCTCTTCGACTTCTGTATGGAGTCGGACTCGGGTAACTGCGTCATCCTGGCCTCCGCCGAGCGCGCCCGGGACCTGCGCCAGCCGCCGGTGCTCCTGACCGGAGTCGCAATGGGAGCTCCCTACCGTTGGGGAGCGGGCATGTTCGGGGGCAACAACATGACCGCTGCCGACTTCGCCTCGGCGGGCCAGCGGACCATCGCCAACGATCTCTACGCGAACGCGGGGATCGGGCCCGGAGACGTGGACGTGGCCAACATCTACGACCACTTCACTCCGATGGTCCTGATGGGCCTCGAAGACTTCCAGTTCGTCCCGAAGGGGGAGTCGGGCCCGTTTGTCGCCGACGGCAATATCCGCCGCGAAGGTTCGCTGCCGGTCAACACGCATGGTGGGAACCTGGCCGAGGTCTACAACCACGGCATGAGCCACGTGTTCGAAGCGATGCGCCAGCTCCGGGGCACGTCCTACAACCAGATCGCCGGTGCCGAGGTCGCCCTTGTTGTCGCCGGCTCGAGCCCGTCGCCCTCCAGCGCGATGCTCCTCAAGAGGGGATGAGAAGTGAGCGAAGAGGACCGTCACCAATTGCCGTGGCCTGGCTGGGATCCCGTCTCGGTGGGCTATTGGGAGGCTGCAGGAAAGGGTCAGCTTGTCGTCCAGCGCTGCACGTCGTGTGGAGCGCACCGGTCTCCTCCGTCCTGGGCGTGTTACTCGTGCCAGTCGACGGCGTGGGAATGGGACCAGGTGCCCGGAACGGGCAGGGTCTTCACCTACACCTGGGCCGACCAGCGGGCTTCGATGGACTCGCCCATCTACAACATCGCGGTCATCGAGCTCGACGGGACCAACGGTGACCCGGTGCGGCTCATGACGCAGGTACGCGGCGTGGACAAGGAAACGTTGACGATCGACTTGCCGGTCAGGGCCATCTTCGAGCGCTTCGACGACGAGGTCGCCGTGCCGTTCTTCGAACCAGTCGCCTGAAGATCCCGAGGGTCACGTCCCCGGGGCAGCGGGAACGTGAGGAAAGAGCTCCTGGAAGGCGCCGATCCGGATCCGATGGCTGACCTCGGGTGAGCAGTCGTCGAACAGCTCGTGCAGCGTCTTCTGGCTGTGCCCGAAGGTTCCTTCGTAGTGGGGGTAGTCGGAGCCCCACATGACGTTCTTCCAGCCCATCGCCGCGTTGGCCGCGACGGCGGAGCGATCATGCTGGAAGGAGGCATAGACCTGCTCGTAGAGGTACTCGCTCGGGAGCTTGGAGAGCCGGGGCCGCACCGCCGCGCCGTGCTGACGGTACCCCTCGTCCATGCGGTCGGCCAGGAAGGGTCCCCAAGTGGCGCCGCCTTCGGACACCAGGATGCGCAGATCTGGGTGCCGGTCCAGCGCTCCGCAGGCGATGAGCTGCGTCACTGCCCGCTGGCCGCCGTAGGTGGTCTCCACGTAGTTCAAGACGGCGCCGCCCGGTCCGCGGTAGTAGAGGCCGATCCTGCCGGTCGGATCGACTGGCTCGGTGCCGATATGGAAGCCGAGGACCATGCCGTTCTGCTCCAGCGCCTCCCAGATGGGCGACCACTCGGCGTCCTGCCAGAGCGGCTTGACCATAGGGGGCCGGACCGGAAAGAAGGCGAGCTTGAACCCCATCTCGGCGGTCCGGCGGATCTCTGCCACAGCGTCCCCGACATCGAGGAGCGGGATGGAGGCGGCGACCACGTAGCGAGGGGACTTGCGCTGGAAGTCGATGAAGAAGTCGTTCGAGATGCGGCACCCCTCTCTGACAATTTCAGGGGTGCGGATGTTGAAGGTCCACGTACCGAGCGACGGATAGATCGCCTCGCCCCAGATGCCCTCGTTGTCGAGATCAACCAGGCGCAGCTCGGGATCGAAGGCTCCGGGTGCCCGCTCTTGGCCCTCCTCCTCGTCGAGGTCGTCCTCGATCGGCCGGGCTGCGTTGCGCAGCAGCTGCTCGGGCGGCCGCGGCCTCGGGATGGGCCGCTCGAAGGACTGGCCGTCGACGGTGACGACCTCGACGCCGCGGGCTTCGTCGCGCACGGTCTTCGGCATCTTGTCGCGGAGCCGAGCCGGTAACTGCTCATAGAGGTCCGGCGGCTCCATGTAGTGCGAATCCCCGGAGTTGGCCCACAGTTTGTCGGTTGCGTTGCTCATCGATGTCCGTCCCTTCCGGTGTGGCGCCCCAAGGTCAACGAGATCACGATATCAGCATACGACAATAGCGTTTTCACGTCCACCGTCCCGGGGTCCTCGGGAGTGATCCAGGCGCCTGCCCGCGTCGATCGCCGCAGTGCGATCCCTCTGTTGCGCCGCCGCCGCCGCCGGCGGTGCGGCGGGCGCCGGCGACGGGACGAGTTCGGCGAGGGTCCGGTCAGGCGATCTGCGCCGCGAGCACCGGGACTTCGGCCAACGCGCGGAGCATGTCGTTCAGGTGCGTGCAGCACTCGGGTCCGGCGAGGATCTCGATCACCTTGGTTCGCAGCTCGGCCATTGGTGTCCCGACAAGCTTGTTGACGTAGCTGCCGGCCGACTGGCAGTCCGGGAACGGTAGGGACCGGGCGCGAACGGCGATGTCGCTCAGGACCATCGTCGCCGCGTCCACGGTCGCCTCCAGGCTGTACTCGTGGAGTGACTCCTCGGTCCCGTCAGGATCCCAGCAGGCATCGCGGAACATCGCGTCGACCCGGATCTGGTCGCCGATGGCGGCCACGTCGACCCGGCGCCGCCTTCGCATGCAGACCGCCGGTGCGGGTTCGATGGCGTGCCAGCTCCAAGGATCGGTCGGCTCGGCGACCTCCACTGCGGGGGTGAGGTTGTGGCCCATCTCGCCGTCGCGTTCGAGACGGACGAAGGAGATCGAGCCGGGTCCCAACCCCGCGCACACCCGCCCTGCAACGGGGAGCCGGCGGTTGACCGGGCCTCCTTGTCCCGTGTGGCCCGGACCGATGGACCGGCCGTGCCGGGTCCACGCGAACCCGGCGATGAGCGTGCATCCGGCAACGTCGTCGAGCAAGTAGTAGAGCGGCGTGCCGGCGCTTCTCTCGCCCGGCAGGGCCACGTCCAACGCCTTGCGGTACCCGCCACCCCCGCGAGCACCGACCAGACCGGCGAGGGTCGGGCGGCCCGGATCGGTGACCAACGATCGGATGAGGCGACCTTCGGCCACGCCGACGGTCATGGAGGCCTCTGCCGTCACGATGGGTTCGCCCGACTGCGAAGTGAGGAGGTCGCGGCTCCGTCCGCGGAGCTCCAAGTCACCGTCGCGGCCGCTCGGCCACACCATGTTGATGTGGCTCGTCCGGCGCACTGAAGCGGGCCGACGGGGCGGCGTCGACCGAGCCGGGTCCCGGGGCGGGTCCGGGAAGCGCGCCTCGTTGGGGGGTGGGCCGGTGGAGGCCATCGAGCAGGCACTGTATCTGTCGGCCGGAGGACGCCTACCCCCGTCGCCCGCCGGCAGCCGATCGAGGCCGGGCGGACTAATACTTGGGTATGGCGGTGGCGCTGTTTCCGGGATCCTTCGATCCGTTCCATCTGGGGCATCTCGGGGTCGTCGAATGGGCAGCCCAGTCCTACGACGAGGTGGTCGTGGGGATCCTGGGCAACCCTGAGAAGCCCTCGGGGATGTTCGCGCCTGCCGATCGCGCCCGGCTGGTCGAGCTGTCGGTCGGGCACCTGCCCAATGTGCGTTGCGTGGTGTCCGGCGGGCTGACGGGCGAGCTGGCCCGCCAGGTGGGTGCCGCGGTGATCGTGCGCTCCGCCCACAAGGACCAGGACCTCGAGCGGCAGCTGGCAGTCCTCAACAAGTTCATCTCCGAGGGCGTACCGACCGTGTTTGCTCCGGCCGATCCGCCACCTCCCGACATCTCTTCGTCCGTCGTGCGCGAGCTCATCGCATCGGCGGACCTGGATGCCGCGGCGGCGTTGGTGGCGCCCGGGGCCGGCAAGGAGCTTGCCCGCCTGCCGCGGCTGCCCGCCGGCACTCGCTCGAAGGGGTCGGCGGCCAGTAACCCGATGACCGTCGGCCGTCGGGTCGCTCCGGTGCGCATCGCGGCGATCCAAGACGCTCCGGTCCTGCTGGACCGGGACGCAACGCTCGACAAGGCGCTGGCCCTGGTGGAACAGGCAGCTGGCCTCGGTGCGCAGCTCGTCGCCTTCCCAGAAGCGTTCATCTCGGGCTATCCGGACTGGGTCGGCCGCACGCCGCCCGACGGTGACCACGCCGCCGCCCTCCTCGCGGCGTTGTTCGACAGCGCGGTCGTCGTCGGCTCGGCTACTACCCAGATCCTCGGGCTCGCGGCCCGGCGACACCACGTGTACCTCTCGATCGGCATCAACGAACGGGAGCCCGACGGACCGGCGCTGTTCGCCACCCAGCTGCTCTTCGGCCCGGACGGGGCGCTCCTTTCGGCCCATCGCAACCTCGTGCCGGGTGGGGGCGAGCGGATGGTGTGGCGCGCCGGGGACGGCTCGAGGATGGAGGTGGTCGAGACCCCGTTCGGCCGCCTCGGGACGCTCGCCCACCGCGAGGCCCTCATGCCACTGGCCCGGGCATGGCTCTACGCCCACCACGTGGACCTGGTGCTCGTGCCGGCCTGGGACCTCTCGGGTGGAAGCTGGCCGGCGACGCTCGAGCACCTCGCATGGGAGGGGAGCGTCTTCGTCGTCGGGGTGGGGCAGTACCTGCGGCCGGCTGACGTCCCCCCGAGCGTCCCGGGTCGGTCGGCACTGTACGGCGGCCGGCGCCCCGGGCCGGCCGGCGGGGGCACGACGATCGTGGCACCGGACGGCGACCCTCGGGCTCGGGCCCCTCGGCAGGGCTGCGCGATCACGGTGGCGGACGTCGACGTGAACGAGGGACGGCACCGGCGTCATCGCAACGGTGATCGCCTTCGGGCGGACGTCTTCGAGCTGACGCTGACCAGGGCACCGAGCCCCAGCTCCGACCCGGTAGCGCCGTCGGGCACCTAGCTCGGCGAGTGGGCCCAGTCGCGTGCGCCGGATCGCTCCGGCAGAACCCGGGGCGTGCCCATCGGTGCTCCGCTATTCCGCCGGTCGAGGTGTGTGGGCCGGATCGGGCGCCGAGATACCATGTCGCGATGAGTCGCCCCAGGTCGTCGATGCTGTCCGACGTTGGCGGCCGTGTGGTGGAGGGTACGCTCGCCACCAAGCGATCGCGGTACCAGGGCGAGGTGGTGGCGTTGATCGAGGCGGCGCATCGGGTACATCGCCGCCGGGGTGAGGTGACGGTCGCCGAGGTCTTGGAGGAGTCCGGTCTCGGGACGAGGGCCTTCTATCGACACTTCTCGTCCAAGGACGAGCTCGTTCTCTACATGTTCGAGTTCGACGCAGAGATGTTCCTCTCCGACGTCCGCCGGGTGTCGGACCGGGCCGCGACCGCCCGCGAGCGGTTCGAGCGATGGGTGGATTGGCAGATCGGCATCGTCACCCATCCCAAAAGAGCTTCCCGCTATGCGTTGTTCGACCACGAGCTCGCCCGCCTCCGCGGGCAGTTCCCCGAGCGGGTTGCCCGGATCTTCGAGCGCATGCAGGAGCCGTTGGTGGAGATCCTCGCAGCGGGGAAGGCCGACGGGACCCTGCCCGCGGCGCGCCCCGAGCAGGACGCGGTCGTGATCCGCTCGATCATCAGCGCGTTTTTGCACTCGTTCGAGGTGATGGGAGCCGAGGACGACGGCGATGCGAGGGAGATCGTGATGCGGTTCTGCCTGCCGGCGCTCGGGACGTCCTGACCGTCTCCTCGCCGCCGTGGGGCGCCCGAGCGTCGGGTCGTCGTCGACGTTGGGCGATGCGGGCGCTCCGGGGCCGGTCACCGAAAATGATGATTGCAGCATCGGGTATGCTCATCCCGTAGCTGTCGGAGTGGCCCCGCCCGCCGGTCGAGGGACTCCTCGGGAGGTCCTTCGCCGACCGGCGGGGTTCCGCCCTATGGCGAGCAGGGGAGCTCCGTGGGCCGGGGCTGGCGGAGCCCAGGGGGCGATGGGGAGGGAGAGCCGATGTCGATGAGAGGGAAGGCGGCCGTCGTAGGCGTCGGCTCGACCCCGTACTACCGGCGTGGCCGGTCCCTGCCGCAGACCCCCCTCGAGATGGCCGCCAAAGCGATCTTCGCCGCCTGCGACGACGCCGGCCTCGAGGTGGAGGAGGTGGACGGGTTCTCCCTGTATGCGGGCTCCCTCGATCCGGGCAACCTGTCCGGTGTGCTCGGGATCCCCGAGGTCCGCTTCGCCGCCACCTTGACCTCGGGCGGGGGCGGCGCTTCGGGAAGCGTCGGGATGGCGGCGGCCGCCATCCACGCCGGCCTGGCGAACGTGGTCGTCAGCCTCATGACGCTCCAGCAGAGCTCCCGTCGCCTCGGCGGCTCGAGCACGTCCGCGCCGGCCGGCGGCGGTGGCGGCGGTGCCTACGGCCCCGGCGGAGGGGTCCCGCCCGAATGGGCCTTCACGGCCCCGGCAGGGATCGCGTCGCCGGGCCACAACTTCGCGATGCTCACCCAGCGCCACATGTACCAGTACGGGACCCGACGCGAGGCGTTCGCCGAGATCTGCATCTCGCAACGCAACAACGCCCTGCGACGACCGACCTCGCTGTTCACCGAACCGCTGACCCTCGACGACTACTTCAACGCACGGATGATCTCGGATCCGCTCAGCCTCTACGACTACACCATGGAGAGCGACGGCGCAGTGGCGGTGGTGACCACGTCCATTGACCGCGCCCGAGACCTCCGGCAGCCCCCGGCGGTGATCCTCGGCTCCGCCATGGGCGGGTCGTGGGACGCGCACAACCTGCTCGGGTGGTTTCAGCAGCCCGACGAGACCTTCGCGTCGTCAGGCCACCGGGCGGTGGCGCGCCAGGTCTACGCGATGGCGGGGGTGGGAGCCGAGGACATCGACGTGGCGCTGCTCTACGACCACTTCTCACCCATGGTGCTGATGCAGATCGAAGACTATGGCTTCTGCCCGGTAGGGGAGGGTGGCCGCTTCGTCGAGGAAGGCAATGTCCGATGGCCGACCGGCAAGATCCCGGTGAACACCCATGGGGGCAACCTGTCGGAGGCCTACATCATCGGTATGACCCACGTGAAAGAGGCGGTCGAGCAGGTCAGGGGGACCGCAGTGAACCAAGTAGAGGGGTGTGAGCTCTCGCTGTCGACCGGCGGCCCGGCAGCGATCCCGATGAGCGCCACCATCTTCGCCAGGGATCGGCGATGACCCAGTTCGCCTACGCCCCGCCGCCGCTCGTCGATGATCCCCACGCCGACGAGTACACGGCGCCGTTCTGGCAGGCCACGCTGCGCGAAGAGCTCACCGCCCCCCGTTGTGCAGCATGTGGGACGTTCCGCCTCCCTCCTCACCGGTTCTGCCACCGATGCCGTGCGCAGGCGCTCGAGTGGCTGCCGTTGCCGGGGACCGGCACGCTCTACAGTTTCATCGTGGTCCGCCATCCGTTGCGGCCCGACATGGCGGACCACATTCCCTACGTGCCCGCGGTCATTGAGGCGGACGGCGCACCGGGCTGCCGGTTCGTCTCGAACGTCGTGGACTGCGAGCCTGGCCTGGTGGCGATCGGGATGCCCGTGCGGGTCGTCTGGGACCACGTCAACGAACGGACCGTCATTCCGCGTTGGCGCCCCGCCTGACGCCTTCGGCCCCGAGCGGGAGCGGAGCCGGACGAACCATTCGACCCGTCCCGCCCGAGCGGCCCACTGGTCGGCGGTGAGTCTCCGCCCGGCCGGGGAAGGCCGACGGCGACGACATCTCCGAGCCCCGACGTACAACCGAAAGTTTGGTTTTCGGGATTGAATGCGATGTTCCGCTCTCGTTATGATGGCAACAGCGCAGTCGACGTCTCTGCGGCTGCTCACGCCAGGGGGGGGCAATGGTCAGCACCGTCATGCGAGGATCGATCACCTCCCGGTTCATGTGCCTGGGGCTGGGGCTCTGTCTCGGGGTTCCCGGCCTTCTGGCAGCCGATACCCCGAGCGCCTCCGCTGCTACGAGCAAGGCGCCCATCATTCTGGGCTACATCGGTGACCAGACCGGCGTCTCCGCGTCGACCTTCGCCGACGGAACCGGTGGGGCGCAGGCGCGGATCGACCTCCAGAACGCCCATGGAGGGGTCGACGGTCGCAAGCTCGAGCTCGTGGCGGTCGACAGCACCTCGAGCACCTCGGGCACCGCGACGGCGGTGCAGGACCTCATCTCCAACCATCATGTCTTCGGGATCGTCGAGGACAGCGCCTTCTTCTTCGGCGGAGCCAAGTTCGCCCAGCAGGCGGGAGTGCCGGTGACCGGCTATGGAATCGACGGGCCCGAATGGCTCGAGCAGCCGAACACCAACATGTTCGATGTCGTCCCCACCTCGTACACGCCGCTCGGCGGCTACTACTACGGGAGCACCCTCCTGGCCCAGTTCTTCAAGGACCGCGGGGTGACCAAGGCCGGTGTCCTCGGGTACGGCATCTCCCCGTCGGCCACCCAAGGTGTCGAGGAAGCGGTGTACGAGGACAAGCTGCTTGGTATCGCCAACTGCGACGAAGATCTCTCCATACCGTTCGGGGGCGTGGACTTCACCACCACCGTGCTGCGGTTGAAGGCCGACGGCTGCAACGGCTACGAGACCTTGTTCGAGGACGCGTCGGACATCGCACTCGGCCAGGCCGTCAAGAACGCTGGCGTGCCGATGAAGGCACAGGTGATGAGCGAGGGCTACGACAACAACGTGCTCGACAGCGCCACGGCCCGGGCGGCGATCGACGGTGACTATTTCGGGACGGTGATCAACTTCACGTCGCCGGACGCGGCGACCGAGACCATGCTGGCCGCGTTGAAGAAGTACGACCACGGCTTCACGGGGATCCCCGACCTGGGCTTGTATAGCGGCTATCTGTCGGCCGACCTCATGATCTACGGGCTCGAGCACGCCGGTGCGAACCCGAGCCAGGCCTCATTCATCAAGAACCTGCGTCAAGTGGGCGGCTACACCGCCGGCGGCATCCTTCCAGAGCCGACGACCTTCGAGCACTTCGGCACGGCGGCGATGCTGCCCAAATCCTCGTGCGAGTACTTCGTCCAGCTGAAGGGTTCGAAGTTCGTCGTCGTCAACGGGGGCAAGCCGGTATGCGGGAAGAGCGTCAAGATCCCGCCGTCCGCCCTGAAGAGCTGATGTCGGGGGCCGCGACTGTGGGCCTCGTCGGCCGAGCTCGACCGCCGGGCTCGTCGGCCGTTCCGGGGTGGACCGCCGGGCTCGTCGGCCGTTCCGAGGTGGACCGGACTTCCGTCTAGGAGTGGGCCCTTATCCTCGGGCCCCGCGCGAGTGGTGGACCCTGGGTCCCCGATCGCGGCCGGGCCGGCCCCTACGCTTCGCAAGGAGTGGGACCCGAGCACCCCGAACGTGAGCATTCGGTGGCGGTCCTGCTGGCGCAGCTCCCGCCGTCCACCAACGACGTCCTCACGAGCGCCCACCGGATCGGCGAGCTCCTGACCGAGCATCCCGAGGCCGAGCTGGCCGTCTTCCCCGAGCTGTACCTGAGCGGCAACTCGTTGCACTTGGCGCTCGAGAGCGCGGTGACCACCAGCTCGCGTGCGGTGCAGCGCATCCGCGAGGCGGCCCGCCGGACGCACACCGCCGTCGTCGTCGGGATGGTCGAGCGCTCGGCCGGGTTCCCCTGCGATGCCGCCCTGTGCGTGGACGAGGAGGGCGACGTCGCCGGCGTCTACCGCAAGGTCCACCTGGCGCCCGAGGAGCACCGTTACCTCGCTCCGGGGTCGTCGTTCGTGGTGGTGCCCCTGGCCGGGGTCCGGGTGGCGCCGATGATGGCCGCCGACCTGTCGTTCCCCGAGTCCACCCGCGGCGTGGCGCGTGCAGGGTGCGAGCTGCTGGTGACGCTGGGCGCGACCGAGGACGCCGACGCGGCGGAGCGGGCGATGTTCGTGCGGGCCCGGGCGGTGGAGAACCGGACCCCGCACGTCTACGTGAACCGGGTGGGTGACGAGTCCGGCCGGCGCTACAGCGGCGAGTCGGTGGTCATCGATGCCGGCGGTGACCTGCTCGCCGGGCTGGTGCCGCTGCGCCCGGAGGTGCGGGTGGTCGAGGTGCCCGTCGGCGGGACCGTCGAGCCGCACTACCCGCACGAAGCGGTCGACGTCCCGGTGCTCGGGATCGCCGACCATCCCAGCAGCAGGGGCGGGACCCGGCTGGCGCTTCCTAGATCCCCCTGAGCCCCGCACCGGCCCGCTCGACGCGCCGGCGGCACGTCTGGGACCGCCGCCGGCCGAGCTCACCCGATGGCGCAGGGCGATCCCGGCCCGTCGCCCGAACCGGGCCACCCGGTGACCGGGCGCACCGGCTCGAAGTCGCCGGTCGTCGGGTCCTGGTGGTACTCGATCGGTGGCGGAGCGCCCGCCGCCAGCTCGGCCACCGCCTCGAGCAGCGCCTCGACGTCGTCGGTGGTGGTCCCGAGCCCGCAGCTGGCCCGCACGGCGCCGGGGATCGATCGCCGGTCGTGGCCGATGACCGCCTCGCGGGCGGCGGTCTGCTCGTCGGGCCCCACGCCGAGCAAGCGCAACAGGTAGGGATGGGCACAGAAGCAGCCGTGCCGAACGCCGATGGCGAACTCGACGCCCAGCCGGGCGGCGACCAGCGCGTGGTGCATGCCATGCACGGTGAAGGTCCCGACGGCCAACGTCTCGACGCCGACAGGCGGCCCGAGGAGGGTCACGCCCTCGATCGAGGCCAGCCCGGCTCGTAGCCGTCGGGAAAGGGCGCGCTCGTGCGCCTCGATCGCCGCCCACCCGATGCGACCGAGCTCGCGCAGCGACGCCGCCAGGGCGATGGCGCCCACCACGTTGGGGGATCCGGCCTCCTCTCGTTCGGGAGGCGCGGTCCACAGGACCTCGTCGAGGTCGACGAGGTCGACCGCGCCGCCCCCGGCCAGGAACGGGTCGCCGGACTCGAACGACGCCCGGGGCCCGATCAGCGCCCCGGCGCCGAAGGGCGCGTAGAGCTTGTGGCCGCTGAAGGCGACGAAGTCGGGTCCGTCGGGTAGGGGGCGGTGGGGGGCCAGCTGGGCGGCGTCCAGCACGACCGGGATGCCCCGCTCGTGGGCGGCCAGGCAGATCTCCTCGACCGGGGGCAGCCAACCGGTCACGTTGGACGCCCCGGTCAGGCTCACGACGGCCGGTGCGGGTCCGCGGTCCATGGCGGCCACCACGTCCGTCAGGTCGAAGGTGCCCCGGTCATCGCATTCGATCCAGCGCACCTGGGCGGCTCGGGTCCAGGGCAGGAGGTTGGCGTGGTGCTCCACGACCGAGGTCAGGACGACGTCGTCGGGGCCGAGCCGCAGGCGGTAGGCCAGGTGGTTGAGCGCCTCGGTGGTGTTGCGGCAGATGATGGCGATGTCGTCGTCTGGCGCCGGGCCGCCGGCTCGACCGGCGAAGGCCAGGACGGCAGCGCGCGCGTCCTCGTAGGCGGCAGTGGAGCGCCGCGATTTGTAGCCCGCGCCGCGGTGGACGCTCGAGTAGAGGGGCAGGAAGTCGCGCACCGCGTCGGTCACCGAGCGCATCGCCGGTGTCGAGGCTGCGCAGTCGAGGTCGCGATAGGGCCGCTCGATGCCGTCGGCGCAGGTCACCCCGAGCGCGGCCCCGACCAGCTCGGCCAGGGGTGCCGTCGCCGCTTGTATGGCTCCGGCCGTGGGCTGGGCCGATCCGGCTGTGGGCTGCGCCGATCCGGAGGCCGCCGTCATCGGGTCAATATAGGACGCCTTCCGCCGGCCCGGTGTGCGCGTTTCAGCGGCCTGAGCGCCGAGCGCCAGATCCACCTGCGGGGTCTGGCCGGGCACGTTCTACGCCGGGCCGTTCGGGGCGACCATTCGTGCCGATCTCGGCGCCCGAGTGACCAAGGTCGAGCAGCTCGACGGCGATCCCATGCGTACGATCATGCCCTTCCCGGAGGTCGGCGGAGTCAAGGTATTGTCAGGAAAAGAGAGCGTAGCGATCGATCTTCATGCGCCCGAGGGGCGCGAGATCGTCCGCGAGCTCGCCCGCCGGGCCGACGCCGTGCTGCGATCGTTCCGGGCCGGGGTCGCGGAGCGGCTCGGTTACGACGAGGAGTCGCTCCTGGCCATAAACCCTGACCTGGTCTACCTGAACGCGCCCGGGTTCGGCGTCGATGGCCCCTATGGGCGGCGCCCCGCGTACGCTCCGACGATCGGGGCAGGTGCAGGGCAGCCCGGCTGCAATTCGGGGGACACATTGGTCCAACGTGACGACCTCACGCTCGACGAGGTGAAGGATCTCTCCCTCCGCATGGGAGGGGCGGCGATGAGCGGCAACAATCCCGATGCGAGCTCATCGGTGCTGGTTGCCATTGGAATGCTGCTCGGCTTGCGGTCCAAGCGAAGAGTCGCCCCCGGTCAGGCGATGCTCACGACAATGCTGAGCACGATGACGCATGTGCTGTCCGACGACACGATCGAATACGAAGGACGAAGAGCGGCGCCCACCTTAGACCTTGGTCTGCAAGGTTTCGGCCCGCTCGACAGGCTCTACGAGGCGTCGGACGGTTGGACCTTCCTTGCCGCGCCCTGTGACCGGGACTGGGCAGCGCTTGCAGGGGCCGTCGGGATCGAGGGTACAGGCGGTTCGCGACCGAAGAGTCGCGAGTAGCCCGCGCCGGGGAGCTGCCGGCGGTCCTTTCCGAGCGGCTCCGTAGCCGCACAGCGGAGATGTGGGAATCGACCCTCGCAGGCTCGACGTGGCGTGTGTCGCAGTCGCGGACGGGCTTCCCGAGGCGTGCATCATGGAAGTCGATGAGGCGCTCGCCCGTCAGCTGGACCTGCTGGTCTCGCTTGAGCACCCGGTGATCGGCGAGTACGTGCGGATGAAGCCGCTGGTGGCGCTCTTCCAACGCCGGGCGTGTCCAGAGGTGCTCCGCTGCTTGGGCGGGACACCGACCGCGTGCTCCGGGAATTGGGTTACGCCGACGGAGCGATCGCCGACCTGCGCGAGGGTGGAATACCTGGAGGCTGATGTTTGCCCGGCGGTCCCAGGATCGCAATCCCAGGACCGCAACGAGCGGCCGTCCTGGCGCCCGGCATCGACCGGAGCTCGGTCGGGCGGGGCGGGGCGGCCCTGCTGGCCGGGTATATGGGCACTCCGCTGAGAGTGGTGAACACGATAATGCAATTGACGCTTTCAATGTGGGCCGGAGCCGAGCTAGTCTGGGTGCAATTTGAACCGACAGGTGGATCGACGGTGAACCTGGGGGGGCACTATGAAGATCTGGAGCAACTCGGGCGATTCGCACTACAACGAGCCGCCGGACCTCTTCGATGCCCTCCCGCCAGCCCTGCGCGAGCGCATGCCTCGGTCCGTGAAGTCCGAGGACGGCACGTTCGAGACGGTCTACGTCGACGGCAAGTCCTTCGAGCGTCCGATGCCCAGGATCGGCGTCGTCAAGGGCGCCAAGGGCCGGACGCTGTCCGAGGCGTTGCAGGCTCCGGGCGCCGCCGACTTCACGATCCGACGCAAGGATCTCGATGACGAGGGCATCTGGGGCGAGGTGATCTATGCGTCGGTGGGCTTCTGGAATTCGATGATCACCGATCCGGCGCTGATCCGGGAGGCGCTGAAGGTGGTGAACGACTGGTCAGCCGAGGTGCAGCATCGAAGCATTCGTCACGTGATGCCAGCGCAGATCTCGTCACTCGACATCGATGACGCGGTCGCCGAGGTGGAGCGTGCTGCTGCGCTCGGTCTGAAGGCACTGGGCCTGCCACCGGGCTCGCCCAAGGGTGTGCCCGACTTCAACCGCCCGTACTGGGACCCGCTCTGGGACGTCGCGGAGGCGACGAACATGGTCCTTGCGGTTCATACGGGACCCCCGGTGGGCGAAGACCCGATTCATCACCACGGTCCGGGTGCAGGCACCATGAACTACCTATACGCATGCTACGGAGGAATGGACATGGCCGCATCGATGGTGGCGTCGGGGATCCTCGACAAGCGACCGACGCTCAAGCTCTTGATCTCCGAGGCGGGCGCATCGTGGTTGCCATTCATCGGCGACCGGCTGGACGAGGCGTTCCGGCAGCACAGCGAGTTCGTTCGTGATCGTCTGACGAGAATGCCCTCGGAGATCTTGCGCTCTCAGGTGTATGCGTCGTTCCAGCACGACCCGACCGCGGTTCTGACCGTCAGCGCCATGGGCTACCCCAACGTGTGCTGGGGGAGCGACTATCCGCATATCGAGGGAACCTTCGGTCACACTCAGAAGACGCTGCACGAGCTCTTCGATGACCAGACACCCGAGGTGCGCTACCGGATCACCCAGGGTGCGTTCTTGGAGCTGTTCCCCCACGTTGGTCGGCCGCCGCTCGAGGGCACGGAGTAGGCGGCCCTCTGGCAACGAGCCACGACCAAGATGGAGAGACGTGCCGACGCGGTCCCGCTCTTCCCGGATAGCCGTCACGTACCTCGGGCCACGGGGCTCGGGTCCGTTTCTCGCGATGACCGGGCCCGCGACCGGGGGTGAGTTGTGGGTCGAGGGGATGACAAGTTGCGAGGATCGTGCGGGCGTTCGGTCTGCGCGTGCGCCTGAGGAGGGGCCCATGGATACCAGCACCAGCCATGTCGATCGACAACCGCCGTCCGTGCACCTGCGCATCGGTGGCGAGTCCCTCTCGAGCGGCTCTGGAGGGACGCACGGGCACGTGAACCCATGCGACGGCAAGGTCGACGCGACGATCCCGCTGGCCGGCGCGACCGAGGTCGAGCGGGCGGTCCGGGTGGCACACGATGCGTTCGAGGAGTGGCGCCGGACCGCTCCCGCCAAGCGACGGCAGTTGCTGCTGCGGCTCGCCGACTTGATCGAGGATCGGGCAACTGAGTTCGCGCGGCTCGGTACCCTCGACAACGGGATGCCCAATGCCGAAGGTGGGATGTCGGGCATTTCGGCCGAATGGACTCGCTACTACGCCGGATGGGCGGACAAGCTCTCGAGCGACGTCGTCGGCTCCATCGCCGACAGCGGTGGATTCAGCTACACGGTGGGGCAGCCCTACGGGGTGATCGGGATCATCATCACCTGGAACGGCCCGCTGATCTCGCTCGCCATGAAGGTCCCCGCGGCCGTCGCGGCGGGCAATACCGTCGTCGTCAAGCCGTCGGAGGTCACGCCGTTCACCGGTGAGCTGTTTGCGGACATCGTGGCCGAGGCAGGGTTCCCACCGGGCGTGATCAACATCCTGCCCGGAGCACCCGAGGCGGGGGAGGCCCTCGTGGGCCATCCGCTGGTCAAGAAGGTGACCTTCACCGGAGGCCCGGCCACGGCCCGACGGATACTTCACGCGTGCGCCGAGTCGATGAAACCGGTGGTCCTCGAGCTCGGGGGCAAGTCGGCCAACATCGTCTTCGATGACGCCGATCTGGACGCCGCGTGCGCCCGCGGCACGATGATGGCCTGCGGTGTGATGTCGGGACAGGGCTGCGCGTTTCCAAGCCGCATGCTCGTCCAGAGCACGGTCTACGACGAGGTGGTCGAGCGCGTCGCCGCGGTTGCACGCTCCTTCGTGGTCGGTGACCCTTTCACGCCGGGTGTCGTCGCCGGTCCGGTCGTGAACGAGGCGGCCCTCCATCGCATCCTCGCCATGATCGGTCGGGCCGAGGCTGACGGCGCTCGTCTCGTGGCGGGCGGGAAGCGCATCGGAGGCGACCTCGCGGACGGCTTCTACATCGAGCCGACCGTGTTCGCCGACGTCGATCCGCAGTCCGAGCTGGCCCAGAACGAGGTGTTCGGGCCCGTGCTCGCGGTCACGCCGTTCGAGACCGAAGAGGACGCGGTCCGGATTGCCAATTCCACCGAGTACGGTCTGTCCGGGTACGTGCAGACCGCCGATCTGAGACGAGCGCTTCGAGTCGCAGATGAACTGGTCACCGGGGAGGTCATGATCAACGGCGCATCCAATCTGTTCGTGAACCGGCCGTTCGGTGGTGTCGGTCTGAGCGGGCTGGGCAAGGAGGGCGGCCGTCACGGGATCGAGGAGTTTCTCAGGGTAAAGGGCATCGGCATCGCGGGCTGACGGCCCGCTCGAGACGTTCTCGGCGGTCCGGCGAGGGGGCGTCGACTCATCTGGAGATGCCCGGAAACGAGGGACCGTTGCTCGGTTCGGACCTCGGGACCATCCGAGGCGTCGAAGGCGCTCGC
Organism: Acidimicrobiales bacterium; assembly: GCA_036501425.1. GTDB lineage: Bacteria > Actinomycetota > Acidimicrobiia > Acidimicrobiales > RAAP-2 > DATKRB01. Next base: position 2,056 of record DASYAI010000033.1, on the reverse strand, counting down.
CGGGTCGGCCCAGGGCCGGTACGCTCGGGGTGGTGGACGAAAGCGACGAGCGCCCGATCCAGCCCCGCCTGCCGGAGCTCGCCGGGCACCTCGGGCCGACACCGGGCTCGGTGAGCCAGAGCCAGGACTACCGCGAGCTGCTCGATTCGGCGGAGTCCGTGCTCGACGGGGTGGACGCCGCCCTGAAGCGGCTCGCCGCCGGGTCCTATGCGCGCTGTGAGCGCTGCGCCGCCGAGATCGGCGAGGAACGGCTCAGCGCCCTTCCGACCGTACGCACCTGCCAGGCGCACGCCTGACCCGGCGGGCTACCGGGGACGCTGAGGGGCGGCCGCAGTACTGACCGCCGGCCTCACCACCGGCCGGGGAACCGAAGCACGAACGCCTCCTGGTCGGCCGTTTCCACCGCGCTCGGGCAGTAGCGGGCGCGGATCCACCCGACCGCCTCGTCGGGGGGCACCCCGCTCAGGACAGCCAGGCAGGCCAGGGCCGTGCCGGTGCGGCCGTGGCCACCGAGGCATCCGACCTCGGGGCACTCGCCCCGCCGGGCGCGCTCGAGCAGCGACCCGAGGGCCGCGACGACCGGGGCCGGATCCTCAGGCATCCCGAAGTCGGGCCAGTCGAGGTGGTCGTGGGGCCACGGCGGCTGCCACCGGGGGTCGAGGTAGAGCCCGTAGCCGGGCTGCCGGGGCCGGGCGTAGGGGTCCGCAACGTCGAAGGAGCACGCGGTGACGCCGCCGCCCGGCAGATCGACCAGCTCACGATGGACGTGCACGTCGTACGTGACGTGGTCGTGGTCGTCGTGGGCACACTGGGATGCCTCGAGGCCGGCGTACCAGTGCGTGGCGCACTGCGTGCAGGCGACCACCGTTCGGGTCTCGAACCGGGGCGCGCCAGAGGACATGCCGCTGGACGTTAGGCCTTCTCACTGCTGCCTGCTCCGGGGGCAGCGGAGTCAAGGACAAGCCGGCTGAAAGCAGTGGGCAGCCGTGTGTCACCGACTTCCATGGACATTGGAGCACAGTGCGACGCCTCGCCGTGCGATCTGGTGGCAGATGCTCGCGATCATGTAGTTGGCAGTCCCGTCGATGGCCTGTGCGACCGGGCTGGACGGATGGCTCAGGTTCGCGGCGATCTCGTCGAGGCTCAGACCCTCCAAGATTGACGGGCTGTAGGCCGCGCCCACCCAGGTCGCCTGGTTGCCGATGTCGACGAAGGCCAACCCGTGGTCGGGGTCGTACCGGTGGAACACCTGGCTTTCCAATGGGGTCAGCTTGTCGAGGGGGGCATAGAAGCTCGAAGATCCGTTCGGCGTGGACGTGGTCACGGAGGTGGAGGAGTAGATCTCAGCGGCGTCGAAGGTGACGTAGGGGCTCGAATAGCTCGATCCGTGGAAGGACCAGCTCTCCAGGCCCGGAAAGACGTCCGTCGAGGAGGAAGAGATGGTCTTGCCTAGGTTCGTGAAGGTACCGAAGCGAGAGAGGGCAACGACGAGCGCCCAGCGTTGAACGGCACAGTAGGGACAGAACTCACCGCCGATGTACACCACGGCCGGCTTCCCCTTCTCGGTGAGAGGTGGTTGACCACTGAGCGCATTCGGCGGCGTGACGCCGGTCGGCAGGCCCACTTCCTCGAGGACGGAATTCGGGACTGCGATGCCCCCTGAATGAACGAGGCCAGGTTTTGACGGGCCGCCCGTCCCGCCTGCGGTCCGGCGGGCGGCAGCAGCGTGACCAGCACCGCGACCACTACCGCGAGTGCTGCTGCGGCTCCGGCCCACGCGGTTCTGCGGCGACGGTGACGTCGGCGGTTCCGCCCACGCAGTTCCTCGATGGCGGGCGCCTCGGTGAGGGGACGATCGAGAAGCGCCTGTCGGGCCATGCGGTTCAGTTCGGACATCAGTGACCTTTCTCAGTCGTCATCGTCGTCGAGGAGATGACCAAGGCGGTGATGGGCGTCGGCCAAGCTGCTCGACACCGTGCTGCGGGAGATTCCGAGAACCTCGGCAATATCGCCTTCACGCAGATCGCCCACATGACGAAGGACGACAACTTCCCGT